>NZ_LT629705.1:3104393-3784090 GCF_900103875.1 Pseudomonas arsenicoxydans | reverse complement strand
TCCGCCTGCCCGAAGAACAAGCCCTGGCGCTGGCCATCGAAGACTCGCCGGTCTATATCGCGGGCGGTGTCGGGGTGGTTGCATCGTTTTTCCATGACAAGGACAAACTGGTCAACGCCATGCGCGGCAATGGCGCCCTGGCCTGGGGCGATCACCATCCGTGCATGTTCAGCGGCACGGAACGGTTCTTCCGCCCTGGCTACAAAGCACACCTGGTCAACGAGTGGCTGCCGGCCCTCGACGGCGTCGTCGCCAAACTGGAGGGCGGCGCCAAAGTCGCTGACATCGGCTGCGGGCACGGCGCCTCCACGGTGATCATGGCCCAGGCGTTCCCGAACTCGCGCTTCGTCGGTTTCGACTACCACGCGCCCTCCGTCACCGTCGCCACCCAGCGCGCCGAAGAAGGTGGCGTGGGCGGACGTGCACGGTTCTTCCAGGGCACGGCAAAAAGCTTTCCCGGCAACGACTATGACCTGGTCTGCTATTTCGACTGCCTGCACGACATGGGCGACCCGGTGGGCGCGGCGAAACACGCCTACGACGCGCTGAAACCGGACGGCACGGTGCTGCTGGTGGAACCGTTCGCCAACGACAAGCTCGACGACAACATCACCCCGGTGGGCCGGCTGTACTACGCCGCTTCGACTTTCATTTGCACCCCGAACTCGCTGTCGCAAGAAGTCGGCCTGGGGCTCGGCGCCCAGGCGGGCGAGGCACGGTTGCGCAAAGTCTTCACCGACGCGGGGTTCAAAAGCTTCCGGCGAGCCACGGAAACGCCGTTCAACCTGATTCTGGAGGCGCGTAAATAACCACCCACTGAAAAACCTGTAGGAGCTGTCGAGTGCAACGAGGCTGCGATCTTTTGACTTTGATTTTTAAAAAAACAAGATCAAAAGATCGCAGCCTCGTTGCACTCGACAGCTCCTACAGGGGGTTGCGTGGGGTCAGTCGGTAAATGCTAACCTGCAAACACTCACGGCCCCCGGAGTGTTGAACATGCTCGACCGCCCCATCCGCGAACAACTCGACCGACTCCAGCAATGGATGGTCGACCAGCCGTTTATGGTCCTGACCGGTGCCGGCATCAGCACTCCCTCGGGCATTCCGGACTACCGCGACAACCAGGGCGTGCGGCGAGGCCGGCAACCGATGATGTATCAGGAGTTCCTGTCGGCCCCGGAATCGCGGCGGCGCTATTGGGCGCGGGCGATGCTCGGCTGGCCGCGCGTGCGCCAGGCGCAGCCGAACGTGGCTCACGAAGCCTTGGCCAGTTTGCAAAGCACCCGGCAGATCAGCGGGTTGATCACCCAGAACGTCGACACCTTGCACGACCAGGCCGGCAGCCATGACGTGATCGAGTTGCATGGCAGCCTGCACCGAGTGCTGTGCCTGGATTGCGGGCAACGCAGCGAACGGGATTCGATTCAGCAACTGATGGAGGCACAAAACCCCTATCTCGCCGGGGTGGATGCAGTGCAGGCGCCGGACGGCGACACGCTGCTGGATCCTGCATTCGAGGCGCGGTTCCAGGTGCCGCACTGTCCGCAGTGCGCCGGGGAACGGATGAAGCCGGACGTGGTGTTTTTTGGCGAGAACGTCGCGCAAGCGACAGCGGCCAAGGCAATGGCGGCGGTTGAACAGGCGGCGGGATTGTTGGTGGTGGGGTCATCGCTGATGGCGTATTCGGCGTTTCGGTTGTGCCGGGCGGTGGCGGATCAGGGGAAGCCGTTGATTGCGATCAACCTGGGCAAGACCCGGGCGGATGACCTTCTGGACATGAAGATTGAAGGATCGTGCGAGCAGCTGCTTCCGCTCCTGGCCCAGCGCCTCACTTCCTGATTCAACCTGAAACCCTGTGGGAGCGGGCTTGCCCGCGATGCGGTCGGCACAACCAATAAATTTGGCGACTGACACACCGCCATCGCGGGCAAGCCCGCTCCCACAGGTATTGTGTTTATCCCTCGGTCAATCGCGCGCCCAGATTTTCAGCTTTAAGGATATCGAACAACGCCTGCGCCGCCGCCGACAGTTCGATCCCCGGTTTGGTCAGCACCCCGATCGCCCGCTCCACCACCGGGTCGCGCAAGGTGATGCAGCGTGCGCCGAGTTCGCGCATCTGCCCGGCACACAACGCCGGCACCGCGCTCACGCCCAAGCCGCTGGCCACCATCCGCCCCACCGTCGCCAATTGATGGCTTTCAAACTCCACCGGCAATTTCATGCCCCGCGCCTGCAAGTGTTCTTCCAGCATCACCCGCACCGTCGACGGTCGCTGCAAGGTGATGAACGGCTCCTTGAGCAGGGTCTGCCAATCGATATCTTCCAAGTCGGCGAAAGGCGAATCCTTCGGCACGACCGCCACGAAGCGGTCCATGTACAACGGCGTGAATGCCAGCGATGAACTCTGGGTCGGCTCGAACGCCACCCCCAGTTCCACCTGCCGGTCGCGCACCATTTCCAGCACCTGCTCGTTGATCACGTCGTTCACCGTGACGTTGACCTTCGGATACCGCGCGCGAAAGGTCTTGAGGATCGGCGGCAGCAGGTTCCCGGCAAACGACGGCATCGCCGCCAGGGTCACGCGACCGCGCTGGAGGGTGAAACGCTGGCGCAGTTCGTCCTCGGCATTGTCCCAGTCGGCGATCAACCGCCGCGCCAGGGGAACCAGGGACTCGCCTTCGGCGGTCAGCGCCACGTTGCGCGTGTTGCGGGTGAACAGCCTCCCGCCCAGGCCTTCTTCCAGCGCCTTGATGGTGAGGCTCAACGCCGATTGCGACAGGTGCAACCGCTCGCATGCCACGGCAAAGCTCAGGCTCTGGGCCACGGCCAGGAATGCGCGGATCTGCTTGACGGTCATAGTCGCTTCGCTCCAGTTGTAAGCTACAAGCATTAAGCTGTAAGTTGAAAAGCCGTTATTTGTTGAGTTTTATGAATCAATCAACCTTAAAAATCAACTTAACAAATAAATCCTCCAGCGAGACACTCCTATCCCATACGGCTAGCCAGCCGCCCATCAAGAATAAAAGAGGTGCATATGGCAGGTTTCGACAAGCGCGTGAGTTCCTACGAGGAAGCTCTGGCAGGTCTTGAAGACGGCATGACCGTGATCGCCGGCGGCTTCGGCCTGTGTGGCATTCCGGAAAACCTGATCGCCGAGATCAAGCGCAAAGGCACTCGTGACCTCACCGTGGTTTCCAACAACTGCGGCGTCGACGGTTTCGGCCTCGGTGTGCTGCTGGAAGACCGGCAGATCAGCAAAGTGGTGGCCTCCTACGTCGGCGAGAACAAACTGTTCGAAGACCAACTGCTCAAAGGCGAAATCGAAGTCGTCCTGACCCCGCAAGGCACCCTCGCCGAAAAAATGCGCGCAGGCGGTGCCGGCATCCCGGCGTTCTTCACCGCCACCGGCGTCGGCACCCCGGTGGCCGAAGGCAAGGAAGTGCGCGAATTCCATGGCCGCAAGTACCTGATGGAAGAATCCATCACCGGTGACTTCGCCATCGTCAAAGGCTGGAAAGCCGACCATTTCGGTAACGTGATTTACCGCCACACCGCTCAGAACTTCAACCCGCTGGCCGCCACCGCCGGCAAGATCACCGTGGTCGAAGTCGAAGAAATCGTCGAACCCGGCGAGCTGGAGCCGTCGCAGATCCATACCCCTGGCATCTACGTCGATCGGGTCATTTGCGGCACGTTCGAGAAGCGCATCGAACAGCGCACCGTGCGTAAGTGATCCCCTGCCCCCGGACCGAATGAAGGAATAACAACAATGGCACTTTCCCGCGAACAAATGGCTCAACGCGTCGCCCGCGAAATGCAGGACGGCTTCTACGTGAACCTGGGCATCGGAATTCCGACCCTGGTCGCCAACTACATTCCCGAAGGCATGGAAGTCATGCTGCAGTCGGAAAACGGCCTGCTCGGCATGGGTCCGTTCCCGACTGAAGAAACCATCGATGCCGACATGATCAACGCCGGCAAACAAACCGTGACCGCGCGCATCGGCGCGTCGATCTTTTCCTCGGCCGAATCCTTCGCGATGATTCGCGGTGGTCATGTCGATCTGACCGTGCTGGGCGCCTTTGAAGTCGACGTCGAAGGCAACATCGCCTCGTGGATGATCCCCGGCAAGCTGGTCAAGGGCATGGGCGGCGCAATGGACCTGGTGGCCGGCGCGGACAACATCATCGTTATCATGACCCACGCCTCGAAAGACGGTGAGTCCAAGCTCTTGTCCAAATGCAGCCTGCCGCTGACCGGCGCCGGCTGCATCAAGCGTGTGCTGACCGACCTGGCTTACCTTGAAATCAAGGACGGCGCGTTCATTCTCAAGGAACGCGCACCGGGCGTCAGCGTTGAAGAGATCGTCGCCAAGACTGCCGGTAAACTGATCGTGCCGGATCACGTTCCGGAAATGCAGTTCGCTGCCCAGTGAGGAATCATTCCATGCAAGACGTCGTTATTGTTGCCGCCACCCGCACTGCCATCGGCAGCTTCCAGGGTGCGCTGGCCAGTGTGTCCGCCGTTGACCTGGGCGCTGCGGTGATCCGTCAGTTGCTGGCGCAGACCGGGCTCGACCCGGCGCAAGTCGATGAAGTGATCATGGGCCAGGTGTTGACCGCCGGTGCCGGGCAAAACCCTGCGCGCCAGTCCGCGATCAAGGCAGGCCTGCCATTTACCGTGCCGGCCATGACCCTGAACAAGGTCTGCGGTTCGGGCCTCAAGGCCCTGCACCTGGCCACTCAGGCGATTCGCTGCGGCGACGCTGACGTGATCATTGCCGGTGGCCAGGAAAACATGAGCCTGTCCAACTACGTCATGCCCGGCGCGCGCACCGGCCTGCGCATGGGTAATGCGCAAATCGTCGACACCATGATCAGCGACGGGCTGTGGGATGCGTTCAACGATTACCACATGGGCATCACCGCCGAGAACCTGGCCGAGAAATACAGCCTGACGCGCGAACAGCAGGACGCCTTCGCCGCAGCCTCGCAGCAGAAAGCCACGGCCGCCATCGAAGCCGGGCGTTTTGTAGATGAAATCACGCCGATCCTGATCCCGCAGCGCAAGGGCGATCCGCTGTCCTTCGCCACCGATGAACAGCCACGCGCCGGCACCACGGCCGAAGCGCTGGGCAAACTGAAACCGGCCTTCAAGAAGGACGGTTCGGTGACCGCCGGTAACGCTTCGTCGCTGAACGACGGCGCCGCCGCCGTGATCCTGATGAGCGCCGAAAAAGCCAAGGCCCTCGGCCTGCCGGTGCTGGCGAAAATCGCGGCTTACGCCAACGCGGGCGTCGACCCGGCGATCATGGGCATCGGCCCGGTGTCGGCCACTCGCCGCTGCCTGAGCAAGGCCGGCTGGTCCATCGACCAACTGGACCTGATCGAAGCCAACGAAGCATTCGCCGCGCAATCGCTGGCCGTGGCCAAGGACCTGGAATGGGACTTGAACAAGGTCAACGTCAACGGCGGCGCCATTGCTTTGGGCCACCCTATCGGTGCATCGGGTTGCCGGGTGCTGGTGACCTTGCTGCATGAAATGATCAAGCGCGACGCCAAGAAAGGCCTCGCCACCCTGTGCATCGGTGGTGGTCAGGGCGTGGCCCTGGCGATCGAGCGGGCGTAAAGCGTTCAACAGACTGCGCGGGGACCCACGAAGAGCCGCCGCAGTCTGGCAAAACACCCGGTGCGATTCACCTCGCACCGGGTTCTTTTTTTGTCTGGCCTTCAGGCAAATTTCACCAAATTGAGCGTGGGCAACGGGCCGCCCGGAAACTGCGCCAATTTCGCCCCGACACTCAGCGCCCCAAGATCAATCCCGAAGAAGCCCAATTGCTCGATCAGCGCAGCCACTTGAGCGTTCGCCTGGGCATCATCGCCCGAAACAAACAGCACCCGCCGTCCGCCCTCTGCCGCCGGATCGCTTTCCAGAAAACGCGCCTGCAGGTGATTGAACGCCTTGACCACGCGTGCTCCGGGCACCCATTCGGCAAACACTTCACTGGACATGCGTCCCTGCAAATCCACGGCTTTGAACGATGGCGCCTCGATTGAGTTGTTGGCATCGATGACAATCCGCCCGGCAAAATCCGGCAGACCGGCCAGTGCGCTCGGCAATTTCGACCAATTGACCGCCACCAGTACGATCGGCTGCGCGGCCGCTTCTTCACGGGTGCCGGCGCGCGCCGTTGGCCCGAGTTCTGCCACCAGCGAAGCCAGTGTTTCAGGTCCACGGCTGTTGGCGATGACCACTTCAATACCTTTGCGTGAAAGCGCCCGGGCAAAGGCCGAGCCGATGGCGCCGGCGCCGATGATTCCAATTGTGCTCATGATTGTTCACTCCGAGGGGGTTGTCGTTGGAATGAATACTGCACTTGCCATTAGCGCTTGATTAGTCGGTAATGCCTTGAATCATCTTCAAGCATTGCTATCAGGTGGAAGCCATGGAAACCCTCGCCAATCTTGAATCCTTCGTGCGCAGCGCCGAAACCGGGAGCTTTTCGGCGGCGGCACGCTTGCTCGCGCTGACACCTGCTGCGGTCAGCCGCAACGTGGCGATGCTCGAACGCAACCTCGGTGTGCGGCTATTCCAGCGTTCGACCCGCAAGCTGTCGTTGACCGAAGCCGGTGAACGTCTACTGGCGAGCATCGGCGGCAATCTGCAGGCGCTGCAATCGGCGATCAGCGCGGTGAGCAGTGACCGGAGCGAACCGGCCGGGGTGCTCAAGGTCAGCCTCGCGCCGACCTTTGGCATCGGGCATGTGTTGCCATTGCTGCCGGGGTTCCTGGCGCTTTACCCGTTGATCCGCCCTGAATGGCACTTCGAAAACCGTCAGGTGGACCTGATTGCCGAGGGCTATGACGCGGCCATCGGCGGCGGTTTCGAACTGACGCCCGGGGTCATCTCTCGAACACTGGCGGCGGCGGATATCGTGGCAGTGGCTTCCCCGGCCTATATGGCGGGGCGCGCGCTGCCCGACAGTCCGGAACACTTGCACCGATTCGACGGCATCGTGATGCGCGGCAGTCGCACGGGACGAATTCGCCAATGGGTCATGCAGGACAGCGCGGGCAATGAGGCGCAGGCGAACATCACCGAAAACATCGTGCTCAATGACCCAGCCGCGATGCGTGAAGCGGCGATCCTCGGTCTGGGGGTGACATTGCTGGTGTTGCCGGACGTGGCCGCGAATATCGAGCGCGGCGAACTGGTGCGCCTGCTGCCCGACTGGTACGCGAATGCGGGACCGATTTCGTTGTATTACCCGAGCCGGACACTGATGCCGGCCAAGACCCGAGTGTTTATCGATTTTGTGGTGGAGGCCTTTCAGCGGTAGACCGCGTCATCGCTTTTCACGAGCAGGCCCGCCCGGTCACGCCACAAACTGCAGGATCAACCAGCTGTTCGCCCCACTGATCACCACAAACAACCCCCACGACAACACCCGCGTCGGCCATTGATTCACCAACGGTCCCATGAGCTTGTGGTCGTTGGTCATGCGTATCAGCGGATACAGTGCAAACGGCAACTGCAGACTCAACACCACCTGACTCAACACCAACAGCTTGCCGATTGCGTTATCGCCCATCAGCCAGACGCCGATAAACGCCGGGATCAATGCCAGTCCCCGGGTAATCAGCCGGCGCTGATAGCAGGGAATCCGCAGGTTCAGAAAACCTTCCATTATCACCTGCCCGGCGATGGTCCCGGTAAAGGTCGAACTCTGCCCCGACGCCAGCAACGCCACGCCGAACAACACGCTGGCGAGCGCCCCGCCCACCAATGGATCGAGCAAGTGATAGGCGTCCTGGATGTCCACCACATCGGTGTGCCCGCTCTGGTGAAACGCGGCCGCCGCCAGGATCAGAATCGCCGCATTCACCAGCAACGCCAACGCCAGCGAACCGATGGTGTCGATGCGTGCCAGCTTGACCGCGTCCTGCTTGCTGGCCAGGTCCTTGCCGATCATCCGGGTCTGCACGATCGAGGTGTGCAGGTACAAGTTATGCGGCATCACCGTGGCCCCGAGAATGCCGATGGCCAGGTACAGCGGCGCAGCATCGCCAATGGCCGACAGTGACGGCGTAAAGCCGCGGGCAACGTCCGGCCAGTACGGCTTGATCAGCAGCAATTCAACGAAGAAACACACGCCGATGGTGCTCACCAGCACCAGCATGATCGCCTCCAGGCGACGGAAACCGCGGTTTTGCAGGGCCAGCACCAGCAGCGTGTCAAACGCGGTCAGTGCAATGCCGAAGGTCAGTGAACAACCCAGCAGCAGATGGAACGCCAGCGCGCAGCCGAGCACTTCTGCCAGGTCGGTGGCGATGATCGAGATTTCCGCCAGCAGCCATTGAGTCCGCGCCGTGCGCGTGCTGTAGCGCTCGCGGCACAGTTGCGCCAGATCACGGCCGGTGGCAATGCCCAGGCGCGAACACAGACATTGCACCACCATCCCCGCCAGACTCGCCAGCAACACCACGAACAACAGGCTGTAGCCAAATCGCGAGCCGGCTTCGATGGCCGTGGCCCAGTTGCCCGGGTCCATGTAGCCGATGGACACCAGCAAGCCAGGCCCGGCAAAGCGCAGGACCCGTTTGAAGAATGACGCGTTCGGGTCAACCGCAACGCTGCCGGCCACTTCCGGCGGGCAAAACGGCGCGGTGGCGACTTTGGGCAAACTGAATTTCACACAAACATCCAGAAACAGGTGGGAGGCAAAACCCTATAGGAGCGGTGTAGGAGCTGTCGAGTGAAACGAGGCTGCGATCTTTTGATCTTGATCTTTTAAAAGCAAGATCAAAAGATCGCAGCCTCGTTTCACTCGACAGCTCCTACAGGGGTTGGATTGTATACAAAATTGGTAAATCTGTGGGGCAATCTGTCGCCCGCAATGCTAACGTTGCCGCCTCACTCAGGTCGGAGACGCGTGCGTGCTGATGCTCAAACTGCTGGTGATTCCCGGTTTTCTATTGCTGATTTCCCTCGCGGGTAAACGCTGGGGGCCCAGCGTGGCCGGTTGGTTGTCGGGATTGCCTGTGGTGGTGGGGCCCATTCTGTTCTTCCTCGCCGTTGAACAAGGTGAGGCATTCGCCGCTCAGTCCGCGACGGCGGCGTTATCGGCGATGTTCGCGATGATCGCCTTTTGCGTGACCTATGCCCAGGTCGCTCAACGGAGGGGTTGGCCGTGGGCATTGAGCCTTTCACTGCTGGTCTGGGCCGGCGTGGCGGTGGCGCTCTCGCAGGTTCCGCCGTCGCTGCTGTTCTCGGTCGTCGCGGCCAGTACCGCATTGTTGGCGGCGCCTTACCTGTTTCCAAAGGTGCAGCCCATCGTGTCGGGGCCGGCGCCCAAGTCAGACAAACTGCTGCTGCGCATGATTGCCGGCGCCTTGCTGACGCTGGCCGTCACGCTTCTGGCCCGCACGGTCGGCGAAGGCTGGAGCGGTCTGCTCGCGGTGTTCCCGGTGCTGGGCAGCGTGATGGCAGTGTTTTCCCAACAGACCCGCGGCCCGGCCTTTACGGCCGCCCTGCTGCGCGCAACCGCCACCGGCATGTATTCCTTCGCGGCGTTTTGCCTGGTGTTGGCGCTGGCCTTGCCCGTTATGGGCATGAATGCATTTGTCCTGGGGGTGGCGGTGTCCGTGGGGATGCTGGGCATTACCCGACGTTTGCTGGCACGGCCGGTTAATCCGACGGTCGCAGCTGGACGTTCAGCGATCAAACGCTAAGCTCCTCCACACCCAGAGGGCCAGGATGTCGCCCGCTACGTGCTGAAGGAACAGACATGAGCCTCGCAACGCCCCTCATCCGAAGCCCCCAAGCCGCCACAACCATTGGCGTGATCGCGATAGCGCTCTGGTCCTGCCTGGCGCTGTTGACCACCCTCACCGAAGGCATTCCTCCCTTTGAACTGCTGACGCTGAGTTTCGGGATAGCGTTTGCGGTGAGCCTGGTGATTCTGGGTAGACGCGGCATCGCCGGTTTCAGCAGTTGGCGAC
This sequence comes from Pseudomonas arsenicoxydans, assembly GCF_900103875.1. Taxonomy (NCBI): domain Bacteria; kingdom Pseudomonadati; phylum Pseudomonadota; class Gammaproteobacteria; order Pseudomonadales; family Pseudomonadaceae; genus Pseudomonas; species Pseudomonas arsenicoxydans. Next base: position 3,774,089 of record NZ_LT629705.1, on the reverse strand, counting down.
AACCGTGGGCCGTGTGGGCAACCGGTTTCGTGGGCATTTTCGTTTATCACGGGCTGTATTTTTTCGCCCTCAAAGCCGCGCCCGCCGCCGAAGCCAGCCTGATCAATTATCTGTGGCCATTGTTGCTGGTGTTGCTCTCGGCGTTCGCCGCCGGAGAAAAGCTGCAAAAGCGGCAAATGCTCGGCGCCGTGCTGGGCCTGGCCGGCACCGCGTTCATCATGCAACAACACACCCCGGTGACGGGCGCGGCGATGCCGGTGGCCGGTTATCTCGCGGCGTTTGGCTGTGCGCTGATCTGGGCGGGATATTCGGTGATCAACCGACGGTTCAGCGAAGTGCCAAGCAGTATCATCGGCGGGATTTGCGGTTTGTCGGCGGTGTGCGGTCTGATCTGTCACCTGGCGTTCGAAACCACGGTTCGCCCCGACTTCAACCAATGGGCCGCCATCGTTGTGCTAGGCCTTGGGCCGGTGGGCATGGCATTTCTTGCCTGGGACCACGCCACCAAACACGGCAGTCTGGCGACGCTGGGGGCGCTGTCCTACCTCGCGCCGCTGATCTCGACGTTATTGCTGATCGCCGCAGGGCGCAGCCAGGCCGGACCGATCCTGATCGTTCCGGCGATATTGATCATCGCCGGGGCGGTGATCGCCACGACGCGATCAACAGAAAAGGTCAGTACGACAAGCTCGATTATTCCGAACGAGTAAAGCCCCCCACCTGACCATAGGGAGTGGAATGCATAACAGCCTCCATGGGATGATCGCCCGCAAAGCGCGACCATCCCTGGAGTTTCGAATGTCATTGTTGAGTAAAAAAGCCGTTGTCCTGTTGTTGACGGCGGCCGCCAGCCTTGGGGCGTTGAATGCCCATGCCGCCAAGGCCACCGCCAGCGATAAAGCGCCCGCACAAGAGGTCTCGATGCTCGGCGGCAAGTTCAAGTTCAGCCTGCCCAAGGGTTTCATCGCCAACCCGCTGCCCGCCGGCGATGCGGCCGCCGGAACCGCTGGGGCCACCGGCACCATGTACACCAACCAGGCCACGAAAACGGTGGTGATCGCCGCTGAAAACACCATCCCCGGCGGCGCCAATGTCAAAGACAACGACAGTCAGTTTCTCGACTCCGCCGCGTCCGACTTCGCCACCGAGCAAGCCCATGCGCTGCCGGACTTCACCAAGCTCAGCGAAAAAAGCCTGACCCAGAAAGGCACAGGTCTGGGTCTGCGGCAGATCGACAGCACCGCCACCCAGGGCGGCGGCAAGACCCTCGACACCACCGTCATGGCCGCGTCCAACACCCGCATGGCGATCGTTCAGGTGATTTCCCGTCTCAGCGACAATGCCGGCCACGAAACGCTGGTCAAGCAGATCGTATCCGGCAAGTAAAGTCAGGGGTTGAGACGCTGTAACCAGGCGTTCAAATCCGCCACCTCGGCCTCATTGATGTTGTGGCCGAGACCTTCGTAGCCATGGAACTCAGGCTTGAGTGACAGACGCTGCAACAGGCTGTCGGCGTCGGTGCCGTCTTTGTAGGGCAGGCGTTTGTCCGCGGTGCCATGACCAATGAAAATCGCCAGCTTCTGGCGTTTTTCATCCGGTTTGAGCTCGGATTTGAGCACCGGCAGAATCCGCCCGCTCAGCGCGGCAATCCCGCCCACGGCCTCGGGATGACGCAACGCCAGCTCGTAGGACATGATCGCGCCCTGACTGAAGCCCACGAGGAACACCTTGTCGGGTTCTGTCTGATATTTCTTCGCCGCCTGGGCGATGAAATCCAGCAGCACCTTGGCGCTGGTCTTCAAGTCATCGGTTTCACCGTTGTAGGCGCCTTCGCCTTTCTTGCGAAACCACTGATAACTGTCCTCATCCAACCTCACTGGCGCCTGAACCGACAGAAAGTTGTACTGCGCCGGCAACTCGTCCTTTATCCCGAACAGGTCCTGCTCGTTACTGCCGTAACCGTGGAGAAAAATCACCAGGGGCTGATGGCGGGATTCGGGGTTGGCCTGCTCCAGGTACTTGAGCGGCAGATCGTTAAGCAGCGGGGTTTGAGCCTGGACGGTGGCGGATGCCAGCAGCGTCAGCAGAGCGAGAATCTTCAACATAAACCTTCCTTCACAGCGCGCAGGATTCGGGGCAGAGCCTAACACTGTGAAGGATGTCAGGTATTTGATGATCGTTCCCACGCTCTGCGTGGGAATGCAGCCCGGGACGCTCCGCGTCCCAGAAGCCGAACGCGGAGCGTCCGTTGAGGCATTCCCACGCGGAGCGTGGGAACGATCGGACTTCGGTGTTGCTGATGGCCCCATCGCGAGCAAGCTCGCTCCCACATTTGAAATGCATTCCCCTGTGGGAGCGGGCTTGCCCGCGATGGGGCCTTATGAGCCGCCAACAATTCGGAATCAGTCGTTAATCAACTTGCCCGCCCGAATCGGCTCCCGCCCCGCCACTTTCGCCTGCCACGTCCCCGGCTGCGTATACCGTCCACGATCAATCGCGAACAACACGCCGCTGGTGCCGGCGCGCACGGTGGTCACGCGATCATTCAGCGGATCGACCACTTCAAACAGCGCATCGCCCTGCTCTACCCATTCGCCCGAATCACGCAGGAAACTCACCACACCGTGATGCGGCGCGAAAAGGTACTCAGTGCCCTCGAACGGCATGCCCTCACAGCATTCGCTCGGCGCCGCTGGCCAGGTGCCCTGGATGAAACCCTGCTCGGCGAGGAAGCCGAGAATCGCCTCGCAATTGGCCTGGGCCTGATCGACCCGGGTGTCGCACATACTGCCCAGTTCCAGCGTGGTCGCAAGGTTGGCCGGTGGAATGTTCGCCTCGGGAAAGGCCCGCGCCAGACGCAACCACGGCGAGGAACAGGACTCATCGAATGAACTGCCGCCGGAATCCTCACAGAGCAACGCCACGCCGGCCTTCAGGCGCGCCGCCAGGGACTGCCACTGAGGCCAATGTTGCGGCAAGGCATAGAGGTGAATCGCAGCATCGAAATCGCAATGCAGATCCAGGGTGATGTCGGCATCGCACGCATGACGCAGCAGCAAGCGGTGCATGGCTTCAAGTTGCGAAGCCGGTGCTGGCAAGCCGTCAAGTACCTGACCCATGGCTTGGCGAATCAACGCAATGTTGGCTTGCGCATCGTGCCCCAACTGATCGCCGATCAACGCCGCCACCGGAGCACTGAGTTCCACGAAGGAGCGGTTGAAGTTCTTGCCGCTGCCCAGTTCGAAGCGGCCCATGTGGCTGCCTTGCAAATGCTGGTCAAGACCGATTGGATTGGCCACCGGCACCAGTTCGATCACGCCCTGCAACTGGCCTTGGGTTTCGAGTTCGGTCAGGCGCTTTTTCAGCTCCCATGCGGTGCGCATGCCCGGCAGTTCATCGGCGTGCAGGCTGGCCTGGATGTAGACCTTGCGAGTGCCCGCGCCATAACGAAACACGCTGAGGGTGCGTTCGGTGCCCAGGTGGCTCCAGGGCAATGAATGGTCGATGCGTTGCATGGGTAACTCCTGAATAGCCTGAACGACGAAAATCACCTGTGGGAGCGACGGTGCGAGCAGGTCGAATCGTCGCACCGTCGCTCCCACAGGGATCTTATTTCAATGGTGAGCGCATAAAAAATGGCAACCGCGTCAACGGTTGCCACTTTTTCAAACGGCGTGATTACTCGCCGTAAACGTCAAACGCGAAGTACTTGTCCTGCACTTGCTTGTACTTGCCGTTGGCGCGGATTTCGGTGATGGCGGTGTTGAATTTGTCCGCCAGCTCTTTATCGCCTTTGCGCACCGCAATACCGGCGCCGCCGCCGAAGTACTTGGCGTCTTCGTAGGTCGGGCCAACGAAGGCGAAGCCTTTACCGGCGTCGGTTTTCAGGAAACCGTCGTCCAGGTTGACCGAGTCGGCCAGCAGCGCGTCAACGCGGCCAGAGACCATGTCCAGGTTGGCTTCCTGTTGCGAGCCATAACGCACCAGCTCGATGCCGGCCGGCACCAGCACTTCGGTGGCGAAACGGTCGTGGGTACTGGCACGCAGCACGCCGACTTTCTTGCCTTTGAGCTCGGTCAGCGGGTCTTTGATGTCGGTACCGGCCTTCATCACGAAGCGCGCCGGGGTGTGGTAGTACTTGATGGTGAAATCGACGTTCTTCTTGCGGTCGTCAGTGATGGTCATGGACGACAGGATCGCGTCGATTTTCTTCACTTTCAGCGCCGGGATCAGACCGTCGAATTCTTGCTCGACCCAGGTGCACTTCACTTTCATCTGCTCACACAGCGCATCGCCGATATCCACGTCGAAACCGGTGAGTTTGCCGTCGGGGGTTTTCATCGAGAATGGCGGGTAACCGGCTTCGATACCGATGCGGATCGGCTTGGCGTCTTCGGCCACAGCGGTCAGGGACAACATCGACAGTGCCAGGGCACCGAACATCACTAGCTTCTTCATTTATAACTCCTGTGTGCGGAGGCTTTTATTGGCAGCGTTCGATTAGCATCTTTCGGTCAGCAAAAACCGAAGTGGCCGGCAGTCTAGAGTGGCTTCATGCGAGCAAATTGTGTTTAAGCGACAAATACTTACAGAAAAACAGCGCCTGGATTCATGTCACTTGAAGCCTGCGCCAAGGCGGTGCAAAGACTGTAGGACAAACCCTTGTTTCAGACAAAAGCCACACACAAAAACGACAGAGAGCGCTGATGCCAACCTTGAATCTGATCCAGCACCACCCTGCCGAAGGCCCCGGTGCCATTGCCGACTGGGCCAAGTCCCGCGACATCCTGCTCAAGGTTTTTCGCGCCGATCTCGGGCAGCTTCCACCGGCGAGTGCGGCGCCGGTGATTGTGCTGGGCGGGCCTTATGAATCCAACGCCGGGCCGGCGTGGCTGGAGGCCGAGCGCCAGTGGCTGATGGCGAGCCTGGATCAGGGCGCGGCAGTGTTCGCGATTTGCCTGGGGGCGCAGTTACTGGCGCTGAGTCTGGGCGGGAACGTGCGGCGCATGAACCGCTACGAGACTGGCTGGACGCCGGTGACGTTCACCGATGGCCAGATGCTGAAGGTGCTCGAGTGGCACGAAGATGCGATCGACCTGCCGCCCGACGCGCAATTGCTGGCCAGCAGCGATCAATGCGCGCAGCAGATGTATCGCGTGGGCCCGACCCGGGTGGGGTTGCAGTTTCACCCTGAGTGGAATGCCGAGTCGGTGGCGATGCTCAATGCGCATTTTGGCGTTGAATCGCCGTTGCCCCGGGGACCACAGGACAGCGCCGCCCATGCAGCCGTGTTCGAGTGGTTGCAGGCGACGCTGGATGGGTGGTGGGAATCGGTTTAGGACCAGGATCAAAAGATCGCAGCCTCGTTTTACTCGACAGCTCCTACACGGGATCGAGGCTGCAAATTTTTTGGCTGAATCAACATTCGCAACCGATGGCAACGGTGGCCGGCCGTTGCACCGCACTACTCAACGCCAACCCTTCATCCAGCCACCCGGTCACGCCGCCGATCATCTCCTTGACCGGGTAACCCAACGCCGCCAGTTTCACCGCGGCCTTGTGCACACCGTTGCAGTGCGGCCCGGCGCAATAGACCACAAACACAGTGGATTTCGGGTAATCCGCCAAGCGCTCGGCGGTCAGCAATCGCCCCGGAATATTGATCGCGCCCGGCACATGGCCGCGCTCGAACGCCAGCGGTCCGCGCACGTCCACCAAGACAAAATCCACTTCGCCGGCCTGCTGGCTCGAAAAGACGTCGGAACAATCGGTTTCAAAGGTCAGGCGGTTGCTGAAATGCATCAGGGCAATCGCCGACGGGGCGGCGGGAATCTCGCGGACCAGGCTGGTCATGGGCTGTACTCCAAAGTCTCAGTGGGTGTGAGGGGACTTTATCCGCCCGACACTTGCCGCTACAGTGGCGCACAAGACACTCACCGGGAACTTTCCGCCAAATGCAGCCTGCCCCTGGATTGGTCGCAATTCTGGCCTACGACGGCCTCTGTACGTTCGAATTCGGCATCGCCGTGGAGATCTTTGGCCTGGCGCGGCCGGAGTTCGATTTCCCTTGGTATGAGCACCGTATCGTCGCCGTGGACCAGGGCCCGATGCGCGCCATGGGCGGCATTCAAGTGCTGGCCGATGGCGGCATGGAACTGCTCGAAAACGCCCGCACGATCATCGTTCCCGGTTGGCGCGACCGCCAGGCAGCGGTGCCTGAACACTTGCTCGTGGCCCTGCGCCAGGCCCACGCACGCGGGGCGCGGCTGCTGTCGATCTGCTCCGGCGTGTTTGTGCTGGCGGCGACCGGCTTGCTCGACGGCCGCAGCGCCACCACGCATTGGCGTTACACCACGGAGCTGGCGGAGCGCTTTCCCAACATCCTGGTGGACCCGGACGTGCTCTATGTCGATTCTGGTCAGTTGATCACCTCGGCCGGCAGCGCGGCGGGGATCGATGCGTGCCTGCACCTGGTGGCACGGGATTTCGGCACGCAGGTGGCGAACTCGGTGGCGCGGCGGCTGGTGATGTCGCCGCAGCGTACCGGCGGTCAGGCGCAGTTCATTCCCACACCGGTCAGCCCGACGCCGCGCAGCGATTTGTCACGCGTCATGCAATGGGCGCGCGAGCGCTTGCACGAACCGCTGGAAGTTCGCGAACTGGCCAGCGAGGCGGCCATGAGTGAACGCACCTTTCTGCGCCGGTTTACTGAAGCCACGGGCATGCCGCCCAAAGCGTGGCTGCAACACGAGCGGCTGGCGCGGGCGCGGGAGTTGCTGGAGAGCACCGGGCAGAACACCGATCAGATTGCCGAGCAGTGTGGTTATCGGTCGGTGGAGAGTTTTCGGGTGGCGTTTCGCGGGGTGGTGGGCGTGCCGCCGTCGGTGTATCGGGAGCGGTTTGGGCGTGGGGGCAAGGCCGTTTTTTGAGGTGTATTCAAGGGCCCCATCGCGGGCAAGCCCGCTCCCACAGGTTGTGTGAACACCGAATATCCCTGTGGGAGCGGGCTTGCCCGCGATGGGGCCCGCTCAGACACCAATACCTTTAAGGCTTGCGCACCAGATAGGTATCCATAATCCAGCCATTGGCCAGCCGCGCCGCCTTGCGCACCCGCTCGATCTCATCCGCCACGTCCTTGAGCTTGCCGCTGATCAAGATCTCATCCGGTGTCCCCAAGTAAGCCCCCCAGTAAATCTCGCTCTCCTGATCGGCCACCTGATGGTAGGCATCCTGCGCATCGAGCATCACCACCAGGCTGTCGGCATCGCTCACCTGCCCTGCCGCGAGCCGTCGGCCGGTGGTGATTTCAATTGATTGGCCAATGCGATTGAGCGGCACTTTATGCTGCGCCGCCAGCGCCTGAACGCTGGTGATGCCGGGGATCACTTCAAACTCGAACACGCAACGGCCCGAGGCCAGAATCGCCTGCAATATCCGAATCGTGCTGTCGTACAACGCCGGATCGCCCCACACCAGGAAACCTGCGCACTGATCATCGGACAGTTGCTCATTGATCAGTCGTTCAAAGGTGACTTGCTTGGCAAGATTCAGATCGTCCACGCTGCTCGTGTAGTCCACCTCCCCACGCTCGCGCTCAGGGCTGAGGGCTTCGACGAAGCGGTAGTCGCGGCCAGTGATGTAGCGCTCGCAGATCTCCCGGCGCAGGTCGATCAGTTTGTCTTTGGCCGGGCCCTTGTCCATCAGGAAAAACACGTCGACAAGGTTCAGCGCCTTCACGGCCTGCATCGTGATGTAGTCGGGGTTGCCGGCGCCGATGCCGATGACCAGCAGCTTTTTCATCAAAGGGCTCCTTCGGCGTCGGTGCCGAGCAAGCGTAACCTCCAGCGGCCGGTGAACCGCAACTCGATGGTCGATAACGGTTCAACGTCGATCAGGTTGAAGGCCGTTGCCTGAAGCACTTGCGTCAATGCAGCGCGAATGACAAAGGGATGGGTGATGGCAACGACATGCCCCGGTGTGGACTCCAGGGATTTGAGCCACTGCGCCACGCGCGCACCGAGTTGGGCTACCGACTCACCGCCATGCGGCGCCGACGCCGGGTCATCGAGCCAGGCCTCAAGTGCCTCGGGTTCGGCTTTTTGCAGATCGTCGATCCGTACACCTTTCCAGCGTCCGAAGTCGCAATCCCTCAGCGCCGGGACAATTTCAACGTCGTCGCCAAACAGCTCGGCCGTCTGCTGCGTCCGCAACTCCGGCGCACAGAGCAAACGCGGCGTTCCCTTGAACGGGCGACAACGCGCTCCCCTCGCCGATATCCACTCCGTTTCCAGGGGTTCGTTCGTAGGAAAGATCGCTAATTTTTGTGCGACGGTTCGAGCGTGGCACATCAGGGTCAAACGGGTCGCCTGCACGGATAATCACCCTGTCGGTGTAACAAAGAACGGCTCGACGCCGTGGATATTTGTTCAATTGTGCCGCAAGACGTGCGATCCAGGGCGTTTCGTTTCATCCGGCGACACGCACTCGCCGCCTGAGCTGATCGTTGGATTTCGGCAATCTCTGACAACTTGAAGGGCGATGGACTACACACTCAGTCGTCTTCCGTGTAGCCCACGGCGCACGCGGCTTTTGCCCCATTTCGGGGCGTTAAAAAACCACGGAAAAATTCACTAGACATGTAGCGAGCGCTACATAAATACTGTTTTAGCAATTTATGAAACGAAACCGACACCACATCCAGCAAGGAGCCCGGATGCCCTCCCTTAGAGACCTGATCACCGATCCTGGCCTGGAACTGACGCCGTCGGAACGCAAGGTCATCCGTGCCTTGCTGGACCAGTACCCGCGTAATGGGCTGGGCCCGATGTCGCGTCTGGCCGAACATGCCGGTGTCAGCGATCCGACCATCGTGCGCCTGGTCAAAAAACTCGGGTTCAGCGGTTATGCCGATTTTCAGGAGGCACTGCTCAGCGACATGGACCATCGCTTGCGGTCTCCCAGCGCGCAGTTACAGCCTCGCTCTCATCTGCAAAAAGGCGACGTCTGGAGCCAGTATCTGGCGGACAGCCATCGGGCGCTGGTGGAAACCCATGCACTGACCCAGCCCGAAGATGTGCGGATTCTGGTCGAGTGGCTGCTCGACACCCGCCATCAGGTGCACTGCTTCGGCGGGCGCTTCAGCAGTTTCCTCGCCCATTACCTGCTTAACCATTTGCGCCTGCTGCGCCCCGGCTGTTTCGCCCTGGAAGACAACGCGCAATTGCCGGACCGGCTGTTCGACGTGCAGCGCCAGGACGTGGTGCTGGTGTTCGACTATCGCCGCTACCAGTCTCAAGCGCTGCGGGTGGCGAGTGCGGCCAAGAATCGCTATGCGCGAGTGGTGCTGTTCACCGACATCTATGCTTCACCCTTGCGCGAGATGGCGGACCTGATCATCAGTGCGCCGGTGGAGTCGGTGTCAGCGTTCGACACCCTGGTCCCGGCACTGGCTCAGGTCGAGGCGCTGATCGCCTGCCTGACCTTGCGCAGCCCTGACCTGGCCGATCGCCTGGAAGGCATCGATGCGCTGCGCGCCGAATTCGACACCCACTTGCTGGAGGAAAAATAAGGATGTTTACGCTCCCCCACCATTCACCCAGGGACTTGCCGTTCACTGCCGACCACACCGCACTGTTGCTGGTGGACATGCAGCGGGCCTGGCTCGAGCCGCAGTTCGACCCGCACCTCAACGGACCGGACGCCGAATATTTCCAGACGCGCACGCACATGCAGGTGGTGCCCAATCAACGCCGGTTGCTCAGCGCCTTTCGCAGCGCACGGCAGAACGTGCTGCATACGATCATCGAAAGCCTGACCGCCGATGGCCGCGATCGCTCGCTCGATCACAAGCTCTCGGACATGCACTTGCCCAAAGGAAGTGAGCAAGCGCGCATCATCGACGACCTGACGCCGACAGAAAACGAAATCGTCCTGCCCAAGACCTCCTCCGGGGTGTTCAACTCCACCAACATTGACTACGTGCTGCGCAATCTCGAAACCCGGCACCTGATCATCGCCGGCATCGTCACCGACCAATGCGTGGACATGGCCGTGCGTGACGCCGCGGACCGCGGTTACCTGGTGACGCTGGTGGAAGATGCCTGTGCGACCTACACGCCACAACGGCATCAAGCCTGCCTGAACGCAATCAAGGGTTACTGCTGGATCACCGACACCCAGACCGTGCTCGGCCGGTTGCAGGAGCTGCAACCATGAGTGAACGCCTGTCGCCGTTGCCCATGACCACCCTCGTCACCACCGACCTGATCGGCGTGACACGCGGTCGCTCGTTTCCCACCGACGAGCTCGAACACTACCGGGTGGCGGGCTGTGGCTGGGTGCCGGCCAACAGCGCCCTGACCCCGCAAGACATCATCGCCGCCACCAACCCGTGGGGCGCTTATGGCGATTTGCGGCTGATTCCCGATTTGAGCAGCCGCGTGACGGTCAACAATGGCCCGGATGCCAAGGCCCCGGCGCTGGATTTCATCCACGGCGACATTTGCGAAACCGATGGGCGTCCGTGGGGCGCCTGCCCACGGACCTTGTTGCGCAATGAAGTGGAACGTTATCGCGCCGAGCTGGGCGTGCAGGTCAACGCCGCGTTCGAACATGAATTCAACCTGGACACTGGCGCGGCTGAACAACTGGCATTTTCCCTTGAGGCCCAGCGTCAAGGCGCCGAGTTTGGTGGCTGGCTGCTCAGTGCCTTGCGCGCAGGCGGCGTCGAACCGGAAATGTTCCTGCCCGAATACGGCAAGCATCAATACGAAATCACCTGCCGCCCGACCCTCGGCGTGGCCGCCGCCGACCGCGCAGTAAACGTGCGTGAAATCACCCGCGAGATCGCCCGGCAGATGGGCCTGGACGTGAGCTTCGCCCCCAAGACGTCCGAGCATGCAGTGTGCAACGGCGTACATCTGCATGTCAGCCTGCTGGACCTGAACGGCCAACCGCTGTTGTACGACGCCGGCACCACCAACGGCCTGTCGACCTTCGGTCAATATTGGGCCGCCGGCGTGCTGCATTATTTGCCGGCACTTTGTGCCTTTACCGCGCCGACGCCGGTGTCTTACCAGCGTTTGCAGCCGCATCACTGGAGCGCGTCGTACGCTTGCCTCGGCCAGCAGAACCGCGAAGCGGCGCTGCGGATTTGCCCGACCGTCAGCCTGGGCGGTAAATCGCTGGCGGCGCAATTCAACCTGGAGTTTCGCGCGATGGACGCCACGGCTTCGCCGCACCTGGCGATGGCCGCGCTCCTGATCGCCGGCCGCCTGGGCATCGAGCAACGCCTGGCCCTGAATGCCATCACCGACGAAGTGCCCGACTGCCTGAACGAAGAACAACGCCACGCTCGCGGCATCGTTGCCCTGCCCGCTTCCCTTGCCCAGGCACTGGACTGCCTGCGCAACAGTGAGGCACTGATCGAAAACCTGCCGAACGCGTTACTGGACACCTGGTTCGCCCTTAAAACCCAGGAGCTGACACTGACGGAACAGCTGTCGCCCGCCGAATGCTGTGAGCACTATGCGCGCCTGTACTGAATCCGCTGAACTCGGTCTTTTTACCGAGCCCGCCTACACCCTGCATCGGGAAGCCTCCGAGCACCCGCTGTTGCTGGTGTGCGAACACGCCAGTCGTTTCATCCCGGCCAGGTTAACGGACCTTGGCCTGAGTCACGACGCGGCTCGCGAGCATATCGCCTGGGACATCGGCGCCCTGGCGCTGGCCGAACGCTTGTCCGAAGCACTGGGCGCCACCTTGTTGGCCGCCAACTACTCGCGACTGCTGATCGACCTGAACCGGCCACTCGGTGCCCCGGACAGCATCCCCGCCAAAAGCGAGATTTATGACATTCCGGGCAATCGGGATCTGGATGAGGCCACCCGCGAATATCGCCGCGAATGCCTGTTCAAACCGTTTCATGACCGGCTGCAAACGTTGATCGACCAGCGTCTGGCCCAAGAGCGGCCCGTTCGCGTAGTGGGCATTCACAGCTTCACCCCGGTTTACCACGGCCAGCCGCGCACACTGGAAGCCGGCGTGCTGTTTGGCGAAGCCAAGGGCTATGCCCAACGATTGCTTGACGGATTGAGCCGGCATCCCTTGAAGGTAGCCGGTAACGAGCCGTACAAAATCAATCCGCTGGGCGACATGACCGTGCCGGTCCACGGCGATGCGAGAGGACTGGAGGCGGTGCTGATCGAGGTGCGCAACGATTTGCTACGCACACCTGAAGGCGTCGATCGCTGGACCGAATATCTGCGGCCGCTGTTGTAAAGGAATCGCGTCAAACCCGCAGCGTGCAGCTGCGTTGATCCCAAGGAGATGGGTGTTATGGAAATAGAAGAATTGGGCTACAAGCAAGAGTTGAAACGCAGCCTGACGCTGACCGACCTGGTGGTGTACGGGATGATCTTCATGATCCCCATCGCACCCTTTGGCGTGTATGGCTACGTCAATGCCGAAGCACCGGGGATGGTGCCGCTGGCCTACCTCATCGGCATGTTGGCGATGCTGTTCACGGCGCTGAGTTACGGCAGTATGGCGCGGGCCTTTCCGGTTGCCGGCTCGGTGTATTCCTACGCGCAACGCGGCCTCAATCCGCATGTCGGGTTTATCGCCGGCTGGCTGATGCTGCTCGATTACCTGCTGATTCCGCCGCTGCTCTACGTTTATGCGGCCATGGCGCTGAATCACCTTTACCCGGACATTCCCAAAGTCGGCTTCATCCTGGCCTTTCTGGTCAGTGCGACCTTCGTCAACCTGCGCGGCATCACCTTCACCGCGCGCCTGAACATCCTCTTTCTGCTCGCGCAACTCGTGGTGCTGGGGATTTTCCTGTTCTACGCCTGGAACGCCCTGTACAACGGCGGCGGCCACGGTCAGTTGACCCTCGCGCCGGTGTACAACCCTGAGACGTTTAACTTCGCCCTGCTGATGCAAGCCGTGTCGATTGCGGTGCTGTCGTTCCTCGGATTCGATGCGATTTCCACCCTCGCCGAAGAAATCAAGACTGACCCGGGCCGCAACGTTGGCAAGGCTGCGTTGATCACCCTGTTTGTGATGGGTGTGATCTTTATCGTGCAGACCTGGATCGCCACGGACCTGGCCGCCGGCATGGGCTTCACCTCGGCTGACACCGCGTTCTATGAAATCGCCGAATTGGCTGCCGGCAGTTGGCTGGCAACCCTGACCGGCGTAGCCACGGCCCTGGCCTGGGGTGTGGCGGTGGCAATCACTTCGCAAGCGGCGGTTTCGCGCCTGCTGTTCGGTATGGCCCGGGACGGCAAACTGCCGAAAGTACTGGCCAGGGTCCATCCCAAACACAACACCCCTTACCTCAGCATCTATCTGGTAGCGCTGCTGTCGCTGGTGATCTGCTACCTGTTCATCAACGCCGTGGACACCCTCACCTCGCTGGTGAACTTTGGCGCGCTGAGCGGATTCATGTTGCTGCACCTGACCGTCATCAATTATTACTGGCGTCGGAAAAAGTCCGGTCAGGTGATCCGTCACCTGATCTGCCCGGTCGTTGGCTTCATCATCGTCGCGGCCATCATGTACAACATGGGCGTCGATGCACAAAAACTCGGCTTGATCTGGATTGCCTTGGGTCTGGTGTACCTGTTTTTCCTGAACAAGCTCGGCGTCAACACAGCGTTGCCTGATCCGAGCAACGGCTGACAAGAAAAAGGGCGGCGTCTTACAAGAATTCAGGCGACCGCCGCTTTAACGCGTGGAAATTGACAGTGATAGTCAGGTTCGGTGCCAACCGCCGAACCCTTTGATACAGGAGTGCGTCCATGCTGGTCTTACGCCCAGTCGAACTAACCGACCTGCCCCAGTTGCAGCAACTGGCGCGCGACAGCCTGGTCGGCGTCACGTCCCTGCCGGACGACACCGAACGCCTGCGCATGAGGATTCTCGATTCCTGCGCCTCGTTCGAAAAAAACGTCGAGGCGCATGGCCCGGAGAACTATTTCTTCGTGCTTGAGGACCTGCAGGCCCAACGGCTGGTGGGCTGCTCGGAAATCCTGGCCACCGCCGGTTTCAACGAGCCGTTCTACAGCCTGCGCAATCGCCACTTCACCAGCGCTTCCCGGGAACTGAACATCGAGCATGGCGTGCCGGCGCTGTCGTTATGTCACGACCTCAACGGCCACACCTTGCTGCGCGGCTTTCACATCGACACCGCGCTGGTGCGAACAGCCTTTTCGCAGTTGCTGTCACGGGCACGGCTGCTGTTCATTGCCGCCCATTCGCAGCGCTTTGCCGACACGGTGATCACCGAGATCGTCGGCTTCAGCACCGATGAAGGGCAGTCGCCGTTCTGGGATGCGGTGGGCAAGCACTTCTTTGACCTGCCTTATGCCGAGGCCGAACGGCTCTGCGGCCTGGAAAGCCGGACCTTTCTCGCCGAGCTGATGCCGCAATACCCGATCTACGTGCCGATGCTGCCGCAGGCGGCGCAGGCGTGCATTGGCCGCATCCACCCCGATGGCCAGGAAGCCTTCGATATCCTCGAGCGCGAAGGATTTGAAACCAACAGCTACATCGACCTTTTCGACGGCGGGCCGACCCTGTATGCGCGCACCTCGAACATCCTTTCCATCGCCCAGAGCCAGACCGGCACGGTACAACTGGGTTCGATCATTGATGCACGCGGCAGTTACCTCGTAAGCAACGATTCACTGAAGGACTATCGGGCCATCGTCGCCGAACTGGATGTCCAGGCAGGACAGCCGGTGCAATTGAGCGCACAGATGTGCGCCGCCCTGAACGTGACCGAGGGCAGCCCGCTCCGGCTGATCGCCCTGTGAGCCTCACTCGCCCGCGTGACCAACGACAGCGCCCGAGCAGGCGCGAAGAAGGAGCTGCATCATGATTGTCCGCCCGGTTCGCGTCACCGACCTGCCTGCCTTGATGGATCTGGTGCAACAGGCCGGCCCCGGGTTCACCACCCTGCCGGCCAACGAGGAGCGCCTGGCACACCGGGTCCGCTGGGCCCAGCGCACCTTCGCCGAACAGGTCGAGCGAGCAGATGCCGATTATTTGTTCGTCCTTGAAGACGACGATCAGCAAGTGGTTGGTATCAGTGCCTTGGCCGGCGCCGTCGGCCTGCGTGAGCCCTGGTACAACTATCGGGTCGGGCTGACGGTCAGCTCGTCGCCGGACCTGGGCATCCAGCGGCAGATTCCGACGCTGTTCCTGAACAACGAGATGACCGGCCAATCGGAAATCTGCTCGCTCTTCCTGCGGCACGATCAACGCCACGGCAGTAACGGCCGGTTGCTGTCGCTGGGGCGCCTGTTGTTCGTTGCCGAATTCCCGCACTTTTTTGGCGACAAGTTAATCGCAGAACTGCGTGGCCGCGCCGATGAACATGGCTGTTCACCGTTCTGGGACAGCCTGGGCCGGCACTTCTTCAAGATGGATTTCAGCCACGCCGATCACCTGTCGGGGCTGGGCAGCAAATCGTTCATCGCCGAACTGATGCCCCGCCAACCGCTCTACACCTGCCTGCTCACCGAACAGGCCCAGGCCGTCATCGGCAAGGCACACCCCAACACCGAACCGGCGCTGAAGATCCTCAGCGCCGAAGGGTTTGCCCATCAGGGTTACATCGACATCTTCGACGCAGGCCCGGTGATCGAAGCCCAGATCGCGAAAATTCGCACCGTACGCGACAGCCAGCCACTGCTATTGGCCATCGGTACGCCAGACGAGCAGGCCCCGGTTTGGCTGATCCACAATCGGCGCCTGGAGAACTGCCGCATCACCGCAGCCCAGGCCAGACGGGTGGGCAACAGCCTGATCGTCGACCGCCTCACGGCCAAACGCCTGCAACTGCAACCCGGCGACTCGGTACGTGCCGTGTTGCTGCGCAATCAACAGCAGCAGGCTGTTGCGGCGTAATTCAACCGGGTTTGAAGGCACGGTCCAGTGGCACTCGCTAACCTGATCGCTGGATCACTTCTATTAACCCTCAACGTACTCTGCGTGAGTTGTTACAACGCCCCAAAACATCCAATAACAACTCACAACATCAACTAACAACTAACGATTTGCCTTCAATCACTGCCATCACCATACTTAAAACACACACCAACTACACCCACAGAATCAACCATGCGAGAGCCCACAAACAACTGACATAGTTGAACCAATCTATTTCTTGATACGCTCCACTTTAAAATCCAGCAAAGCAGGCCACTTCATGATCGAGACACTTTTAGACAAAGGCCTATCGCCAAGCCAAATTATAAAAAGCCTTGAAGCCCTGGACATCACCAGACACATCGAAAGACTCGCCAATCGGTTGAGCAACAACACTGCACTTACCCATGACACTTCCAGAAGTGCAGAGATCATGAAGTCGACAAACATCCATACCAGAACACTGATATTGCACTGTAACGGCGATGGCAACATCGGCCTCAAGGCACCTGACAACGCCGGTGCGTCAGAGCTGCTCTATACCGTTCCAGGAAACAGTATTCTTTTCGCTATCAACGATCAGTCTTTCCCGGTCCAGCTTTATGAAATACAGGACGACAAGTTGACGCTGGGGCAATTAATCATAGTCGACGCCGACAACCCGCTATTCATTGACGGCACGAAGGTTTTGTTCGACAGCAATCCGACAGGCCATGGGCATAAGGCCTTTATCGGCAGCATCAACCTGCCCGACCGAAGCGCAGACATTGGCGTGTTTGATCGTGCCTCATTGGACAAGATCGCCTGGTTCCCCCACGACGATAGCGCCGCACGCTACCTGGTAAGCCTTGAGTTGCTGGAGACCGCACAGGATCCAGAGGCACGTAACGTGGCCGAAGAATTGATTTATCACTACCACCCCGCTGTCGCCTGGAAGGCCTTTCAGATGATTCAGCAAGCGGACCAGCAGGCCGCACTGAATTACGCGCCACTGTTGAGGAACCTGCAAAACGACCACCTGAACTTCTTACTCGACCAACAAAGTGAAGCGGCATGAAACTCAATACATTTATTGAGCGTATAACGACTTACGATCTAGAGCGGGACAAACAAAAGATCATGGAAGATCTGCGCCAACTCGCGACCAACCGTACATTGTTGAGTGAGCACCTTTATACCGCTATTCAACAAGACGGTTTCAGCACACGGAACAGTCTCTACGGCGCTTATGCCTTTGTATTGCATTACAACGATCTGTTTACTGTCCGCTTGGGGTTTTGGTCTCCGGTCTCATCGAAAGATGAAAGTGAAACGTTCATCTATGACCTGAACCACACCCACGACTTTGAAATTTACGCCGTGGGTTATAGCGGAGACGGGTATACAACTGTTACACGAGAAATACTTGATGACGCGCCCATCCAAGCTGGGAAAAGACCAGTTCTTGGCGAAGAAAGAATACTTAAACTGGCGCCAGGGGAAATCCTGCACATGCGCCCACTGTACGAAGTGCACAAGCAGCTTCCACCCACAACAATGTCCGCATCGCTGAGTTTGCTTATTCATCCTCAACGGTCCGTTAAAACAGAGGAAGCCTGGTGCTTCGACGAGAACTATGTGCCGACCTATCCCGGCATTGCCATGCACGAAACAGCTTTCTATGAAGAAACGCTGTCGATGCTCGAACGCGGGTAGTTAATACCTGCACCCATAAATAAAAAAAGGAACAACCGTATGAACAAGCCTATGACCCAATGGAACCAAACCCCTCTGATGCACGCTGGCATCAACGTGATCAATACCCCGGTCAAGACCACTGCACTATCCCCGTGCTCCGGTTTCATGCCTCGCTATAACGTAGGCAATATCCACGAAATCAAAAACATCTGGAGCGTGCCAGCACACGGCTGAAATCGCTTTCGCTAAACGCTCCACCGAGGCTGCAGACTGATAAGGTCTGCGGTCTTTTTTGGCTTCGAAGTTAAGGCGCTGATCAATTGACTCAAGTCAGTGCAAAATTCGTCATCATCTTCACCTCCCCCGCGTGATAGCCTTTTGTTCCTTCGGCGTTGACACCTTTGCTCAAGCCTTTCCATTCCTTTGTATTGGTGGAACTCATATGTCCAGGCTCTCTCATCAAGATTTGCGCCGTAGCTTTCGCGAGCTGTTTGCGTCCAACGCTTGCTATCACACGGCGTCGGTCTTCGACCCGATGTCGGCCCGCATTGCCGCTGACCTGGGTTTTGAAGTGGGCATCCTGGGGGGATCGGTTGCGTCATTGCAGGTGCTGGGCGCCCCTGACTTCGCCTTGATCAGCCTCAGCGAGTTCGCCGAACAGGCCACGCGCATTGGCCGTGTGGCGCAATTGCCAGTGATCGCCGACGCCGACCACGGCTACGGCAACGCACTCAACGTGATGCGCACCATCGTCGAGCTGGAACGCGCCGGCATCGCTGCGCTGACCATCGAAGACACCCTGCTGCCGGCACAATTCGGCCGCAAATCCACCGACCTGATCGGGGTGGCGGAAGGCGTCGGCAAGATTCGCGCGGCCCTGGAAGCGCGGGTCGATACAGAGATGGCAATCATTGCTCGCACCAATGCCGGGATACTGCCGGTGCAGGAAGTCATCAGCCGCACCCAGCAATACCAGAAAGCCGGTGCCGACGGCATTTGCATGGTCGGCGTGCGCGACTTCGATCACCTCGAGCAGATTGCCGAACACCTGAGCGTGCCGCTGATGCTCGTCACTTACGGCAACCCGGCGCTGCGCGATGACAAACGCCTGGCTGAACTGGGCGTGCGAGTGACCATCGACGGTCACGGCGCGTACTTCGCAGCAATCAAGGCGACCTACGACAGCTTGCGCGAGCAGCGGCAGATCTTTACCCAGGCGGCGGATTTGAGCGCCACCGAGCTAACTCATACTTATACGCAGCCGGAGGAATACATCCGTTGGGCGGAAGAGTTTATGAGTGTGAAGGAGTAACTCGTTCAGCGAGTTTGAGTATATGAACCGAGCCGACGCCATCGCGAGCAGGCTCACTCCCACAGTGATTTTTTGGTGGACACATGATTTGTGTACGCCTGCAATCCAATGTGGGAGTGAGCCTGCTCGCGATGGCGTCAGTTCAATCACCGTTAAACTGCAGTCTTGAACCCCTCCTCCCGCTGCAACGCCCGCGCCTGAATCACATCCAGAATCGCACAGCCCTCGCGCATCAACAGATGCACGGCGCTCGTCACACGCGTCAAATCACAATCGGAAATGCCTTTGAGACCCAGAGTGGACAAGGTGTCAGCCAGATCGCGAACCACGGTAAAGCGATGCGCAGCGCAGGCGGCGAGATCACTGAGTTCTTTATGGGTATTGATGAAGAGCACCGGGTTTTCGGCGTCGTAGGTGTCGATGGGGAGGTAGCGCGGCATGACTTGGTCGAACATTGGTGTAACTCCAGGTTAGAACTACCACCGTTCGCGGCCAAGCGAGTAAAGGTGGCAGCCGTGTGCGGGTTGGCCGACCGGTACCTGAGACCCGGCACACCCGAAGGTGTCCCGCGCACAGCCGCCATGACGCGACGTGCTGTAGCGTTTCAGATATCGACCGGCCAAGGTCGTTCGCAGAGTATTCCGCGAGCCCGAACTATAGGGGTCGATACCGAAACGCGGCAACAGGGTACGTTGTAGGAAACGTCTTGGAAAGTTGTGCGCCACAAGTCGATCGTTCCCGCGCTCTGCGTGGGAATGCAGCCCGGGACGCTCTGCGTCCCTTCCGGAGCCGAACGCGGAGCGTCCGTTGAGGCATTCCCACGCAGACGGTTCGACGCCTCGACGTGGGAACGATCATTCAGTGAGCTTTGGCCAATTCCATAATCATCCGCGACAACAGATAAATCCGCGGCGCCACGCTTTCGACCTCCGCGTACTCCTCGGGCGTATGGATATTGCCGCCAACAATCCCGAACCCGTCCAGTGTCGGCGTGCCCACACCGGCCGATAGACTTGCGTCTGCCGCCCCGCCACTGCCTTCTTCGGTCAACTTGCGACCGATCTCACCGTAGATCCCTTGCGCCATCGCCATCAGTCGATCCGATTCCGCCGTCTGCGGCATCGGCGGCAGGCCGCGTTGGAGGGTGGTCGTGACTTGCGTATCCGCAATCAGCTTGTCCTGGGACACCCGCGCCAGGTCCTTCTCGATCCGGTCAAATTCTTCCGGCACCGCTGCCCGCACATCCGCCTTGGCCGTGGCCTGATCCGGAATCACGTTCGTGCGGTCGCCGGCCTTGAGCACGGTGAAGTTGATGGTGGTTTTCTTCGCTTCGTCGCCCAGTTTGCCGAGCTGCAGAATCTGGTGCGCGGCCTCCATCGCCGCGTTGCGCCCCAGCTCCGGCGCCACACCGGCGTGAGCGGCTTTGCCTTTGACTTCGACCACGGCGGTGGCGCTGCCTTTGCGCCACAGCACCAGGCCATCCGCCGGGCGGCCCGGTTCGAGGTTGAGGGTTACGTCGTGGGCCTTGGCGGTTTTCTTGATCAGGTCGGTGGCGATGTCCGAGCCGGTTTCTTCACTGGCGTCGAGCAGGAAAGTGATCTGCGCATAGTCCTTGAAGTCGAGATTCTTAAGGACTTTCAGCGCATAGATCCCGGCGACGATGCCGCCCTTGTCATCCATCACGCCCGGTCCGTAGGCGCGACCCTCCTTGATGTGAAACGGGCGCTCGGCGGCCGAGCCTTCCTTGAACACGGTGTCCATGTGCGCCATCAGCAGGATTTTCGCCTTGCCGGTGCCTTTGAGCGTGGCGATCACGTGGCTGCTCTTGTCCGGCGTGTTCGGCACCAGTTCGATGCTGAAGCCAAGTTTTTTCAGCTCATCGATGGCGATGTCGCGCACTTGCGTCAGGCCGGGCTCGTAGCCGGAACCGGAGTCGATGTTCACCAGCCGTTCCAGGAGTTTCAGGGCTTCACCCTTGTATTGTTCGGAATCGGCGAGGACTTGCTTGTGGGGTTCAGCGAAGGCCGCAGGGGCCAAAACGCCGAGGGCGAGGGTCAGGCCAAGGCTAGTGGCCAGCAGAGAGCGAGAGAGCTTGAGCGTCATGAATCGGTCCTTGTTTCGTGTCGGGGGTCAAAAACACCCTACCTGACTACGGCGCAAGGCTCTAGACCGAATGCGACACGCACAATTCTTACGCCGAAGATCTCCACAGGGGGATCTACGGTGAATATCAGACCGGATCGAGCAGTTCGTGCTCGGGCTGACCACCAATGCGACAGATCACGCGGTTGCGGCCGGTGGTCTTGGCTTCGTAGAGCGCCTGATCGGCGTCGTTGAGCCACAGGGTGGCGTCGGTGTGTGCCGGACTGAATGCGGCCAGACCAATGCTCAGGCTGACGTTCAGCGCCGGGTTCTGCTCGTAACCCAACGTGGCAAAGCGATCACGCAAGGCATCCATGGCGGCCGCAGCGCTGTCGAGAGGCAAGTCCGGCAGCAAAACGCAAAATTCATCACCGCCATAACGCCCCGCCACGTCAGTTGCCCGCAAGTTCTGCTTGAGCATTTTGCTCAGCTGACGCAACACAATGTCCCCGGCAACGTGGCCGTAGGTGTCATTGATGGCTTTGAAATGATCGATGTCGATCAGCGCAATCGCGGCGCCCTGTTGCTGGCGCTGGCAACGCTGGAATTCAACTTCCAGCTGATCCTTCCAGGCCCCGTGGTTCAACAGGCCGGTGAGGCTGTCGGTGCGGCTCAGGGCCAGCAGTTCACGTTTGTGCCGGCCCAGGGTGGTGGCCTGCCGAAAGCAGATCCAGCCCAGCGCCAGTGGGTACAGGATCAACAGAGGCAAACAGGCATAGAGCTGCAACGGACTGGTTTGCGCGATGAAGCCCGGAGTGAACACCAGCATGCCGACACCGATGCCGAGAGTCTGCGCGACCGTTCCCACCAGCAGGAAACGCAATCCGCCAATGGCCACGTTATTCATGGCCATCATCGAAAGAGTCGCTGCGCTCGCCAGTGGATTGAAGTGCATCGCCGCGACCCAGAATCCCCCCAGGCAAGCATCGATCAATATGTTGCGATGTTCGGCGTGAAAGGGAACCTTCGCCCGACGCGCCCATTGATAGGCAACATGCGGCCAAAGCACGCCATTGAATACCATCAGCCCCCACACCCACGGCGCCGGATCGAGTGGATACATCGCCGCGCCGACGCACAACAACCCAAGTACCAGCCCCAGGGTTCGCGATGTGTAGAGCCTCCTGGCCAGAGAAAGCCCTTTTCCTCCCGTTTTTCCCATAAGGGCCTCTGAACGAAAGCGGAAAACACCAGGGTAGCGGGTGTGCTGGGAGTCTATCAGGGCAACGTTAAATAGCCATCACCGGTGGGCAGCCAGGTTTGTGCAGGTCGACCGGCCAATGTTTGGCTATACATGAAGAGAGGGTTTAGTCAGCAACCATTACCAAGGAGGCCCATGCAGACCTTTCAAGTGTTGATCATCGGCAGCGGTTTTGGCGGTCAGTGCGCGGCGATCAATTTGCTCAAGGCAGGCATCGACGATTTTCGCCTGCTGGAACGACGGGACTTTTTTGGCGGCACCTGGTGCCAGAACACCTACCCCGGCGCCGCCGTGGACGTGCCCTCGCCGCTTTATTCACTGTCCTTCGCCCCTTACCGCTGGACGCAAATGTTCGCCGAACAGGCTGAACTGCACCACTACACCGAGTACGTGGTGGACCGCTTCGGCCTGCGGGAAAAGGTCGAGTTGCAAGCTAATGTCGAATCCATCGAATGGGACGCCGACCAACAGCGCTGGGCAGTCCACACCGGCACCAAAGGCACTTTTTATGCGCAGTTCCTGATCAATGCCACGGGGCCTTTGAGCCAACCCGTCATCCCGCGTTTTGAAGGCCAGGAACGTTTTCAAGGCAAGACTTTTCACACGAACAATTGGGATCACGCCTTCGACTACCGGCACAAACACGTCGCCATCGTCGGCAGCGGCGCCAGTGCCGCCCAGGTCATCCCGACGATTGCTCCCGACGTCGAGCACCTGCATGTGTTCCAGCGCACGCCACACTGGGTACTGCCACGCGCCGACCGTACCTTCGGTCCCTTCCAGCGTTGGCTGCTGGGCCTGAAACCGGCGTACAAGCTGCTGCGCTGGATGCTCTATTGGCAATTCGAAACCCGGGTGATTGCCTTCAAATACTCAAAACCGGCGATTCGCATGGTCCAGCAGCACGCCCTGCGCTTCCTCAAGCGCCAGGTGCCCGACCCCGAATTGCGCCGAAAACTGACCCCGGACTTCACCATCGGCTGCAAGCGCGTGATTATCTCAAGCACCCTGTACCCGGCGCTGGGTCGCAGCAACGTGACGCTGCACAGCCGCGAGCAAGGCATCGCGTCCATCGACGAAACCGGCATCGTCACCCAGGACGGCCAGCACATCGATCTGGACCTGATCGTCTGGTCCACCGGTTACGACGCCACCGACGGGGTGATTTCCTACCCGGTCACCGGCAAGAATGGCACCCGGCTCAAAGACGTCTGGGCGCAGTATCCCCGGGCGTACCTGGGCACCAGCCTGCCGGACTTTCCTAACCTGTTTATCGTCACCGGGCCCAATACCGGCATCGGTCACACCTCGGCGCTGTTCATCATCGAATCGCAGATGAACTACATCCTCGATTGCATTCGCACACTCAAAGAACGCGGTTTGCGCAGCATCGAAGTTCGCCCCGAGGCAGAACGTACCTACACTGAGATGATCCACCGGGAAATGGAACGCACCGTCTGGAAGTCCGGCGGCTGCCACAGTTGGTATCAAAGCAGGAGCGGTCACGTCGTTGCCATGTTTCCGGGGTTCAGTTTCAGCTATCACCGGTTGACCCGGGCACTGAAACCCGCCGACCACATTTTGTCCTGATCACTGCCAAGGAAAACGCCTGATGCTTGTTTTAGTTGTCGCTATCGCCGTTTTCGTAGCCTGGAGCTGGTTGAGCTACCCGGCGATCGGTTACTGGCTGTATGACTTGGACACCGCCCTGGAGGCCAAGCTGTATCGGCTGCACAAGATCGTTGTGCCGATCGCCGAAATGACCGTGTCGACCTGGCAAGGCGGGCCCTACGAAGCGTCCAGCAGCGTGCTGATGCTGCATGGCTTCAGCGCCGACAAGAATATCTGGCTACGTTTCGCCCGGCATTTTGTCGGCAACTATCGCGTGATCATCCCCGACATCGCCGGTCATGGCGAAACCGGCTTCAAGGCCGGGGGCGGCTACGACATCCCCTTGCAGGCCAAACGAATGATCCAGCTGCTGGATGTCTGCGGGGTCGATAAGGTCCATGTGATCGGCAACTCGATGGGCGGCTACATGGCGGCGTGGCTGGCGGCGACGTATCCGGAGCGGATTGCCTCGGTCGCGCTGATCGATCCGGCCGGCGTGACCGCCCCCGAAGCCAGCGACCTGGAGCGACACCTGGCCAAGGGACATAACCCGTTCCTGATTCATTCGCGGGAGGAATTCCAGCGTTTCTACGCCATGACCATGGCCGAACCGCCGTGGGTGCCGGGCGTGGTGCTGGACGCCATTGCACAGCGTTATGAACAGAGTCGCGAGGAGCTGGAGGAAATCTTCAACGATTTCCGTGCCAGCCCGCCGATGGAGCCCAAATTGCCCGACATCAAATGCCCGGCCCTGTTGCTATGGGGCCACAAGGACCGCTTGATCGATGTCAGCAGCGTGGCCGTGTGGAGTAAAGGCATCGCCGATTTGCGAGTGGTCATCTGGGACCACAGCGGCCATATGCCAATGGTCGAACAGCCGACCAATACCGCGCGCCTGTATCGGGAGTTCTTGGGATCGCTGCGCTCGGAAAGCCGTTCTCACCTGTAACCACAGGCTCGGTAGCGGCTACACCGGACGGAAGCATGCAGTCCTTGGCAGAATGAAGTCCGTAAGATTCTTCGTTTGTCGGCGCCGCAGAAGGCTGCGATCTTTTCCAACATCCTTCACGTCACCGCGCCAGGAATTTTTTTCATGAGCCACCCAAGCTTCGTCAGCCCTGACCTGATCCGCCAACGCTTCTCCAAAGCGATGTCCGACATGTACCGCGAAGAAGTGCCGCTGTACGGCGCGCTGATGGAATTGGTGGAGCAGACCAACCGCCACGTCCTGGAAAGCGAGCCGCAGATCGCCCGGCAATTGAACAGCACCGGCGAAATCGAGCGACTGGACCTTGAACGCCATGGCGCCATCCGCGTCGGCACCGCTGGTGAACTGGCCACCCTCGCCCGCCTGTTCGCGGTGATGGGCATGCAACCTGTCGGTTATTACGACCTGACCCCGGCCGGCGTACCGGTGCATTCCACTGCATTTCGCGCGGTGCACGAAGCTTCGCTGCAAGTCAGCCCGTTCCGGGTGTTCACCTCACTGCTGCGCCTGGAACTGATCGAAGACCCGGCACTGCGGGCCTTCGCCCAGTCAGTGCTGGATAAACGCCAGATCTTCACCCCGACCGCGCTGGCACTGATCGAGCGCGCTGAAACCGAAGGCGGCCTTACCGAACAAGAGGCCCTGGATTTCGTCGAACAGGCGCTGGAAACCTTTCGCTGGCACCACAGCGCCACCGTCACCGCCGAGCAGTACCAGAAACTCAGCGCACAGCACCGCCTGATCGCCGACGTGGTGGCGTTCAAAGGTCCGCACATCAATCACCTGACGCCGCGCACCCTGGACATCGACATCGTCCAGGCACAAATGCCCGCCCATGGCATCACGCCTAAAGCCGTGATCGAAGGCCCGCCCCGCCGTCAGTGCCCGATTCTGCTGCGCCAGACCAGCTTCAAGGCACTGGACGAACCGATTGCGTTCACCGATCAAGCCCAGACTCGCGGCAGCCACAGCGCACGTTTTGGTGAAATCGAACAACGGGGCGCGGCGCTCACTCCCAAGGGTCGGGCGCTGTACGACCGTTTGCTCAATGCCGCCCGCGATGAATTGAACGACTTCCCCAACGAAGCCAATGCCGCCCGTTACAACGCGCTGATGACGCAGCATTTCGGCGAATTCCCTGACACCTACGACGGCATGCGCCAACAGGAACTGGCGTACTTTCGCTATTTCGTCACGGAAAAAGGCCTGGCGGCGGATGAGCTGCAATCCTTGACCCTGGACGATTTGCTCAGCGGCGGCTATTTGCGGGTGGAACCGTTGGTGTATGAAGATTTTCTGCCGGTCAGTGCAGCGGGGATATTTCAGTCGAACCTGGGGGATGCCGCGCAGGTAAATTACGGCGTGCATTCGAACCGCCAGGCATTTGAACAGGCCCTTGGGCGGCCGACGATTGATGAACTAGGGCTGTACGCAGAAACGCAGCGTCGTTCAATTGAAGAGTGTTTTGCAGCGTTGAGCTAAACCTCAGTCGCACAAAAAAAATCGCAGCCTACGACACCTCCTACAGTTGAAAAGCGATCCAACTGTAGGAGCTGTCGAGTGAAACGAGGCTGCGATCTCTTGATCTTATTTCAACTTCGCCAACAACGCTTCGGCGGCAGCTTCAGACGACGCCGGATTCTGTCCAGTAATCAGCAACCCATCCGTAAGCACGTAACTCGCCCAATCCGCGCCCTTGGAATACACGCCACCTTTCTCCTTGAGCATGTCCTCCACCAAAAACGGCACGACCTTCGTCAGTTGCACCGCCTCTTCCTCTGTGTTGGTAAACCCGGTCACACGCTTGCCTTTAACCAGCGGCTGGCCGTCGGTGCCCTTGACGTCACGCAACACACCCGGCGCATGACAAACGGCTGCAACCGGCTTGCCCGCCTTGATAAACGCCTCGATCAGCGCGATCGAGTTCTTGTCTTCGGCCAGGTCCCACAACGGGCCATGACCGCCAGGGTAGAAAACCGCGTCATAATCTTCAGCTCGCGCGCTGCTCAGCAAAGCGGTAGACGCCAATGCAGACTGGGCGGCGGAATCTTTGCGAAAGCGATCAGTGGCCGCGGTTTGCGCGTCCGGCTCGTCACTTTTCGGGTCCAGCGGCGGCTGGCCACCTTTGGGCGAGACCAGGGTCAGTTGAGCGCCGGCATCCTTGAACGCGAAGTACGGCGCGGCGAATTCTTCCAGCCAGAAGCCGGTTTTCTTACCCGTGTCACCCAATTGATCGTGGGACGTTAAAACCATCAGGATTTTCATGTCGTTCTCACTCCATTTCAGGGTTGTTCGGACGCTCGACGGCGCTGTGTTTATGGACCACGGCGCCAGCCGATTCGTTGCAACGGATGTGCAGCGCCATCGAGTGGTAGCGCAAAGCCTTGATGCGCAAGTTCTTGCGCACTCTTCCTTCAGAACGGTCCTACCTTGGCGCTAAACACCCAGCCTGCCAAGCCTTTCAGCCAAGTGCGCAAGAAGTTGCGCAGTGGTGCGCAAGTTCTTGCGCACATTCCCCCGAGTTCTTTGTTGAACCTCGTTTCAACAACCTGAAAACAACCTCAACACTTTGATTTACATGGATTTGTCTATTTATGGCACGGACCTTGATAACAGTCAGGCACCCACCGGGCGATACCGCCTCCCGGGCACCCTCACTTTATTCAGCAAGGAGCACATCCATGGCTACACCAGCGTACATGTCCGTCACTGGCGAAAAACAAGGTCTGATCACTGCCGGCGCATTCACCGCCGACTCGGTTGGTAACACCTATCAGGAAGGTCACGAAGACCAGGTCATGGTTCAGGCTTTCAGCCACGACGTGATCATCCCGCGTGACCCGCAGTCCGGCCAGCCAACCGGCCAGCGCGTACACAAGCCAGTCGTGATCACCAAAGTCTACGACAAGGCTTCGCCACTGCTGCAAGCCGCCCTGACTTCCGGCGAGCGCATGAGCGAGATCGTTATCCAGTGGTACCGCACTTCGGCTCAAGGTACCCAAGAGCACTACTACACCACCAAACTGGAAGACGCGATCATCGTCGCCATCAACAACAAAATGCACAACTGCCAGGATCCGTCGAACTCGCACTTCACGCACCTGGAAGAAGTGCAATTCACCTACCGCAAAATCACCTGGACCCACGAAGTATCCGGTACTTCGGGTTCCGATGACTGGCGTCAGCCAGTCGCTTAATCGCGGCTGACCGCTTCACGCATCGGCCAGCTCTGCTGGTCGATGTTGTTTACGCCTTTCCAGAATTTTGCGTCTGCTGACCCCTTTTCCTGGGGGCTTTTGGCGAACGCCGCTGCACTGCACGAGGAACAAGGGATGTTCGCGCCGGCCAATCAGACTCACTTTGCCCTGACCATTGAAGGTCTTTCCAGCGACTTTCATGTGTTTTCCCTGCAAGGTCGGGAAGCCATCAGCCAGCCTTTTGTGTTTGAGGTGGAGCTGGTCAGTGAACAGCCGTCCCTGGACCTCGAAACCCTGCTGCACAAACCGGCCTTCTTGCAGCTCTCGCCTGACGGCAGCGGCATCCATGGCCAGATCTATCGCGCCGCCCAGGGTGATTCCGGCAAACGCCTGACCCGCTACGCGGTGACCCTGCGCCCGCAACTGTCCTACCTCGCGCACCGCATCAACCAACGCATCTTCCAGAACCTTACGGTGCCGAAAATCATCGGCATGGTCCTCGAAGAGCACGGCATCCAGAGCAATGCCTACGAATTCAAAGTCGGGGCGATTTATCCCGAGCGCATCTACTGCGTTCAGTACGATGAATCGGACCTGCAATTTGTCCAACGCCTGTGCGAGGAAGAAGGTATCCACTACCACTTCCAGCACAGCGCCACGGCCCACAAGCTGGTGTTCGGCGATGACCAGACGGTGTTCCCGAAACTCGCCCCCGTGGCCTATCAGCAAGACTCCGGCATGGTCGCCACCGACCCGGTGATCAAGCGTTTCGACCTGCGCCTGGAAACCCGCACCAGCCGCACCACCCGTCGCGACTACGACTTCGAAAAACCGCGCCTGACGCTGGAAAGCGAAAACCGTGGCGACGCCCTGCCCGACCTCGAAGACTATGACTATCCCGGTCGCTTCATCGACCGCGATCGCGGCAAACACCTGGCCAAACGCAACCTGGAACGCCACCGCAGCGACTTCCAGCTCGCCGAAGGCAAAAGCGATCAGCCATTGCTGGTCAGCGGCCACTTCCTGGCCCTGACCCAACACCCGAAAGCCAAATGGAACGACCTGTGGCTGCTCACTGAAGTCCTGCACGAAGGCAAACAGCCGCAAGTGCTGGAAGAATCGGTCACCAGCGACACCACCAGCCTCAAGGGCGATTTCCACCAGGGCTACCGCAACCGCTTTCAGGCCACCCCGTGGGACGTGCCGAACCGCCCGCCCCTGACGCAGAAGAAACCACGCATCCTCGGTAGCCAAAGCGCCGTGGTCACCGGCCCCAAAGGTGAAGAGATCCACTGCGACCAATACGGCCGCGTCAAAGTGCAATTCCACTGGGACCGCGAAGGCCAGGCCGACGACAAGACCAGCTGCTGGCTGCGCGTCTCCTCCGCCTGGGCCGGCGCCCACTACGGCGGCATCGCCATCCCGCGGATCGGCATGGAAGTGCTCGTCACCTTCCTCGAAGGCGACCCCGACCAACCGCTGATCAGCGGCTGCCTGTACCACAAGGAAAACGTCGTCCCCTACCCGCTGCCGGCAAACAAGACCCGCAGCACCTTCAAAACCCTCAGCTCCAAGGGCGGCGGCGGCTTCAACGAACTGCGCATCGAAGACAAAAAGGGCCAGGAACAGATCTTCCTCCACGCCCAGCGCGACTGGGACGAAAACGTCGAACACGACCAGAAAATCCGCGTCGGCAACGAACGCCACGACATCGTGGAGCAAAACAGCTACAGCGAATTCAAGGCCGAAGAACACCACACCGTCTACGCCGACCGCAAAGTCGAAGCCCGCGCCAACGACCACCTGACCGTAGGGGTCAACCAGCACATCAAGATCGGCACCGGGCAATTCATCGACGCAGGCCAAGAGATTCACTTGAGCAGCGGCATGAAAGTCGTGCTCGAAGCCGGCAGCGAACTGACCCTCAAGGGCGGCGGCAGCTTCATCAAGATCGACGCCAGCGGTGTGACCATGAGTGGGCCGGTGATCAACATGAACTCCGGCGGTGGACCGGGAAGTGGAACCGGGGCGGCGCCGTTGCTGCCGGGGGTGTTGAAGCAGGCGGATGCGGACAGGGCTGGGGCGTTGTTGACGCCGGCTCAGGTTAATACGTTGAAACGTAATGCGCCGTTTTGTGAAGAGTGTGAGAAATGCAAAGCGGGGGTTTGTGATATAGGAAGCCCCACCCAGGAATCTGAAAAAAGCACC
This sequence comes from Pseudomonas arsenicoxydans, assembly GCF_900103875.1. NCBI lineage: Bacteria > Pseudomonadati > Pseudomonadota > Gammaproteobacteria > Pseudomonadales > Pseudomonadaceae > Pseudomonas > Pseudomonas arsenicoxydans. Next base: position 3,743,814 of record NZ_LT629705.1, on the reverse strand, counting down.
CATGACTTAGTGTTCGTCCTGAATGACGAAGTAACAGGCAAGCCTAAGCCGGATACTCCTTACCGAATCAAGCTTGAATCTGGATTTATTGTTAAGGGTGTTACCGACAGTCAAGGAATGACCCAAAAAGTTTCATCCAACAAACCCGAAAAAGCCACCATCGAGGCCCCCTACTATGGCGACACTACAAGCGACACTCACTCCGACTGCGGATCAGACGCCTGTAGCTGTTAGTGTTTCAGCGGACGAGCCAAGCGGCGCTCAGTGGGTGGGAAGATTTCTGGGCAGCGCCAGCCTCACTACGCTTGCGTCTCCATTTCGGGAATCCGCGACCAAGTTTCTCGATGCAGTAAGAGCTGCTGGTGGGACTGTGCAAATTGCCGCAACGTACCGTCCCCCAGAAAGAGCTTATTTAATGCACTGGGCATGGAAAATCGTTAAAACGGGCTTCGATCCACAACAAGTTCCCAGTTATCCGGGTGACGTTATAAAAATCAAATGGGCACACGTTTCCGCGTCCGGCACTTATGACCAACAGGCCTCTGTACAGGGTGCCAGGGCCATGGTGAATGGCTACGGAATCAGTGGTCTTAACGTCGCCCCGGCGCTCAATTCCAGGCATACACAGAAACTGGCAATCGACATGAACATCAGTTGGAACGGGACCTTAGTGATTAATAACGCCTCTGGAACGACCGTCAGTATAAGCTCGGCCCCCAAAACCGGAATGAACAATGAGCTTCATACCGTCGGTGCCACTTATGGCGTAATCAAATTTGTTGGGGGAAGTAGTGACAAACCTCACTGGTCAAATGACGGGCATTAAAATGCACAAAATAGCGCCTTATTTTTTACTTGTTGCACTGACCTTGCCGTTGATTTCTTGCGCAGCGGAAAGCGATGGTTCAGTACCTGCCGACGTCTCCAGCTACATCCAAAGCAGAGACAACTGTGACTCTCTACGTGGCGATATTCCTGAACCGGACCCTGCCGACCCGGGAAGTCTCGATCGAGTCATCAGCGATATCAATAAATACTGCAAGGGTACGGACCAGAAGCTGAAGCAGCTGAAAGAAAAATACTCTGGAAACGAAAGCGTTGAGAAGTTGCTCTCCACTTACGAAGAAAATATTGAAGCTGACATGAGTTTTTAGATTCACTCATCAAGGACGACAGTTGTGACATCTGAAAACATCACCCCACAGATATGGCTATCCGAAACCCAACTGAGTTCGGGCGAACGACTGTACCTGATCGTCAGCGCTGCAAGCGATGCCGAAGCGCTCAAGACGCTTTATCAGAGCGACCCCACGACTCAGGCGACGCCAATTTGGGGTGGAACCCCCTACGCAGGTTGGCAACAGGTCATGCCCTACCTCGTCGAGTTGAAACCCAACTCCGGTTTTCTGCAGTGGATCGCCGAGACGGACGCGCAGGACTGGGGTTGGCTGGCGGTTTCAACCAGCTCGCCCGACGTGGTGTTCGAACACCTTCGCAGCCTGACTCAAGTGCGCATGCCTGACGGCACCGAGGTGTTTTTCCGCTTCTGGGATGGGCGGCATATTTATCCGATTCTGGAAGGATTGGATGACACGGCGGGTGAAGTGCTGCCGGTATTTGATCGGTATCTGATTAATGGGAAGCGGTTGGAAGTTGGGCCGCGAGTGGTGCCGAAGGCGAAGGATTGGCCTTGGTGGGAGGTGCCAAAGGAGTTGCTTGATGGCCTGGCGAAGAAAAACCCGTCAACCCTGGTCGGCAACTTGATGCAGTGGCTGGAAGTTGAACGTCCAGACCTCTACGCCGCTTACCCCGAGAGCAACCTGAAGCTGAAAATCGCACGTTTCGTGCGCCGCCCGGATGCTCCGAAAAACTTGAATGAAGCACTGTTAAACCACCTGATTCTGGAGCAAGGCTGATGGATCGCGTTGCCTACGTTGATAACCAACTGATTACGTTCAAGGACAGCTTGAAGCTGTATCAGGAACAAACCAAAACCTGGTACGCGAAAGTCGCCGATAAAGGCAGCCGCGCCGCAGACCTGCCCTCCCTGCTTGGCATGGAACGAGTGATTAAGGTTGGCAACACCAGTAAATCAGTGAGCACGACTGACGGCGACTTCACCTCAAACGTCGCCCAGTGTCCGCTCAAGGGGCCGTTGCTGATCGAGAGCAAATTCGAATCGGTTTACGACATCCCGTTAGGCGATATCGAAGTCGAAATCGTTGCGGTTGAAGGCGGCGCGATCAGCAAGGTCAAGCTGGATGCTCAAGGCAAAGCGGCCTGGACAGGTGGTGTTCCGGGCAAGTTCTACAAGATCCGTGTTCACAACGAAGTGACACCAGCGCAGATCGATACGCTGTTCAACTCCTATGGCGGTCTCACCGCGGACCTGGAAGGTTTCCTGCGCAAGGAGTGGGCCGGTTTCAAACCGCAATGGTCAAATGTGTCGGCTTCCGGCACCGCGATGGCTGTCGGCAACGGCATCCTTGAAGGCGGCTGGGAAGCGATAAAAGGCGTCTGGGACGGCATCAGTCTGGTGCTGGATATCCTGCAAGACCCCGGCAAATTTGCGAAGGACCTCGGTGCCGGCACTCAGAAACTGATCGATCTCGCCAAACAAACGCCCGATGTCATGAAAAAAGCCATGTTGCTGGCCAGCGACGAGGCCGCCCTGTTCTTGATGGTGCGCAGCGCCGTTATCTGGCTGGCCGGCCTGCCGCCAATGAAGATGGCCGGCGACGTCGCAAAAATGACCACGGCGGCGGTCGTCGGAATCGCCATCGACATCGTCATCTCGATCGTGCTGACCATCGCAGCGGAAGGCACTGGCGTCATTTACCTCGCTGCACGGTTGAAGAAGTACGGCGAAATCATCATCAAGGCGGTGACCGGCTTTGTGGAGTCGGTGTTCAAGATCATCAAAGGCTTCATGGAATACGTCACGAAATACACGGCGGTTGCGGCGCGTGGTGTGACGGCGCAGGTGAAGAGTGGTTTGGCGCAGTTGCGGTTTGACGGGAAGAAAAACGCGAAACTGGGCAAGGGTAAAGCCGGTGATGACGTTTCCAGACAAGCAAAGACGCCTGCTAATCAGAGCGCCGAGCCTGCCGCCAAAACCTGCACCGACAAATGCCCCGTTTCGATGGTCACGGGCGAAGAGTTGTTGACGTTGAGCGATGGCCAACTCGACGGTCTGCTGCCGTTTGAGTGGACACGCCTGTACCGAACCAGCGCCGTGGAGATCGATTGTGGTTTGGGATACGGCTGGAGCCATGCGCTGGCACACCGAATCGAAATCAACGGTGACGAAGTCATCTGGACCGACCACGAAAACCGTGCCACGCCGTTCCCGCTGCCGAGCCAACAACGCCCCGCCATTACCAACAGCCTGTCTCGAGCTGCGATATTCATCGGTGACGATCCATCGGAGCTTGTTCTGGCGCAGGCCGGAAACCGCCCCTCGTTCTACCACTTCCGTTTCAACAGCAAAGGCGCAACCTTGATTGCCATCAGCGATAGCTATGGCAACCGGTTGCACATCACTCGCGATATCCATGGGCGGATAAAGCGCCTCGACAACGGTGCCGGTCGTGCCCTCCTCCTGCGTTATGACCGCAAGCACATTGTCGCCGTCGATTATCAGCAGTTCCTTCCGGCAGACAATCTGGAAGACGCCTGGAACACCGTCCAGACGTTGGTCACCTATAGCTATGACGAGCAGCATCGCCTGATCGAAGCGAAGAACGCGGCCGGTGAAGCCGAGCGCTATCGCTACAACGATCAACACGTGATTCTTGAGCGGCAACTGGCAGGTGGCGCCAGCTTCTTCTGGGAGTGGGAGAACGAAGGCAAATTGGCGCGTTGCGTTCATCACTGGGCGAGTTTCTCGCAGATGGAAGCGCACTACGTCTGGGACGATAAAGGCAGCGTGACCGTTACCAACACCGATGGCAGCGAAGAGGTTTACACCCACGACGATAAGGCGCGGTTGATCAGCAAGATCGACCCCGATGGCGCTGAACACCTCAAAGCCTATGACGAAAAAGGCCAACTGATCGCGGAAAAAGATCCGTTGGGCGCTGTGACCGAATACCGGTACGACGAAGACGGCTTGATGACGGCCGTCATTCCTCCGGAAGATGAACCTGTCACTTATGAATACAGCAATGGATTCGTCAGTGATGTTCATCGCGGCAAAGCCATGTGGAAGTATCAACGCAACAATCAGGGCGACATCACTCAACAGATCGACCCCGACGGCAACGCCACTCTCTACAGCTACGACCGTCAGGGCCGACTGCTGGAAATCCGCCACCCCGATGGCAGCCGCCATCAATTAGGCTGGAACAACCTCGGTCAACTTCTGGAAGAAAGCCTGCCCGACGGCGGCCAGCGCAAATATCGTTACGACGCCTTGGGCAGGCAGATCACCCGCCAGGAAGAAACCGGCGCGATCACCCACTATCAATGGGACGCCGCCAATCGCCTCGCACTGGTTACCCTGCCAGGCGGCGCCACCCGAGCGTTTACCTACAACGCCTACGGCAAAGTCACCGCCGAGCGCGATGAATTGGGTCGCATCACCCGCTACGAATATGCCGATGGCCTACACCTCGTCAGCCGCCGTATCAATCCAGACGGCAGCCAGTTGCGCTACCGCTACGACAATTCGCGCTTGTTGTTGACCGAGATCGAAAACGAACGTGGCGAGCAGTATCACCTTGATTACTACGCCAACGGCCTGATCCAGCAGGAAACCGGGTTCGATAGTCGTCGCACTGCTTATGAATACGACCTCAACGGTCAGTTGCTGAAGAAAACCGAGTTCGGTGATGACGGCAGCGAACTGATTACCGCGTACCAACGCGACGCCGCTGGCCGCTTGCTGGTGAAGACCCTGGCCGATGGCGAGGAAATCCACTACAGCTACGACGCCTTCGGCCGCCTCGTAAACGTCGATGACGGCAACTGGCCGCTCGCCTACGAATACGACTTGCAGGACCGCCTCATCACCGAACACCAAGGCTGGGGCACCCTGCGCTACGAATACGACACGGTCGGTCAACTCAAACACTGCCGCCTGCCGGACGGCAGCAAACTCGATTACCACCATCAACGCGGCGGTCAACTCAGCAGCATCGACCTCAACGGTTCGCGTCTGACCACCCACCAGTTCAGCGCTGGTCAGGAACTACAGCGCCAACAAGGCTTGTTGCTGAGCCAGTACCAATACGACGAACAAGGCAGATTACAGGCGCATACCGTCAGCCAACAGGACCGCAACCTGTTCCGCCGTCGCTACGCCTACGACGCCAATGGCAACCTCGCCGGCATCGACGACAGCCGCAAAGGCAACCGCAGCTTCCACTACGATCCACTCGACCGGCTGATCAACGTTCGCGGCAGCACCCCGGAAAGCTTCGCCCACGATCCGGCCGGCAACTTGCTAGGCCAGGGCGACCAACCCGCCGCGAACCTGGCCAACGTCAAAGGCAACCGTCTGCTGATGCAGGGCGACCGCCACTACGACTACGACGCCTACGGCAACCTGACACGCGAACGTCGCGGCACCGGGCAGAAACTCGTCACCGAATACCGTTACGACTGCCAACACCGCTTGATCGGCGCCAGCCTGCCGGGTGGCAGTGTCGCGACCTACAAGTACGACGCCTTCGGCCGCCGCATTGAAAAAACCGTTGACGGCAGAACCACTGAATTCCTTTGGCAAGGCGAACGCTTGATCGCCGAAAGCGCTGACAACCGCTACCGCACTTACATCTATGAACCGGGCAGTTTCCGTCCGCTGGCGATGCTCGACGGTGAAGGCCCTCTAAAAGCCACGCCTTTCTACTACCAACTCGACCACCTTGGTACGCCGCAGGAACTGACCGATTACAGCGGTGAGATCATGTGGTCCGCCAAGTACCGCGCCTACGGCAACCTCGCCGCCCTCGACGTTGCTGAAATCGACAACCCGTTGCGGTTTCAGGGGCAGTACTTCGATGCGGAGACGGGCTTACATTACAACCGGCATCGCTACTACAATCCGGGGACCGGGCGGTTTCTGACGCCGGATCCGATCAAGCTTGCGGGTGGGTTGAATAACTACCAGTACGTGCCTAATCCTACGGGGTGGGTGGATCCGTTGGGGTTGAATGGGTGTCCTGGCGCCGGGGGCAGCCAAGATCCTACGGTAAATCCTGCGGGTAAAGCTAAGGTTGATACTAAGGAACCACCTGTTCCTGATATTCCTTGGTCAAGCCCAACTGTAAAACGTGCTTCGGATGCACTGGATCGTGGAGCGACTTCAGTAACCGTCAATAGCAGAGCCGAAGCTGAAGAACTATTTTTAGGAAAATATGTCGGTGAAGGATACAGAAACGCAGAGGAATTTAACTCCGCTACCGCAAAGACTCACTTCAGGAAAGTTCGAAACCCTGAAGATTACTATCACTGGGACGACGTGCCTGTCTCCGATATAAAAACAAGGAAGGTTACGATGGCAAATCATGACCCGAGTGACCCACACGGAGACAATCCACACTTGCAGCTTCAGCCTACTTTAGGTAAAGCAATTCGTATCTATTGGCCTAATCCTTTCGCGGGACAATAATGAACAGCCCAAAAACTATCCCAAGAAAAGTCTGGCATGGTCTTGAAAGCAAATCTTATCTTGAGATTGCACAGGAATTGCCGGATACAAACAATCTATTGCGCAAGTGGATTGCCATATATGCGGTATATCAAATCGATTTTATAAATCGACGCCCAACTCGATTGTTCTACGATTTCTTAGAAAGCGCAAAAGACTCCAATTATGTCGCGGTCGAATTCAGCATTCCACGGCACATACTTGAAACCAGAGACAGCATTGACGATAGTGACATTACAATATCCAAATGTGTGACTCTTAAAACCGAAGAAGACATTAATAGATTTCTTCAACAAAACAGTATTGATCCAGAGTTATTCACTCCGCCTTGGACATGCGAATACCCGCTAGACTAAGAACACCCAAAGGATGGATTTATTTTTCACTACAGAAAATAAATTCGTCCAGAGGGATCCCCACAAATCTACCGCAACGTCTGAGCTTGTTGATGCACATCGGTTCGCAATGCGTGATCAAGTCTCTCCCTTTTCGAAAGTTCGAGCCGCGTCCGCTGCTCCAGCATTCGAATCCCAGTCGCCCCGAAGCAAGTTCAAAAATACATGGAAAAGACCAAACAACATGAATTCCACATTAAAATATAAACTACAGCCAATTCGGGTACCAAGCTGCTGGACAATTACAATCAATAATTTATTTGAAGTAGAGCTTACTAAAGAAACTGCAGAATGGTTCAGCAGCTCAGTTCTTTTAGGAGGAGTTAGAAGAAGTACTGGTCATTGCTTTGACGCCAGGGTTTAGCCCGAGGGGGATCCGGACGGGGAATTTATTATTGAATTTCTAACAATTAAATATGACCACAAAGGTTTACCAGTAAAAAACTCCGAGGTTTTTTTAGGAGACTTCAAAACAAAGAACAAAGAGGAGTTTATTGAGAAAATTGAATCTTATATGATTAAGACTTGGCACCACTATGGAGCAACACCTGCTTATTTTTTACCAAACTTTCCTGCTATTGACCCTCACACTACAACCACACTCCCGAGAAAGATGAAAATCTCGAAAATATTGCCCAAACCAGTTTAATGGACAAATATGAGCAATAAGAAAACCATCCCGCAAAAAGTGTGGTGGGGGCTGGAAGCGAAATCTTATACGGAAATCGCGCAAGAACTCCCTACAAATGACGAGTACTTGCGCAGGTGGGTGGCCATATACGCGGTATACCACTTGAATTTCGTAGATAGATACCCCGGAGAACGCTATTACAAATTTTTGGAAGATTCAAAAAACTCAAAATTTGTCGCAATAGAATTTACCATTCCCAAGCACATACTTGAAACAAGAGATAGTATTGGTAGCAGCGACACCACAATCATAAAATGTCAAATACTAGAGTCTGAAGAGGACATAAATGTCTTTCTTCAGCAGAACAACATAAACCCAGAACTGTTCACACCACCTTGGACTTGTGAATATCCGCTGGACTGAGACCGGCAAACGGGCAACCCTTGTTTCTTTCTTTTTTTGCGTGTCTTAAATGAGTAAATAAAAGATGTGGACATCTTTAATATCCGACAAAAAACAATGGATTTCTGTTTTCGGGGATAAATACACACCTAAAAGCCTCAACATCTCCTACGCGATCTTCAAGGACAACTCTATAAAACTTAAATTATACGCTCCCATAGAGGAAAATAAATGCCCGGAAAAATGGCTAAGCAACGAACACAACAAGTATGAATTTGAGTTATTATTCAACCAGGTATGCGATGTAAAAATCTCAAACTTTAGCTTTTATGGCCCCATACATATAGACATCACAAACAATAAAAACCAAAACGACATACATATAGAAATCAATAACTATTGCAAACTTGCTTGTACAGCACAAAGCATTTCTGCGATAAATATAAAAGCCTACCACAATGATAACTCAGCCTAATCATACAACTTAAGCATAGAATATCCAATCTGAAAATAGCGGATTCGCCCTCACAACATTTTTTTGCGTTTAAAAGAAATTGATTCCCTCCCTTTTGGAGCTGAGAATCGCACTTGACAAAAAAAGGACGGATTTATTTTAACACTATACTTCATGGACAAGATCACCTGATATCGCCAGGCAATTTGCGAAAGAGGATGGACTTATTCTGGGAGTTAAAATTGGCTCCCCAAAAGAAGGGAATAAGTGGTCATGGCAGTATTCGGAAGATCGTTAGGGGGAGCAAGAAGTTCTCTTTAAAGGACCCCGCAGCGGGGAATATCGAGGTGTTTAAACCATGAACATTTTAGATTTGTTACAGCAGAATTTTCATCTCGCAGACGGCGGGATAAAATCGGCCAAACTGTTAAACAAATCAACTGAGGAAAGTTTCATTTTTAAAAACGATTACATTATAAAAAAAGCCAGCGATGCATATAAAAAAGAACTCACCACTCAAAAAGAAATTGCAAACACAACTTCATCGGTAATGCCGGGATTTGAAGAGCTTATAAATGCGCTTTCAAGTATGGCGCCTGACGCAATACTATCAATGCGTTTCATTGACAGTACCAGTTGGGACGGTCGCATTTTTTATGATGAAGAAAATACATTTATTGGCGCAATAATTGGGAAAAAGAAAAATAAAAATAAAAATTGGGAGACGCCCCCGAACTGGGACGGTTCAGAGGAAATGCTACGAACCTACAACGCACAAAAAGACAACTAAAAACCTTAATGAAACGGGGACACCCATTAGCCGGTCTCCAGTCAAGGCTAAAGGGTTTCTTCTTTCGTTTAAGACCAGGAAAGGGGACAGATTTGAATGGCACTTACTTAACATGTTTTGCGTGCCCATTTTTCCTGACATCTGCCCTTGCTGACCGACGTGGTTTGGTCAGCAAGGGGTAGGCTTGAGGTCTTCGTTTTATGGCTCGCGGCTCGATACGACCAGGCCGGTTTCCAACGCGCCTTTGAGCGATCAGCGTCAATAAATTTGAAAGGCCATTCTCTTCTTCAGGGCTGCCATATTGTCGCAGCGCCAGCCATAGCTGAAGGCTGTGTTTGAAGCTCAGTTCGCGAGGTAAACAGTCAGCTAACAGAGCCGATTGTGCCATCAGCATTCGGATCATATTGTGAGCTAACAGATAGACCCATAACTCCTTTACTGCCATGCCTGGGGTTTTGCAGCTCAACTTTCCAAGTCCCAGCGTAGCTTTGAGATTTCGCAAATCCAGCTCGACATGCCATCGCCCCTTGTACAAAGATTTGAGGGCTGTTTTGGGTGTCTGCCTCGGGCAATGCAACGTGGTCACCAATGTCTTTCCGCCAGCCTTCAGCTCCCGCACTGTCAGTCTTTCAGGCGCCTGTTCGTAATGCGCCTGACTCATCCAGGGTGGCCTTCTTTCGGGCTTTTTCAACTCGATCAAATGATCTTCCGAACCGAGACTCTGCCCCAAGCGAAAGTCCGTACTGCGCCGTCGAGCGCCATATTGTTCGAACACGCCATCGATACCTCTTCGTTGCAACTCGCACAGAAGGAAGTAGGTTGCGTAGTAAGCATCGCCCAACAAAATGTCGCCTGTTTTCAACGTGTCGAGCATTGATCTGAGCAGCGTCTGTTCATCGCCGCCCTTGCCTCGGAAACGTCCAAGGGCGGCATCTAAAACGGCGCCACTGGAGAGGCAAACGATGCCGACCACTCGACACAGCGGAAAACCAACCCCCACATTCTGACTGCGTGACTGCGGATAGGCACCCTGATTGGCCGCTGTGTCGGGCATGCTGACCGTCGTGCCATCCACCAGCCGCACAGGCCGTCCCATCCAGCGCCACGACGAGGGTGCGTTGTCACTTATCGAAGCACCTGTGTGCCTGACCAGCGTGGAAACCATTTCCACAGGCAGGCGTTTTCTGGCTTTGCAGTAGGCGCCCGTGCGAGTGCTGTTGGGCTTCATGCCGCCACAAAACCGCTTGATGGACAAGTCGTTGACGGCGTTCTGGCAGGAACGGTCGGCACTCATCGCTTGAGCCAGAAACATGGACAGCGTTTCAGTCGGCGGAAACAGGCGCTCCCGATACTCCGGCAGTGCAGACTCGACGCGCTGTAACAGTTCGGGCGCAGTGAGCAGATTGAAAAACGCATAGGCATCGCAGTCCGAAGCGTGTCGATGAAAACGTTGCTGTTGATGCTGGAGAATTTGACGTCTACGATTCATTGGGGCTGTGTCCTTGGTTCGTCGGGGTGTGTTCGCAACTATCACCGTAGACCAAGACCAGCCCTTCTTCATTTTTTGCTTTCAGCTCAAGTGGTTAGCTACTAAGGAAGTGCCATTCGGGACAGATTTATTTTCACAACAGAAATCAATCCGCCCCTTCTTGCTGATATCGAAAAAACGACATGTATAGCAAAGAGTTTGAAGAATTAAACTACTGGCTAGGCCCTGACGAAGAATCTAACTGGAATGAATACATCGCCGAGCAGGTAGCGAAAGGCGTGTTTGAGAAGTTCAGCACGGTGGATTGGAAAGAGCTCAATAGTTCCATCCTCTCAAAAGCCAAGTATTGGCAGGAGCGAAGCGCAGCCGCCTTTGGCGAGCAACGTTCAGCCTCTGCTATTGAAATTCTTAAAAAGCTTCTCGATTCGCAATACAAAGAAGTATTAATAGCTACCGCATCAGAATTAGACTGGACAGAAATTCCAATAGAACAAACATACGCCGACAAGATAAAACGAATTATAAGTAGTCTTTCAGAAGAGGTGCCTGAGTCCTGCCCTGAACTAACGAATTTATTATTGAAAGCACAAAACCCACAAGTATAAAAAATGACAGATTTATTTTTACGACCAAAATAAAAAACGAATCGATCTACTCACTTTTACAGGGCATAAAACCGTCACCTTTGGTTCTTGGAATATCCCATAAAGTTTTCACCATTTTTTTGAAAATAATCCACCTCTATACCTCCCGGATCACCACCCAACAAAGGAATGACCCCTTGTTTACCATCACACGTCTCTTTGCCCTATCATTAGCATTAACCTTCTCTCTCGAAGCCGCCGCTTTTTCCCTCCACTCAGAAAAACGCTCAGATGGTACAACGGTGCTCTTGCTCTCCAATGAGCCGGCCCCTACACAGCCGCCTAAACTCAACGAAGATCCAGCGATACGCGCGGCGCTGGTTGACTTCATGGGTTACGCGACCGGTAGTTACACCAAAGACAACTATATGATCGTGTCGCAAGTTCTGGATGCTCTGGACTCAGAGTTCTCGACGTTTGAGGAAGGAGTGCCTGCCGGGCGCAAGATGCTGACCGCCATGAATGACGGTAACAATGGCGACGAACGCGGCGCATTGTTGTTGGATGAAAAAGGTCAGCTAATCGCCGTTGGGTTGGTCAACGGACACTGCACAGTCAAATCGAGTAAAGAGACGTTGTCCTGCAACCCGAGCCCCGAAACTGTTTTGACTATCTTCCAGGCAAAAGACGCAAAGAAGAGTGACGCAGATCCAATCATCGCTTGGAGCAAACAGTTGCCGCCCATGATCGCGATTGGGGCAGAGAGTGAAGACCCCGAAACACGCGCCAAGGCGCAAAAAATTGCCACGGTCGAATACATCACAACTGCCCCGAAAAAAGACGCCTGGAGCGCCTCGCAATTACCTTCGGACTTTCCGAAAGCGATGCTTCCGCTGCTTCCAAAAAATACCTATCTCGTAGGCGCTGGCGTTGACGGTTCTTACATCACGCCCGGAATGAAAGGCGCGCCGATTTACGGCGATTTCGACGAAATGGCTGGTCGGCCGCGGCATGATTTCGAAGTCATGTTGAAGACCTATACGCCGTTCTCCGATGTCGTGGAGTTTTACCAACAGCACGCGAAGGATGCCGAGTTACGCGCCAATGACGAAAAGGCTCTAATTGACGGGGTTACTGGTGGCCGCACCTACAAAATCGAAATCAAGGATAAAGAGGAAGAAGGAACACTCATCACTTTCTCAGGGTGGAGAAAAGAGGTCTAACCCCCCCTAAACGTGCTAAAACGGGCAATCTTAAGATCGCCCGTTTTTCACAAAAGGAGATGCAAATCTACTTTAGGAGATAATAAGTACGCTCCCGTTGGCTTTCCACCGCCAATACCGCTACGAGCCTCACACAAACGACAGCCTCTCGCCTTCCATGCATCCGCACTCGCGGACCATTCACCCCAAACACCAAAAAACAAATTATCACCCCAACACAACCACCACCCCGCTTATCGACTAACCGGTCAGCTTTTTGATTAATGGCTTTGTTGTGCAGAAAAACTAGATCAAACGACAGGCACGCAACGCGCCCCAAGAAGGTGTTCGCCCAGTGTAATGGCCTTGGCAATCCATGCACCGGTAAAGAGCCCTGCCACTGGGCGAACGGGAAGTATTTTAATTGAAGTTATTGAAGTTGTCCGCACACACATCATGAATTTTATCGATACAACTTTTATTACATGTCGTTCCAAATATTATTTTTCAAACCTTCTAAACCCACCAGTTCGACCATTAAAACTGATTGTTCTTATACAAAAAATCTGTACAAGAACAATCAAACTTATAGAGCTAATACTCAACTCCCCTGTTTGCTGGTCACTTTCAGTGTGTCGGTGTAGGTCACGATGACACTCTGGCCAACTTTCAGGTCTTTCAATTTCGCTTGTATTTCGGGTCTTACGACATCAACGGTTTTGGATTGGCCGGCCGGGTTTTGGAAGGTGACCCGGTGTTTCTTCACATCGATTTTGGTGATTTTCAGCTGGACTCGTATCTGGCGGTAGGCTTCACCACCCGGGTTGTCGCTGCCTGGGGCGGCGCGGACTTCGCCGGCACTTTCGACAGTGCCTGGCAGGCCTTTATCGACATCGGTGTCGAGGGAGGCCGCGACGGAGCGGGTGACTTTGACGTTAACTTGATCGCCGACTTTCAGTTTGCCGAGGTTTTTTGCCTTGTCGGTCAGTTGCACATGAACCTGATTACCTTCAGGCCCTTCCAGGACGACTTGGTGGGCGGCAGCGTCGACCGAGACCACTTTGGTGGTGACTTGGTCTGCCTCCACAACGGCAGACAGAGGAATCTCCGCCGCCATGGCGCTGAGGCTGGCGGTGGACAGCAAGGTTGCGAGGGTGATGGCTTTGGTGAGTGCGTGGAGTTTCATAGGCGATACATTCCCTGTGATGGATGGCAGCAGACGGCTCTGGCCCTTGGGTCAGTGCTGTCTGTGCAAATCAGCATAGACGCTGATCAGGGCGTGTTCGCAGTTTCTTGCGCGGTGGATTCGCCGCTTTCTGTGCCTTTGCCGCTTTCCTTGCGTCGGTTCGGGTCGGTGGGGCGCAGGGCGTCGTTGTCGCGTTCGACTTCGCCCGGTGGGCGTGGTTCGTCGGGGTTTTCGGCATCCGGTGTGGGGTTCATGGCGGGTCTCCTCAGGCGTCGGGATCGTCAACTTCTTGGGCGACGTTCACGGCGGGCGAGTCTTTGTGGGATTGTTCGGCCTTGGCCTTCAAGGCCTGCCATTGTTCGAGGTCGATGGCGCCCTGCCCCAGCAAGTCGTCGGCCACCCGCAGCAGTTCGCTGTAATGGGCGTCGGGGGATTGCTGCCAGTAGGCCTTGTCTTCGTACAGGCGCTGCCAGGAATCGAGATCAGGCGGTTTGAGGTCTTCGCTCATGACGGGCTCCAGTGAACAGGCTTCTTAAAGTAGGAGGCCGTGGCCCGAGCGAGAGTTCCGCCTCAATACCCGGTCATTTCAAGGTACCCCGTGCCTCCGCTGAATTGCACCGGGCCTTCCCAATACGGAATGCGCAAATCCATCCAGGCATTGGGGTTGAGGGCATTGATCGTGACATCGAAGTGTTTGCCGGGGATTTTGATCGACCAGCGTACCGGCATCGAACGTCCGGCGACGTTGGCGGTGTCTTGCGGGGTGAGGATGATGTCGTCGGCGTGCAGCAATTGCGTCTGGCCCTGGGCGTCGATCCAGGTGCCGGTCAGGTAAGGCGCGCCGTCCTTTTGCCGCATGCGGTAGAGCATCACCTGTTCGCCGCTGTCCAGGTGCAGGGAGAACCAGTCCCAACCGGTTTGATTGGCGGTCAGCGGCTGGCTGCTCCACTCGCGATCGAGCCAGGCCGGGCCGCTGACTTGATAGGTCTTGCCGTCAATGACCAGCGCGCCACTGGCCTGGAAAAACGGCTGGCTGTAGTAATACGACGCCTGCCCTTGTTCGGATTTCTGACTGAAACCCTTATCCCCTTGAAGCACCAGCGGCCGTGTCGACGTGAGCCGCAGTTGATAGCTGAAATCCTTGTCCCGGGCACTGAGTTGCAGATCCGCCAAGGCATCGGCCCCCTGGCTGCTGAACCGCCAATCATCGATCCACGCATTAAAGGGCGCGACACTCACGCCCGCCTGGCCGACGCCGCCACGGGCGTAGCGCTCGGCCGCGTGATGGACCGTCGCCGAAGTGACCGCCGCATGCCCCAGCCAAATGGTCTGGTTGCCCCACCCCGGCTGCTCCGAAACGGCTTTCAATGCGCTGCGAAACAACGTCCATTGCACTCCAAACTCGCGGCCCTGCTCATCCTTGAGGTTGGCCGTGACGTACCACCATTCAATGCGAAAGCCGTCATGCGGCCCGTGATCCGCCGGGAAGCTGAAGATCCGGCCGGGCACCACCGGTGTGAATACCGAAGCCTCACCACCGAGGCCGGCAAAACCTTTCTCGGCAGGTTCCGGGTTATCGCAGCCGCTCAGCGACGCCAATAACAACGCCAATAACAATCCCAATAACGGCAAGCCGACCTTAATCCTCATGCGCAAAGGTCCTCAGCAGGTCCGCCGGTTGCGTGCGATACAACGAATACAGCGGCCACGCCGACGCCAGCAATGTCGCGAGCAACGCCAGTCCCATCAACTGCAACAGCTGCAATGGAAACACCCGTAATGGCAGTCGCCAGCCAAACGCCTGCACGTTGATCACCGCATCCAGACACCACGCCAACGCGATGCCCAACGGCAACGCCAGCACCAGCGTCAGCACCGCCAGCAGCCAGGTTTGCCCGAGGTTGAGCAACATCAATTGCCGTCGGGTCACGCCCAGTGCCCACAACGGCGCGAGTTGTCCGAGGCGACTCTGGCTCTGGGTCAGCAGGCTGATGAACAACGCCACGCCGGCAACGGCAAGGGTCAGGCTATTGAGCGCAGCGGTGGCGGCGAAGGTGCGTTCGAACACTTGCGTGGACCAACCCTTGAGCCGCGCCTGATCGACAATCCGACTGTCGTCCAGGGCGAAACGTGCTTGCAGCGTGTTCAGGAACCCGGGGATCAACGCCGGTTCGATGCGCAGGTTGAAACGATTGGGCGTGAGCTGCGGCCAGCCGCGCAGCAGGTGATCGACGTTCACCAGGATGTGGCCTTTGGGATTGCCATAGTCGGCGTAGATGCCGACGATCCGTGGCGACCATGGCCCGCCCGATGTGGGAATGGTCAGTTGATCACCCAAATGCACTTTCAAACGCCGGGCCAGTTGTTCGCTGAGCATCACGGCATCGTCCTTGGCCAAGCGATCCCACGGAGTGTCGCCCAAGGACTCGAGCAACGGCCAATGCTGTCGATAGGTCGGGTGATCGATCACGCCGAAGATATCCTCCGGCCAGCCCTGCAACTGGATCGATACCTGCCAGCTTGGCAATACGGCGGTCAGCGAAGGCTGATGTTTGAGCCAGGTATTCAGCTCTCGTGACTGAGACGGGTTTGTCGGATTGATGTAGAGCTCGGCGGTCAGCCGTTGTTCGAGCCAGTCGCTGAAGGTCTGACGGAAGCCGGCGGTCATGCTGCCCGCACCAATGTTCGCCGCCAGCGCCAACAGCAATGCCATCAGGGCCAGGCTCAGCGCGGGCAATTGCTGGCGACAATCGGCGACAAACCATTGACCGAGCACCGAGCGGCTGCGGCTCAATGCCAGGTTCAAGGCGCCATTGAGCACCACCGGCAGGGCCAGCGCCGCACCGATCAATAACGCCGCCATCAGCACGAATCCGCTGGCCAGGCTGTCACCCCAGATCAAGGCACTGAGTGCGATGACTGCGGCGAGCGACGCGACCCATCCCTGGCGGCGCAACCAGCGCGCGTGAGCCTGATGCCAGGCTTGCGGATCGGCCAGCGCCAGCAACGGCAGGCGCGCCGCCCGCAACAAACTATTGGCCCCGGCCAGCAACGCACCGAGCAAACTCAGGCCGACACCGCTGAACCACCACCAGGGACTGAGGCTCAACTGCCCCGCCACTTCGGCGCCATACAAACCGCGCAGGCTGGCGGCGACGTCCGGCAGCAGCACGCTTGCCAACAGATAACCGCTGACTACACCGGCGAGGCCGCCGATCAAAGCCAGCGCGCCCAATTCGACGGCGAGGCCCGCGATCAGCATGCGTGCGCTGACACCGCAGGCACGCAGGGTTCTGAGCAGTCCCCGGCGTTGCTCCAGCGCCAGACCGATGGCCGCGTGAACAATGAACAAGCCGACCACGAAGGATAGAAACCCCAAGGCATCGAGGTTCAGGTGAAAGCTCTCGGTCAGGCGTGAAAGGTTGTTCTCTTCACCGCTGGTTCTGAGCTGCAACTGCCCCTTGTATTGATCGGGTAATGCCGCGTTGAAATCCTTTGGCAACAGCAGGCGTGAGAGTTGATCCGGCAGGCCCAGAATCTGCTGGGCGAAGCCGATGTCGACCAACAGCACGCCGGGCGCCATGTCGGTTTGCACATGCAGCGGCGGCACCGCCACACCGCTCACGCTTACGGGCTGATCACCTTCGTGCAAACCCAGCGCCTGCAAGGTTTGCGGGGAAATCCAGGTGCTGCCCGGCGGACTGAAAAACCCCACGATCTGCTCGATCGCCAACGCCCGCCCCGCCACGGCAGAACCGGCCGGCAGCGACACCGGCTCGATACCCATCAGTTGCAATCGCTGATCTTCGTGGCCCTTGAGGATCAATCGGCCTTGCAGCACTGGCGACACCGGCCAACCTTCCCGACGCAAGTCCACAAACAGCGCCTGAGGAAAAGTCCCGCCGCCCGGCGCACTGAGGCTGGCTTGCGGCTCGCCACCTATCAATTGACTGGCCCGTGCGTAACTTTCCCGCGCCTGGCTGTTCAACGCCTGCACACCGGTCAGCAGGCTGGTGGCGAGCCAGAGCCCGGTCAGCACACTGAAAAATTGCACCGGATGCTGTCGCCAATGGCTCAGCAGCGCCCGCAGCGTCTCACCAAAAACGCGCACCTCAGCGCTCGTCCGCGCCAGCCAGGCGGCCGTGGTGCAACACCACTTTTTCCGCCAGCCGTGCGGCAACGCGGGGGCTGTGTGTGACCATCAACAACGTGGTCGGGCTGTCTTCGAGCAGTTCCAGCAGCAACTTCAAGACTTCATCGCTGGTGGCTTCATCGAGACTGCCGGTGGGCTCATCGGCCAGCAGCAGTTTCGGCTGTGATCCCAGGGCGCGGCCCAATGCAACACGCTGTTGTTGGCCGCCGGACAGTTGCTCGGGATAACGCCGCAGCAACTCGCCCAACCCCAGTCGTTGCACCAGGTGCGCCTGCCAGCGCGGATCATGCCGCCCCGCCAGACGCGCCTGAAACGCCAGGTTGTCCTCGACACGCAGACTGCCGATCAGGTTGAACTGCTGGAACACCAGGCCGATTTCGGTTCGCCGCCAGTTCGCCAGTTGCCCTTCGTTCATCTGGTCCAGCCGATGTTCACCGCTGCGGATGCTGCCCTGATCGACCTTGTCCAGCCCGGCGATCAAGTGCAGCAACGTGCTTTTACCGCTGCCCGACTCGCCCATCAGGGCCAGGCTGCTGCCGGGTTTCAGCGTGAGGTCGATGCCTTGCAGCACTGGCAATGGACCTTGCGCAGTGGCGTAGCTTTTGAAGACGCCTTGGACCGAAAGCATGGGGGGAGGCTCGCTGAAGTCAGTGAGCCTAGGATAGCGGACGGCAGTAGCGCCGCGTTATCGTTGATTGTCAGCCAATCAACACCTCACTGTCCCGCCGCCACACTCGTCGGCGCCTGCGAAGGCGTCACAATGCTGTTCAGATCAATATGCTTCCACTCAGGTTTGGCCCCCAGCCGCGCATTGAATCGATAGTTGAAGGTGAACTCGTCGGCGGTCGGCACGCTCAACGGTTTGCCATAAACGGCCTCGACCCCTGCCAGGTCATACCCCATCAACTGCAACAGCGTCGGGAAGATGTTGTAGTGACTGGAGCGATCCTTGTTCGCGGCCAGCGACTTCTGCCAATCGACGGTGCGCAACTGATCCCCTTGAATCACCACCAACGGCACCAATCCTTCCTCCTCCACCGGGTCACCGCCGCAATGGGTATTCAATCCGGGATTGCCTCGTTCATGCAGGTCCTGCCCATGATCGGAGGTGTAGATCAGCAGCGCATTGCGCATGTCCGCCTGGGCGAACACCCGTGAGAAAAACTCCCCGACGTTCCACAGCACGGTGTTTTTGTAGGCATTGCGGTACAGCATCCAGTCATCCGGCTGGCCATTGAAGCCATCGCGTTTGCCGGTGTCCGCGACCTCGACAAACTGCCCGCGCGGCAACGTCGGACGGTAGGCCATGAACGCGTCCGGGTATTTGTCGTGCACCGGGAAATGCGCGCCGACCTTGTTGATCACCACCAGCTCCGGTTTGCCGTCATTGAGCAAGTCGATCAGCTTCGCCGCCGCCGCCATGTCGCGATCACGCACGCTGGTCTGGTCGAATTGCACGAATTCGTCGATGTCCTTTTTCTCGGTCTCGCTCATCAGGTTCTGCAAGTTGCCACCGGTGCGCTGGGCATCGATGTACACGGTGCGAAGGCCAGCCTTCTTGGCGTACTGCCAGATCGACGGCTGTGTGGTGTTGATGCGCATGTAGTCGGCGCGGGTGCCGCCATAGCGCAACGTGACATTGGTGTCGGCGCTGCAATTGGCGATGGAGGCGGCGTAACCGTAATTGAAGATCTCGACGCCGGGGCGCGGTTCCTTGAGATTGCTGTGCACACCGAACGGCGCATTGATGTCCAGGTAGTTGCCGGAAATGCTCTCGTCGATGACCAGCACAATATCGTGATCCACCGCCTGCCCATTGCGCGCCAGGCTCACCGGCTCACGCGGGCCAACGGTGTTGTGCAGGGCTTCATAGGTAAACAGATTCAAGTAAGCCAACGGCGTATACATGATCGGCAGGCCACGGGCGCCCTCGCCGGCCCGCACAAACAACACCGCACTGAGCAGCAACACCCCAAGCACCGGCGCCGCCACCAGCAAACCTCCCGGCAACGGCATCCGCCGACGCGGCTTGAGCCCGATGCCAAACAGCAACAGCAAGCCGCCGACCACCCCGCTGATCAGCGCATCGCGATACTGATACGCCGCGTCCTGAATGAACCCGGCGGAATACACCAGCGACACAAAACTGCTGTAAGTCAGGTAATCGGCCGTGACACGCGTATAGACGTCGAAAAAAACCGCCGAGACGAACATCACCAGGGCAAACAGGTGGCGAACCAGCGTCTGGCGAATGTAGGCGGTCATGAACAACGCCACGGTCAGCACGACAAACATCGCGCCAAACAGCACGACCGCGAACCCAACGCCCATTGCACTAAGGCGTTCCAGGTAATAGTCGTAATTCTTGAGCAAATAGAGAACTAACAGCAGTTCTTTTAAGTATCGAATCATAGTTTTTCCGATGCTCGCGTCAGGTCGTTGGCCAATAGATTGTCGGCCATTTTTTGACACTAGCACCGGGCCATCAAAGCGCAAGAAATGTCGGACTTTTCTAAAAAGCGTCAAAAAAACGTTGACTCAAATCTGACACACTCGAACGGCTACAAGCCACGTATTTCATGCCCTACGACCGTTTATCGCTTTCTTGAAAATGTTAAAAACCCGTCAAAACCGCGGCAAATCCAGCAGCGGCAAGCACTTGATGGCAAAACGCCCCAAAAATGGGGGCTGTTATAGCAGCGCAACATGTCATTTTGCTGACACGTTTTCCCAATGCTGGGCTATACCCCTTTTGACAGTCTTATTTCCGTTCTTTCCACCGTCTTACGAGGCACGCCAATATGGACGTGAGCGTATTTGGTACGGGCTACGTTGGCCTGATACAAGCAGCGGCACTGGCCGATGTCGGACATCGTGTCCTGTGTGTCGATATTGATCCCAACAAGATCAAGCAACTGCAACAAGCGGTGCCAACGATCAGCGAACCAGGGCTGTCCGGCACGCTGGAAGAGAACATAAAGGCTGGTCGCTTGTTGTTCACCACCCAGGCCAGCGACGCGGTCGAACACGCCGAGCTGATTTTCATCGCGGTCGGTACGCCCGCCGATGAGGACGGTTCAGCCGATCTCAGCCATGTGCTGAATGTCGCCCGCCAGATCGCCAGTTTCATGGAGGCCGATCGCACCCTGATCATCAAGTCCACGGTGCCGGTCGGCACGGCGGACCAGGTGGCCGCTACCGCCAAAGAAGAACTGGTTCGCCGCGGCAAGCACGCCCTCCAGGTTCGGGTGGTGTCCAACCCCGAGTTTCTCAAGGAAGGCAGCGCGCTGGCCGATTGCATGCGCCCGGACCGGATCATCGTCGGCACCAGCGACGAGGACGCCCGCAACCAGATGAGCGATCTCTACGCGCCGTTCTGCCGCAACCATGAAAAGCTGATGTTCATGGACAACCGCAGCGCCGAGCTGACCAAGTACGCGGCCAACGCGATGCTCGCCACCCGCATCAGTTTCATGAACGAGCTGGCGAACCTCACCGAGCTGCTGGGAGCCGACATCGAAGCGGTACGCAAAGGCATTGGTTCGGACCCGCGCATCGGATACCACTTCATCTATCCGGGTTGCGGTTTTGGTGGTTCGTGCTTTCCCAAGGATCTGCGTGCCCTGCTCCATACCGCCGAACAAAACGGCATGCCCTTGCGCCTGCTGCGCAGCGTCACCGACGTGAACGACAGCCAGCGGCACATTCTCTTCAGCAAGCTCAGGGCGCAATTCCCCGACGGGCTGGCCGGTAAGTCCATCGCGATCTGGGGCCTGGCGTTCAAGCCCAACACCGATGACATGCGCGAAGCGCCCAGTCGTTACCTGATGGAAGCATTGTGGGCCGAAGGTGCGAGCGTGCAGGCCTACGACCCGGAAGCCATGTCCGAATGCCGACGCCTTTACGGCTACCGCAATGACCTGCACCTGTGCGCCACCCGCGACGACACGCTGGAAGATGCCGATGCGCTGGTGATCTGCACCGAGTGGAAGAATTTTCGCGTGGTCGACTTCGATTTGCTGGCGAGCAAACTGCGTTCGCGAATCATTGTCGACGGTCGCAATCTGTACAACCCGGAACAGGTGGCGGCGGCCGGTTTGCACTACAGCGGCATTGGCCTTCGGCACATCGCTCCCGAGGCGCCGCGACCATGAAGATACTTGTCACCGGAGCCGCCGGATTCATTGGTGCCCATTGCGTATTGCGACTGATGCGCGACGGCCACGATGTGTGCGGCCTCGACAATTTCAACGACTACTACGACCCGCAACTCAAACACGACCGTGTGCAGTGGGTGCGGGAGCAGGTCGGCCATTTCCAGCTCGCAACGGTTGACCTGGCCGACGGTCCGGCCATCGAAGCCCTGTTTGTCCGTGAAAAACCCGAGGTAGTAATTCACCTCGCGGCCCAGGCCGGGGTGCGTTACTCCCTGGAAAATCCTCGGGCTTACCTCGACAGCAATCTGAACGGCTTCCTCAACGTTCTCGAAGCCTGCCGCAACCACCCGGTCAAGCACTTGATCTACGCCTCGTCCAGTTCGGTGTACGGCGCCAACCAGCACACGCCTTATTCGGTGAAAGACGGCGTCAACCACCCGCTGTCGTTGTACGCCGCCACCAAGAAAGCCAATGAGCTGATGGCTCACAGCTACAGCCACCTGTTCAGCATTCCTTGCACCGGCCTGCGTTTTTTCACCGTGTATGGCCCCTGGGGCCGGCCGGACATGTCGCCCATCCAGTTCGCCCGGGCCATTGCCGAAGGCAAGCCACTGAAGTTGTTCAACTACGGCGAGCATCAGCGCGACTTCACCTACATAGACGACATCATCGAGAGCATCGCTCGCCTGATCGATCGTCCACCGCATGCCAACGCGCAATGGGACCGTGAACAGCCGGACCCGGCCAGCAGCATGGCGCCGTGGCGGATCTTCAATATCGGCGGCCAACACCCGGTTGAGCTCAAGCAATACCTGGCGCTGTTGGAGAAACACCTTGGAAAAAAAGCCGTCGTCGAGTTGCTGCCCCTGCAACCGGGCGATGTGCTCAACACCTATGCCGATGCCAGCGACCTGGCTCAAGCAACCGGATTTCAGCCTTGTATCGAGCTGGATGAAGGACTCAGGCGCTTTGTCGCCTGGTTCTGCGATTACTACTCACTGCCTGTCGCCCATGCGCCGTTTGCGGCTGATCTTCAGCGGAGGACTCTATGACTGGACTAGAAAAAGGTGTGCCGATCAACCAGATGCGCCGAGACAAGCGCCTGGACCCCGAGCACCGAATGCGCCTCGACTCCGCGATCCATATGCAAGGTCGCGGCTGGATGACCGGTCGCGATGGTGGGCGGCCCTGGACGCTGTCGCGCACCAACCGGGTCGTCGCCTGTATTGGCGCCTTGATGATTCTGCTGCTGCTCTCGCCTTTGCTGCTGGGCCTGGCACTGGCGATCAAGTTCAGCAGCCCGGGGCCGGTGATGTTCGTACAGAAACGCACCGGTTACCGCGGTCGCAAATTCGGCATGTACAAGTTTCGCACCATGGTGGCCAACGCCGAAGAGCTCAAGGAGTCCCTGCGTCACCTGAACAAACACGGTGCCGACGCCATCGACTTCAAGATCGACAAGGACCCGCGCATCACCGGTATCGGCGGCTTCCTGCGGCGCAGCAGCCTGGATGAGCTGCCCAACCTGATCAATGTGGTGACGGGCGACATGCGCCTGGTGGGCCCTCGGCCAACCTCGTTCAACGCCTATCGCTACAAGGACAATCACCTTGCACGCCTGAGCATCTACCCCGGCATGACCGGCCTGTGGCAGATCTCCGGGCGCAGCAATATCGACTTCGACCAGCGCGTTGAGTTGGACCTCAGCTATATCGCCGAGCAGAGCCTGTTGCTTGATCTGAAGATCCTGTTGAAAACCCCCTTCAAAGTATTTAGCGGCCACGGAGCGAGTTAAATGGACGGTTCATCAGCCAAAAGCCTAAGCATCGCAAACCCGAGCGAGTCCAATCTAACTTCGACCGTGCTCGATCAAGATCTGCGGATCCTATTCCTGACCTCCGCCAACCCCGGGGCAGGCACAACCACCAGCGCCCTGGCACTGGCCACCCAACTGGCGCAAATGAGCAGCGGCCAAGTGCTGTTGATCGACGCCAGCCAATCGGCAACCAACCTCACGCAGCAACTTGGTTTAAGCAAGGAGCGTGGTTTTCGCGACCTGGTGTTCAACACCCAGAGTCCGCCGCTGCTGCAAGATTGCGTGCTGCAAGTGGCCAGCCTGCCGTTCCACCTTCTGCCTAACGGCAAATATGTGCGCGGCAACGAACACCTGACCGCCGAACGCCTGGGCCCTCTGCTCGATCAGCTCGGCAGCCAGTACCGCTTTGTGGTGATCGACGGCGACGCGGTGTATTCCGCCGCCGACACCTTGGTCATCAGCACCCAGGTGGACGGCGTGATCATGGTTGTTCGCGCTGAAGACACGCGTTGGGAAGTGGCTCAGGCGGCAGTCCAGCGCCTGACACAGGCCGGGGCGAAACTGGTCGGCAGCGTGTTCAACCGACGCAAGTACTACATGCCCAAGTGGCTGTACAAAAACCTGTAAGCATCAGAAAAGGATGACGACATGAACGCCAAAATGCTTGTCCTGCTGTTGCTGCCGCTTGCAGGCTGCACCAGCAATACCGAAACCCAGCACATGCCGGTGAATATCCTCACGGCCTCACCGGCCAACGCCCAGGCCACCGACATGCCCAAGGTCGAACAGACCTTGCGGCCCCAGGATGTGCTGGACGTGATTTTCCACATCAGCACCAGCGGCTCGGATGCCTACCGCATCCAGTCCGGTGACCAGATCGGCCTGAATTTCACCGCCGCCAGCCAGCTCAACGGCAATCAACTGGTGCTGCCCGACGGCAGCATCGAACTGCCAGGCGCCAACACCTCGGTGAAAATCGCCGGGCTGACTTCCGAACAGGCGCGTGAGGAAATCCAGCGCGCCTATCAGCGCAAGCAGCTGTTCCAGCCCAATCGCAATCAGCTGTCCGTGCAGGTCATCAGCCCGCTGAGCAATGAGTCGAACCTCAAAAGCGCCCTCAACCACCCCGCCACCGGCATGAGCCGGGAGATCACCGTGGGCACTGACGGCTACGCCAGCTTCCCGGAAATCGGCGCCGTGCCGCTGCAAGGCATGACCGTCAATCAACTGGAAACCTTCCTCAATCAACGCTACGCGAACCTGCCAGGACGGATGACCGTCGACGTGATGCTCAAGTCCACCGCCGGCAACGAAATCTATGTGCTGGGTGAAGTCGGCCAACCGGGTTCCTACCCGATCCGCCGGCCGGTCTCGGTGCTTGAGGCACTGACCCTGGCCCGTGGCAGCAACACCAAGGCGCGGCTCGATTCGGTGATGATCATGCGCCGCAATGGCAATCAGGTGCAGGCCGTGCGCTACGACGTCGAAAAAGCCCTGGCGGGTGATGCGTCGCAGATTGCCTACCTGCAGCCGGACGACATGCTTTACGTGCCCAAGACCAAACTGGCCAGCGCCGGTGACCTCGCGCGGCAATTGGCGGATGTGGTGTTGTTCCAGGGCGTGGGCTTTAGCTTCGGCTACCGCGTCGACAACAAAGGCAGCAGTAACAGCAACTAACTCTCAGGTGACCCGACATGAATCCAAAGGAAAACTACCTGCACGAGTTCTTCAGGATCTTCTTCGCCAACAAGCAGTTGGTGAAGCGAGTCTTCCTGGTCTTTGCAGTGATCGCCCTGGTCTTGCCGCTGATGCTCAAACAGAGCTTCGATATCACCGCCCAGGTGATCGTGCAGTCCAAGAAACTTTCGCAGGGGGATGCCACCACATCCCTTACTCAAGACAACGCCACCTTTATTCCGCCTTCGCTGGCGGACATGGAAACCGAGAGCAATATCCTGCGCTCGCCCGCGTTGATTCGGCAGACCATCAGCGAGTTGCGCGACAAGGGCGAGTACACACCCGCCCCCAGCCTGCTCAGTAAACTGGTGAGCCAGCCGTTCAAGCGCTTCATCACCACCCCGCTGCGCGAGTACGTG
Source organism: Pseudomonas arsenicoxydans (assembly GCF_900103875.1). Lineage (NCBI taxonomy): Bacteria > Pseudomonadati > Pseudomonadota > Gammaproteobacteria > Pseudomonadales > Pseudomonadaceae > Pseudomonas > Pseudomonas arsenicoxydans. Next base: position 3,717,807 of record NZ_LT629705.1, on the reverse strand, counting down.
ATCAACCCGGTGAAAACCGCGTTGGGCATGGAAACCGATCCGGTGCGTGACACGACGCTGGATGCGCTGACCCAGGAAGCCGTCGACAAGCTCAAGATCGAAACCCTGCCTGGCTCCAACGTGATCTCGATCATCTACAGCTTTGGCGATCCGCATCAGGGCACGCAGTTTGTCGCCGCATTGCTGCAAAACTACCTGGCCAGCCGCCAGGAACTGCAATCGATCGACCTGCCGCAAGCCTTCTACGAAACCAAGAAGCATCAGTATCAGGTGCGTCTTGATGGCCTGGAAGGCACTCGGCTGGCGTTGCTCGAAGGCGTTGGTTCGGCGGATCCGAAGGAAGAAATCACCTTCCGCCTCAATGCCATCAACACCGAAGAGCAAGCGCTCAACCTCTACCAGGACCGCCGGTTGCAGAGCCAGCGCTGGCTCGACTACCTGAAAAGCAGCCTGGCCGCGGCGAGCAATTCCAAACTCAACGACTACACCTTCCCCTACACCTTCACCACCACTGTGGACAACGTGGCATTCGAAGACCGCGAGATCAAACAGATGGGTGAGGCACTGACCACCCAGGTCAGCCGTTACATGAACGACCTGGCGATCTTCCAGCCCGGCAGTGAACCGATGCTGCTGACCCGCGAGCAGATTTCCCGTACCCGTCAGCAGTTTTTGAAAGTGGTGAGCAACCGGATTCAGGAACGCACCAACGACCTGGCGATTGTCAGCTCGGTGATCGACCAGAAAACCGCGCGCATCGCCGAGTTCAAGAACCGCATTCACCAGTTGCAGGAAACCCAGAGCAAGCTGCGGCAGATGGACACCGAGATCGACGCCTTGCACGCGGCGTTCTCCACCTACGCCCAGCGCTTCGCCGAAAGCAGCACCGCTCGCTCGCTGGACAGCGACCTGTCCAACGCACGGGTGCTCAGCCCGCCGTATGAACCGACCGACGCGGCGTTCCCGAAACCGTTCCTGATCATTCCGTTCGGTCTGTTCACCGGTCTGCTGCTGGCCATTGCCCTGGTCTACGTGCGTGAGTTCTTCGATCATCGCTTCAAACACCCTGCGCAAATCACCCACGAACTGGGCTTGCCGGTGCTGTTGGTGATCAACGATCAGAACGTGGAACCGGTCAATCCACATGGCAACTGGTCCGTGCCTAGCCTCGTGCATTGGGTGCGCAATTGAACGCGCCGCTCATCCCTTCCCTGCCGATCATTCATTTGCTCAGCAGCGGCGGCTTCTATGGGGCTGAGCGGATGCTGCTGGACCACTGCCTGGCGACACCGGGGCAGCACCAAGTGCTGTTTCTCGATGCGCCGCCGGAACTGATCGCGCGGTTTCGCGAGGCAGGGGTCGATTGCCAGGGTTGCGCAGGGCTTGGGGAGTTGCTGGCGCATTTGCGCCAGCGCCGGGCTGAACGGCCATTGATCAATACCCACAACTTCAAGGGCCTGTTGTTCGGCTGGGTCGGCGCAACGTTGTTGCGCCTGCCGCTGGTCATCACTCAGCACGGTTTTACCCCACGCAGTCGCAAGCAGAAGTTCTACACCTGGCTGAGCCTGCAACTGTGCCGCACGGCGTCGGTGAATCGCGTGGTCTGCGTCGCCGAAAGCATCGCCGTGCTGTGCCGCCAGGCCAGTGTCCGCGCGGAAAAACTGCAAGTGATTCCCAATGGTTTGCCGGCGCCCACCGGTCCTCTGCCCCACAGCGTGACTAGCCAGCGTTGGCTGGCCGGTTACGTCGGACGGCTGAGCAGCGAAAAGGGCCCGGACCTGTTTCTCGATGCGCTGATTCCACTGTGTCAGCAACACCCGCAACTGGACGCCGTGATGCTTGGCGACGGCCCGGAACGGGACAGTCTGCTGGCGCGAATCAACGCCGCTGGTTTGCAAGATCGCATCACCCTGCCGGGTTACCAGACCGACATGGCGGTGTGGTGGCGGCGCCTCGATGGGCTGGTGATCAGCTCTCGCACCGAAGGCACGCCAATGATTCTGCTCGAAGCGATGCAGATCGGCGTGCCGGTGGTGGCGTTTGCCGTCGGTGGGATTCCCGACGTGCTGCAACATCGACACAACGGCCTGCTGGCAACACCTGCCGACGCCGCCGCACTCGCTAATCAGGTTGGCACCTTGCTGACTGAACCGGCGCTGGCACGGACGCTGATTGACAACGCAAGACGTACGCAACTGGATCGCTATGACCTCAAGGCCTTGGCCGAACGCTGGTCGCAGCTTTATATCCGTACAGCACGGGAGGCACGCGCGTGATTTTTCCGCTCTCGATTGTCAGTTTGCTCGGCCTGGTCTGCCTCGCTTTGTTGGCCAGCCCTTACCCGTATCTGGCACCGGGGGCGGTGTTGGGCCTGGTGGGTGTCACGCTGTTTTACCGAAAACCCACCTGGGGTTTGCTCGGGATCGCCGCGCTGGTGCCGTTTGAAGGGTTCTTCAAGGACAGTTCGCTGTCGGGCACCAAGTTCCTCGGTGCGTCACTGGCGGTGATCCTGATGCTGCAACTGGCCATCCACCAGATTCCGTCCGAGCGTCTGCGCAGCAACCTGTGGCGCTACCTGGTCTGGTTCATGGTCTTGTACTTCCTGAGCCTGCTCAATACCGATGACCTGGGCATGTCGTTGGGGCATTTGCGTGAGCTGAGCGTTGGCCTGGTGCTGTTTGTGATCACCTTGCTGATCGGCCGCGAATTGAACCTGGACCTGTTCGCCAAGTTCGTCACCCTCAGTGTGACGATGACCTGCATGCTGGCCATGTTCTCCAGCAAATATCAGGACCAGGGGCGGGCCGCCGGTCTGCTCGAAGACCCGAACGCCTTTGCCATGCTGATCGCATTCGCAGTACCGCTGGGCCTGCTGCTGGTGGTCCGCAGCCCGAAAATGTTGCATCGGTTGTTCTGGGGCGTTTGCTGCATCTTGCTGTTGGGCGGCATGACCAAGACCGAATCCCGTTCGGGCCTGGTGGTGCTGTTTCTCAGCTTGGTGATCGGCGCCTGGCACTACCGCACCGAGCTGGCGCGTATCCGCCCGCGGCATCTGGGGTTCGCCATGCTGGGTGTTGTGCTGGTGATTCCGCTGGCCATTGCCGTGATGCCGGCCGGTTATGTCGCGCGCATTCAATCGTTGAGCATCTTGAGCGCCGGGGCCAAGAGTCAGGACGAATCCCTGGGCCGTCGCGCCTCGTACATCGTGGTCGGCAGCCAGATGATCCGCGAGAACCCGTTGCTGGGTAGCGGGCCCGGGACCTTCCCGCTGCACTACGCCACCACCGGTTACGCCAAGGCCTTCTCCGCCAACCGCAAAGTCGGTGACTTGTACCGCCGTGCCCACAACACCTACCTGGAAATCTTCAGCGAACTGGGGATTCCCGCCGGCCTGTTGTTCGTCGGCATGCTCGCACTCGGCCTGTACAACCTGATCCGCGCCCGTCGCCTCTGGATGCAGCGAAACAACCGCGAAGAGGCGGACATGATGACGCACCTGGCCATGAGTTTTCTGTCGTTGACGCTGTTCTTGATGTTCCTCAGCGCACCCAACCAAAAGTACGTGTGGATCATGCTCGCCCTGACCAGCGTGCTGCGTTTGAAAGCTGAAGAACGCCCATTTCCGGAGGCCAAGGCATGAGCCGCATCAGTATTGTCATTCCGATGTACAACGAAGCCCGGCACATCGGGCGGACCTTGCTGGCGGCGCAAAAAGCCGCGCATGCCGCCAATCTCGAGTGCGAATTGATCGTCGTCGACAATGGCTCGCAGGATCAGGGCCCGCAGATTGCCCGCCAGTTCGGCGCCCAGGTGCTGGTGCAGCCGGGCTTGTTGATCGGCGCCCTGCGTAACCGCGGAACCGCCATCGCGACCGGCGAATGGCTGGCCTTCATCGACGCCGATGTCGAAATGCCCGAGGACTGGCTGACCCGTCTGATCGAACTCGAAGCCAGCGGCCAGGCCGACGTGTTCGGCCTGGACCTGCACACGCCAGCCCAGGCGCCCTGGTACGCCGCCGCGTGGCAACGACGCACCTTGCGCCCCTCTTCCCACGCGATTCGCGTAGTGGACTGGTTGCCCAGCTCCAACTTGCTGATGCGGCGGACATGGTTCGACAAGGTCAATGGGTTTGATGAAAGCCTACGTACTGGCGAGGACAAGGACTTCACCTTGCGCCAGCACCAGGCCGGCGCGCGGTTGTTGGCGATCAATGAATGCGTTGCCCTGCATTGGGGCTATGAAGCCAACTGGAACGAGTGGATGGGCAAGGAAATGTGGCGCCAGGGCAGCCACCTGCAACTGCTGCGCACCCATGGCGTGAGCCTGCGATTACTGCGCTTCCCGCTGCTCTCGCTCAGTGCCTGGGTGCTGGACTTGCTGGCGCTCTCGGCCTTGCTCGACGGCTTCCCTCACCATGCCGCTGTCATGCTGTCGCTGACCACCGTGCCGGCGCTGGTCATGAGCCTGCGCCAGAGCCACGAGCACCGAAACCCGTTCTTGTCCCTGCAACTCTGGGGCCTGCACTGGGTACGCCTGCACATCGCCGGCGCGGCGTTCATTCTTAGCCTTTGTCAGTGGAATGCCAGGAGACCTGCCCGTGGCTGAATTCATTTTCTGGTTGTGCCTGTTGCTTCCGGTGTATGCCTACCTGGGTTACCCATTGTTGTTGACGCTACTGTCGCCGTTGTTTGAGGCGCGGCGTCACACGGTGCCGCTGCCGATGAACGTGAGCATCGTGATTGCCGCCCACAACGAGGCGCGGCACATCGAGCACAAGCTGCGCACCCTGCTCGCGCAGGACTATGAGCCCACGTCACTGCAGATCATTCTGGCCAGCGACGGTTCGACCGATGACACCGTGGCCTGTGCGCACAAGGTCGTCGACCCGCGCATCACCGTGCTCGACCTGCCCCGCCAGGGCAAGGCCGCGACCCTCAATGCCGGCGTGGCGTTGAGCACCGGGGATATCCTGGTGTTCACCGATGCCGACAACCAATGGTCGCGCGAAACCCTCGGTCACTTGCTGGCGCCGCTGAGCGATCCGCAGGTCGGGGCCTGCGCCGGGCACATGGTGATTCCGGTCACCGGCGGTGGCCTGAGCGTCGGCGACAGCCTCTATCGACATTACGAAGGCTGGCTGCGCCGTGTGGAAAACCGCACCGGTTGCATGGTCTCCGCCGATGGCGCCCTGCTCGCCTTGCGCCGCGAGCTGTTCCAGGATGTGCCGGCCGAGGTCAACGACGACTTCTTCATCAGCACCTGCGCGCCGGTGGCGTTCAAACGCATTGTCTATGTGCCCGAAGCGCAAGTGATCGACCACGGTGTCGACGAAGCGGACAAGCAGTTCCGCCGTCGCCAGCGCGTCACCGTCGGAGGCTTGCAAAGCCTGGCCCAACGCAGCGAACTGCTCAATCCGCTGAAGCATGGCCTGTATTCGATTGCGCTGATCAGCCACAAGCTGATTCGCCGACTGGCGCCGATCCTGTTGTTGCCACTGTTCCTGAGTAATTTCTGGCTGTGGGAAGACCACGGTTTCTATCGCCTGAGCCTGATCGCGCAACTGTTCGGTTACACCGTGGCCATCGCCGGCCTGCTCGATTCGCAACACCGTTTACCCAAACCCTTTCGCCTCGCTGCGTACCTGCTGGTGACCCTTGTCGGCATGAGTATCGGCTTGTGGCAGTTCCTGCGTGGCCAGCGGTATGCCCAGTGGAATCCCGAGCAAAATCGTTGAAAGGACTGAGCCATGGCAATCAAACAACTCTTAAAAAGTACCAGTGGCTGGCTGTATCTCAATTCGTCGGTGGGGCGCAACCAATTGCAGGGCGCCGGGGTGATTCTGATGTTGCATCGGGTGCTGGCCAGCGATGACGCCGCCGACCTGCCCCACCGTAATGAGCTTTGCGTAGGACCCAAGGCCTTCGAGCATTTGTTGGGGTGGCTGAAGAAGCACTTCGATTGCGTGTCGTTGATGGAGATCCTGCAACCCGGCAAGGTCAGATCGGATCGGCCGAAAATCACCCTGACTTTCGATGACGGCTGGCGCGACAACGCCGTGAACGCTTTCCCGCTGCTGCAGAAATATCAGGTGCCAGCGAGCATTTTTCTCTCCACCGATTTCATCGGCAGCCGCCAGCGGTTCTGGTGGGAAAGCATCGGCGAAACCCTCTGGGGCAGCCACGGCGAACGGGCGCGCAAGCAATTGATCGATTGCCTGCAACAAGTCGGTCGGCCGCTGCCCGTGCCCTTCGACGAACTGCAGGTGGAACGTCGCAGCCTGGCTTTGCTGAATTTTCTGCAAAGCCTGAAAACCTTGAGCCCGCAAGACCTCAATCGACTGACCGATGAGTGCCCCGACGAGTCGTTGCCCCAAGCGCTGGACTGGCATCAGGTGCGCTCGCTGGAAGCCTCCGGGCTGGTGCGGTTCGGCCCTCACGGCGCCAGTCATGCGATTCTCACCGGCCTTGACGATCAGCGCTTGCATGAAGAACTGAGCCGCAGCCGCGATGCCTTGCTCAACGGATGCAATCGGCCGCTGCCGGTCTATTGCTACCCCAACGGCGACAACGATGCCCGGGTGCGCGAACAGGTCGCCGAGCATGATTTCCCGTTCGCCCTGGGTACCGGTACCGGGATTTATCGGCGCAACTGCGACCCCTTGAACCTGCCACGGTTCGGCGTCAGCCAGCGGGCGGCGCGCAACCCTCAGCTGCTGTCCTGGCGCTTGTATCGCGGGGCACGCGCATGAGCCGTAGCCACTACTTGAAACACCTGGCCCTGAGCATGGGCACCAAACTGGCCATGATCGGTTTGCGGCTGATGCGCAACGTGTTGCTGGCGCGGATTCTCGGACCCAGCGAACGCGGTCTGTTTGCCCTGCTCAGCACCCTGCCCGACCTGATCAGCGCCGCGACCAGCGGCGGCTTGAATTCAGCCGTGGGTTACCAGGCGGCCAAACAACGGCCCATGGGCTTGCTGTTGAGTCAGGTGCTGGTGTTCGGTTGCTTGCTGGCGGGTCTTTTGACCTTGCTCGTGGTGGCCCTGGTGCGTGAGTTCGGCAGTGAACTCGACATCACCACGCAACTGGGTCTGCTGGCCTGGCTGTTGCTGCTGGCGGTGCCGTTGACCGTGCTCAAGAGCGGTTTGCTGACGCTGCACAACGCGTCGGGTGGCGTGGTGGCATTCAATGCCTTGCGCCTTGTGGAATCGCTGGCGCCGCTGCTGCTGTTCCTGGCCTTGTTCTGGATGTGGAAAGACTCCGCGCTGGAAGCCGCGCTGATCAGTTGGCTGTCGGGGATCAGCCTGGTGGTGTTGGCCGGCTGGTTCTGGCTCAAACGCGATCAGCCCTTGAAATTGCAATGGGACCGCGCCAGCCAGAACGAACTGCTGCGCTACAGTGCCCGCAGCCATCCCGACCTGCTGTTCCAGCAAGTGATCCTGCGCTCCGATTACCTGTTCATCGGCGCCCTGCTCGGCAGCACCGCGCTCGGTCATTACGCGATGGCCAGCGCCGCCGCCGAATTGCTGCTGATCGTCCCGGAAGCCGTGACCACGCCGCTGATGAAACGCCTGCTGCAACAGGAAGAAGGCATCGACAAAGTCACGCCGCTGGCCCTACGCCTGACCGCCACGGTGATGCTCGGCGCCTGCCTGACCATGGCGGTGATCGGTGAATGGCTGATCGTGACGCTGTTCGGCGTCGCCTATCAGCCTGCCTATCCAGCCTTGCTGGCGCTGCTCCCGGGCCTGTTGGGTCTGTGTTACGCAAGCATCCTGCGCCTGGACCTGCTGGGCAAAAACCGTCCTGGCACGATTTCGCTGTTGATGGGCCTGGGGGCTTTGCTAAACCTGGCGCTGAACCTGTTGATGATTCCGGCCTACGGCATCGTCGGCGCGGCGGCGGCTTCCTCCATCGCTTATGTGGCGGTGACCTTGGCGCTGCTGGTGATGTATTGCCGGTTGAGCGGCGTGCCGGTCTGGCAAACCCTGATCATCCTGCCCAGCGATGTGACGCCGATGCTGCACATGCTGCAACGGAAGTCGGCATGAAGTATTTCGCGCTGCTGGTAGGCCTGGGCCTGTCGTTCGACGCCTGGAGTGCATCCATGCGCTGGGCCGACATTCGCGATGGCAGCCTGTACCTGCAAACGGATCGCCCCGACACGCTGACGGTGCGCTGGACTCCGGCCTGGCAAGCGGATGCCAACGAAGAACGCCTGTACCTGCTCGATGGTAAAGGCAACCTTGCGGGCGAACGGCTGATCGCCGCCAGCGAATCACGCGGCACCCAGAGCTGGCCGTTGGCGCCAGGCGCGGCCAGCTACCAGTTGGAGATTCCCGGCTACAGCTTCCGTCGCTACAAGGTCGAACACGACGAGCACACGGTGGCACTGTTCGCCCCGGCCAAGGTGCATTTCAGCGCCGAAACCCGTGACGGCGACGAGTTGTTTTTCAAGGTCGCGCCGGGAGAACACGCGGTGCTGGCCGGCAAATTCCACGGTGGCGTCAGCGCCTTGCAAGCGCAGCGGGTCGGTGACGGCAAGCAAGTGGCGCTGGCGTTGAAACCGTATCGGGCTTACTGGCAGTTCGACAAGGTCGAGTTGCCTGTCACCCGCGAGGAACAAGTCTGGCGCCTGCGCCTGCAAGGCAGCGGCAAAGTGGCGTTCTGGCTCGACGGCACGGCCAACCTGTTTGCGCAGAATCCGCAGCAACTCAAGCCCCTGCGCGAGGACGACGGCCAGACCCGTTTGACCCTGACCAAACAAGTGCTGGGGCCGACCCCGAACCTGGGCATTGCCCTGCCCTACGTCTCGCCACCGGAATCGAGTTTTGCAGTGCTCGACGCGCTCAAGCCGCAGGCGGGCACTTACTACAGCTTCGTCGACATTACGGCGAAGAACCCGCACTACGAAGACGCTTTCCGTCGGCTGTATCAAGACCGTTTCGGCATCACCCAGGACATCACCCTGTTGGCCGGTAGCGAGCGCCAAGCTGACCTGCGTGCCGACACCATGAGCAACGCCGGTCTCGACGCCTGGCTCGCGGCGACACGCGCCCTTGGCGGCAAAGGCACGCATTACATCGGTTTTGCCGACGAGCCGAACCTCAACTACCCCGACTACGCCCACTATCAAAGCATTTTCAACAGCATGGCCCGGCAAGTGCGCAGCGATCCGGCCAACGCCAAGGCGGGCGTGCGTATCGCCATGCCCGCCAGTTCACGGTTGATCAACGGACCGTTTGCCGACAACGCCGCCGACAAACGCGGCATCGATTGGGCCAAACGCCTGCTGGCCGAATCCGGCGACAACATCGACGCCCTGGCCTGGCACGAATGGATGATTCGCGACTTGCTGGCGACCCGGGTCTACCGTGATAGCGTGCGCCGCGCCGCCGATCTGGTCGGCCTCGATGCTCAGGGCCGGCCGCGCAAAGCCTTGCTGCTGGACCAGACCAACATGTCCAGCGGGTCGAGCCTCAGCCCTTACGATCAGGAAACCCACTTCGCCTCGCTGTGGTGGGCTTCGGTGGTGATCAACTCGTCTCAGGATGGCTTGCTGGAAATGCTGGGCTGGTTCCAGGCCGCCGACGAACCGAACTACCCCAAAGGCATGTTGCGCGTACTCGGCGACGACCGTTTCGAACTCAAACCGGTGGGACTGGCCCAGCAATTCATCCGGCAGCATTGGCTGCACGATGTGATTCGACTGGAGAACAGCGCCTTTGAGGTTGATGTGCTGGCCATGGCCGAGGACCTCAACCACAGCCTGCTGGGCGTCAATAAAGGCACGCGCTTGCAGCGTGTGGATCTGTCTGGAGTCAGCTGTCCGCTGGCCAAGGGTTCATTGCGCTATTTCGGCGCCGACAATCGCAGCCGCGACGCACCGTTCAACTGCCAGAACGGGCGCGTCAGCTTCGAACTGCCTGGACTGACCCTGTTCAGCCTCAGCTGGAGCGCCTCATGAATGCCCACGAATTGAAAAGCGACGCCGGTTATTGGCCGCGCCTCGCACCACTCCACTTTCGGCCCATGCCGTCAGGAGTCGATAAAATGAGTATTTTCAACAAGCTCAGCGAACACATCCGGCAAAAAGGCTTGCGCACCACCCTTAAAAAAGCCTGGAAACACTACGTATTTTCCCACGAGGAACTGCTGTGGATGGAGCGTGACCTGGTCAGTCCGGTGCCGCCGTACAAACTCAGGTCCTATCCACCGCTGCAAGTAGTCACCATCACCCCGGAGAACGCCGTGGCGTTCACCCGTTACTTCGGCGATCGCGTGGACACCATGGCCGAACTGGCCCGCGAAGGCTACACCGGGCACATGCACCTGGACGATAAGGGTGACGCGGTAGCGTTCATCTGGGGCGCCGCACGCGACTATTACGACAAGCACTATTACGGCTGCATGTTCCCAGTGAAAAAAGGTGAGTTCTTTGAATTCGGCGGCGAGCTGACCCGGGCGTATTGGGGTACCGCGCTGTCGATGGACCTACAAACGGAATTGTGGAAAGCCATGCTGGCCCAGGGCTGCAACAAGGTCGTGGATGTCTGTGAGTTCCACAATGTCCCGGCCCTCAAACTGCACATACGCACCGGTTACAACGAACAGGGGCGGATCATGAACGTCTACGAGCTGTTTGGTCGCTGGCGCTTCTACCGCGAATCCCATTACAGCGGCTCACGCCTGGATGCCTTGCGCAAACCGGCCCGTGAACCTGCCACAGCAGCGGCGACCTGACCCTATGGCAGCACGATTTGAATGGCGCACTTCGCTGTGCGCCCCTGACTTCCCGGCAACGGCGTATGAGACGTTGCGTCTGCGGGTGACGGACCACACGCCGTTCAATGCCCTGGCCTGGATGTGCGCATCCGAACAGGCATTGAAAGCCGGGGAAAGTCTGCACGTGCTGCTTGGCTGGCAAGGCAGTGAACTGGTCTTGTGCCTGCCCTTGGTGGCGTCCGTCGAGCGTTTCGGCGGACTTCCCTTTCGCGTGCTGCATCACCTTGGCTACCCCCTTACCGACCGCCTGGCCTTACTCGCCAGAATGGACCGGGAGAATGTCCGCAAGGCATTGGTCGAGATTCGCCGAAAGCTCCCCCATGCCCTGCTGCAACTCAATGAGTTATCCGAACCTGCCGGCGAAGAAAGTGCCTTGACCGAGTGGATGGTGCACTCCTCGACCGGTGAACGACGCCTCAGTTGTCGGGTGCCGGTGCACCTGATCAGCGACGCCGATCACCAGGAAGTCTCGGGCGACCCACGCTACAAATTGCGCCGGGCACGCAAACGCATCGCCGCCTGTGGCGCCCAGGTACGGCGGATCACGCCGGACGCCACGACCATGGGTCCATTGTTGCAGGCCATCAGTGAAGTCGAAGCGGTGAGCTGGAAAGGCGATGAAGGCGTCGGAATTTTTTCTGACGAACGCCACCGACAATGGATGGACCGAGCCTTCACCGCTTTGGCCGAACAAGGACTTGTGCGAGTGGTCGTGCTGGAACTGGACGGGCGCTGCATCAGCTATCGACTCGGGCTGCTGGAGCAAGGCCGGCTCTACGATTACAACCTGGCTTTCCTGCCGCAATACGCCGATCTGGGCAGCGGTCGGGTGCTGCTCGAAGAATGGATTCGCTGGGGGCTGGATGAGCACTGGCGCTGGATCGATGCGTCGCGGGTGAGCCTGGAAAACTCCAGCCATCAGCTTCACGAACGCATGACCGGGCAACTGGAACACTGGCGCTGGAGCTTCTATTCCTGGCGCCCCAGCGGTCTCGCGCTGGGTCTGGCGCTGAGGCTGTGGCAGGTGCTCAAACCCTCATTGCAAAAATGGCGAGCCAGACGTGCAGCAGCGGCTGTAGCCGTGGCACCCGCGCCGGCTCCCGTCGCCGCCCCCGTCAAGGCGGCGCCCATCGAACTGAACAGGGAGGGCGAACATGCCTCGCCAAGTCATAGTCAACGCTGACGATTTCGGTCTCAGCGCCTGCGAAAACGCGGTGATCCTGGGGGCTTTCCAGGCCGGGGTGATCAGCTCCGCCACGGCCATGGCCAACATGCCGGCCTTTGAGGCTGCCTGCGTCATGGCCCAGCATCCGTTACTGAAAAACCGGATCGGCCTGCATTTCAACCTGACGTACGGACGCCCGTTGAGTCAGTCGATCCTGGGTCGGACGAACTTCTGCGATCGCAACGGCGTGTTTGATCTCAATCTCTCCCGCCACCGTCTCTGGCTCAGTCGCCGGGACCGCGATGCGGTGCTGGAGGAGTTGCAGGCCCAATGGCAGCGTTGCGTGGACAACGGCGTTCGGCCGAGCCACATCGATTCTCATCAACACGTGCACAACATCTGGCCCATCGGCGAAATCGTCGCCTGCTTCGCTGCCAGCCAGGGCGTGGCGGTGCGCCTTGCGCGCAATCTCGGGCAAAACCTGAGCCTGCCCAAACGCGTGTTCAAGACCTTCCTCAATGGCCGACTGCAGCATCTGGCCGGTGTGACCGCCGATTACGTGTGCACCCCGGTTGACCTGCGCAATGAGGCGATGCCCACCGACGGAGTGCTGGAAATCGTGGCCCATCCGACCCAACTCGGGGCGGATTTCGGTGATGCCTATTTGCGTCCCGAGGAGTCACTGACACAGGTGCTAGAGCTGCGACTTCACGGTATTCCACGGGTGTCCTATGGCGCTGTGAACAGCGTGTCGGCCACCGCAGAAGTTGCACTCGAATGAGTTACATACGTTGCAACACATTCAAGGCCGGCGCTTTGAGATGAGTTTGCAACGTTGATCTATATCCATAAATAGCGTTTCCACACACACCCTGGCTATGGCTAAGGAGAGCTCCATGAGCACCATCGAAAAGCTTCGCGAACGTATCAAACAAAAAGGCTTGAGCCGCACGTTCAACACGCTGTGGAAACGCTACGTGTACTTCCACAGGGAACTTTTGTGGATGGAGCGCGACTTGATCAGCCCGGTACCGCCGCACAAATTGCGTCCCTATTCGGGCCTGCGTATGGAGAACATCACCCCGGAAAACGCCACGGCATTCGCCAAGCATTTTGGCGACCGCGTCGGCACCATGGCCGAGCTCGCCGCCGAAGGTTACACCGGGCACATGTACCTGGACGAAGACGGCCACGCTGTTGGATTTATCTGGGGCAGCGTGCGTGATTACCACGACCGCCACTATTACGGTTGCTGGTTCCCGGTCAAACCCGGTGAATTCTTCGAGTTTGGCGGCGAAATGACCCGGGCCTACTTCGGCACCAGCCTGTCGGTGGATGTTCAGGTCACCCTCTGGGAGGCCATGCGCGCCCAGGGTTGCCACAAAGTGGTAGACGTCTGCGAAACCCACAACATCCCGGCGCTGAAACTGCACATTCGCATGGGCTATCACGAACAGGGCCGCGTCACCCACGTCTACACCCTGTTCGGTCGCTGGCGCTTCTACCGCGAAACCACCTATAGCGGCTCACGCCTGGACCCGCTGCGCAAACCGGGGCGGCCTGTGGTGACCGGCGCGGCGAGTGCCTGACTGCTGGTACAGAGACCGGGTCGCGGCTTTCCTCGAAACGCCGCCCGGAGTAACGAATGCGGTCGTACATCTAGCTTTGAGGTGACTGGGATATCGCTATCGCGGGCAAGCCCGCTCCCACAAGGGATCTTCAGTGAACACAGCATTGGTGTTCGACGACGTTCAACTGTGGGAGCGAGCCTGCTCGCGATAGCGGTGGCACATTCAGCATTGCGGTGACTGGTATATCGCTATCGCCAGCAGGCTAGCTCCCACAAGGGATCTTCAGTGAACACAGCATTTGTGTCCGACGACGTTCAACTGTGGGAGCGAGCCTGCTCGCGATGACGGGCGTACATTCAGCATTGCGGTGACTGGTAAATCGCTATCGCCAGCAGGCTAGCTCCCACAAGGGATCTTCAGTGAACACAGCATTGGTGTTCGACGACGTTCAACTGTGGGAGCGAGCCTGCTCGCGATAGCGGTGGCACATTCAGCATTGCGGTGACTGCTAAATCGCTATCGCCAGCAGGCTAGCTCCCACGAGGGGTCTTCAGTGAACACAGCATTGGTGTTCGACGACGTTCAACTGTGGGAGCGAGCCTGCTCGCGATAGAGGTGGCACATTCAGCATTGCGGTGACGGGTATATCGCTATCGCCAGCAGGCTAGCTCCCACAAGGGATCTTCAGTGAACACAGCATTGGTGTTCGACGACGTTCAACTGTGGGAGCGGGCTTGCCCGCGATGACGGTCGTACATTTAGCATTGCGGTGACTGCTAAATCGCTATCGCCAGCAGGCTAGCTCCCACAAGGGATCTTCAGTGAACACAGCATTGGTGTTCGACAAAGATCAACTGTGGGAGCGGGCTTGCCCGCGAAGGGGTCAGCTGGTGCAACACATTTACTCGCGCTTCACCGCTACCATCGTAAAACACAATGGCAACTGCGCTTTCTGCTGTTCATACCGGTCGTAGAGTTCCTCGCGGTTGGAATGCGGGTGTTCCTTGAAGTGGCTGATCTGCAGCCCCGCTTCTATGGCACCGGTGAGGATCGCGCCCAGAGTGTGGACGAACCAGTAGGAGGAAGCCGCCGGCTGGTCGACTTTGCCTTCGTAGACGATCGGCTGGTTCTGCACGAACGGTTCGCTGCGAAAGTACGAGCTGTCCAGCCGATAGGGATCCTCAGACTCAGGGTCGAACATTTCCAGGAACGGATGGGTTTCGTACACCACCAGCGCGCCGCCGGGCTTGAGGGTGCGCGCGACATGGCGGAAAAACTGCGCAATGTCCGGCATCCAGTTCAGCACGCCGATGGTGATCAATGCCCTGTCGAACCGGTCGTGGAGCTCAGTGGGCAGGTGATGAATGTCTGCCTCGATGAATTGCGGTTCATGGGGCGAGCGGGACGCCAGTTCCCGCGCCTGAGCGAGAAACGCTTCAGACTGATCAACGCCCACCACACTGCGGGCGCCCAGGGCAAACAGCGAAATGCTTTCGCGCCCGTTGTTGCAGCCCAGTTGCACCACATCCTTGCCATCGACGCCCACCTGTTCCAGCACACCCGTCAACGTTGCATCCAGGCAGGAAAAGTCCCCCTGCCCAACGGCGATCAATAGCGTCTGCCATTCGGGGGTGTCCTTGTGGTGTCGGGCGGAGTCGTTCCAGGCATCGCGGTTGCTGGCGATGACTTTTTGGTTGGTCGGCATGTCCATTGCGCGCGTCCTCGCTCGGTCTTTATTGACCGGCACGAGTCTAGGTCAGGCCTTTGAAAAAGCCCATTTGGCGTTTGTTGGAATGTTGTAACCCGGGCATCGCGAACGCGTGCCTGTACGGCAGCTATAGTTAATGGCCTTGGGGATGTGCGGACAACCGACTTCACAGGTGTTGCCATGAAAAGAAACAATCTGACGCTGTTGATCGCCCTCAGCCTGACCGCCATCACTGGCGCCCAGGCGGACGACAGCCTGACACCCACCACCGACTACAGCAGTGAGTTCAATTATTACGGCGCCGACCAGCCCTTCGCTCACCCGGTGCCGCCGTCCATGAGCATCGTGCCGCCGGGATCGTACATCCCGACAGCCCCTCAGAATTTCATTCCGATTGCCAGTCAGCACGACTTCCACGATTCCCGGTTACCGACCGTCGCAGACGCTTCCGTGCGGGTCTTCGTTCGTTCCTACGATGCCGAACACGGCGTCTACGTGAACGAAGAAGTCCTCGACCCTTCGTGCCTGCTTGAGTGCCTCAGTCGCCAAGGGCCATTGATGCAGTGATTCACCATTGGCGTTTGTCCGGGCGCGCGAGGCCGAGCTTTTCGATCCGGTAGCGCAACATGTCGCGACTCAGGCCCAGCAGGCGTGCTGACTTGGTGACGTTCCAGTCGGTCTTGTCGAGCATCTTGCGCACCATGTCGCGCTCGACTTCCGGCAGATTCATCGACTCGTTGGCGCTGTACAGCGGACGCGGCTCGTGGTGTTGGGGTTCTTGCAGCACGATCGGATCATCCACCAGGCTCAGGCACACATTGAGCTGATGGGCCGCAATCGTGTCGCTCTGCGCCAGCAGCACGGTTTGTTCCAGCATGTTGCGCAGTTCACGCACGTTGCCCGGCCAGCTGTAGCTGAGTAGCAGTTGTTCAGCCTGATCGCTGAAATGCAGGTTCGGCTTGCCATAGCGTTTGCCGTGGGTCGCCAGGAAGTGTCGAGCCAGCAGCAGGATGTCCTCGCCACGGGCATACAGGCGCGGAACCTTGATCGAAATGATCCTCAGGCGAAAAAACAGGTCACGCCGGAATTTGCCCTGTTGAACCATCTGTTCGAGGTTGCAGTTGGTGGCGCTGATCACCCGCAGGTCGACCTTGCGCTCCTTGACCGAGCCGACCCGGCGAATGGTCCGGTCTTCCAGCAGCTTGAGCAATTTGGCTTGCAGCAGCAGGTCCATTTCCCCGACTTCATCGAGAAACAGCGTGCCGCCGTCAGCCGCTTCGACCAGACCGACACGGCGGTCCTTGGCATCGGTGAAGGCGCCCTTCTCGTGGCCGAACAGTTCCGACTCCACCAGATTGGAAGGAATCGAGGCGCAGTTGAACTCAATGAACGGGCCTTTGCTGCGCGGGCCGTCGAAGTGCAGCGCCCGGGCCACCAGTTCCTTGCCCGTACCGGTTTCACCCTCCACCAACACCGGCGGCAAATCGGTGTTGGCCATGCGCCGTTCGGCGTCGAGCAATTGAGCGATGGTGTTTTTCAGATAGTGCATCGGCGCCGATTCACCGATCAACGCTTGCACGCCAGACTTCTGCGCCTCGCGTTCCTGATAGAACGACAACGTGCGTTCCATGCGATCGGTGGCCAGGGCCTTGTCCAGCAGCAGCTTGAGTTCCGGCAAGGCCACCGGCTTGGTCACGTAATGAAACGCGCCCTCTTTCATCGCCACCACGGCGTCTTCGACGTTGCCGTAGCCGGTCATCATGATCACTTTCAGATCCGGCGCGCTGACGCGCAGCTTCTGGATCAGGTCATGACCGCTCATGCCCGGCAGCGAGTTATCGGTCAATACCACGTCTGGAGCAAATGTGCCCAATTGCTCCAACGCCTCTTCAGCCGAGTGGCAAACCGTTACCTCGAAGTCTTTGCGCTCCAGGTAGGTCTGAATATTCTCGGCCAGGAGTTCATCATCCTCGACCAGCAGTATGCTGTGCTCCATAGTCCCCTCCCGTTGCCACTTTAAAATTGAGACAGACGCGGGTTCCTTCCTGCTCCTGGCTGGTCAATTCAACCGAGCCTTCGAAGCGTTCCATTATTCGTTTGACGAGGGCCAGGCCAACGCCCAACCCGCCCTGTTTGGTTGTAAAAAACGGCTTGAAGACCATTTGCTGCTGCTGTTTGCTCATGCCTTTGCCGGTATCGCTCAACGTCATCCGCACCTCACCGGGCCGGGGTTGTTCAATATCGATATTAAGCACGCCGCCCTTGGGCATGGCCTCCAGAGCATTGGCGAACAGGCTATTGAGAATTTGCGTGAGCAGCACCTGTTGGCTGACGACCGGTGGGCAGGCCTGCGGCGTGAAGTGCACTTGCACGTTCGAACGTTTGATCAGCGCATCGAAAGCACTCAAGGTGTCATCGATGGCCAGCACCAGGTCCACGGTTTCGTAGTCGTCGTTCATGGGCCGCAATGACACCAGCAACTCCCGCACCCAGCGCGACATCCGGTCGACCTGACTGATGATGTCGCCAATGTTCCTTTGCGCCCCATCACTGGCGATTTCCTGGGCCAGTTCGGCACTGGAGCGAATGTTCGCCAGCGGATTGCGCAAGCTGTGGGCGACCGCCGAGGACATTTCCCCCAGGGCAACAAAAGTCTCGTTAGTAATCAATTGTTTCTGCTGGCTTTGCAGCAACATTGATGCGCGCCGCACAATCCAGAACAGCCCAAGGTAGATGACCAGGCCGCCAAGCGCGGTCGCCAGCCAGATGGCCTTGAAACCACGCTGGATACGCTCGACCAGGTCCGCCGGTTCCTTGTAGATCTCGACCATGGCGATGACTTTGCTCTTGTCGGCATTGAACATCGGGATGTAATTCTCGATGAACAGGTACTGGGGTTCGCGCAGCAGCATCTGTTCGGGACGCTCGTCGTCGATCTTGTGGTAGCTGGTGGACACGATTTCCTTCATTTCAAAGGACTCGTCCAGTTCCTCGTCACCTTCGACGCGCATGCCGATCATTTTCGGGTTGGTCGACCAGACCACCGTGCGATCCAGCGCATACACCACCGCCAGCAGCGTATCCGGCAGGTGTTCGACATGATCGAGAAACTCTATGCGGGCCGCCGCACGGGAACCCGGATCGACGTCGGGATAGGCATTTTCATCACGCGGATCAAGCATTTCACCCATGGTTCTTTCCAGCGTGATGCCGGCATGGCGAATTTCTCCATCACCGATGGCATGGATGAACTGCGCAGTCAGCATGGAATCACGCTCGACGCTTTCATCGACGACAAAACGCGTGGAGACATAGCCCAACCCCAACGCGACAGCCGCGATGATGAAAAAGCTGCCCAAGGAAAACCAGCGCAGCAGATTGAACTGTCCGTTGCGGCCCGGGGTGTCTGCTGCTGGCACTTCCGGTGCCGCTGTATTTTGAGTTTCCTGGGTCTGCATGGCGTTGTCCTGAAGGTATGCATCACGCCTTTAGCCGTTTCACCGATCAGTGTAGGTGGCATTGATCGCACGGGACGGCTTCACTGATAGTATTTCGCCGCTATTGCGCCTGCGCCGCTTCCATCGGTTTCTGGCGCTCGGTTTCTTCCTGCAAAAATCCCATGATTGACTGCGCAGCGTTCTCATCCAGACGCAGGTTGGGCATCGGGATTTTGTCGAAACGTTCAAACAACTCCACCGCAATCGGGTCTTTTTCCGCCAGCATCTTGTCTGGCTCACGAATCCAGCGGCTGAGCCAGGCCGGGTCGCGTTGGCGCGTCACGCCGATCAGGTCCGGACCGATGCTGCGCATGCCGATCCCCTGCCCGTCCATCGGGCCCAGGCTGTGGCACGACGCGCAACGGGTACGGAACAGTTCTTCGCCATTGCTCGGCGGGCGGATTTCAGGCGCGTTGGCGTAACTTTCTTCAACGCTGGCTTTCTTCCAGTTCTGCAACGTGTTGGCCAACTGGTCCGCGAGGATCCACGGGTTCTCGAAAGGCGAAGCTTTCATCCAGCGACCGGTGCTCTGGTTGCCGACGATCAGGCTCAGGTTGTGGTCCTTGCTGCGTCCGTTGTCGACGCCCTCGATGAACAGCCCGAGTTTTTTGCGCAGGTCAGTGACGTCGGCAAATTCTCCCGTCAGAAACTTCCAGCCGGGTCCGACCTTGAAGCGCTGAGCGTAAGCCTTGAGCACCTCGGGCGTGTCGCTGAGGGGGTCGATGCTGATGGAGTAGAAAAAGATGTCCTGGCCGACACGGTCCCCCAGCAACTTCTGCACCTGACGCAGGCGCGCGGTTTCCAGCGGGCAAGAGTCGCTGCACGAAGTGAAGATGAAGTTGATCACCACCACTTTGTCCTTGATCAGGTCATCGAAAAAATGCACCTGCCGACCGTCCTGATCGGTCAGCAGGGTGTTGGGGAAATAGTCGCCGCCCCAGGGTGTCGCCGACTCCGTCGGCGACAAGGCTCCTTCATGGGCTGTGAGCACCCGACTGACCAGCAGGCAGGTGATCAGCAACAACATCAGGTGCATGCCCAAGGCGCGGGAGCGCGGCGTGTGCACAGTCCTGTCGACGCGCTCCCGGTTCATGGCTTGACCACCACTTTAGGGCCCAGGCCATCGCCATTGCGGAAGGTTGGCAGCGCGGCGGAGTTCACGTAGCGCACGCCATCCCAGCTTGGCAGCGGTGTCGGCATCAACTGGAATTGCCCGGGTTTCTCAATGTCCCAGCGCAGCAGCATCGAGTTGTCCTCATGCTGAGTGTTGTGACAGTGCTCCATGTAGGTCCCGGCAAACTCGCGGAAGTTGATCGCCATCTCGACGTTGTCCAGCCCGTCCTTTTCCGAACCGATGCGATACACGTCTTTGCGGGCCCATTTTTCCCATTCCGGTGGCGCCTTGCCGCCGCGACTGAGAATGATCCCTTCCTCGAAGTGCACATGCACCGGGTGGCTCCAGCCCGTGCCGCCAGCCCTGATGTTCCAGACCTCCAGGGTGCCGAATCCGGCAGTCCCGGCATCGGTCGGACCGCTGGCCAGTTTGGTCGCCGCGTTCAAGCGCCGTGGGTCCATGTGGAAGCCGAAGCCGCCATCGGTCTTGACTGTCCACGGTGCCTCATCGGTGCCGTCGGAACGGCCGAAGGTGAAGGTGCGGTGACGAGCGTTGGCCAACAGGGCCTTGTCGGCGGGATTGTCGCGATGGATCTTCAGCGGAATCATCACCAGACCTTCGGCTTTACCCGGTTTGGCCGGTTCGTACGCCGCAGGGTCCATGGCCAGGTCCTGACCGGTGTAGGCCTTGACGTTGAGCTGCAAGACCTTGCCCACGCCCGGATCGCCCCTGTCCCACTGCGGACCTTTGCTGCCTTGCTTGATCACCGCCAGGTATTTTTCCGACAGCACATCACCCAGCGGGATCGGTTCTTTCGGGCCTTTGCCATCGTCGTGGGCCAGCAGGTTGACCACGAACAGTTTGTCGCCAGGCTTGATGCCGTTTTTCGCGAAGTTGACGATGATGTCGAAGCGCTCGGCGATGCCCTGGGTCGGCAGGATCGCGTTGTGATTTTGCTTATCGCCATCGGCGTCGAGGTCCATGCTGCCGTCGAACGGCACGCTGTGCTCCATGATGTTGCCGTCGTTGGCAATCATGTGGAACGGCACGCGGCTATAGGAAACGCCGGAGTTTTTCGGCCCCTGGAACTCGCCGCTGGTGCCCTTGACCTCACGCACTATCGCGAGTTTGAAGTAACGCGAGACCGAACCATTGAGGATGCGGAAACGATAACTGCGGGCGCGCACGTCGAGGGTCGGTTTCCACTGCCAGTTGACCAGCACCTGGTCACCGAGGAAGCCGTCAGTGTTGAACGGGTTGAACCACAACTGGCCGCTCTGATCCCAGGCCTTGTCGGCGAACACCAGGTTGACGTCGTAGTCGCGGTTACCCCACGGCAAGGCGCTGCCGCTGGGGAAACGCAGGTTGACGCCGTCGTTCACCGATTCGTTGCCACGGTCCAGGGCGCTGTAGTAGTTCATCATCGCCGCGTTGCCCTTGTAGACGTTCTGCGCGGTGAAATCGAGCATGTGGTCGTGGAACCAGTGGGTGCTCATGGTTTCGCGCCAGTCGCCGCGGATCTTGATCGTGCCGTGATCGCAGGTCTTGCGGCTGGGGCTCACGTCGTTGGTCCACAGGGTTTCGCCCGGTGCGCAAGGGAACGCCGCGCGTGGATCATGGGCGTCGGTGTTGATGCTGTCGTAACCGGCCAGCTGGATCGGCCAGCGATAGTCGTAATACTGCCCCGGGAAGAAAAACGCGTTGGCATAGCCATCGCTTTCCGCCGGTGCGTGGCCGTTGTGTTCATGGGTGGTGATGGTGTGCAGACCAAAGCCCATGTTGGCCGACGGGTCGATCGGCAAGCCGTTGTAGTGACGCATCAGGACCGGCTGACCGTACCGCACCATCAGCAGTTTGGGCGGCAAGGTGCCGTCGAAGGTCCAGACCGAATTGTGGTTCTGCACCGGCATGCTCGGGTGGAAACGCGCATCGACGCCTTTGGCGGTGCCATCGGTTGCCGGCACGCCCGCCACGTTGTGATAGAGGCCACCGGGGCCGAATTCGCCCACGGCATAACCATGCATCTGATGGCTGTCACGCCAACCGCTGTTGAGCCTCGCCCCGGTTTGCACGGTTTTGTAGGCCACTTGCGGGTAGAACTCGTTCCAGCGCTGATGCGACCAGCCTTTTCCCGGTGGACGACCTTCAGCCGAAGAGCCGATACGGCGGTTGAGGAACACCTCGATCTGCGCTTGCCAGGGGTTGCGGTCCACCACGTTCGAATACTGGCTGGGGAACGGCGTCAGACCCGGTTGCCGCAAAAACGCATCCAGCGCTGCGCTCGGTGGCGCACTGCGAGCCGCGTTGTTGGGGTCTTGCTGGGGCAACGGGCCCACGGCTGCCGGTGGAAATCCCAACGGCGCCGCCGGGGTGGTGGGGTCGAGTTTTTCCGGGCCGAACTCTTCGAACAACACCAGTTGCTGAGTGAACGGCTGGGCACCGAACAATGGGCTCGGCTTACCGTTGGTGGGGTAGTTGAAACTGGTCTGCACCGGCGGCGGCAGGACGTTTTCCTTGCGCGTCTCGTCCCGGGTGCCTTTGACGCCATTGGGCAAATCGAAGGAATCTACGTTGGCCTCCGGCATGGTCAAAATGGCGTTCAGGGCGGCCGGTTCGTCAGCCGGTTCGTCGTAGTAAGCCGAGGGGTCGGTAGGTTCCGGCTGTCGTTCGTCATCGATGGGGCTGGCGCGCAGTGTCGCTGTGCCTAGCGTCATTGTCAGTAGGACGCTCAATGGCGTCATCAGGCCGAACCATTTGAAGGGGTACCGCGCTTTTCTGTCCATCACCAGCCGCCTCGAAGTCATGAAGGGGGTAGTGGTGGTTTTGCAAGGAGCTCGCCAGATTTGTAACAGGTTTATACGAAAGTATTAACACTCGATAAAACAATGGCTTATCAACATCAATGTGCCATACCCGGGGAAAATGACTGGGGCCAGACACCCGCTAACGGGGAAAGTTCATACCCAGTTTCAGGGAATGCGCTTGAACGACAAACGGACCCGAGTGCCCTCGCCTTCGCGGCTATCGAGTTTCACCGCGCCACCAAAACGCTCCATGATCCGCTTCACTAGGACCAGCCCGACGCCGAGCCCGCCTTGCTTGGTGGTGAAAAAAGGCCGGAACGCCATGCTGCGCTGTTCTTCGTTCATGCCTTTGCCGGTGTCGCTCACCACCACGCCAATCCCTTTGGCATCGTTCGGTTCCAGTGTGATGGTCAGCGTACCGCCCCTGTCCATCGCTTCCACTGCGTTGGCCAGCAGGCTGTTGAGGATTTGCGTGAGCTGCACTTGCTGGCTCAGCACCATCGGCGTTTCCTTCGGCTCGAACACCACGTGGACCCCGGCCTTGGCAATCTGCTGCTCGAAAGCCATGAGGCTGTCATGCAAAGCCGCCACCAGATTCACCGGCTCGGGTTCATCATTAAGGGGTCGCAAGGACTGCAGCAATTCGCGAACCCATTTCGACATGCGATCCACCTGACCGATGATGTCGTTGATGTTCTTGTGCGCCGGACCACTGTCGAACTCCAGGGCCAGCTGGGCGCTGGAGCGAATGGTCGCCAACGGGTTGCGCAGACTATGGGCGACCGCCGATGACATCTCCCCCAGGGCCACGAAGGTTTCGTTGGTGATCAGTTGTTTTTGTTGCGTGGCCAGCAGGATCGCCGCCCGCCGCACGATCCAGTACAGCCCTGAATAAATCAGTCCACCGCCCAGCGCCGTGGCCAGCCAGATCAGCGCCAGGCCTCGTTCCATGCGCTCGATCAGGTCCTTGGGTTCCTTGTAGATCTCGACCATCGCCGTGACGTTTTCGTGGTCGGCATCGAATAGCGGTATGTAGTTTTCAATAAAGATGTAATCCGGGGGCGTTACGAACTTCTGCTCCATGCGCCCCTCGTCCACGTTGTGGTAACTGGCAGACACCGGCATCCTGGAAGCGAACGCCTGGTCGAGGTCTTCGTCGGCATGGATCGTAGTGCCCATCAGTTCCGGATTGGTCGACCAGATCACCATGCGGTCAGGGGCATAAATGTTGGCCAGGATCACGTCCGGCAAGTGCTCGACATGATCGAGGAATTCGCCACGGGCGCTGGCACGGGCCAAGGGATCGACGTCGGTAAAGTCTTTGTCTTTGCGCGGGTCCAGCAACTCGCCCATGGTCCGCACGTTGGGGATGGCAACATGGCGTACCTCGGCCGAGGCAATCGCCTGGATGAATTGCGAGGTCAGCAACGCATCGCGCTGCACGCTCTCGGTGATCACGAAACGCGTGGACACCGCCCCCAGCGCCACGGCCACCGTGCCGATCACGGCCATGCTGATCAGCGAGAACCAGCGCAGCAGATTGAACGGCTGTTTGCGCGAGCTCAGGCGGATATCGGCCTCTTCCTGCTGAAGGGGTCTGGTCTGGATATTCATGGACGTTGTTCCCCGAAACTCCCTATAGGTTTATAGCCTACTGACCGGCATTTGCCCGACTTCGGGTTTTGTCCCCCCACCAATTCCCCGTCTGCCCCGTTGCCCCCATCTACCCCCAATACTGGGGACAGTCGCCCGCTCGCGCGCTTTGCACGGTCCAGCCGATTGTGCGCCGCACGCCTTCACTGCGGGCCTCTGCCGGTGGTTTTGAAAAATTGGTATGGAAGTTGCCGAAGCCCTCCCAACTGACCCATCCCCACGGGACAGGTACTCTGATAGAGGGAATACTCATGCACCCTTTACTGTCCAAAACGGCGGCCGCCCTGGTCGTCAGCGCGCTTGCCCAAGGTATTGCCCAGGCAGCGCTGTTTGCGGTCGATCCCGGCCCCTATCAACCTGCCATCGGTTCCTTTGCCGGCTGGTATCAGGACACCCATGGTCGAACCCTCGACCTGTGCCTGTCCAAGGCGGTCAGTTCGCGCGTGCCAAGTGCTCCTGGCGCACCGACGTACATGTGCAACCTGCTGCCGGCGCCCGGAATTTTCGACGACACCAAACCACTGGTCTTTCCCACCAACTTCCCGGATGAGGCCTTCTGGTTCACCGCCGACGGTGCCATCGTCGACGCGGCCAGGGGCATCGACCTGACCTATGTCAGCGCGGTGGAAGCCGCCTTCAGCGGTGGTGACCCGGTGGAAGGTGATCAGATCAGCTTCGCCCGGATCCGCATTCGCGTCGATGTGCCCGCGGCCGGGACCTATGTCATCACCCACCCTTATGGCGTCGATGTGTTCAACGTTGACACCCCCGGGCGACGGGCGATCAACATGACCCGCGACATCGGTATCGGCGTGCCGAAAACCTACGACGGCGCCCTCAAGGGTGACGTCGGACCGTTCCTGCGCAGCGTTAACGGCCCTTACACCGAAACCAATCCGGTGACCGGTTCCGCCGAGCAATTCATCGGCGACCCGAACCTCTCGGAAGCCGTGACCGGCAGTCCGTTCAACACCAACTTCATCCGCATCGAAGGCCCCAACGGGATCGACCTGACCACCACGGCATTCGCCATCTCCGGCAAGTTGTCCACGGTCGTGCGGCCGACACCGATGATCACCCAGCGCAGCACCTATTCGCGCAAGGCCGGCGACAGTGCGCCAGTGGCCCAGCAAGACGTGTTCGTCCTGGCGCCGCCGCCTCCAGGCACCGTCGCCCTGACCAGCAACAATCCGGTGTTGAACCTGACAGAACTCAACGGCACCGGCAGCTGGTACGCCCAGTCGTCGACAAACCCGAGCTTGCCCACCACCTTGCAACTGACCGCGGACAACCACGTGGCCATCCCCAGCAGCACGCCCACCACCCTGTCGATGCCGTTATCGGATCTGGTGGTCATCCAGCGCGCCGAGTACAGCCTGAACACCGGGCAACTCACGATCGTGGCCTCCACCAGTGATGAAACCTCGCCACCGGTGCTCACCGCGACGTCCGGCAGCGGCGCCGCCATCGGCGCCCTCAGTGGTGACGGCGCAGTGAAAACCCTGGCGACCGGCATCTCGCCCATTCCACCGGCCAAGGTTCGCGTGACGTCCTCCAATGGCGGCACCGATACCGAAGAAGTGGTCATCCTGCCATGAACGCTCACATGCCCAGATCCTCATCAGGAGGCATCATGAACAACTGGCCACGCCTGGCGCTCAACGCCCTGGGACTGACTCTATCGCTGTCCGGCAGTGCTTTTGCGCAACTCGCTGCCGTCGACCCCGGCCCCTACACCTTCGCCACCGGGAAATTCCCGATGTGGTATCAGGACAACAACTTGCTGTCGATGGAACTGTGCCAGTCGCGCGCCACGAGTTCGCGGGTGCCGGCCGCCACGCCGCCGGCCTACATGTGCACCCTGCTGCCGACTCCGGGCATTTTCGATGACACCCTGCCGATGGTGTTCCCGGACAACTGGCCAGACGAAGGCTTCTGGTTCCTGGCCGACGCCACGATTCCCAATAACGCCGCTGGCTACGGGATGGACGCCTACGTGGCCGGGGTCGAAGCGGCATTCGCCTCGGGCACCCCTGTCGATGGCGATCAGCAAAGCTTCGCGCGGATCCGCATCCGGGTGAACGTGCCTACCGCCGGGACTTACACCATTACCCACCCGTACGGCGTGGAAACGGTCAACGTCACCACCCCGGGCCGTCGTGCGATCAACATCACCAAAGATGTCGGCATCGGTGCACCGGGCAATTTCACCGGAGCGCTCAACGGCGCCATCGGGCCATTCCTGCGCAGCGTCAACGGCCCTTACACTGAAGTGAACCCGGACACCGGGTCGGTAGAAACCTTTATCGGTGACCCGAACCTCACCGAAGCGGTCACCGGTAGCCCCAACAACACTAACTTCGTGCGCATCCAAGGACCGGCGGGGACCATCCAGACCAGCCTCTTCACCGTCTCCGGCAAAGTCCTCGACAACCGCGCACAGACCCATGTGGAGGTCAACCGCGCCACGTACCGCCGCACCTCCTCCGGCACCGGCAGCAGCACTCGGGTCGAAGTCTTCGGCTCTGCCGACAACAGCTCGAGCCTGTGCTTTCGCGAAACCCTCGCCCTGGTCCCCGGACCACCGCCTACGCCCTGCCAGACCAACCTGGTCGGTGACAACAATGGCTCGTTCTTCGGCAATCACCTGATCAACGGCCCCGTGCCTTCGGTCGTGGTGGTGACCGCCACCAACCCGGCCGGCACCACCCGGCCAACGGCGGTGTCGAGCAAACTCACAGACGTGGTGAAAATCCAGACTGCTCGCTACAACTGGAGCAATCACAGCCTGCTGATCGAGGCCACCTCCACGGACGAAGTAGCGGTGCCGGACATGGTTGCGCAAGGGTACGGACGCCTGTCGAAATCCGGCACCCTGCAAAAAATCACCGTTTCCGACCTGACCCAGCCACCGGCCACCGTCACCGTCAAATCCGCTGCCGGCGGCAGTGATACCGAGCCTGTCGTGGTCGTCGGGACGGCACCGGACACCGGCGAAAACCAGGCGCCGCTCTCCGTCGCCGACACCGGCAGTACCAGCTTCGGCGTGCCGATCACCCTCAACCTGCTGGCCAACGACAGTGACCCAGACGGCAACACGCCGTTGAGCATCACCGCGCTGACCCAACCGGCTGCCGGGCAAGGCACCGTGGCATTGAGCGGCACGACTGCGGTGGTCTATACCCCGCCCGCCGTGGTCAACGCACCGCTGACAACGACCTTCACCTACAAGGCCCAAGACGTCAAAGGCCTGGCCTCGACCACACCAGCCACCGTGACCATCACCGTGGCGCCTAACCGGCCACCGGTGGCAGTCAACGACGCCGTCGCGACCCTGGGCGTGGCGATACCGATCAACGTGCTGGCCAACGACACCGATCCGGAAGGCAACGTGCCGCTGGGCGTCGCCAGCCTGACGCAACCGGCAGCAGGTCGCGGCACCGTCAGCACCGACGGCACGGTGATCACCTACACGCCACCGGCCACGGTCACAACGGCCTTCACCACAACCTTCACCTACATCGCCCGGGACAGCTTCGGCGCCCTGTCGACACCGGCGACGGTCACGGTGCAAGTCTCGCCAAGGCCTGCTGCGGAAACCTTCACCGTGACCACCGCCACCGTGTCGGCCCGTTCCAACAACCGCTTCACCTGGGACTTCGCGGGCACCTCATCGGTGACCACCGGCAACACCATCACCGTGCAGGTCAGCACCCCGACCGGGCTGGCGACCCTGGGCACCACCACTGTGCCCGTGACCGGACGCTGGCGGTTGACGGTAAATAACACCACCACGGTGATCCCGTCAGCCAACCCGACAGCGACCATTAGCTCGTCCCAAGGCACCGTGCGCACCGTGACGGTCACCGCCAACTGAGCCCTCGCCCCACCCGCCGATCCGGTGGGTGGGGCTGGCCTCTTCCCAAGGACAACACCATGAAAATGTCGACCGCCACCTTGCTCTGCCTGCTTCTGCTTTGCAGCAGTGCCGGCGTGCGCGCCGACGATTTGATGGACAACGACGACCTGGCACCCGCCGCCGATCTGGGCGAGTTGCCGCCACCGGTGGGTCAGCATGCGCTGATCGACCAGAACGGCCAGGCCAACGTGGCGCTGCTGCAACAGAACGGTCAGTCGTTGCTCGGCACCATCGTCCAGTCGGGCAGCAATCAGGAAGCCTACATCCTGCAACAAGGCAGCGACCTGATGGCCATGATCACCCAGCAAGGCAGTGGCAACGCCGCCTCAATCACACAAAACGGCAGCCACAACCGCGCGCAGATTTCCCAGAACGGCAATAACAACGACGCCAGCATCGACCAGGCCGGTACGGGGCTTTCAAGCGCCGTGACCCAGTCAGGGAACGGCATGAGCGTTTCGGTCAAACAATATCGCTAAAGCACTGCACCACTTGGAGGATCCATCATGTTCAAACTGACGCCCCTCACCGCCGCCATACTGGTCATCGTCAGCGCCCAGGCAATGGCCGACGACAGCGTGTCCAACCAGTCCCAGGTCGGCACCGCCAACATCGCCGATGTGAAACAGACAGCGGCCCCGTTCAGCACCGCCACGCAACACCAACTCGGCCAGGGCAACGATGCCGCCGCGGTACAAGACACCGCCACCGGCACCATCACCCAGGATCAAATCGGCGACTACAACGCCGGCTATGCCGAGCAACTGTTCGAAGACGGCAGCACCATCACCCAACAACAGGTCGGC
Source organism: Pseudomonas arsenicoxydans (assembly GCF_900103875.1). Classification (NCBI taxonomy): domain Bacteria; kingdom Pseudomonadati; phylum Pseudomonadota; class Gammaproteobacteria; order Pseudomonadales; family Pseudomonadaceae; genus Pseudomonas; species Pseudomonas arsenicoxydans. The sequence goes on along the minus strand of NZ_LT629705.1, from coordinate 3,688,787 downwards.
AGCTTCAACACCAGCCATGCCAGCCAGTCGATCGGCATGGGTGGAAACCAGGCGCTGCAACAACAGCAAGGCAGCGGCAACTTCTCGTTCGTCTATCAAGACAGCCAGGAAGCCACCAAAGGCCAGACCTTCCAGTTCGGTGACAACAACGAAGCCAACATCGAACAGATTCAACTGGGCGTCGGTAACAACGCGATGATCATCCAGTACGGCACCGCCAACTACGCGACCGCCGAACAGATCGCCCACATGGGCGGCCAGATCAACCTCAACCAGGCCGGCGAAGGCAACTACGCCTATGGCGACCAGCGCGATGGCATCGGCGGCACCATCACCGTCAACCAGTTCGGCGACTACAACGCCACGGAAGTCTGGCAAGGCGCACAAACCGCCAGCGAAGCCACCGTCAACCAGTACGGGCACACCAACGAAACCGTGGTCGACCAGAGTTTCGGCCAGAACAACAACGCCCAGGTCCTGCAAGTCGGCGACGTCAACGCCATCTACGCCGACCAGTTCGACTCCGTCGGCTCGGTCCTCGCGCTGTACCAGCAAGGCACCGGCAACGTCCACTTCACCTACCAGAGCGGCGACAGCCACGTGCTCAACGCCACTTCCGTGGGCAGCGAAAACAAGGTCTACGCCAGCAACTGGAAAGGCCCGCAACAGGGCGGCCAGTTCGGCAGCAACCAACGCGCGACCATCACCCAGGCCGGCAACGGCAACATCGCAAGCTTCAAACAAGACGGCGTCGGCCACATCATGACCACCAACCAAACCGGCAGCGGCAACAAAACCACGGTCAGCCAGGCAGACAACTACAACGAGCTGTACTTCGATCAGAACGGCAGCGATAACATCCTGATCGCCGACCAGCGCGGCACCACCAACCTGGCCCAGGGCACCAGCAACGGCTCAGGCAACACCACCGAGTTCGACCAGTCGGGCAGCGGCAACCAGGCGTACACCACGCAGCTGTATGGCAGCGACAACATGATCACCGTCAAACAGGCTGACACCATGAACGTCGCCTACGTGACCCAGGGCGGCACCGGCAACATTGCCAGTGTCGATCAGAGCGGCACGACCCAGATGGCGACGATTCAACAACTGGGGGCTGACAACCGGGCGACTGTGTTGCAGCAGTAATCTGCGCCATAAAAAAACCGCGACCCGTGAAGGGGTCGCGGTTTTTTTTGTGCCCACGCGAATGATCAGCGGCGGGGTTTACCCCTGCGGATCGACGTTATCCAGCGCCCGATTCACCGCCAACTCGCCCAGCATGATGATCTGCTGCAGCGCCAACATCGTGTTGCGTTGAGGGCCTTGCAACTGGCCCGCGAAATCACTCGCCATCACACTCGCCGAAGCCAGCGATTCGCAGGCGTTGGCCAACAGGGTTTCGGTGTCGATGTCCGGAGCGATCAGGTAAATGGTGCTGGGCTTGTGTGGTGGAATCGCGGACTTAAAGGGATTGAGATAGTGATCCAGCGCGCGGTCGGCGGCTTCGTTGAGTTTCTTCGGATCGAGGGGATCGTAGGGGGAAACGTCGTCGGGTTCAGGGGGATTGGGGGTGGATTTGAACATGGTGAATCTCCTTTGAAAAATGGCGCCACCAGCACCTGTCGCTAAACAAGTAAGGGTGGCGGCTGCATGCAGGTTAGCGAACCGGTCAAAGGCACCCGGTAGACCCGAAGGTCTCCCGCATACAGCCACCATAACGTGATTGCAGACGTCAAAAGTCTGCAAAAAAACCTGGAGCACTGATGCACTTTGGATAGCCCGGGTCGCTAAACCCGGCCGCTGAATTCAGCGACCTGGAAACGATAAAGACCAGGCCCAAAGCGCACAAGCCGGCGGATTCTGGCGCAGTCGTAGGCAACGGCGCAAGGATCTGTGGCTTTCAGGAAGTAACGTTAAACACCATTAAACAACACCCTAGAATCAGCACACATCCCCTGTGGGAGTGAGCCCGCTCGCGATAGCGGAGTATCAGCCACCACCAATGCTGAATGACACACCGCCATCGCGAGCAGGCTCGCTCCCACAGGTTCGGTGTACACCTGCAAGAGACTGGTCGGCTGGCAAGCCGTCATCGCTGGCAAGCCAGCTCCCACAGTTGGATTGAGTGCATCTGAGAGAGATTGGTCGGCTGTCAGGCCGCCATCGCTGGCAAGCCAGCTCCCACAGTAGATCGGGGTATACCGCACGCTTCTCACCACTCAACAGGCCGAGCGGTAGCTCGCCTGCAGCTCTTGATCTTGATCTGGCTTTTGATCTACCCGCCCCTTCGGGAGGCTGAGCGGAGGCGTTCATCTGGGGGGTAGGCGCGTAGCGCCGTGCGGCGAAGCCGTACACATCGAGAGGAGGTCGAAGCGAAGCCGACCGGAGGCGATGCCCCCAGATGAATGCCGGAGCGAAGGAACGCCGAGCCTAAGCGAGGGGCCGGACGCCGGGGCGAGCCTTTTTTTTGCTTACTTTTTTTGAGGCGTTTGTCAAAAAAAGTGAGTCGCCGTAAGGGCGAAACCCTAAGTGGCCGTTACCGCAGAAATGGATATGTACTCGGCCAACAAGAACCTGATCGGCTACCAGGCCGTCAAGGTCAAGATCAAGAGATCGCAGCCTCGTTGCACTCGACAGCTCCTACAGGGGACGGGGAAAGGCCGGGCGGCTCAATCGTCCTCCCCCTCAGGCACAACCTTGTTCTGAGTCAAATACCGATCCAGCGTCGCATTGTTATCAGGCGAAGAACTATCCCCCGCCACCTGCCACAAATGCCGCTCAATCCCCTGAGCCAAAAGATGCCCCACCGCAGCCTCAATCGCCGACAACACACACAACTGCGCCGGCTCGTTCGTCGTATACCCCACCTCAGCCTCAAGCAACTTCTTGAACTCGATAAACTTGAACACCCCCGCACTACGGCCCACCGAATAAATCGTCTTGCTCGTCATCACATTCGCCAACACCTGCCCACTGCGCACATCCACCGCACGAAGATTCACCGACACCTGATCCACCCGATACTCCCGAGAAAGATCAATCCCCAGATACCGCGCCCCTTCCCCGCCACTGCGCACGTTAGTGTCATAAGCAATGATCCCGCCCTCCAGCATCAGATTCGCCGCCTGCAACGGCGGCAACTCACCCTGGATATTCACCGGCGTATTAGGCTTCTTCTGCGAGGCGCGAATGATCTTGCGCTCGGTCAGCAAGTTCTGCAGCCCCTCCCGCTCCAGCACCACAAACCAGCCACTGGCCTGCAACGCATCCATCAACATGCTCGCCGCGCCCTGGGTCACACTGGTCGAAAACGAACTGGCCGGGGTCGGTTTGTACTGCCCGGTCTGATCCCGGAAACCGTACACCACCGCCATCAACCGGCCCTTGGGACGTGGCATGTTGAGCAAATCGTAATAGGTCGACGCCCGAGGTGTCAGGGTCGGTGATTCGGTGTCCTGCTCGGCTGGCATCGTGTCACGCAAACTGCACCCTTGTAATGCCGCCAACATCAGCCCTAGCGCTATTATTTTTTTCATGTCCTTAACTCCCCATCGACCCAAATGCCCCTCAAGGGGTCAGGCCATTCACCTGGATTTCCGAAACCTCACCGCTCGCTCGGTCCGTGACTTCAATGGTCAGTGCACCCGAGTCGTCGACGACGTTGACAATAAAAGCGTCGGTGGACAGGCTCCCGGTATTGCCCGTGGAGATGTTGTCCAGCAGTTGCCCCAGCAACCGCGATTGCAACTGACTGGTGAAGCGTTCCAGTGCCGACGTCCCGGCCGCCGTCGTGCGCTTCTTCAGGTCTGGATCGTCATAATCGTTTTGCGCCTGAGCGTTGTTGAGCAGCCAGGTGCCGTTCAACGGGTTACCGCCGAACGAGGGGTTGACCGGCGTGTAGACCAGCTCCGTGGCCTGGACCAGAGCCTGACTTCCGAGCCCCAGCAGCAAGCCTGCGGTGCACTGCAAGAACGTTTTCGTTTTCATAATTCGTCCCTCTCAAGGTCCGTCGTGTCCTGCAACAAGGTTTCCAGCTTGCGCTGCACAATCTGCCCGCGAACCCAGTCGGCGGCGTCATAGGCGTCATCCTTGAGTTCCACGGTGTTCGGCGGCAGGAAGCGCCGATAAACCAGTCGCTGCTGATATTCCACGGTCACCAGGCTGCCCCAGCGCGCCGAAGGCCGTTCGCGTACCACTAGGTTGAAATCCATCGGGCTGGTGGCGCGCAGGCGTTCACTGAACGAGTAGTAAAAGTCGTGGCCGATGTGCGAGATCGTGTCATCGACGATAAAGCCCAGCATCTCGTCCTCCTCAACGGCGCTGACGAGCGTCGCCACACACGCCAGGACCAGGGCCGCCAGCCATTGCCGGCTCATGGCGACAGCGCCTGGGGCAAGGTGGACTGGTTTTTCACCGGGCCGGAAGTGCCGTCGAGGAAGGCTTTCTCGGCGACAAACTGCCAGTCTGTGTAGCTCGCCATGCCGGTGAAGTCCGACCACTGGCTGGGGAAATCTGTCTGCTTGAGCGGCAGGTCCGTGGACGGGCTGTTGAGGCCGGTGATGCGTCCGTCGAAGCCGCGCATCAACGTCCATTCCCCGCCGCCGATCGGGTCCGGGTAGAGCTGGCGAAGATGGTGTTTAGGGGTCGGAAAACGCTCATCCTGCAACAGGTCTTCCAGCTCTTTGGGGTACTGCGCCAGCCCCGGCGAACTGCGGTAGTAGCTGCGCAAAGCCTGGGCGTATTGAGTGCCGACCCACAGCAACTGACGTTCGCGATCCCGGCGCGCGGCGGTCGCCCACAACTCACCGGCACTGGCCAGGCCCATGCCCATCAGCATGATCAGAAACAGCACGCCCAGGTAGGTGAAACCGGCCTCGTCGGAAGGCTTACCACTCGGAGTAAAGGCTGCCATCACGCGCCCTCCCTGTGGCACCGCTCTTGATATCGGCCACCCCGCCCGCCACGCCGTCAGGTGGCGCGACCAGCACCCAGGTGTCCTTGCGTTCGGCAATCGGGTCCGTCGGCGGGTTGCGCAGGTAACGCTGTTCCACCAGTTGTTCCAGGGAATCGGGGTAGCGCCCGGTGTCGCCGTAGTAGTGATCCAGGGCTTCGCGCATGGCCGACAGGCTCTGGCGCAGCGTGGTTTCCTTGGACGCTTCGAGGCTGTTGAAATAGCGCGGCAGGGCAATGGTCATCAAGGTTGCGATGATTGCCATGACCACCATCAGTTCCAACAGGGTAAAACCCTTCTGCCGACGCATGATTCACCACTCCCGGTAGGCGATGCCGTTGAGACCCTTGCCGCGCGCATGGGAATAAACGTCGAAGACGTCTTCGCCATCGCGCGGGTTTTCAGCCGTACTGTCGTAGGAGCGCAAGCCCCAGCCACCGTTGTCGTCACGCTTGACCGGTGTCAGCGGGTCATGCGGCAAGCGCCGTAGAAAGTAGAACTTGGCGCCCTTGGCGCTGCGCACATCACGCACGCCTTCGACCAGCACTTTCAGGTTCGGTGGATAGCCGCTGCTTTCCAGCGACTTCTCGATGTAACCGGCGTCGTAGGCACGTTTGTAGGCGTCGATGGCGTCGCGGATCTGGTACAACGCCGTGCGCAATTCCTGCTCTTTGCCCCGGCGCACCACGGTCTCGGTCAGCGGCGCGGCCATGCCGGCCAGCAGGCCGATCAGGGCCAGCGTCACCACGACTTCGATCAGGGTAAAACCACGTTGCGAGGCGTTCATGATCAGCGTTTCTCAACGACGACAGTGGTAGTGGCGGAAGCCACCGGCCGATCGATGTGTTCATTCTGGATCGGTGTTTCTATCCCGCGTTCCGGCGCCTGGATGTGCATGCTGGTTTCAGTGCCGGTGGTGAATTCCATGTCCGACGGGCTCTGGTACGGCAGGTTGCGCACCACGCGCGGTGTGATCGACAGCACCAGTTCGGACTTGCCGACGGTGTCCTTGTTGCTGCCGAACAGACGGCCCAGGCCTGGAATGTCGCCAAGCCCTGGAATCTTGTTGCCCGTGGCGCCGTGGTCGTTGCGCATCAGGCCGGCGAGGATCTGGGTTTCACCGTCATGCAGGCGCAGCGTGGTCTGGGCGTTGCGGGTGTCAACCTGCACCGGAATCGTGCCCTGACGGGTCGGTTCCAGCGGCGTGGCGTTACTGACTTCCAGGGCGATCTTGATCGCCACTTCGTTGTTCAGGTGCACGGTCGGCTGTACTTCCAGTTTAAGACCGACGTCCAGGTAGGTAACGCTTTCGGTGATGACCGGGCCCTGGGTAGAAGGCACCGAAGTGGCGCTGATGATCGGTACACGCTGACCGATGTGGATACGCGCCTGTTCGCGGTTGCTGACCCGAATGACCGGGCTGGCCAGGGTGTTGATGTCATTGTCCTGCGCGTTGATCTTGGCCTGGGGCGACGGCGAAATACTGATCCGGCTGGAGTTGATGCCTTTGAGTTGATCGAGCAGCGTCACGGCCGAGCCGTCGGTGTTGACCACGCCGAAGGTGTTCGGCCATTGCAGCCCGAGGTCGAGAATCCGTTGGGTGGCGACTTCCATCACCTCCACTTCCAGCACCACTTCGGGGTTGGACTGGTCCTGCGATTGCAGGAGTTTTTCGGCCATGCGCACCGCGTCTTCGGTGTCGCGCATGGTCAGGGTGTTGAGGCGTTCATCGACGAACACATCACGGGTCTTGAGCATGGTCTTGATCATGTTCAACGCGGTGTTGGCATCGATGCTGGTCAGGTAGAACGTGCGCATCACCAGCTCTTGATAGTCCTTGAGCTTTTGCGGCGAGTCGGGGTAGATCAGCAAGGTGTTTTCATTCACTACTTTCTGATGCAGCTGGTTCTGTTGCAGCAGCAGTTCCACAGCGTCTTCGATGCGCACGTCACGTACGAAGATGGTGGCCTTCATGTCCGGGCGCAGGTCCTTGTCGAAGATGAAGTTCAAACCGGCGACCTGGGACAGCACTTCGAAAATGGTTTTGAGGTTGGCGTCGCGAAATTCCAGGGTCACCGGCCGGTCCAGGCGAGTGCGCAGTTGCGGATACGGAATCACGTTGCGGCTCTGTACCAGGCGGATACTGCCTTGCAACTCCAGGGCGCCGTCATTCTTGGGGTCCAGTTCGAGGATCTGTTTGACTTGGCGATCGGCACCGTAGATGTCGCCGCGACGCAGGTCGCCCCGGGCCAGTTCGAGTTTGTCGTCCAGGCTGCGCATGTGCTCCAGCTGGCGCAGGCCATCCTGGGCCCGGCGGTTGTTCGGCTCCAAGGTCAACACCCGGCCATAGGTCAGGCGGGCAGAGGCGAAATCACGTTGGGCGCGGTCCATTTCGGCCTGGGTCAACAACGCCGTCACCGCACGGGCACGGCCGCTGGTCAGGGCCAGGTGCAATTCGGTGTCGCGAGGGTTTTCCTTGAGCCCTTCCTGAATACGCGCCAGGCCGGCTTCGTACTGACCCGACTCCATCAGGTCTGCCCCTTCCTGCTTGGCAACCTGCGCCGAGCTGCATGCTGCCAGCCCTGCACATATGCAAAGGTTCATCAGCAAACGGGATCTGTTCATTGCGCGCTCCCCACAGACAAGGTCTGGGACAAATGCAGAGGCAGGTAGACAAAGCGGAGTTCCACATCGGAAATCCCCTCGATCCTCCAGGTGTCGTCGATCACATCCCCTTTGCGCACGACGTATATTTTTTCGCCGTTCTGCAAGAACACTTGCAGGTCGGCACGATCATCAAGCTTGCCAATGAACTGGAAAGGCATCGGCGGCGCACTGGGGACTTGCACCACCGGGGTTTGGTTAACGGGTTGTTCGTTGACGCTGGCCAGTGTCGGTGCCGCTTTCCAGCTGTGGGCGGCGAACAGGTCGCCCGACGGGCTCAGGTCGTTGATCACGGTCGGTTTGTCACTGGCCGTAGTGGCCGGTAATGTGCCACGGGTTTTGCTTTTAGCCGGCGTGACGCTGGTCGCGACCGCCGCATCGCCCTGCTCCGAGGGCATGAAGTAATTAGGCCCCCAAGTCAGCGCCGCCGATACGCCGAAGAACGCCACCCAACCCACTACGCGTTTGGTATTCATCATGACCTCGACAGGTAAAGGGTCATGCGGATCCGCCCGGTCAGGTCGGTGTCGGCGATTTTTTTACGCTGGAACTCCACGTCCTCTACCACCACGGCCGGCAACTGGCCGAGCAAGGCGTGCAGGAAGCGCCGCAGTTGCGGGTAGCTGCCACGCACCGGCAGCAGAATCTGATAACGCGCGAGGTGGGTCTTGGGGTCGACGCCCAGCGAGTATTCACCGCGGGCCAGGGTGATGTGTTCCTGGGCCGCCAGCGCGTAGATCTTGTCGATGGCTACGGTGGCTTGTGGCTGCGACGGTAACTTGCTGCGGAAGTCATCGAGCTGACGTTGCGGCACCACCGGGGCGGCGACGCTGCCGTCTTCGACCTTGGCCAGGTACTCGCCGGCTTCGCGGGTCTGCTGGGTGAGGGTTTGCAACGAACTCCAGTCAGGCATCAGGCCACCCAAGGCCCAGACCAGTGCCAGCAACAGCATCGCCAATCCGGCCACGCCGGGCACACCCAGGCCTTGCAGGTATTCGTGGACGATCAATCTAGAGATTCGCATCGCCGATCTCCCAGTTAGCCGACAGGTTGAATAGCACCGGTTGTTCAGGGGACTTCACGACAATTTCATGGCTGAGCAGCGACACATCCGACAGTTCATCGCTGGCTTCCAGGCGGCGGTGGAAGTCGAGCATCGCTTCCAGGTCGCGCGCTTCGGCGCTGATGCGCACCTGACCTTTGCGGGCATCCGGGGTCAGGCTCAGCAAGGCAATGTTGTCGCGTGGCATGGCTTCGAGCATGGCGAACAGGCGCTCCCAGGGCCGGCGCAGTTGCTGCGAGACTTTGCGCATTTCAGCCAGGTTCTGCGCCTGCTCACGGGTTTCAGCCGGGGTCAGGGTGGACGTGGCGCCGGTGTCGCCAGTGAGGACGCGTTGGGCGTGCTGCAAATGGCCCTGCTGTTGCGAGGCCTGTTCGGTGACATGCTGTTGCGCGACAAAGCAGCTCATCACCAACACCACGCCGCCGGCCAGCAGGCTCCAGCCCAATGGGCCCGAGCGGCGGCGCGGCTGGAAGTCGAGCGTCAGGGCGCGCATGTCAGGCCACCGCCCGGGACATGACGTACAAACTATCGCGTACGCCAGTCCGGTCCTCTTCGAGGGTGCGCAGGTGCACACCGGGTACGTCAGGCTGCACATCAATGCGAGCTGGCGCGTGCAGGTAAATGTTCAGCGGCCGCTCGCTGGTGGAGGCTTGTAACTGGCTTTCACGGCCGATCAATGCACTCAGTGCGGCATCGCTGTCGTTGCTGCCGACCGAGCGCACCGAGGTCCAGCGCCCTTCCCTCGCCAGCAGCAAAACACTGCGCACCGGCTCAGCCACCACGAACAGGAAGTCGCCAGCATCGAGGCTTTTATCGAAGTGGTTGAACGCCGCCATCAGGTACGGTTGCACCGAGCGCAGACGCAGGCCGCGGCCGCTGACCAGGCTGCGCAGGCGCGCCAGCAAGTCTTCGGGCAGCGCGGTGGCGATCCGGTCGTAACCCGCAGGCTCAGCCGACAGCACCATGCTCCAGGGTTGCGTCGGTGCGCCGTAAAGGTCTTCGAAACACAGCTGGGCAAACCCGAGCAATTCGTCGGGGCTGCTGATCTGTTCGCTCCAGGGCACCAGGCAGAAGCGGCTGAAGTGACCGGAGATCACCACGCTCAATTCGGCACCGGCGGGGGCATGTTCGCCCAGCAAGCGGTCGAGGGTTTCGAGGGCGACGGCCCAGGCATGGAAGCCTTCGTCGATAAAGCCGACGCTGCCCAGCCACAGGATTTCACTGCCCTTGCGCTGACCGAGGCCGACACCACTGGCGCCGAGCACGGCGACATAACGATCACGAGACAAAAGTGACACGATTGATCTCCTCGAGCGTGGTCCGCCCCTCTGCAACCAGTTCCAGCGCCGACTCGCGCAGCAGGCGCAAGCCACGTTTGCACGCGTGTGCCTTGATTTTCGAAATGGGTTGGCGCTCGACGATCATCTGCCGCAGCTCATCGTCCAGGTGCAGCAGCTCGGCAATCGCGGTACGCCCGCGATAGCCAGTGCCACGGCAATGGCCGCAGCCTTTGCCATGGACGAAGTGGAAATGGTCGACGTTTTGCGGGTCGAGGCCGGATTGGCGCAGCTCTTCATCGCTCGGATTGCTCGGCGCGCTGCAACTGCTGCAGACCAGCCGGATCAGCCGTTGGGCCAGCACGGCGTTGAGGGCCGAGACGAGGCTGTAGGGGTCGATTTCCATCTGGGTGAACCGGCCGATCACGTCGAACACGTTGTTGGCGTGAATGGTGGTGAACACCAGGTGGCCAGTCAGTGCCGACTGCACGGCGATCTGCGCGGTATCGGGGTCGCGGATTTCACCGACCATGATCTTGTCCGGGTCATGGCGCAGGATCGAGCGCAGGCCACGGGCGAACGTCAGGCCTTTCTTTTCATTGACCGGAATTTGCAGGACGCCCGGCAGTTGGTATTCAACCGGGTCTTCGATGGTGATGATCTTGTCCACGCCGTGGTTGATCTCGGTGATCATCGCGTACAGCGTGGTGGTCTTGCCGCTACCGGTCGGGCCGGTCACCAGCACCATGCCGTAGGGTTCGGCCGCGAGCCGGCGCAGCGCACGCAGGGTTTCTTCTTCAAAGCCCAGGGCCTGCAATTGCACGCCACTGACCTTGTCCGCCAGGTCCTGTTTGTCGAGGACCCGCAACACCGCGTCTTCGCCAAAAATGCTCGGCATGATCGACACCCGAAAATCGATCTGCCGGCCGCTGATGCCGATCTTGAAGCGACCGTCCTGGGGCACGCGTTTTTCGCCGATGTCGAGTTCGGCCATGACTTTGACCCGGGAGATCACCTGCTCGGCGAACTCGCTGCCCTGGATCTTGCTGATGTTGTTGAGCACGCCATCGATCCGGTACTTGATCACCAGGCCGCTGCCGGTGGTGCCCAGGTGGATGTCGCTGGCATGCATTTTCAGCGCGTCGTACAAGGTCGAGTTGACCAGTTTGACGACAACGCTGGCATCTTCGCTGATGCTGGTCAGGGACAGGCTTTGCAGGGTATCGGTTTCGACGTTGGCGTCAGCCTGGGCATTGAGCGATTCCACCGCGTGGAAGCTCTCTTCGTGGCGAGCCAGATAGGCTTTGAGGTCGTCGGCATGCACCAGGTACAGCGGAGCACCGTGCAGGCAGTCATCGATCCAGGCCAGGCGCGTGGTATCGAAGGGGTCGGCAAATACGCCGATGACCGCATCGTCGTGACGCAGCAGGATGAATTCGCGTTTGAGGCATTGGGCCAGGGTGACCCGGTCGAACACCGGGGTGGCCTTGAACAGCGTGTCGGTGTCGAGCACCGGATAATGCAGGGTTGCGCCCAGGCACTGGATGAAGGGCATGGGGGCCAGTTCGCACAACACCCCGAGGGCTTCGAGGACCCGTTCCCCGGAACTGGTTGCCCTGGCCCGGGCCTGGGCCAGTTGCTCACTGGTAAAACGGGACGGTACACATTCCAACAGCGCCGGTTCTACGGCAAGGGATAGACGGTCCATGGCTTGCTCTCCAACGCCGGGGGCTTTGAGCCCTGTCGACGCGGCGAGCAATTTCGGTGGAGGCCGGAACCGCTGGTCGCGCCACTACTCCCCGGTGAGCAATTGTTCGTCGTCTGGTGCCATGGAAGTCGATGAGCTTCGTCGACGATCTGCCAGCACCCAACTGCCGTCGTACAACTGCAGCGGGAAACTTTCGGTCCTGCTCTGGCGTCGTTCGACGAATCCCTCGGATTGGCTTGCGCCTGCCCGGCGTTCGCGCTCCATCCCTAAAAGGTCACAGACTGCTCGGGCCAATTCCGCCATCGGAAACGGTTTGAACAGGATATGGCTGACTCCCAGTTCCCGGGCCCGCTCACAGACTTCAGCGGTGGGGTGCCCGGTAATCAGCACAAAATGACACTTCCTGTTCTGGCGGACGGCGTCGAGCACCTGAAAGCCTTCCATATCGGGCAAGCGGTAATCGAACACCATCACATCGGGTTCAAAGCGTTCGGCTTCGCCAATCGCTTCGTAACCGTTGTGCGCTATCCGGACGTTCAGCGCTTGCGCCTGCAGGTAATCCTGGAGGTTTTGTGCAAGGAGCTGTTCGTCTTCAACAACCAGTACTTTGTTTAACAAGGTGGACTCCTTGAAACCGCAGGTCCGATATTCGTGCCTGGGAGTACGCGCCTTGATTAGGCTAACGCACACTTCATGCCAGGCTGAGCGCCGGTTTTCGACCGATACAACTTATTGATTTTCGTGGAAAAAACTTTTATCTCAGGAACTCCATCCCCCAAAGGCGGGGAAGCACTCGGAATTGCCCCTGAAGCTTTCCCCACATTTGGGGGGAAACCTTCAATCATCGTCAATCCGCTCGATTCGATTGCTCGATCGAAGCTTCGCCAGAACCTGGAGACGAGCCTGAGCGTTTTGCTGTCGGGCAAGGTACGCCCGAACCATTTCAAGCCCCTGAACTTCTGAGACATCGGCTGCCTCCTGGTGGTTCTGTAGGTAGATCAAATGCCAACCCAACGGGGTACGCACCGGTGCGCTGACCTCGCCGGGGGCCAGGGCAAACGCCGCGGCGTCGAACGCCGGCATCATGCGTCCGCGAGGAAAATAGCCCAGATCCCCGCCAACGGTGGCCGTCGCGTCTTCGGAACCGGTCCGGGCCACGCTGGCGAAGTCCTCGCCCTGAGTCACTTTCACACGCATCTCTTCTAAGCGTAGTCGGGCGGCTTCAACTGTGGCGGCATCGGCTCCCTGAGGCACCTTGATCAAAATATGCCGTGCCTGGATCTGTTCGGGGCGGCTCATTTCGGCGCGATGTTCCTCAAAGAAAGCACGGACCTGCTGTTCATCCGGCTCCGCCACCCGGACCAGATCGGCAAACACCTGCTGCGCGGCCAGCTCACGGCGGGTGTACTCGGTAAAACCGGCCTCGTCGAAACCGGCATCGGCAAGACGGCGGGCGAACACCTCGGCACCGCCGATGGCCCGGCGGGTCTGGTCGATCTGGGTTTGCACCACCTCGTCACTGATCACCACCCCGCGCTTGAGCGCTTCCTGCCACAGCAACTCCTTGTCGATCAGAGCGTCCAGGGCTTTCTGGCGCAATTGCTTGTACGCCTTGGGACTGCGAATGCTGGCCACTGCCCGCCCCTGGTCCTCCAGGAATTCAGCGAAATAGCGCTCCAGGCGGAACTCGGAGATTTCCTCGCCATTGACCCGCGCGGCAGCCGGACCGTTATTGCACAACGCCACGGGGACCCACATCGTGAGCAGGATCAACAAAGCCTTGAGTTTCATTGTCAGGCCTCCGGTCAGGGTGTCGCGGCAATGGGTTTGTAAGGGGCCACCAGATAGAAGCGCTGGTCGGGTAAATCGACGGTGACGATATGGGCACCGTTCAAGCCCAGCCGGCGCCCCGGTCCGAAGCTGATCAGCGGGGTCAGCCCTGTGTCGAAATCGTGCAAGCCTTCCAGGGCGTTGATCAGCTTCTCGCGGCTGGCGTCGCGCCCGGCCTGCTTCATGCCTTCACTCAACAGCAGCATCGAACTGTAGGCACCGACTTGCAGCACCGCGTGCTCACCGCCAAGCCCCTGATGTTCGCGCAATTGCGTCAACGCCAGGCGTCCGGCCAGCGTCCAGTCACTGGGCACGAACGGATACGCCAGAAACACCCGCCGGGAAAAATCACTGGGCACCTGAAACAGATCGCCAGCGACCTGATTCGACGCCGCGAACAGGTACGGCACCTGCCCCGCCGTCTGCAAGCGCTCGGCCAGTCGGCTGAAACCGCCGCTGCTGCCCAGGTAGAACACCGAGCGCGAGCCCAACGGCAGTTCGTCCTGCGCGGAGTTGTAGGCTTGCAGCCGTACTTGCTGCCAGGCGTGGTCTTGCAGGTATTGGCCGAGGGTCTGCGCCGCCAGGCGTTGGCTCGGCTCGTCCGGGTAAGTGATCAGCGTCGGTCCCTGAAGCACGCGCAAACTGCTGGTGGCGTAGTCGGCCAGGGCGAACAGTTGCTCACGCAAGCCCGGCAGCGGTTCGAAAATCTGCCGACTGGCCTGGGGCGAGCCCTGCAGCGAGAGCGGCCCGATCAGCGGAACCCCGGCGCTTTCCAGGCGCTCGACCAGTTCCGTGTCGAGCGCCGGTGCCAACGGCGCGATCAGGGCGAACACCTGTTCCTGCCCGATCAAGCGCTCCAGCGCCTGCTCGGCACTGGCACGATCGGGCCCTGGGTCGAGGATGGTCAGGCGTAATTGCCGGCCATGAATGCCCCCCGCCTCATTGATCCGCGCCACGCAGCCCCTGAGCACCGCCGCCACCGTGGCGCCCTCTTCACTCAACGGCCCCTGGCGCGGCAGCAAGGTACCCAGGTGCAAAGTGTCGGCACTCAGGCCGGGATCGCGGTCATCGGCCACACGTTTGAGGTAGGCCGAGAGGTTGCGCTGATCATTCATCGACAACACAAACCGCGGCATGGCCGGGTCCAGTCGATTGTTGGCCGAGTCGCGTCCCTCCTGGATCGCACGGGCCAATGTGCCCTCGGTGTAGGCCGGGTAATCGCGGCCATTGACCTGCTGCTGACCGTAACTGCTGGTAAGACGCGACCAACTGATGTCCGGCGGCCTGACCCCACCCTCGGGCCGCCCCTGACCGTCGGCGCCATGACAATTGGCGCACGGCAGGCTGGTGGCTGGCAGCAGCATATCCGCCGCACCGACCCTGGCCATGATCGGCTCACCGCTCGCCGACACCCCTTCGCGGTACAGCCGTTTACCGGCGCTTTCGCTGGGGCTCAGTGGCAGCGCATCGGCGGCAAGGCTGATGCCGCCAAGGAGGAGCAGGCCGAGGACGAGGGAGGTTTTCATGGCCCGGACTCAACGGCCGGCCACGGGCATTGTCAGCAACTGCAAGCGCTGGGCAATGGCGGCAGCCGGCGCATCGGGACGAATCTTGCTCCAGCGTTTGTTGGCCACGTCACCCACGATCAACTGTGTTGAATGCTGCTCGGGGGTCGGCACGATCTGGCCGATGCGCCCCAGTACAAGGTCCATTTGGGCCTTGTCGCCGGTAAGAAAAAGCCAGTGAGGACCATCGACGCCCTGCTTCAAGGTGTAAGCCTTGAGCACCGCTGGCCTGTCCTGCAGCGGATCACTGGTAAGGGAAATAAAGGTGATGCCATCGGCCTTGTCGCCCAGCAACTCACGCACTTCCTTGAGCTTGCGGGTGATCAGCGGGCAGGCATCGGTGCAACTGGTGTAAATCACGTTGAGCAGCACCACACGGTTTTGCAGCGCATCGCTGTAGAAGCGCAGGGTGTTGCCGTTCTGGTCCTGCAACGGTGTGTCGGTAAACCAGGTTTTCGCATCATGAGTGCCGGTCGCCGGTTGTGCAGCGGCGACAGCCGGCGCGGGCTCTGCGTGTTCTTCATGGGAAAACGCGAGGAAGCTGATCACGCAGAAACACATGGTGAGGAAGATCAACGCGAGCGCTTTCATGGCTGTTGCTCCATGGCTATGGCGGTGTGTTTGGCATGGGCGTTGCGCTGGCCGCTGAGTTTCTCGACTTGGCGGGTCAGCACGGCCGGATCGGTGAAGCCGTAGTAGCGGGTCCAGTGGCGGCTGTTGCCGTCGCCGACGAGGATCAATGGCTGGTGGCTTTTGAAGTCGCCGCTGAAGGTGCCGAGGCCCTTGAGGGTTTCAGTGATCGATTGCGCGCTGCCGGTCAGCCAGCTCCAGCCCGGGCCGCGCTGGAAGTTGCGCGCGTAGTCGTTCAGACGCTTGGCGTCATCGCGCTGCGGGTCGATGCTGATCGACACCAGTTGCACTTCACCGCCAACCCGCGCGCCGAGCTGTTTCTGCACCTTGCCCATGATCGAGGACACCACCGGGCACACCGTGGTGCAGCTGGTGTAGATGAAGCTCATGACCACGATCTTGTTGGTCACCAGGTCCTTTTCAAGACGCACCGGTTTACCGTTCTGGTCCACCAGCGCGACGTCGGCGAATTTGACCTGGGCGCTTTCCGACGTGGCGCTCTTGGCCGGCATGTCATGCCCGGAATGCTCATCCGCCGAGTGCGCCAGGGCTTGACCGATACCGGCCGCCAGCAGGCAGAACGTCAGCAGTCCACGGTGTGCGAATCGCTTCATGTCGGTTTCCTCTTCAGTGGACATCGCCGGGCAACACCCGAACGCTGGCAAAGGTCGTGTCATCGAAATTCGCGCCCAGGGACGACGCCCGCACGTGCAGGTACCAGGCGCCGTCCTGGTCGAGGTTCACCGGGGCTTCGTAAATGCCGTTGCCCACTTCCAGCGCGGCGACTTGCTGGGCTCGGGACGTCGGGGCGCGGAAATAGCGCACCTGAACATCCTTGACCCCGCTGCGCTGCGCCTTCTGCTTGCCTTCGACGATGCGAAAGCGCACGACATAGGGACTGCCGAGGGCGGCGGTGGACTTGTCGAGCATGAACTCCACTTTCGGCACGCCTGCGTGCTGTTCAAGGTTCTTGTCCGGCTCTACCAGCGCGGTGAAGCAATGAATGATGTTCGGCTGGTTGAGCAGGAACGCCACGTCGAAGCGCCCCGCTGCCGGCAGCTTGATCCGCGCGCTGTACAGCCCTGGCTCGACTTCACGCAGGCTGCGGTCGATGACCATCGCTGCACGCGCCACTTGCCCGCGATTGGGGTAACCGGACATCGGCGCGTTCATGCCTTCGGCGTAGAAATAGGTGGTGTTGTCCACCGGGTTGACCACGAACACCGCATTGTCATCGCGCGACACCGCCAGGCTCGAGGCCAGTGGCAAATCACCAGCCAGCCGTGGCGCCTGAGGCCCGGCTTCAAAACCCTGGCTGATCGGCGTGCGCCCTGCCCCGAGTGACGACAGGTTGATCATCGTGACCTTGGCCGATGCCAGACCACGCACATAGGCATAAGCCTTGGTGAACACCACTTGGTAGGGTTCGGCGGACACGTCCAGTTCATGGATCAGCGAATCGGTGGCCGCATCGATCACCGCCACCTGGTTTTCCAGGGTGTTGAGGACGATGCCGAAACGCCCGTCGGCGCTGAAACCCATCGGGCCCAGGCCCAGCTTCATCTTGATCACCCGGCGCACGGCGAGGCTGCTGGTGTCGACCACGGTGACAGTGCCGTCCTGGCCATCGGCGACATAAATCGCCTGGGACAGCGGCGAGTACGCCACCGACAGCGGGTGCGAACCGGTCTTGAGCTGTTTGCTCAGGGTCAGGCTGGCAATCTCGATAATGCTCAGGGTGCCGTCGTCGCGGTTACTGACGAAGGCGTAACGGCTGTCTTTGCTGAAAGCGATTTCATGGTGCCCGGCACCGGTGGCCAGGTGTTTGAGCGGCTTGAGGCTGCGGGCGTCGATCACCGTGACGCCGGATTCCTCGACGGTTTTGGCATTGTTGCCCACCCACAGCAGGCGCTCGTCCGGTTGCAACGCCACGCGCACCGGGTTGCTGCCGGCGGCGACCGAGTCGAGCAACTTGAATTGGGCGCTGTCGATCACCGCGATTTCATTGGCCGTCGGCATGGAGACGAACACCCGCTTGTTGTCCTTGGGGGTGACCCAATCCATCGGCGGCTGCTTGATGTCGATGCGTGCCAGGGTGCTGGTGATGCCACCCACCGAGACCGAGGGATCGACCACCGAAACGCTGGCGTCGCGGCTCATCACCAACAGGAAGTAGCTGTTGAGGTCGAGCATCGGCCGTGCGCCGATACTCGATTTGAGGAAAACCCCGACCCGTGCCTTGCAGCTTTGTTCACGGCCCTGGGCCTGGTCGGCGGCGACGGTTTCCGGGTCGAGCCAGGCGCCGGGGTTCACCCCCGACAACGGCTGGCCCGAGGCACTATCGGTGACCCGGAACTGCACGTCGGCAAACTCGCCTTCACGCAACACGCCGTCTTTGGCCAATGGCTTGACCTCAAGTGCCACCGACACACCGTCACGGGAGAGGTTCTGAGCGCTCCAGGTGTCCGGCAGGGCAACCTCGCTCAGCATGCTCGGCGGCGCGGTGCGCCAGATGCCGAAGCTGATGAGCGCCACCGCAACGACCAGTACGCCAACGGTGGTTTTGATGGTCCTGTTCATACGACTCTCCCCTTACAGATCTGTGTCTGCCTTATCCCTTGTGGGAGCGGTGTCGGCCCCCATCCCTCGTCTTACGGCGCCGGCGCCGGTTCGGGCTCGTTGGTCACCCGCAACAATCCCCAAAGCCCTGCGGTGTTGCCGTACGCGCCGTAGTCGCGGAACAGGTAGTCGCCCGGTATCGCGTTGCTGCCGCCGGCGCTTGGGTGCATGAAGCTGAAGTGCGCCGCTGGCAGGATGCTTTCGTGGGCGCCGATGTACATCGACATCGGGTTGTAGCCGAAGCGCACCGACCCCACGCCAGGGGTGGCCATCGGATAACCACCGGTATCGCTCTTCTCCGACTGGAACGGGTTCACCGACCAGACGTGACCATCGAGCTGGAAGGTCGACCCACGGCTGCCACCGGTCGGCATCAGAATGTGGGTGCGGAACGGTTGCCCCGGTTTCACATAGAGCACCGGCGTTTGTGGATCGCCACCCACCAGCGCGTTGCTGAAGGCCATGTGCGCGTTGGGAACATCGCCGTAACCATGACCGTCGGCGTGGCCGAATGGCGCGTCCGGTGGCAGGCCGAAGCGGAACCACATCGGCTCGGTCTTGTAGTTGATGGCCATGCTCGAGTTGTCCTGCGGATCCGTCGGCACACCGGCTTCCGAGGCAATGCCTTCCACCGGACGACCGTTGGCCCAGCGCATGTTCAGCGCCTTCTGCCAGACCATCGCGAAATCGCGGTAGGTGGTTTGCCCGGGGGCGGTGACGGTCGCCGAGACTTTGCGTGCATCATCGACCCAGGTAGCGCCGATCGGCAGGATGCTCATCGCCCCCCCGAGGCCTTTTTGCGGCTGCTTGATCACGTCCGCCGGGGTGAAATTCAACCCGCCGAACTCCACAGCCGTGGCGTTGATGTTGTCGACGCTGCGGCCCAGCTGCGAGATCGGCTTGCCTTCGCGCTCCAGGTGCCCGGCGTAGTACTGATAGGTCCGGGTCGGGTATGCCCCGGTGCTGCCCACCCGTGGCGGCACGGTCTGGATCGGGTTGGTGCCGACGTTGGTGCCGTCGGATTTGGTGATGTCGTACGCCAGCAATTGTGCATGCAGGCCCACGGTGCTGGACGGCCGCATCAGGTTATTGCTGAAGGTGGTCGAGCCCTCGCCATCGTTGCGATCGCGCTTGACCATGCCCATCACCGTCGCGGTCTGGGTCAGGTCCGGCATCACGCTGGGCAGGCGATTTTCCAGGGTGATGTTGATGCAGTCACCCGCCGTCGCGCGCAGCACCAGCGGTTCGACAGGCACACCGGGTTTGAGCTTGCCGGTGACCGGATCGAGGTCTGACTTGCGCACATACAGGATCGCGGTCGGGTCGTGCAACGGACCGCTTTGCCCGCCAATGGTAAACGTCGTGCCGTCCTGGGGATCACTGACCGTGACCTGAGGAATATTCACAGCCCGCGAGTTGTACACCAGGGTACCGCCCGCTGCATTCAACGGCCCGCCGACGTGTTGGCCGATCCCGGCCGGGTCGGCCATGGACAGGTTCAACGGATTGCCAAGGATGTCATTGGCCAGCGCGGCAACCACTTCATAGTTGCGTTGCACCGTCGGCCGGGTGCCGATGCCGTTCGGGTTGGCGCTGATCCGTGGGCAGACGCCGTCAAACGCCACGGTGTTGCGCACACCGGCGGGTTTCGGGTTGTTCGGCAGCGCGAACAGGTCGCTACGTTGCGCGGTGTAGTTGCGCATCACGCCCCAGATCCCGCTCCAGTACCCTTCCAGCGAAGCGTCCATCGAGTACAGGTAATCGCCCGTGGTCGCCGCCGAACTGGACATCATAGAAACCGGCGCAATGAAGCCCATTTGCTCGGAGATCCCGATCATTTGCGAAGAGCGCCAGCCGGAGTTGGAACTGTTGCCGTAACCGGAACCGCTTTGCAGCCACTTCACGCCATGCAGGGTCACGTTGTGCTCTTCTTCGTGACCGCCGGCATGCACCCGCAGCCGCACGTTGTCACCGGTGTAGGTGCGCAGCATCGGGGTGAACGGGTCACCCGGTTCCGCGCCGCCACGGTTGATGTGCGGCGGGAAGAGCGTGGTGCCGCCGGTTGGACCGGTGGCGGCGGTGATCAGGTTCGGCGCCAGGTTCATCGCCGGGATCGCTCGGTCGGTGCGGCTTTGCATGGCGTACGCAAGGTCACCGCCCAGGCCGTCGGCCTGCATGCCACGCTTGCCGTCCGGGCCGACCTTGTTCGGGTCATACACCCGCAGGGCCAGCGGTTCGTTGCGGTAATTGACCACGAACATGCCAGGGTCATCGACCGAGATGGCTTGTGGGCACGGCCGGCTTGGGCAGCCAGGCATCAGTCCACCGCGAGCTTCGACCACCTGTTCAAGAAGGGTCTCGGCGTCTTTGCGCACTGGCGGGTTGATCGCGTAGCGGAAGCTGTCCGCGGTGGCCGGAAAGGCTTGCGCATTGGGCACGCCGTTGGGGCCGGCGCCGACGTACACCCCGGCTTCATAGGCGTGCTGGAAGTCACTGTATTCGAGGAAGAACTCACGGAAGCTGTCGTTCTTGCCGTCGCCGTCCAGGTCACCGGTGGACACCACCGCTTGCCATGACGTCGGCCCGCCGTCCTGCCGTGCGCCGCTGTACAACGGCTCGCCGGTTTCGGCGTGGAACCAGGTCGAACCGGCCGGTTCTGCCAGCACGGTGGCGTACAGGCCAATCTGTTGGTGAGTCGATGGGCCGAGGTGGTCGTGGGTGAAAATGGTCCCAAGGCCGCGGTCGACGCCTTTGCTGTTCACCACCGGATCGACAAACCAGCGTTGCATCGCAGTGCGCGCACCAAGCCAATCGGCTCGGCCAAACTGGCCGAAGTACGGGTGGTTCTTGGCTTTCGGACAGGCCGGCGTGCCGTCACGCGGATCGGTGCCTTGGCACTGGTTGAACTCGCGAATGGCATGGATACGTTCTTGCACGGCCCCCGGGGAAAGTACGCCGTCTTCGTAGTTCCAGCCGTTGGCCGAACCGTCGGCGGCCGTCAGGTCCCATTTCGGCAGGTGGATGTGCTGACCGATTACGTCGGTCGGTGTGCGCACTTGATAGTCGTCCATTTCATAGACGGCTGGCACCAGGTTGGTTTGCTGGTACTGCACGCAGTCGAAGGTGTTCATGCGCATCACCAGCGGCTCTGGCGGACGCTGCTTGGTGATCACCGGCCAGGCGTCTTCCCACAGCGCCAGAATGCGCGCTTGCGGGAAGTGGTAACCGACCTTGTTGTAGACCGCGTCGAACTGGATGTTCGCGGCTTTGTAGATGCGCGGCCGGTCGGCGGTGAAGGTCGACGAGCCGCTGTAGGACATGCCGTCGATACGCTCGCCACTATTGAACTCGCCGATTCCGGCACTGCTGGTCAGGCGTTTTTGCCGATCGTCCATGCACGGTTCGTAGTACGGCGCGCCGGCCATGGGCAATGCACCGTTGGTGCGGAAGTTGCGCGCCACCACTTGGTTGCCCGGCAGCACGGCGAAGCTTGGGTGTTCCTTTTTGGCGTGGTACGCCATGGCCGCCTGTTCGACTTCAGTGCCTTCTTCAGGCACGTAAAGCGGCTTGGCACGGGTCACTTCCTTGGAGAAATCCAGGGACGTGGTCACGGTGTGCGCCTGGCCACCGGAGGAAAATCCGCCCAGCGAATGACGCCCCAGACCGCCGTCCCAACCACCGGACTGCGCCGGATCGAGGTTGGCCCACAAGGCATTGCCGCTGCTTTTCAGGGCCTGCGCCTTGGCGGCGTCGAGCATGTCCAGCGGTGGGGTTGGTGGGCGTTGGCCAACCGAAGTTTCCATGCCGCCGATCCAGAACGGATAGCCCGGGTTTTTCAGGCTGCCGTCGGCATTGCGATTGGCTTCGCTGCGGTCCACCAGCGCCAGGGAACCGATAGCCTGAGCGCCGCCGCTGCCGCCGTGGTGTTCACCGTCGTCATCCGCCTCGTCGTCATCGCCACCGGCCACCAGGGTTTCGCCGATTTTCGGCACGATCGCGACTTTGCCTGGCATCGGCGCCATCGCTTTGCCTGGCAGCGGCACGACCGCAGGAATCGGCGTACCGGCAACGATTTCACCATCGGGCAAGGCCCGGGCACCGGCAGCCGGTTTACCGCTGCGCAAGGCATAAGGTTCGCTATGGAAACCGTCGGCGCCCTGTTGCGAGACTTCGAGCCTGGTGCCTTCTTCGAAGACATCGTGCACCCGCCACATGCTCCACATGCCCTGGGCAAAATGCGGATAGAAGTGGCAGTGGTAGATCGCATCGCCGGAAACGCGGTTGCGGTTGCCTGAACCGCCGTTGGCGATTTCATAGGTGTAGCCAGCACCCGGGCCGATGCCTTGGGCGTCGACATAGTCGGAGTTGTCGTCGTTGGGGTTGAACAGCCATTGGTGGCCGTGCAGGTGGAAGATGTGCTGCTCGTGGCCGTTGTGGGTGTTGCGGAATTTGACGAAATCGCCGATGTAGCTGTGGTTGACGTTGGACGGCTCGGACGGATACAGCGCCATGGTCGCTTTGACCCCGACCTGATCGGCGCGCGGTGTTTCACCGGGGCGAATGCCTTCCAGACCGGCGTTGGCCGGCACGTCCACCAGCATCGCGACGTCGCCCACGGTGTGCGAGCTGAGGAAAAACTCTTCATAGGCGCAGGACAGGCAATCGTGCATCGGCCCCACACCCAAGCGGTTGGCGAGAACCTCGGCGCCCATGCCGCCGGAGCCATAGTTGATCATGAACGCATCGCGGGTCGGCTCCAGCACGTGGGCCATGACCGGGTCCGCCCAGTAAGCGGGGAATGCCTGGGTGGCAGCCGTTTCATCCTGGAACTGCGAAGCGAAATCACGGAACGGCTCCAGGCGGTTGGGAATCGCCGGGTTGCGTTTGCCGATGGCTTCCAGCGGATAGGTTGATGGCGGGAAGCTGCCATCGGCGTTGCTGCCCATCACAATCGCGTCGCTCTCGCTGGAGATGATTTCATTGCCGTCGACCATGCTGATGATCGGCGTACCGGCCTTGCCTTCACGGATCCACGGTTGGCGCTGCGGGTAGCGCGCCTGGTAATCGACGATCGGCTGACCGGCCGGCGTGCGCCCGACACTGGCCAGGCGCATCTCTTCTTCGGTGACGGTGTTGCGGTAGGTGCGACCGCCCTTGGGCACGACCACCACCTGACCGAACAGGCCGTTGGCAACGTTGCCCGCATCGCCTTCACCACCGAAGGTCGCGCCACGGCTGCTGGCCGCGAATGCGCCTTCGCGCTCGGCGTACAAGGTGTAGGAACGGGTGCCGCCGGGAGCGATCAATGAATTGGCGTTGCGCCCGGTGTACGAGGCAATGTCATCGATGCTGTTGACCGCTTGCATGCCGTTGACCTGGAAGCCGACATGCCGGTCGGTGACTTGCTCATCGACTTTGAACTGATCGACGTCGCCGACTTTGATTTCGCCCTCGACACCACCATCGGCGTTTTCGTGGCCGCCGGGGTTGGCCTGGTAAGCCAGCAGGTTTTGCAGGTTGATGGTCAGACAGTCACCGGCGGCCACCCGCAACACCAAAGGACGCGGACGCTTGTCTGGCCGCAGCGAGACTTTGCCCGGCACTGCCGCGCCGCCCTGGGCCAGGGACATATTGTGGTCGTCGACCACGTCACGCCGCAGGGCGAACATCATGCCGTTGGCGTTCTGCGCACCGAGGCGGTTGAACATCAGCGGCTGGTCCAGGGCCACGACATTGGCCACCAGATTACGCTCGCAGCGTGCGGCGGCTTCTGCCATCTCGATGCCAAACATTGGCGCTAGAAACAGCAGCAGGTTAAGCAGGTGATGAGCGTGGGGTATGCCGGTCATGATCACGGGCCTCGCTGTGGGTGCTCACAGGGAAAATCTCGACAAAACCCTTTGAGCAAACCGCATGCCATAAATAATTCAGTTGTATTTCAGCTACTTAGCGCAACGACTTAATAACTCGGGGGATATTCCCCACTTATTCCCCACTTTTCGGCCCGGTCGTTGTTGCCCCAAACCTGGGGGAACATCCCCAAGCCTGCCGATCACAACGGCGCGTCCACGGCCAGGCCCTGCAAGCGGCGGTATTGGCGCAGCACGCTGGGCACGTAACGCTGGGTTTCGGCGAACGGCGGAATCACCCCGCCACGGCTGAGCACCGCTTGCGGCCCGGCGTTGTAAGCCGCCACGGCGAGGGCGATGTCGTTGTCGAACAGGGTCATCAGGCGCTTGAGGTATTTGGCGCCGCCCTGGATGTTGGCTTTCGGGTCGTAGACATTCTTGACCCCCATTTCCCGGGCGGTCTCAGGCATCAACTGCATCAGCCCACCGGCGCCTTTGGGCGATGTCGCATCCGAGTTGTAGCGGGACTCTTCCCGGATCACCGCGTGCAGCAGCGCCGCCGGTAATTCATTGGCCGTGGCAGCCGCCGAAACCAGTTCGGCATAGGGCTGCCGCGCAATCATCTGGGGCTGCTGATCAAGGCTGACCAGCGCCTTTTCCGGCTCATGAATGACCCGCTCATACGTGCGGCCGGGACGGTGAACGTTGGACAGCACGTAGCTGCCCTTGGCGTCCACGGAAACGAACACATCGGCCTGGACGACGCTGGTCAGCAGCAAGCAGCCGAGCAGCCCTGTGGTGAGTGTTTTCATTATTTTTCCTCCCCTGCCCGGCCCCGAAAAATGGGGGTATTGCCCCAATGGCCGGTAGTGAACCAGCCATACGCAAGCACTGTGCCGAAAGCGCAAAGCTCCGTAATACGGGGCTTTCACAAGGATGGATGGGGGTGAGCATGGCAATTGCATAGGCCTTCATGGCGACCCTTCTGCCGACTGTGTGAGGTCATCATGAATCAGCGTTTGCGTTCCGCCCCGCGTACTCAAAGCGGGTTCACCCTGCTCGAACTGTTGGTGGTGCTGGTGGTGCTGGGGCTGTTGGCCGGCATCGTCGCGCCGAAGTATTTCGCCCAGCTGGGCCGCTCCGAAGTGAAGGTGGCCAAAGCGCAAATCGAAGGCCTGGGCAAAGCCCTGGATCTTTACCGCCTGGAGGTCGGCCATTACCCGTCGACCGAACAAGGTTTGCAGGCGCTGATCACCGCGCCCAGCGATGAAACCAAATGGACCGGTCCTTACTTGCAGAAAAAATTGCCGCTGGATCCGTGGGGCCGTAGCTACACCTACCGCTACCCCGGTGAAAACGGCGAGTACGACTTGCTGTCCATGGGCAAGGACGGCCAACCCGGCGGCGAAGGCGAAAACGCCGAAATCACCAGCTGGCAGTGACGGGAGAGGCGACCATGCGCTTTCATCTCAAGGCCGTGGGCAAGGCCGGTGTGGTCTCGATGACCGTCGAGGCTCCCGGCCACAGTGAAGCCCGGCGCATCGTCGAAGACCAGGGCCTGCGGGTGGTCAGCCTGCACGTCGAGCGACACTGGCGCGCGTTGCGCTTGCAGAAGCGCGAGACCTTCAATCTGGTTTTGTTCAGCCAGGAATTGACCACGCTGCTCAACGCGGGCCTGCCGCTGATCGATGCACTGGAAAGTTTGGCGGAGAAAGAAACCGCGCCACAGGCCCGCAAAACCTTGAGTGAACTGGTGCGCCTGCTTTATGAAGGCAAATCTTTCTCCCAGGCCCTGGCACAGTTGTCGGCGGTGTTCCCGCCGTTGTATGTGGCGCTGGTGCAGTCCAGCGAGAAAACCGGCGCCGTGGGCGATGCCCTGGGCCGCTATGTCAGCTATCGCCAGCGCATGGACGAAGTTCGGCAAAAAATCATCAGCGCGTCGATCTACCCGCTGCTGTTGCTGGTGGTGGGCGGTGGCGTGGTGTTGTTTTTGATGGGCTACGTGGTGCCGCGCTTCAGCCTGGTGTTCGAAGGACTGGGGTCGAACCTGCCGTGGCTGTCGCAAGTGCTGATGAGCAGCGGGATGTTCCTGCATGCGCACCAGGGCGAATTCTTTGGCGCCTTGCTGGCAATCATCGTCGCCCTCGCCTTCCTCCAGCGCCAACCGGCCTTTCGTCGGGGCGTGGACCGCGTGATCGAAAAACTCCCGGCGGTCCATCAGCGCATCTTCATGTACGAACTGGCGCGTTTCTATCGCTCGTTGGGGATCCTGCTGCAAGGCGGCATCCCGCTCGTCACTGCCATGGGCATGGTCCGAGGCCTGCTCACCGTCGCCTCCCGCGCACGCCTGGACCAGGCCTGCGAACGGGTACGCGAGGGGCAATCGCTGTCCACCGCGCTGGAACTCAACCACCTGGTGACCCCGGTTTCCCTGCGCCTGCTGCGTGCGGGCGAACAGTCCGGCAACCTCGGCCAGATGATGGAACGCAGCGCCGACTTCTACGACGAGGAAATCAGCCGCTGGATCGAATGGTTCGTGCGCTTGTTCGAACCCTTGCTCATGACCTTCATCGGCCTGCTGATCGGGGTCATCGTGATCCTGATGTACATCCCGATTTTCGAGCTGGCCTCAAGTATTCACTGACCCTCTGGAACGGGGTTGAGTTGTACCGTTCATCGCTCATCCAAGGTGCAACTGAATTAATCGGCGCGCTGTGGTGTTCACCCAATGAATCGAGCAGCACGTTGCATTGTTCATCAACGTTCCAACCTGAATAAAAAGACGGAGAACGACATGCACATCAACAAGCTTTTACTGGCAGTAGCGATTGGCGCAGTTCTGTCGGCGTCTACCGTATTGATACCGGACAGTCTGTCCGGTGTGTCGAGTGCTCAGGCCAAGGATGGTGGTAGTGGCGGCGGAGGCGGCGGTGGTTCTGGCGGTGGTGGGGGCGGCTCTGGCGGTGGCGGATCGGGCGGCGGCGGCGGTGGCGGCAATGGCGGCGGTGGATCCGGCGGTGGCGGTGGCGGTAATGGCGGTGGTGGATCGGGCGGTGGCGGCAGTGGTGGAAGCGGTGGCGGCGGCAATGGCGGCGGTCACGGTGGAAGCGGCAGTGGCGGCAACAGTGGCAGCGGCGGCAATAGCGGCAGCGGTCACAGTGGCAGCGACCATGGCTCGGGACACTCCGGCGACTCGGCCTCATCCGGGCGCAGCGGCTCTCACTCCGAAGCGGGTGACGATCACGGCGCTCATCGCTCAGGCGAAATGGGTGATGACCACGGCGTACATCGCGCTGGCGAAATCGGTGATGACCATGGTGTCCATCGTGCCGGTGAAATCGGTGATGACCATGGCGTACATCGTGCCGGTGAAATCGGTGATGACCACGGCGTTCATCGTGCCGGTGAACCCGGCGATGATAAAAGGACCTGATAACCACTGATCGAAAGATCACTACAAAACCCTGTGGGAGCGGGCTTGCCCGCTCCCACAGTGGAATTGTGTTTGGCTCTACAACACACCTTCAGCCTGATCCAGCCGCTCACGCAAAAACTCGATCAGTGCCTGCACCGGTCGCGAACTCTGGCGATGCTGCGGGTACACCGCCGATAAAGTCAGTGGCGCCGGACGAAACTCATCCAGCACCGGCACCAGTCGGCCATCTTTCAGCGCCGAGCCGACAATGAACGTCGGCAGGTAGGTAACCCCCATCCCGGCCACCGCCGCATCCCTGAGCAATTCGCCGTTGTTGACGCGCATCCTGCCCGTTACGTTGACCGTCAGCGGCTTGCCCTGCCCTTCGAAACGCCATTGCACCTGTCGACCGTGGCCGTAGGGCAGGCAATCATGGCTGTGCAAGTCTTCGGGTTTGAGCGGCGTGCCGCGCTCGGCCAGGTAAGCCGGGCTGGCGCAATACACGCGCTGGATCGCGGCGATGCGGCGCGCAATCAGCGTAGAGTCTTCCAGGGTGCCGATGCGCAGCGCCAGGTCGTAACCCTCACCGAGCAAATCCACCGGGCGGTCGCTTAAATCCATCTCCACGGTGACGTCGCGATAGCGCTGCAAAAACAATGGCAACAAACACCCCAGATGCGCCAGCGCAAACGACAACGGTGCGCTCACCCGAATGGTCCCGCGTGGCTCGGTGGTCTGGCCGGCGATGCCCTGCTCCACTTGCTCGACTTCGCCAAGCAGGCGCAAGGCCGACTCGTAATAACTCTGCCCCAGTGGCGTGACGTCCAGCCGCCGCGTGGAACGGTTGAGCAAGCGCACGCCCAGGCGCTCTTCAAGTTGCATCAAGCGTCGGCTGACGAACTGCTTGGACAGCCCCAATTGATCCGCTGCCGAGGTGAAGCTGCCGGAGTCCATGACCTGGCAAAAAATACGCATATCTTCGAACGGGTTCATTGTCGCGCCCTGGTTGACAGTCAAACACTTTATAGCCGCTTTTTCCTTTTTCGGCACCCCATTAATCTGTGTCCACGGTGTTGCTGAGGCCTGAACGACAGAGCCGGCAGCAACCTGACCCTTAGGTACTCAACGTCGAAAAACTTAAAAAGGATTTACCCCATGAACATCGTCAAAAAAACCCTGACCGCCTCCCTCCTCGCCCTCTCCGTCGGCAACGCTTTTGCCGCGGGCAGCCCGGGTGTCGAACACACCACCCAAGCCTTCCTCGAAGCCCTGGCGGCCGGCGGTGGCAAGCCGCTTGAACAGCTGAGCCCTGTCGATGCCCGTGCGGTTCTGACCGGTGCGCAAAACTCGGTGAAGGTTGATCTGTCGGGTGTGGACGTCAGCGACCGCGCTATCAAAGTCGATGGACAAACCATCAACCTGAAAATCGTGCGGCCAGCCAAGGTCAAAGGTGAGTTGCCAGTGTTCATGTTCTTCCACGGTGGCGGCTGGGTGTTGGGCGACTACCCGACTCACCAGCGCCTGATCCACGACCTGGTGATCGGCTCCGGCGCGGTCGCGGTGTATGTCGATTACACCCCGTCGCCGGAAGCGCACTACCCGACCGCGATCAACCAGGCCTACGCCGCGACCCGTTGGGTGGCCGAGCACGGCAAGGACATCGGCGTCGACGGCAAACGCCTGGCGGTGGCCGGCAACAGCGTCGGCGGCAACATGGCGGCGGTCGTGGCCTTGATGGCCAAGGAACAGAAAACCCCGGCGCTGCGCTTCCAGCTGTTGATGTGGCCAGTGACCAACGCGCAGTTCGACAGCGGTTCGTACCAGCAATTTGCCGAGGGCCACTTCCTCACCAAAGGCATGATGAATTGGTTCTGGGACAACTACACCACCGACCAGGCCGAGCGTGCGCAGATCCATGCCTCGCCGTTGCAAGCCAGCGCCGAGCAGCTCAAAGGCCTGCCCGCCGCACTGGTGCAAACCGCCGAGTTCGACGTGTTGCGTGACGAAGGCGAAGCCTATGCCCGCCACCTCGACGCCGCCGGTGTGCCGGTCACGGCGGTGCGCTACAACGGCATGATTCACGACTTCGGCCTGCTCAATCCGCTGAGCCAGATTCCTGAAGTGAAAGCGGCGGTGCGTCAGGCGGCACTGGAACTCAAGACTCATCTGAACTGAGTTTTCCTCTCCTTCGCCACACAGGAGCTGTGTAGGAGCTGTCGAGTGCAACGAGGCTGCGATCTTTTGATCTTGTTTCTTAAAAATCAAAATCAAAAGATCGCAGCCTCGTTGCACTCGACAGCTCCTACACAGTTTCTGCACGAATCGAACGTAATCTTTCGCCGGAGTCGTCCATGTCCTTCGTCCTTGCTCATTTGCTGTCCTGGAGCGCCCTGCTGCTGGTGATCGACGCGCTGCTCTGGCAACTCGCGCCGTTCAAGCATCGCGTCACCCGGGTCGGTGTGCGGCTGGTGCTGTTTGTGATGTTCAGCGCACTGGTCATCAACGCCGGCGTCAGCCCGTTACTGGCGCCGCAGTTTGCCGAGGATCGCGTGGTGCAATTGGGCGCCACGGCGCTGGGGATTCTCTGGTGGTTGTACGCGGCACGGGTGCTCACCGAAGTCATCGGCCTGGTGCTGATGCGGCGCATCGGTCACAGCGGTCGATTGTTGCAGGATGTCATTGGTGCGCTGGTGTTTCTGGTGGCCATCGTGGCGGCGGCCGGGTATGTGTTGGAACTGCCGGTCAAAGGGTTGCTGGCGACCTCCGGGGTGGTGGCCATCGTTGTCGGTCTGGCGCTGCAAAGCACCTTGAGCGACGTGTTTTCCGGGATCGTACTAAACACCACCAAGCCGTATCAGGTCGATGACTGGATCATGATCGATGGCGTCGAAGGCAAAGTGCTCGACATTGACTGGCGCGCGACTCACCTTCTGACCAGTGCCGGCAGCACGGCGGTGGTGCCAAACTCAGTGGCGGCCAAGGCGAAAATCGTCAACCTGAGTCGGCCTACCAACATGCACGGCGTGTCGATCAGTATTCAGGTGCCCAACCACATTCGCCCGCGTCGGGTACTGGATGCACTGGAGCGCACACTGCAGGGCAGCAGCAGCTTGCTGCTCAACCCTCCCCCGAAAGCGGTGCTCAAGGAAGCCGGCGAAACCATGTCCGAATACGTGGCCAGCGGCTTTATCACCGAGCTTGGGAAAAAGAGCGAGGTGCGCAACCAACTGTTCGACCTGGCCCATCGGCACCTGGAAGCGGCGGGTATTTCCCGGCAGCTCGATGGCGTGATTGAGCCGACGACTCGCGCGCGGGCGTTGCTTGATGAAGTGAAAATCTTTCGTTCCCTGAGCGAGGATGAGCGTGACCAAATGGCCCAGTCGATGGTCCCGCAGCAGTACGCCGCAGGCCAGGTGGTATTGGCATTGGGCGACGTGCCGGACAGCTTGATGGTGATCGCCACGGGTGTGGTCAGCGCCACCGTGCCCGACGGTACCGGGCAAACCGAAGCCGGACGCATGGGCCCCAGCGAAGTGATGGGCGAACAAAGCATCCTCACCGATACGCCGTCCGAGGCGACCTTTACCACGTTGACGTCGTGCATCATTTACCGGATCGACAAGTCCCTGACTCGCCAGTGCATGGAGCAACGGGTTGAAGTGGGTCGGGCGCTGAACAAGTTGCAAGCGGTACGCACGCAAAACAGTCGGTTGGCGTTGATGGCCAAACCGGCGCCGATCAAGAAGAGTGGATTTCTGAGTTGGCTGCAGAAACGCCAACCGGTGTGACGGGTTAGACGGTCATGTTGGGTTGGGGTTGGGGTTGGGGTTGGGTACATATCCGTTTTTGGGGTCACGGCGACTATTGGTTCCGCCCTGACGGCGGGTCACTTGGAGAAGCGCCAAGTAACCAAGCGCTCTTGCCCCTGACGTACGGTGCCTCGCCTAGGCTCGGCATTCCCTCACTCCGGTCCTGCTCCGTGGGCCCGCCGCCATCGGCCATCCATGGCCGGGGGCGGCTAACCCGGCATCCATGCCGGGTTGCCCACTACGCAGAACCTGCGTTCGGCCTTCCGACGGGGCAGATCAAGATCAAGATCAAAAGCGGAAGGCGAGCTAACGCTCGACCTGATGAGTGGTGAGAAGCAAAAGCTGTGCGCCGATCTGCTTTAGGTGGGAGTGAGCCTGCTCGCAATGCTGTTGCTGTTG
Source organism: Pseudomonas arsenicoxydans (assembly GCF_900103875.1). Lineage (NCBI taxonomy): Bacteria > Pseudomonadati > Pseudomonadota > Gammaproteobacteria > Pseudomonadales > Pseudomonadaceae > Pseudomonas > Pseudomonas arsenicoxydans. The sequence continues at coordinate 3,657,005 of NZ_LT629705.1, read as the reverse complement.
CTGTTGCTGTTGCTGTTGCTGTTGCTGTTGATCGTTCCCATGCTCCGCGTGGGAATGCCGCCGGGGACGCTCTGCGTTCCGCTATCGACACCAGGCTTGAGTCTTGTGCAAGGGTGACGCGGAGCGTCACGGGATGCATTCCCACGCGGAGCATCGGAACGATCAGGACGCGCAAGCGTTAAGGAACCAGGCCGGCCGGTAGGCCGCCTCGTTTTGGCTTTGGCGGTGCACGCCCCCTCGTGAGGCCGAGCGCAGGTTCTGCGCAGTGGGCAACCCGGCATGGATGCCGGGTTAGCCGCCCCCGGCCATGGATGGCCGATGGCGGCGGGCCCACGGAGCAGGACCGGAGCGAGGGCATGCCGAGCCTTAGCGAGGCACCGAACGTCAGGGGCAAGAGCCCTTTGGTTACTTTGGGGCTTTTCCAAAGTGACCCGCCGTCAGGGCGGAACCCTAAGCCGCCGTTACCGCAGAAACGGATATGCCCCCAACCCCAACCCCAACCCCAACCCCAAAACTATCGTAAGTGAACCGCATTACGCACAGTCACGGGCATTTTCATCGGCAACGAAACTTACTTCGACGTCAGTACCGAGTAGCTGTTCATCAGGTTGCGATAGTTAGGAATGCGCGGCGACAGCAGGTTCGCCAGGCCTTCCATATCGTTGCGCCAGTCGCCTTGCAGCTCGCAGGCCACCGCGAACCAGTTCACCAGTTGCGCACCCGCAGCCGACATGCGCGCCCAGGCGGCTTGCTGCACGGTTTCGTTGAACGTGCCCGAGGCGTCGGTCACCACAAACACTTCAAAGCCTTCGGCCAGCGCCGACAGCGTCGGGAACGTCACGCACACGTCAGTTACCACACCAGCGATGATCAGTTGCTTGCGGCCAGTGGCTTTCACGGCTTTGACGAAATCTTCGTTATCCCAAGCGTTGATCTGGCCTGGACGCGGGATGTACGGCGCGTCCGGGAACAGCTCCTTGAGCTCAGGCACCATTGGACCGTTAGGGCCATTTTCGAAGCTGGTGGTGAGGATGGTCGGCAGTTTGAAGAACTTGGCCAGGTCCGCAAGGGCCAGCACGTTGTTCTTGAATTCGTTCGGCGAGAAATCCTGGACCAGCGAGATCAGGCCGGTCTGGTGGTCGACCAACAGGACTACGGCATCGTCTTTGTTCAGGCGTTTGTACGGAACGTTGCTCATGTGAAGCTCCTCGATGGATGGGTATTACGTGAGGCGCCGATGCAGCCCATCGGCGCGTTTTCCTGAGAATCAGAACGCGAAGCACGAGCAGCCAAAGGCGCCCCAGAAACCCGCAAAATCACTGACCGGCGCGTTCGACAGGCGTGCTTTGTCATGGCTGTGGGCATGCACGCCGCACGGCCCGCTGCAATGGTGAACCTGCGCCTGCATCGGCGAGGTCGGCCGCCAGTGCCCCGGCACCTTCACCACCGGCGACCAGTCCGGCAGCACCGGCACGCTGGCCGGCCCGAGTTTTTCGAAATCACCGGCCGCGTACACCACCTTGCCGCCGACCACGGTCAACACCGATTCGATCCACTTGATCGCTTCTTCGTCGACGCTGAAAAAGTCCGCACTCAGCGCAGCGACGTCCGCCAGTTGGCCGACCTTGATCATGCCTTTCTTGCCCTGCTCGGAAGAGAACCAGGCGCTGCCGTGGGTGAACAGCTCCAGCGCGGTCTGCCGGGACAGGCCCTCGGCATGCAGCTCAAGCCCGCCCACTGTGCGGCCGCTGACCATCCAGTACAGCGAAGTCCATGGATTGTAGCTGGACACCCGGGTCGCGTCGGTGCCGGCGCCGACCGGCACGCCTTCGGCCAGCATGCGTTTGATCGGCGGGGTCGCTTCAGCGGCTTTGGCGCCATAACGCTCGACGAAATACTCACCCTGGAACGCCATCCGGTCCTGAATCGCGATACCGCCGCCCAGCGCCCTGACCCGCTCGATGTTCTGTGGGGTGATGGTTTCAGCGTGGTCGAAGAACCACGGCAAGCCGTTAAATGGAATGTCGCGATTAACCTTCTCGAACACGTCGAGCATGCGGCTGATGGATTCGTTGTAGGTGGCGTGCAAACGGAACGGCCAGCGTTGCTCCACCAGGTGGCGGACCACCGGTTCCAGCTCGTCTTCCATGGTTTGCGGCAGGTCCGGGCGCGGCTCGAGGAAGTCCTCGAAATCCGCCGCCGAAAACACCAGCATTTCCCCGGCGCCGTTGTGCCGCAGGAAATCGTCGCCCTGGTGCAGGGTCACGCTGCTGGTCCAGTTCTTGAAATCGCTCAGCTCTTCTTTCGGCTTCTGCGTGAACAGGTTGTAAGCGATGCGAATGGTCAGCTGCTGGTCCTTGGCCAACTGCTCGATCACCTGGTAATCGTCCGGATAATTCTGGAAACCACCCCCGGCATCGATCGCGCTGGTCAGGCCAAGACGATTGAGCTCGCGCATGAACTGGCGGGTCGAGTTGACCTGATATTCCAGCGGCAGCTTCGGCCCCTTGGCCAGCGTCGAGTAGAGAATCATCGCGTTCGGGCGAGCGACCAGCATGCCGGTCGGGTTGCCATTGGCATCCCGGACAATCTCGCCGCCCGGCGGGTTCGGCGTATCGCGGGTGTAACCGGCCACGCGCAAGGCAGCGCGGTTGAGCAAGGCACGGTCGTAGAGGTGCAGGACGAACACCGGGGTGTCCGGCGCGGCCTGGTTGAGCTCTTCCAGGGTCGGCATGCGTTTTTCAGCGAACTGGAATTCGTTCCAGCCACCGACCACGCGTACCCATTGCGGCGTCGGCGTACGGTCGGCCTGATCCTTGAGCATGCGCAGGGCATCGACCAACGACGGCACGCCTTCCCAGCGCAGTTCGAGGTTGTAGTTCAAACCGCCACGGATCAGGTGCAAGTGCGAGTCGTTGAGGCCAGGGATGACGCAGCGACCCTTGAGGTCGATGACCTGCGTACCCGACCCGCGCAGGGCCATGGCCTGGGCATCGGTGCCAACCGCGACGAAGCGACCATCGCTTATCGCAACAGCGCTGGCGCGTGGGTTTTCACGGTCAACGGTATGAAATTGGCCATTGAATAAAATCAGATCGGCGTTCATCGCGTTTCCTTGGGCTGAGTGGAAGAAGACAGCCAAGGCGCGAACAAGCGTGTGGCCCTTGGCATGAACAGGTACACCACCGAGACAACGATGGTCAGCGTGATCAGGAACGTCGCGACCACGTAATTGGACAGCACCGCGTTGAGCCGCAGCAGCGGGCCCCAGAGCAGCGGCACCAGCAACGTGTGCGGCAGAATCACCAGCAACGTGACCACGGCCTGCTTCCAGCGCGGGGGTGGTGGCGATGCGGTATCGGCTTGCGGGGCGAACCAGAACTCTTTGACCGGATTGACTTCGGTCTGGTCGCCATCGGCGAGCATCGGCGCGGCTTCGTTGACCAGCTCCAGGCGCTGCGGCGAATCGAGCCAGCGTTGCATCGCCTCGGTCGAGCAAAAGCGCAGCACGCAGGTGTACATGTCGAGCCCGGCGTTTTTACCGCGCATCACGTCCACACCCAAGTGCCCGTCCTGCTGCCCGGCAACGCTGACAATGTTGCGCAACCAGGCTTCGTAAGGCACTTCAAAACCGGCCTTGACCCGGTGCTTGATGACCAGGGTCACGACTTCTTCGAAACGGTTGGATTCAGGCATAACGCAAAGCTCCGGCGAATCGGACATTGAGCGCCAGCCGTCCCGGCCCGGCGATAAAAAGGCTGGTGAACAGAATCAGCAGCAGCCAGCCGAACTGCCCTTCATCGAGGCTCCACTGCGGATGCACGACCAACAGAGCGATCAGCAGGACACACAGAATCGGCAGGCACGCCAACCGCACCAACACCCCGACCATGATCAACAGCGGACACAACACCTCGGCAAAAATCGCCAGCATCAGCGTGACGTTCGCACCGAGGTGGAAAGGGTCCTCGATGACCTGCAACTGCGCGCTGTAGTTAAGCAGCTTGGGCAAACCGTGCACCCACAGCAGAAACAATCCGCCGCTGACCCGCAGAAAAAACAACCCGAAGTCCTGGGCCCGTTGATCCCATTGCGAAGCGTTCATGGGCTACCTGCACAAATGAAAAACCACCGGCGTCCAAGCGCCGGAACATCATTCGATAGTGCCGCTGCGGGGGCGGAAAAAATTGGATGTACGTGCTCTTTTTGGGGATCAGCCCGGGCTGAACAACTGCCGGGGCCTTCATTACCGAACGCTTTATGTCAGGCAGAAAAAACGGCCTCAATAGAGACCGTTACTTTCATCTGATACAGCCAACCACTGGCCGAGCGGCTGGCTCCCTTCAAGGTATGGCGCGAACGGTGTATTCACGCACGTCAAAGACCACCGCCGTCTCCGGGTTCGCGACCTGATCCATATTGATCCTGAATCGAATGGATAATTTGCTGCCATCTCTGAGATGCTGCAAATAGGTGTACGCAAGGGTAATGCTGTATCTACCGGTCAAGGCCCAAGTTTGATGAACTGAGTTACCCGTGCCTGTCCACAACATGCGATTGTGACTGCCTCCACTGGTGTTCGTGCCCTCCAGATCCAGCCAGATACGTTGTCCCATGGCCATATGCGGCCAGCCGCCAAACAAGAGAGTCGCACCGGTAGTGACATCTTTGAGATCCAGCACCGTCGTACCGTTCGCCTGGGTAATCACCGGAGCCACGAACTCCGCCGAGGGGATCGTCAGAACGTCAAGCACAAACGGTGGTGAAGTCACTGGAAGCGACTCCCCCCGTGTGTAGGTGAAGGTAAACACCAGTTTTTTGCCCAGGCTAAACGCCAACAATCTAACGGGCAGCGGTATTACTCTGGGCCGAATGTTGCCTGCAACCACCGGATTCGTAGTATGCGAACCCGCTGCCGGCGTGCCGGGCTCAGCGGTGCATTCCACGGTGATGCTGTCGTCGGGCTCCAGATCGACATTCAGCACGGCTGTCAGACTCTGCAAAGCCTCAAGGGGGTCCAGCGTCATACCGTCGTGCGATTCTTCAATCGACAGTTGTCGCTCCTTCAACATCACATTAATCGTCCAGGATCTGGATACCTCTCCCTCACCGTACAAGGCTTTGGCCTTCAGCTCGTGCTCTCCATCAGTCAGTCCAGTCACCAGACGTTTCCAACGCCCCGCCTCCGCCGTGGCCACGCCTTTGGAAACCAGCCCGTCAAAGATTTCCACTTGCTCCCCAGCCACCGCGGTGCCTTCTGCCGTCACACTGCCATGCCCAGTATCCGACCCATCGGCAATGTCGTCACCGAACGGATCTTTTACCGAATCGATGACTGGCCTTGTCGATCCGTTCGTGCTGACGATGTAGTTGCGATGCGCAAACCTCTGGGCAAGGGCCGGGGCCTGGTTACCCTGCAGCCCCGCCATAAACTCCAGAGTCAACGTACTGCGATCCTTGAGCCCCTTCAGCGGGTCAGCGGGGTAGTCTTGCTCATAGAAGCCTTTGCTGAATTTCTCGTCGACAACATTGTCCGGCGCACTCCAGTACAGCTCATCGAAAACGCTATCGTCGGCGTTGGTCCCTCTAAGACGCAACCAGAAATATTGACCCTCAGTTTGCAGCGGCCAAGCGTTGATCCGCAGGGTGAATTCAGTCAGCGCATTGACATCAAGGACCAAACCCGTGCCAAACCCGGGTGCCTGCGTGATAAAGGGTCTGGGCAACTCGCTTAGGGCTATGGGCAGCACGTATAAAATCAACGGCTGCGAAGTCACTGGTGCAAAGTTGCCGCGAATAACGGTATAGGTCAGCGTCACCGTCATCCCCAAATTGAAGATCACCAGCGGTATACCGCCTATCCCGACCTCCAAGGGACGCAACTCACCCACCGGGAAGAATACCGAAGTATACGAACCAGCCCCCGGAGCCCCTGCCCAGGTCACACTGACCCTGTCACCGGGCTCAATCGCATATTCCATGACAATCCTGCAGCTATGCCTGACCGCCAGTGGATTCAAAAGCTCGGAGGTCGGACTCTCCCGAATGAACAAAGGTGGCAAGTGGTCCGTGTCTAGTTCCGTATCCTGACCATTCATTATTCGTTCCCTGTACGTGATTAAACCTGCCACCTTGAGCACGCCTATCACACACCGAATCGCGAACACCGGCTACTGTCAGAACTTACAGGTCAACGACCATTACGGACGAATGGTAAAGATTGACAGAGCTGCGCTTTTTCAACTGACGACGTTACGCCCGTCCAGCCCCCCCAAATGCATTGGCGTAAACGCCCCGCCTCTAACCACTCAACAGGCCGAGCGGTAGCTCGCCTGCAGCTTTTGATCTTGATCTACCCGCCCCTTCGGAAGGCTGAGTGGAGGCGTTCATCTGGGGGGCAGGCGCGTAGCGCCGTTCGACGAAGTCGAACACATCGAGAGGAGGTCGTCGCGAAGCAGACCGGAGGCGATGCCCCCCCCGATGAATGCCGGAGCGAAGGAACACCGAGCCTAAGCGAGGGGCCGAACGCTCGGGGCGAGCGTTTTTTTGCTTACTTTTTTTAGGCGCTTGTAAAAAAAGTGAGTCGCCGTAAGGGCGAAACCCTAAGCCGCCGTTACCGCAGTAACGGATATGTACACCTGAAAGAGACTGGTCGACTGTCAGGCCGCCATCGCGGGCAAGCCCGCTCCCACAGGGTTCGATGTACACCCGAAAGAGATTGGTCGGCACAAAGGCCGCCACGTTTAAGAGGGAATAGCCAAAGGCAGCGACATAAACTGACTAATGCGAGCCCGCAACCACCGCTCCGCCGGATCATTGTCATGCACCCCACTCCAAGCCATCGACAACTGCGCAGCCTCAATCGGAAACGGCGGATCCTCAGCCCTCAACGCACAGCCCTCAACCAACGCACACGCCGCATAATCCGGCACCGTCGCAATCATCTCAGTCCCGGCCAACAACGCACGCAATCCGCTGAACTGCGGAACCCCCAACACCACCCGCCGACAGCGCCCGATTTTCGCCAGATCCAGATCAATGTTGCCGCTCAAATCCCCCGAAAACGACACCATCGCATGCGGCCGCTCACAATACTCATCCAGCGTCAGCGGTCCCGGCCGCTTGTCACCACGCAACACCTTGCACGGAATATCGCGCAAAGTCTTGCGCTTGGCATTCGCCGGCAAATCCGTGGTGTAACTCACCCCCACCGAAATTTCCCCGGACGCCAACAACGCCGGCATCAACAGATAATTCGCCCGCCGCACCACCACGACAATCCCCGGCGCCTCCTCGCGCAGCTGCGTCAACAGCGGCGGAAACAAGCCGAACTCGGCATCGTCCGACAGCCCGATACGAAACACATCGCAGCTGGTCGTCGGATCAAATTCCTTGGCCCGGCTCACCGCCCCGGAAATCACATCCATCGCCGGTTGCAGCTCCTTGAGAATCGCCAACGCCCGCGCCGTCGGCTCCATGCCGCGGCCATTGCGCAGCAACAACGGATCGTCGAACAGATCACGCAACCGTCCCAGCGCCGCACTCACCGCCGGCTGGCCCATAAACAGTTTTTCGGCCACTCGGGTGAGGTTCTTTTCGAACATCAACGCCTCGAAAATCACCAACAGGTTCATGTCGACGCGACGCAGATCGTTACGGTTCATAGGCACGATTCCCTTGTATGTTCAGCCGGCGACTTTACTCGATCAGCGGCACGTTCGCCGCACGTTTGTAAGGCCCGTATTCCACCGGCACCCATTGGAAATGCTGGCCCTGGGTGGCGATGTGACCAATGCCGGGAAACGGCAGATGCGCCGCCGTCACCCAGGTCTTGCTCGCCGCTGCGGCCGTGAACACGGTAGCGCGGCTCTTGATCGCCTGCTGGCTGTTGACGTCAAAACCGATCGACACCTCAGGGTGTTCGAACTGCACCGCCAGGTTATGCACCAGATCGCCCATGAACAGAATGCCCAGCCCCTGGGAAGTGAAACGGTAGGTGGTGCTGCCCGGCGTGTGCCCGGCTTCCAGCTCCGCATCGACCACACCCGGCACCGGCGACTGACCGGCATCGAACGTCTTGAAACGACCCTCGGCCACATACGGTGCGGTCGAGTCCTGAGCGATTTTGAAATACGGCTTGGCGCCCTCGGGTGCCTTGGCAAGCGCCTGAGGATCGAGCCAGTAAGCGGCTTCCGCCTTCGCCGCAAAGACTGTTGCATTGGCGAACACGGGTTTGTGCTGGGCGTCGACCAGCCCGCAGACATGGTCCAGATGCAGGTGCGTCAATAAAATCGTATCGACTTGCGCAGGCTCATAACCGGCGGCTTTCATGTTGTCCGAGAGCATGCCTGCCGTGGCGCCAATGCATTGGCCCGCGCCCGTATCGACCAGGATCAATTGCTTGCCGGTGTTGATCAGAAAGGCGTTGAACGCGGTCTGCACGCCCGGTGTTTCAATCGAACGGCGAGCCAGCAACGCGCGGATCTGACTCTGGGTCAGGCCCTTGAGCAGTTTGGGCGACAGGTCGTTGTAGCCGTCGAACAGCGCCGTGACTTCATAATCGCCCACTGCCAGGCGGAAATAGCCCGGCGCTTGCGTGCCGACCTGCGCAGGCGCCTGCGCCGCGCACACTCCGGCAGTCATCGCCACCGCCAGCCCCAATGCACGTACCAGAGAATGTTTCATACTTTCACCTTGATCGAGTCAGAAAAGCGGCCATACAAACGCCGCCCGATGACATCGATTGTGCACGGGACAGACCCTTGGAAATTGCAGCAATGTGCTGAGTTAGCGCTGTTGCCCACTGGCGTACACGGGCGGAATTAACAACGTTTAACTCGCCTGCCAGAGCGTCGCGACCAAGAATGAAGCTCACCGACACGGACATCTGTCATGGCCCAATCTCAGCGAAACGTCGCCCGTGCGACTGCCACTCAAACGCGAAAGAAAACCACCGGTGGCCTGACCCCGTGGCGCGAAAGCCTGGTCAAGCAGCTAATCCTCGAACGCCTCGGCGAAACCATTGAGGTGACCGAACTGGCCCGCGCCTGTGCCCTCTCGCGCAGTCATTTCTCCCGCGCATTCAAGTGCAGCACCGGGCTCTCGCCCCAGGACTGGATTCGCCACCAGCGTATTGCCCGCGCCAAGCAATTGATCCAGGACACTGAACTGACCCTGACGCAAATCAGCCTCGAATGCGGCTTCTGCGATCAGGCGCATTTCTGTCACATATTCACCCGCAGCGAAGGCATCACCCCGTTCGCCTGGCGTTGCCGTACGGTGCGCCCCCTTCCCCGCCGCCCCGCGTACGCCGCCGAACTTCACGCGTAATATTCGATGTCGCACGCTGCGTAGCAGCTGTCGAACGACAGCTGCTACGCGGGTTGCGTCAGCCCAACGGAGAAAGCCGCTCCAACGCCTCAGCCACCCCGAATCCATACGCTGGATCAGCCTTGGTGCAGTTCTCGATATGGCGCTGGCGAATCGCCTGTGGCACGCCATTCATTGCCCGTGCGGTGTTATCGAACAGCAACTGCTTGCGCACAGGGTCCAGCAATCGGAACAGGTTGCCCGGCTGCTCATAGTGGTCATTTTCAAGCCGATGGTCATAGTGCTGGGCAAAGCCTTCCACCGGCAGCGGCGGATCGGCCAGTTCCGGCGAATCAGGCCACTCGCCCACGCTGTTGGGGAAATAACTGGCGGTGCCACCCAGGTTGCCGTCGGTACGCATGGCGCCGTCGCGGTGATAGCTGTGGGACGGTGAGCGCGGTGCGTTGACCGGAATGTGATTGAAGTTGACGCCCAAGCGATAGCGCTGCGCATCACCATAGGAAAACAGCCGCGCCTGGAGCATGCGATCCGGCGAAAAGCTTACGCCTGGCACCACGTTGGCCGGCGAGAAGGCGGCCTGTTCGATCTCGGCGAAGTGGTTCTCGGCGTTGCGGTTGAGCTCCATGATGCCCACTTCGATCAGCGGGAAATCACCGTGCGGCCAGACTTTGGTCAGGTCGAATGGATTGTGCCGGTAGGTGTTGGCTTGTTCTTCCTCCATCACCTGAATGCACAATTTCCAGCGCGGGAAATTGCCCTGTTCGATGACTTCGTACAGGTCCCGCAAATTGCTCTCGCGGTCCTTGCCGACCACCGCTTGCGCCTCGGCATCCGTGAGGTTTTCGATGCCTTGCTGGCAGACAAAGTGAAACTTCACCCACACCCGTTTGTTGTCGCGGTCGATCAGGCTGAACGTGTGGCTGCCAAAACCGTGCATGTTGCGGAAACTGACGGGAATGCCGCGATCGCTCATGACGATGGTCACCTGGTGCAGCGCCTCCGGCAGCAAGCTCCAGAAATCCCAGTTGCTGGTGGCATTGCGCAGACCGGTGCGCGGGTCGCGCTTGACCACGTGATTGAGGTCGGCGAAACGCAGCGGGTCGCGGAAGAAAAACACCGGCGTGTTGTTGCCGACAATGTCCCAGTTGCCTTCGTCGGTGTAGAACTTGACCGCGAAGCCACGGATATCGCGCTCGGCATCCGCCGCGCCGCGCTCGCCGGCCACCGAGGAAAACCGCACGAACAGCGGCGTCTGCTTGCCCACGGCACTGAAAATACTGGCCTTGGTGTAGCGACTGATGTCATGTGTAACGGTGAACGTGCCGTAAGCGCCAGCGCCCTTGGCGTGCATGCGCCGCTCGGGGATAACTTCGCGGTCAAAGTGGGCAAGTTTTTCCAACAACCAGATGTCTTCTAAAAGTGCCGGCCCACGAGGGCCGGCAGTCTTGATATTGAGATTATTGGCCACCGGGGCGCCGGTGGCATTCGTCAGCTTTTTCATGGACTTGATCTCGACAGTTAGCTGCTCTCACCAGCAGCGAAAACCGGCGCGGATTTAAATCCGCGCCGGGGTTCTTCATCCCTTCAAGAACGCCAACAGCTCAGCGTTGAGCTGATCCTTGTGAGTGTCAGTCAAGCCATGGGGTGCACCGGGGTAGATTTTCAGCGTAGATCCTTTCACCAGTTTTGCCGACGCAATGCCCGCCGCCTCGATGGGCACCACCTGATCCGCGTCGCCGTGCACCACCAGCGTCGGGATATCGAACTTCTTCAAGTCCTCGGTGAAGTCGGTTTCGGAGAACGCCTTGATGCAGTCATAGGCATTCTTGTGACCGGCCATCATGCCTTGCATCCAGAACCAGTCGATCATGCCCTGGGAAGGCTTGGCGTCCGGCTTGTTGAAGCCGAAGAACGGTCCGCTGGCGAGATCGATGTACAGCTGCGAACGGTCAGTCAGGGACGCTTGGCGAATGCCGTCGAACACTTCGATTGGCAAGCCGCCGGGGTTGGCTTCGGTCTTGAGCATCAACGGCGGCACCGAGGAAATCAGCCCGGCCTTGGCCACGCGGCCAGTGCCGTGGCGACCGATGTAGCGCGCCACTTCGCCGCCGCCGGTGGAGAAGCCGAACAGCACGGCGTCCTTGAGGTCGAGCAACTCGATCAACTGCGCCAGGTCATCGGCGTAGGTGTCCATGTCGTTGCCGGTCCACGGCTGACTGGAGCGGCCATGGCCACGGCGGTCGTGGGCGATGACCCGATAACCTTTGGAGGCCAGGAAGATCATCTGCGATTCCCAGCTGTCGGCGTTCAGCGGCCAGCCGTGACTGAATACGATCGGCTGACCGGTGCCCCAGTCCTTGTAATAAATCTCGGTGCCGTCTCGGGTCGTGAATGTACTCATGCGATATCTCCTTAGCGAGTGTTGGGGGTGTTTCAAAGCGGTGAGTGGCCCATGCGCTCGGCGAGTCGCGCCACGCGCTCGCCCAGATGCGCGGCGGTGCAGCGGTCTTCTGGCGGAGGCGCCAGCTCGGGGGACTGTTCGACATTCGACTGGGCCATGACCCCGAGCGAACTGCCGAGGCGATTGAGCTGCCCGTCGAACACGCCGGTGCTCGACCGTGCCGGCAGCACGTCAAGGCCGACCCAGATCATCGAATGCTGCGCGGCGAACACCGCCAGCTGCAGCAAGGTGTTGAGTTTGTCGCCGCACAGGCAGCCGGAGTTGGTGAACCCCGCCGCCAGCTTGTTGCGCCATGGCTGGGCCAGGTAAAACGCCGCCGTGGATTCCATGAAGCTCTTGAAGGACGCCGAAGCGCTGCCCATGTAGGTCGGAGCGCCGAAAATGATGGCGTCGGCACTGTGCAACCGATCCCAGTGCTGGTCCACGTCCTCGACCGGCACCAGCAAACTGGTGCTGCCCAGGTGCCGCTCCACACCGAGGGCGACGGCCTCGGCCAAGACACGGGTGTGCCCGTAGCCACTGTGATAGACCACCACCACGTTGCTCATTCCAGCGTCCTCATGACATGTCTGATCCTCGCAGCAGCGTTGTAGGAGCTGTCGAGTGCAACGAGGCTGCGATCTTTTGATGTTGCCCTTGAGAAACAAGATCAAAAGATCGCAGCCTCGTTGCACTCGACAGCTCCTACAAGGCGCCTACTGGTGGGAGTTTTGGGCGTAGTCCACACTGAGTACGAGTTAAACGTTGTTAATTTTCCTTGGCGCGCCAAAAGCCGTAACACGTACTTTGCTACCCTCAGACCCAATGAACAGGTGCCAGAAAACGACACCCGGAACGCAACAGTCCGCACGGACACCCGACGGTCTTCCGGACACCGCGTTGCGTTCACCTCAAAACCTGAGGAATATGCTCGAAAATCGCGTACCAGACGGTTGCAAGCAGGAGTGACACGTTGACCCTTTCCCCTGAACAGGCCATCCATTTCGGCCCCTACCGGGTCTATCCCGGACAACGTCTGGTGATGGAGGCGGATCAGCCTTTGCGCCTGGGTCGGCGTGCGCTGGACATTCTGTTGATCCTGCTGGAACACGCGGGAAAAGTGGTCGCCAAGCAAGAATTGATCGCCAGGGTCTGGCCCAAAAGCGTGGTCGAAGACATCAACCTGCGGGTACACATGGCGACGCTGCGCAAAGCGCTTGGCGACGGCCAGGCCGGCCAGCGCTACATCATCACCATAGCCCAACGTGGCTACAGTTTTGTGGCGCCCTTTTCGCTGCAACAGATCGGGCAACATCCCGAGGCCGAAGAACCTGCAACAAGCGGCCACAACCTGCCCATCCGGCACACGCGCATGATTGGTCGCCAGCCACTGGTCGACAACCTGATGATGCAGCTGCCACGCCAACGTTTCATCACCCTCGTCGGCCCGGGCGGGATCGGCAAGACCACCGTGGCCCTGCGGGTCGCGGAACAACTGATTGGCCGCTACCGGGACGGCATTCGCCTGCTGGACCTGGCGCCGATCAGCGACCCGTTGATGATCGGCACTCACCTGGCCACGATGCTGGGTTTGTCGCTGCATGACGCCGAACCCGCGAGCGGCCTCGCGGCATTTCTGCGTGAACGGCAGATGCTGCTGGTGATCGACAACTGCGAACACCTGATCGACGCCATCGCGCTGCTCTGCGAAAGCCTCCTGCGCGCAGCCCCGCAGGTGCACATTCTGGCCACCAGCCGCGAGAGCCTGCGCGCCGAGGGCGAATACGTTCAGCGTCTTGACTCACTGGATTGTCCGCCGCCCATCGCCGTGCTCGACCGTGCTCAGGCGTTGACGTTTTCGGCGCTACAGCTGTTCGTCGAACGGGCCATGGCCAGCCAGGACAGCTTTGAATTGACCGAAGCAGAACTGCCGCTGGCGATTGAGATCTGTCGGCGCCTGGACGGCATTCCATTGGCCATCGAACTGGCGGCGGCGCAAGTGGACCACTTTGGCGTGAGCGGATTGCTGGCGCAATTGCAGGGCAGTTTCCGCGTGCTCACTCAGGGCTGTCAGTCGACGCTGGGCCGGCACCAGACACTGCGTGCCACCCTAGACTGGAGTTTCCAGTTGCTCAGTGCCTGCGAGCAGACATGCCTACGCCGCCTGGGTGTGTTCAAGGATGGTTTCACGCTGGAGTCGGCAGCGGCCGTAATCGTCGGCGAACACATTGAGCCCGAGGTTGTATTTGGCTCGATCACGCAACTGGTGGCCAAGTCGCTGTTGAATGTCGAGGTGGGCGACGAAGAAGTGTTCTATCGATTACTCGACACGACCCGCAGCTATGCCCTGGAAAAACTCGCCGAGGCCGCTGATCTGCCGGACACCCGTGAACGCCACGCCCAACGCTGCCTGGCCTTGATGGTTCAAGCCCGGGCAGACTGGGAACTGATTTCCACGAGCCTGTGGATCGAGCGTTACGCGCGCAGCCTGGAAGACATTCGCTCGGCCCTCGACTGGGGCTTGAATGGCCAGGGGCCGCAAGCGCTGGCCATCCGTCTGGCGGCGACGTCCACGCCTCTCTGGCAAGAACTGTCGCTGCTCAAGGAACACGGGGTCTATGTGCGCAAGGCGCTGGCCTTGCTCGACGCGAGCGCCGAGCCCTGCCCTCGATTGAAAATGGACCTGAAGCTGGCACTGGGCAGCTCCTGTTATCACACCCAAGGCGGCACCGCCGAAACCATCGAGGCGTTCGTCAGCGCCCGCACCCTGGCCAAAACCGCCAACGACGTGGCAGGCGAGCTCCGGGCGGTGTCGGGGCACATGGCGGTCAACCTCAGTTGCGGTCACTACCAAATGGCGCTGGAGCAGAGCCAACAATTCGACCGACTGGGGGGCGATGACGACGCCGTCCTGTCACTCAGTACACACCGCTTACGCGTTCTGGCGCTGCACTTTTCCGGTAATCAGTCACTGACACGGGAAAACGCCGAACAGGTCATCCAGCGCATGGCCCAAAGTGGCCACCTCAACCGTTTCACCCACGGGTTTGGCGTGCAATACGATCAGAGCGTGGCCGCCCTGACGATTCTGGCGCGCATCCTCTGGGTGCAAGGCCAGCCGGAACAAGCCTGGCGCACCGCGCGGCAGGCGCTGGACATCGCGATTCAGATCAACCACGGCACATCGATCTGCTACACCCTGGCGCTGGCCGGGTGCCTGATCGCCCACTACAACGGCGAGCCTCAGACCGCTCGCGAGCTCTTGCGCCTGTTGCTGGAGCAAGCGCAAAGACATTCGGTGCTGCTGTTTTATAACTGGGCACAACATTACGCGCAGGTGATTGATCGCGAAGAAGCGCAGCTGCCCGAGCGACCGGGGGCGGGCTTGATCGGCGAAATCATGGTCACGCTCGACAGCGGCTTTGTCGATGAAACCTTGCTGCAGCGGGCCGATACCGGAGCGGCGGGATGGAGCACGGCGGAAATATTGCGCGCCAGGGCTGATGCGTTGATGGCGCTGGACAATCCGTCGCAGGGGGATCATCGCGAGCAGGCTCGCTCCCACAACATCGAAGCGGCCGAAGAGATGCTGGTTCGGGCATTGAATGTGGCCAGGCATCAGGGTGCCCTGGCCTGGGAACTGCGCAGCGCCACCTCACTGGCGCAACTCTGGCAGCGCCAGGGCTTGTACCAGCAGGCCCATGAGTTGCTGGCGCCGGTCTACAACCGCTTCACCGAAGGTTTCGCGACGCCGGACTTGCACAAAGTCCGGTGCTTACTCGACGAGCTCCATGGACAATGGCACCCCTGAGGCCCTGCGCACGCGACTGATGTAGTGCGAGAAACGCCTCTCGAACACACGCTGTTGGCCGCTCAGTTCAAGCTTCTCCAGCGCATAGCGGCGGGTGGTGTTGAGAAAGCGATAGCGGCTGGTGCCGTTGACTTGGTCCTTTGACAGTAACGATTTGGCCACCAGTCGCTCCACCAGCGCCGCCAGCAGATCGGGTTTGAGCAGTGCGCAACTGCTCACGCCAATCGCCGCATCAAGGGTGAAAGACATCTTGAATACCGACAGACGCTGCAAGACGGTTTGCTCGCGCTCGCCGAGTCGTTCATAGCTCCAGTCCAGCGCAGCCTTGAGGGTTTGATGCCGGGGCACGGCGGTGCGCCGGCCTTGGGTCAGCAGTTGAAAACAGTTGTCCAGCTGCGCTTGCAAACCCACCAGCGCCAAGGCGTCGATCTGCCCCGCCGCCAGTTCAATCGCCAGTGGCAAACCGTCGAGCCGCCGACAGATTTCGCGCACAGCCTTGAGGTCTTGTTCGCGCAGGGCAAAACCTTGTTGACGGGCTCGGGCGCGACTGACGAACAACTGCACCGCCGAATACCCCATGGCTTCGGCGACGCTGTGCAAGGCCGATGCGGGCGGCACCGCCAGAGAGGCCAGGCGCTGGACCGTTTCCCCCACCGCCTGCAAGGGTTCGCGACTGGTCACCAGAATCGACAGGCGAGGCGCCGAGATCAATAAGTCCTCGACCAGGGTCCGACAGCGTTCCTGCAAGTGTTCGCAGTTATCGAGCACCAGCAATGTGTGCCGGTTTGCCAGCACGTCCAGCGTCGTGCCGACCTCCAGTTCAAGGGTCTGGATCAGATGATCGACCACCCGCGCCGGGTCATCGATCGCCGCGAAATCCACCAGCCACACGCCGTCTTCATAGTGCTGCAACAGCAGCTCGGCGACACGCAACGCCACCGTGGTCTTGCCGATACCGCCGGGGCCAGCCAGAGTCATGAGGCGACGGACTGGCAACTGCCGGACCAGACTGCCGACGATCGAATCCCGACCGGTCACCGGCGTCAACCGGGCCGGCAAGTTGTGCTGGTGTTTTTGCACGTTCTCGAACAATACCAGCATGCCCGCGGGCACTTGTTCCACCGGGGCGATAAAGCTGTAGCCGCGCTGGGGAATGTTGACGATGTAGCGCTGGCCATCCTGCCCGTCACCCAAGGCCCGACGCAGGGCCGCGATGTGCACACGCAGGTTGATTTCCTCGACCACGGAGGTCGGCCAGACTTGGGCAATCAGTTCATCCTTGCTGACCACGTCGCCGGCACGCTCGACCAGCACCTGCAAAATATCCAGGGCACGCCCGCCCATGCGCAGCGGTCGATCACCTTCCAGGATCAGCCGTTGCTGCAGGTGGAAGGCGTAGGGGCCGAATCGCAGCACCGCATCGCTGTTCAGATCTATGAGGCTGTTCATGTCCATTCACATGCTGCAACCTGGCTTGGCTCACCGTGCGACAACACCCATCGCATGCGCCTTCCAGGCTCCCGCACCTCCGTTGCAAAGCGTTGCCAAGTATCTTGGCAGGCCTCAGTGACGGTTCAACCGCCATGGTGGGAGTGTCACAGCCATCGCGGTGCGCATAACGGACACGAACGCTCTAGCTGAACTGTTCGCGGTACTGGCTGGGGGTCAGGCCCAGCTTTTCACTGAACAGAAAGCGCATGTGCCGCACGCTGCCAAAGCCACTTTTGAAGGCCACGGTCTTGAGTGGCAGGTCACTGGTTTCCAGCAGGTTGCGAGCGCAGTCGATGCGCGCACTTTGCAAAAACTCCATGGGCGTCATGTTCACTTCCCGGGCAAACGTGCGGGCGAAGTGCCGTTCACTCATGTTCGCGAAGCTGGCCATGCGTTCGATGCTGAAGCCTTCATCGAGGTGTTCGAGCACATGGTTCTGCACGCGGGTGATCGGCGTTTCCTGCGGTGCGACGGCGGCCATCAGGGGACTGAACTGCGCCTGTCCGCCCTGGCGTTTCATCACCACCAGCAACACCTTGGCCACGTCCTGGGCGACTTTCTTGCCGTGGTCTTCGGCGACCACCGCCAACGCCAGGTCGATACCGGCGGTCACGCCACCCGAGGTGATGAGGTTGCGGTCCTGCACGTAAATCTTGTCGGTCTCCACCGTTGCCTCGGGAAACCCCTTGATCAACCGCTCCGTGTAATGCCAATGGGTGGTGACGCGATAGCCGTCCAGCAAACCGGCATGCCCGAGGACGAACACGCCGGTGCAGATCGAGCCGTAGCGCCCTGCCCGTCCGACGGCGTCTTTGAGCCAGCACAGCAACGGCGGGTGCTTTTCGTTATAGGCCCCCGGACCACCCGGCACCAGCAACAAGTCATACGCCTGCGCAGCCTGATCGATGTGCAGATCGGCTTGCACGCTGACGCCGTTGGAGGCGCGCAACGCGCCAGGTTCAGTGCCAATGGTCGACAGCTCGTAACGCTCGTGCGCCGGCAGATAACGATTGGCGATGGAAAACACTTCCATGGGGCCGGCCATGTCCAGCAGGAGGAAGTCAGGAAACAACACCATAGCCACGGTTTTCATGGGTTCAAAATCACTGAAGTCAAAAGAAAGTCTATCTGCCAACACCCATCCCCGTGGGAGCGGGCTTGCCCGCGATGGCGGCGTCACATTCAACATTGTGGGTGACAGACACATCGCTATCGCGGGCAAGCCCGCTCCCACAGAGTCCGGTGCTCGGTAGGTAAGGGATGCTATGCATTATGGCCAAGTGTGGCGCCGGCGTCGGAGAAAAATACCTGATCGCCCACACATTACTGTCAACCTGAACAGGACAGTATTTCAATTTCCATCTACTTATTACACCAACCGATAAACATTAACCTTCTCCTCACTCGGACGAATCAACGTCCCCACAGGAGATTTCATCATGCTGACCCTTCGCAAAGCCTCGGATCGCGGCGCCGCCAATCACGGCTGGTTGAAGTCGTTCCATACCTTTTCCTTCGCCAACTATCGCAACCCCAAAGAGCAGGGTTTTTCCGACCTGCTGGTGATCAATGACGACCGCGTGACGGCCGGTAAAGGCTTCGGCCAGCACCCGCACCGCGACATGGAGATTTTCTCCTATGTGCTCGAAGGCGCTCTGGAACACAAGGACACCCTGGGCACCGGCTCGGTGATTCGTCCCGGTGACGTGCAGTTGATGAGCGCCGGCAGCGGCGTGGCGCACAGCGAATACAACCACTCGGCCACGCGGCCGGTGCACTTTCTGCAAATCTGGATCGTGCCTGAAGTCAGCGGCGCCAAACCGCGTTATCAGCAAGAGCACTTCAGCACCCAGAAAAAACGCGGGCGTCTGCAACTGATCATCTCCCCGGACGGGGCCAAGGGTTCGTTGAAGGTGCGTCAGGATGCACGGGTGTATGCCGCGCTGATCGACGGCAAGGAAAGCGCCACCCTGGAACTGGCCGCCGACCGCTACGCCTATGTGCACGTAGCCCGTGGCAGCGTCGAACTCAACGGCGTGCCGTTGCAGGAAGGCGATGGCGTGCGGATTCGCCAGGAACAGGTGCTGACCTTGAGCAATGGCGTGGATGCCGAAGTGTTGGTGTTTGATTTGCGGCCGCAAGAATTGCCTGAAATGCCGTAAATAAAAGATCGCAGCCTCGTTTCACTCGACAGTTCCTACAGGTGAACGGGGTTGCGATCTTTTGATGTTCATTCGCCGGTACCGGAAAACCCCGCGACAATTTCATCGATCACCGCGCGGACCCGGGCGGTATGCCGCAAGTCCGCGTGGGTCACCAGCCAGACATCATAGGGCACCGGTCGCGTGCGTTCCGGCCACAGCCTGACCAGCCCGTCCCTCTCCCCCATGTACACCGGAATTTCCCCCAGCCCGAGCCCCGCCGCAACGGCTCGACGCACCAGCAGGCCGGAGCCCAGGCTCGACACGATCCGCCCGCGGCTCACCGGTTCCGACACCAGCGTCATCTCCTTGTTGCCTGCCAGATAGGGCTGGTAAGCCACCAAATCATGTCCTTCAAACGCTGACCCCGGTTCCGGTACGCCGTGGCTGTCGACATACCGTTGCGAAGCGAACAGGCCCACGGGCCAACGGGCGATACGCCGGGCGATCAGGTCCGGGTTGTCCGGCCGGGCATTGCGCACCGCGATGTCGGCTTCGCGCTTGGCCAGGCTGATCATTTGCGTGGACGCGTCCAGTTGCACCCGCACATCCGGGTGTTTGTCGTGCAACCGGGCAATCGCCGGGATCAGGAAATCGATGGCCAGCGAGTCGGTGGTGCTGACCCTCACCGTACCGGTGAGCCGATCGTCCAGCCCGAGGATCTGCCGTTCCAGCTCCAACGCCGAGACCTCCATTTTTTCCACGGCCTGCAAGGCTGCTTCGCCGACCGCCGTCAGCGCGTAACCTTCGGAGGTGCGCAGGAACAGTGTCGCGCTCAAGGACTTTTCCAGCGCCGTGACCCGCCGCCCGACCGTGGCCTGATCGACCCCCAGCACCCGCGCTGCGCCACGCAGCGTCGATTCGCGGCACACCGCCAGAAACACCCGTGCGTCATCCCAATTCATGCGGCTTTCCTCGTGATGCAAGTTTGCATCACTGTATAGCGAAATCGCTGCATTACTGCATCAATAATTCTCGATACGCTGGACGCCAGAGATAACCTCACAGGACTGCTCTCATGCACAGCACATCGACCACCCCGCGCAGCGCGATCTGGCTGCCGATCTTCGCCGGCCTCGCTGCCAGCCTGGTCAGTATTGGCCTGGCCCGGTTTGCCTACACGCCGTTGATTCCGTCGCTGATTCAGGCGCACTGGTTTTCCGCCAGCGACGTGGTGTACCTCGGCGCCGCCAACCTTGTCGGATACTTGATCGGCGCACTGATCGGCCGACCGCTGGCCAACCGCACCTCCAACACCACGGCCCTGCGCCTGATGATGCTGGCCGTGACCCTGGCATTCTTTGCCTGTGGTTTTCCCTTGTCAGTGAGCTGGTTCTTCGGCTGGCGCCTGCTGTCCGGCGTTGCGGGCGGCGCGATCATGGTGTTGGTGGCTGCGACGGTATTGCCCCATGTGCCGGCGTCTCGCCGAGGGCTGGCCAGCGGCGCGATCTTCCTCGGTATCGGCCTGGGCATTGCCGGCTCGGGGACAATTGTTCCGCCGTTGCTGAGCCTTGGGTTGCAGCAAACCTGGTTTGGCCTGGGCATTCTGTCACTGGTCCTGACCGCCGCGAGCTGGTTCGGCTGGCCAAGCGGCGCACCCACAGGCCGTTGAAGTGTCGATTGAAAAATCCACGACACCGACCGATCCCGGCGTATACCTGTTGTTCGCCCAATACGCCTTCATGGCCGCCGGGCTGGTGCCGGCGATGGTCTTCCTGGTGGATTACGTGGCCCGCGGGCTCGGTGCCGGGGCGCATGTGGGTGCACTGATGTGGGTGATGTACGGCCTCGGCGCGATCATCGGGCCGGTGAGTTACGGTTTTCTGGCCGATAAGCTCGGCGCCCGGCTGAGCATCCGGCTGGTGCTTGTGGTGCAAGCGATTGCCGTGGGTTTGCTGTCGATAGCGAGTTCTTTCACGGCGCTGGCTGTGCTGGCGGTGATCCTCGGTTCGTTCCCGCCAGGCATCGTGCCACTGGCGCTGGCGCGGGTGCATGAGCTGATCCCCAACCATCACCAGCAGCAGATTGCCTGGAGCCGCGCGACGGTGTCGTTCGCCACGTTCCAGGCGATAGCAGGCTTTGCCTATTCGGCGTTGTTCAATGCCAGCGGCGGGCATCATGCGCTGTTGTTCGTTGTGGCGGCGGGTGCCATTGTGGTTGCACTGATGCTGGAACAGGCGATGCGCTTGCTGAATCGTCGCCCTCAGATGATTGCGGCGAGTTGCCCATGAAGATCAATAGATCGCAGCCTCGTTTCACTCGATAGCTCCTACATTTCGACCGCGATCCCCTTGTAGGAGCTATCGAGTGAAACGAGGCTGCGATCTTGTGATCTACCGTCCACTGACTGAACACTTTCTTGATAGGACACCCACATGACTTTGCCCCAAACCATGACCCTGATTGAAATCACCGAACCCGGTGGTCCCGACGTTCTGAAGCCGCGCCAGGAGCCGGTTCCAAGCGCCGGCGCCGGCGAAGTGCTGATTCGCGTGCATGCCGCCGGGGTCAACCGTCCCGATGTGATTCAACGCGCCGGCAAATACCCGATGAAACCCGGCATGAGCCCGATCCCGGGTCTGGAAGTGGCCGGTGAAGTGGTGGCCATCGGTGCCGGCGTCAGCGAATTCATTGTCGGCGACAAGGTCTGTGCGCTGACCAATGGCGGCGGTTACGCGCAGTATTGCGTCGCCCCGTCCAGCCAGACGTTGCCGATACCCGAAGGCATGGATTGGGTCCACGCCGCCGCAGTCCCGGAAACTTATTTTACCGTGTGGGCCAACCTGTTCGACATGGGCGGCGCCAGCAAAGGCCAGCGCGCACTGATTCACGGCGGCACCAGCGGCATCGGCACCACCGCGCTGATGCTCTGCCGCGAGTTCGGCGTCAAAGCCTTCGCCACCGCAGGCAGTGAGGAAAAATGCGCAGCGATCCGCCAGCTTGGCGCCGAGGCGATCAATTACCGTGATCAGGATTTCGTCCAGGTCATCCAGGAGAAAACCGCCGGCAAAGGCGTCAATGTCATCCTCGACATCATGGGCGGCTCGTATTTCAACCAGAACGTCGCGGCGCTGGGCATGGAAGGCCGACTGGTGATGCTGGGCTTTCTCGGCGGTGCACGCGCCAACGACGTCGATCTGTTGGGGATCATGAGCAAACGCGCGACGATCACAGGCTCCCTGCTGCGCTCGCGCACCCGCGAAGAAAAAGCCTCGATCGCCGAACAGTTGCGCGAATATGTCTGGCCGGTACTGTCCGCCGGCCGTTGCCTGCCGATGATCGACAAGGTCTATGCCTACACCGACGCAGCGCAGGCCCATGCGCGGATGGAAGCCGGCGATCACATCGGCAAGATTGTGTTGAAAGTGGACTGATCAGTAGCCCTCGCCTGCTGCTTGGGCGCCACTGATGATCGCGATGCCCGAGCTGGTGCCCAATCGCGTGGCGCCGGCTTCGATCATCGCCAGCGCAGTCGGGTAATCGCGTACGCCACCGGAGGCCTTGACGCCGATGTCAGGCCCGACGGTGCGGCGCATCAGCGCAACATCTTCCACGGTGGCGCCGCTGCGACTGAAACCGGTGGAGGTTTTGACGAAGGCGACGTTCAGCTCACGGCAAATCTCGCAGGCCTTGACCTTTTCGGCGTCGCTCAGCAGGCAGTTTTCCAGGATGACTTTCAACGGCACCTTGCCGCAGGTCTGCAAGACTTGGGCAATGTCGTCCCGCACTTGATCGTACAAACCGTCCTTCAGCCAGCCGATGTTCAACACCATGTCGACCTCCCCTGCGCCGGCGGCGATGGCCCGCTCGGCTTCGAAAGCCTTGGTGTCGCTCAGCCCGGCGCCCAGCGGAAAGCCGACCACCGCGCAGACTTTCACGGGCTGCCCTGCAAGGCATTGCGCGGCATGGGGCACCTGCCCCGAATTCACGCACACCGAATAGAAGCCGTGTTCCGTGGCTTCGCGGCACAATGTGGCGATTTGCTCGCGGGAGGCATCAGGCGCCAGCAAGGTATGATCGATGTACTGCGCCAGCGCTTGGGGTTCGAGGTGTGCCATCGCGAAAACTCCTGTTTGTATATTCAAATGCCCCTGCGCCACAATCGAGGGTGATTCGCGCAAAAACGTTGCAAAACTCACAAATAATGTTACTTAAATAACACCAACAATCAACCCCGGAATGCCTGTGGACAGTAAAAAAGCCGAGCGTCTCAAGCTGATTCAACAAGCCCTGCAAGACCAGAGCGCCATCCATTTGCGCGAGATGGCGGCATTGCTGGACGTGTCCGAGATGACCCTGCGCCGCGACCTCAGCAAGTACACCGACCACCTGCGGTTGCTCGGCGGCTACATCACTAAAATCCACGATGGCAACGAGCCCGGCGATTACCGCGTGGCCGAACAGGACACCCGCCACGTCGAGGAAAAACGCCGTATCGGCAAACTCGCCGCCGGGTTTATCCAGCCGGGCGACACGGTGTTCTTCGACTGCGGCACCACCACGCCTTTCGTGGTCGATTTCATCCCCGACGAGCTTGAGTTCACCGCCGTGTGCAACTCCCTGAACGTGCTGCTCAAACTCGCGCAAAAACCCAACTGCCAGGTCGTGATGTGCGGCGGCACGTTCCATCGCAAGAACCAGGTGTTCGAGAACACCAGCGAAACCGGCATCCTCGACAGCGTGCGCCTGACCTGGGCTTTCGTATCCGCGGCCGGCATCAGCCAGGACTTCGGCGTGACCTGCTTCAACTTCAACGAAGTGGAGGTCAAGCAGAAGGTCCTGCGCCAGGCGCAACAGCGGCTGCTGCTGGCCGACCACAGCAAGTTCGACACCGTGCGCACCGCGCATTTCGCCAACCTTGAGGATTTCCAGTTCGTGGTCAGCGACAAGAAAATTCCCAAGGCCTACCGCGACGCCATTACCGCCAGCGGCGCGCAGTTGATCATCTGATCAGCGCCTGTTGCTCCGCCGCACTCAAGTAGCCGGTGGTGACGCTGAAATCCGCCGTCGCCCCCGCCGCCAGCGACCGCACATGGCCCTTGGCGGACTCGGCGCGATAGCCTTCCGGCTCGCAGGTGGACGGCAGCACAAACGCCGCCACTTGCTGATCGGGGTTGTGCAAGATCCAGCGCGCGGCATGCTCGAACTGGTCGGGTCGATAGCCTGTGTAGAACGCCGCGCCGTCGGGATGGCTTAGCAGGAAATGCGCGTGACCACTGTCATCCGCCCGCACATCGTCGAAGAAAAACACGATTTCGGGATCGTAGAGCTGCGGCTGATCCAGACGCTTGAATTGCTGCGGATCTTGCGCCAGCGCTTGCATGTAGTCGGTCCAGGCTGGCGTCGGTTTCACGTGGGCCGGCACGCTGCTGCGCACCCGCACACGCTCAAAACCCAGGGGCTCGATGAACCGGGCACCTTCGACGTAGGCGTAGTTCATGTGCGCCATGTACATCAGGTCCATTGGTTTACCGGCAAGATTGGTCACTTGCATGGCGATGTCGAACAGCCCTGAATCAGCACGCAAGGTCACGCTCGGCCTGGCCAGGTATCGGTCACCGAAACCTTGCGCATATTCGTACTCGCCGCCGAGTCGCAGAAAGTGTCCAACCTCGTCCTCACCCACCTCCAGCCAGGCACGATCCATCGCCGCGCAAGGCATCTCGCCGTGCAGCGGATGATCGTCATCGGGGCTCGGGCAACCGTTGCGCAGCAGGCCGCTGTGGAACATGAAACAGCCGTAGGTGCCGATCACGGTCGGGCTCGGCCGGGGCTGGCTGAACAGGTTGCTCATGGTCAGGTCGCAACCGTCGAACACCGCCGACCAGATCATCTGGCCCTGATACGGCAACACCACCACGCTGCCGCGCGAGTTGGCCAATTCCACCGCCAGCACACCACTGGGATAGACCCAGGCGCTGACGGTGAACGCTGGCGATTCGAGCAAGGTCTTGCGCGCCTCACCGAACTGCGACGGATGCAGATTGATCCGCGTATTCATGAAGCCACCACCGCACCGACCGGCGCCCGTTCGCTGGCGGAGTGACGCAGGCAACGCACCGCGTACATCACGATCACGATGAAGCACAGCAACGGCACGCTGTAGGCCAGTTGCATGTTGCCGCCGCTGTAGTCGGACAGCAGGCCCTGGAAGATCGGGATCACCCCGCCACCGACGATGCTCATCACCAGCAGCGAACCGCCGACGCCGGTGTCTTCGCCCAGGCCATCAATGGTCAGGCCGTAAATGGTCGGCCAGCAAGGACCGAGGAACACGCTGACGCCCACCGCCGCATACACCGCGGTGATGTTCGGCACGAGAATGGTGTAAGCCAGCAACGCGATGCACAGCACGCCGTACACCGCCAGCACCTTGGCCGGGTGCAGTTTGCGCATCAGCACGTTGGCAATCAGCTTGCCGACGAAGTAGGCGGCGAAGGTGGTCAGCAAAAACCACGAGGCGCTGCGCTCGTTCATGCCGCCCAATTGCATGGCCAGCCGAATGGTAAAACTCCACACCCCGACCTGCGCCCCGACATACAGAAACTGCGCCAGCACGCCAAAGGTAAAGCGCTTGTTGCCCCACAGTCGCGACAGGCTCTGACCGAGGCTGGCGGTTTTCTTGCTGCTCGGTTGATTGCCCTTGCACTTCGGAAACCGGGTGACGGCGATCAGGATGAACATCAACACCAGCACTGCAATCATGTATTTGTACGGCAACAGCGTGGACTGGATCATCTGCAGTTGCTGGACCGCCGCATCAGACGCGCTCATTTGCGTGAGCTGCTCACGGGTTGCGTCGGTGTCCTTGAACATCACAAAGCTGCCGACATACACCCCGGCCATCGCGCCGAACGGGTGGAACGTCTGGGAAATATTCAGGCGACGGGTGCCGGTTTCACGCGGCCCCATCAGCGTCGAATAGGTGTTGCAGGCGGTTTCGAGAAACGACAGCCCCGCCGCAATCACAAACAGCGCCAGCAGGAACATGCCGTACTTGGCCGTCGACGCCGCCGGGAAAAACAGCAGGCAACCGAACATGTACAGCATCAATCCGATGAGGATGGTGGTCTTGTAGCTGAAACGGCGGACCACCAGCGCAGCCGGGATCGCCACGAAGAAATAGCCCAGGTAAAACGCCGATTGCACGAACGCCGTCTGGAAATCGCTGAGCAGAAAGGCCTTCTTGAAATGCGCGATGAGCACGTCGTTCATGCTCGCGGCGGCGGCCCACAGCGCGAAGATGCTGCACAGCAAAATGAAGGCGAACCAAGGCGTGCGGTTCAGGTAGAAACCATCGGACGTCTGTTGGAGCGGAGGCTTTGTCATTGTTGTTCTCCGGGATAAGCGTTGAGGGGTGAATCACTCGGCGTCAGGCGTCGAGTCGGCGCTGGAATTCAGCGAATGCAGTGGCGTCCGGGTAGGAGGTTTGAGTACCCAGACCTGTGACCGAGCAGGCGGAATAGGCCACGGCCTGGGTCATGGCGGCGCGGATGTCGCGGTCGCGACTCCAGTGATGAATGAAGCAACCGATAAAGGCGTCCCCCGCCCCGGTGGTGTCGCGTGCGGCGACCGACAGGCCGGGAATCTGAAACTCGCCCTCCTCGCCGACGTACAGCGCGCCTTGCTGGCCGAGGGTCACGATCACATGGCGAATGCCGCTGGCGACCAATGTCTGGGCGGCTTTATGGGCTGACTCGGGTGAGTCCACGACCTGGCCGGTGATCAGCGCCAGTTCGGACTCGTTGGGCACCAGGAAATCCAGGTGCGCCAGGTGTTCACGGCTCAGCCCCGACAAGGCCGGCGCCGGGTTGAGCAGCACCGGGATGTTGTGCGCGCGACCAAATTCGATGGCGTGGTAAACGGTCTCGACGTTGATTTCCAGTTGCAGAACGATCAGCGAACATTCGCGCAACGCCTGCCCGGCGACGTCGATATCCGCCGGGGCGAGGTGCGCATTGGCGCCTTTGACGATGAGGATGCTGTTGTGCGAGTCGGCCTGAACGAAGATCGGCGCCACACCGCTGGACACGCCGGGCACACGCTGCACGTAACGGGTGTCGATGCCAAAACGTTGGAAGTTGGCCAGGGTGTTGTCGGCAAACATGTCATCGCCGACCTTGGTCAGCATCAGCACATCCGCCCCAAGCTTGGCCGCGGCCACCGCCTGAATGGCGCCCTTGCCACCACAACCGAGGGCGAACCCCGGCGCTTCAAGCGTCTCGCCCTGGGCCGGCATGCGGTCGATGTAGGTGATCAGATCCACCATGTTGCTGCCGATGACTGCGATCTTGCTCATTGCTATCCCACCTTGATCCGGCTTGCCAGGCTGATGCCGGCGTTGTTGTTTTGTTATTTAAATAACATTTTATGTGATTATTCAATCTTTTTGTTGAGTGGGCCTTTGAAGCAAAGACGAATGGCTTTGCGCATGGCTTTAAAGATGTGTGGGCAGATATGGCCTCATCGCGGGCAAGCCCGCTCCCACATTGGAATGCTTAACCTGTGGGAGCGGGCTTGCCCGCGATGAGATTCGGCAAGTCACCGCCCAATCCGGCCATTCACACGACTGTCGAATTTATCCCCACGCCCCGCCAGGCATCTGTTAAAACCCGAGCTTTGATTCCCGTCACCGGACCACCGCATGTTTTCGAACCTGATGAGCCGCTTGAGCCGACGCTGGCTGCCAATCCTGTGCATGGCCGCGCTGATCCTCGGCTTGCCCGTGAGTTGTGGCGTGCTCAAGTACAAGGAGCGTGAGCTGCTGTTTCGTATCGAGCCGGGCACCGCCGGCTGGTATCACGGTTTGCCGCAGGATGTTCAGGAGTTCGACATCAAGCCTGCCAGCTTCAAGGCCGGGCAAAACCTGCATGCCTGGTGGTGGCCGGCCGCCCGTCGCGATGCGCCGTCGATCCTGTATTTGCACGGTGTGCGCTGGAACCTGACCGGCCAGGCGTTCCGCATCGAGCAGTTGCGGGCGATGGGTTATTCGGTGCTGGCCATCGATTACCGCGGCTTTGGTCAGAGCAAGGGGGACTTGCCGTCGGAAGCCAGCGTCTACGAAGACGCCCGCATCGCTTGGGAGCGCTTCACGGCGATGCAACCGGACGCCAACAAGCGCTTGATCTACGGTCATTCCCTGGGCGGTGCCGTGGCCATCGATCTCGCGGCAGACCTGGCGGCGCAGGCGAAAAAGGACCATAACGCGATACCGGTGCGCGGGCTGGTGATCGAGTCCACCTTCACCACCCTCGGCGATGCCGTGGCCGCAGTGGCCGAGAACAATCTGCCCGTGACCTGGTTGCCAGTACGCTGGCTGCTGTCGCAGAAATTCGATTCCATCGACAAGATCGTCGACATCGACATGCCGCTGCTGGTGGTCCATGGCCAGGCCGACACGTTCATGCCCTCGCGGTTCAGCCAGCAATTGTTCAATGCCGCCAGCGAACCCAAGCGCCTGTTGTTGATTCCCGGTGGTACGCACAACAACAGCATGAGCCTGAGTGGAAGCCAGTATCGTCAGGCAATCGACAGTTTAATGAAGGCAAAACCGCAGCGAGTCGCCGGGCCTAGCGGTAACCCCGGGCTTGCAGGTTGAACAACTGCGCATAGCGCCCACCCGCCGCGACCAGGCTTTCGTGATCACCGCGTTCAAGGATCGCCCCCTGATCCAGCACGATGATGTGGTCCGCGTTGCGCACGCTGGAAAACCGGTGGGAAATCAGCAGCGTCATGCGACCTTCCGTGTGTTCGCTGAAATGCTCGAACACTGCCGCTTCCGCCGCCGGGTCGAGGGCCGAAGTCGGCTCATCCAGAATCAGGATGTCAGCGTTGCGGCGCATGTAGGCGCGGGACAAGGCGATCTTCTGCCACTGCCCGCCCGACAGTTCCTGCCCACCGGCAAACCAGCGGCCCAGTTGCGTAGCGTAGCCTCGATCCAGCCCTTCGATGAACGGCGCTGCCATGCCTTCGGCGGCGGCTTCTTTCCAGCGTTGTTCGTCGTTGAACGCCAGCGTATCGCCGACGCCGATGTTCTCGCCGACGGAAAACTGGTAGCGGATGTAATCCTGAAAAATCACCCCGATGCGTCGGCGTAAAGCGTCCTCTTCCCAAGCCTGCAAGTCGCTGCCGTCGAGCAAAATACGGCCCTGATCCGGGCGGTACAGGCGGGTCAGCAACTTGATCATGGTGGTCTTGCCCGAACCGTTCTCCCCGACCAGCGCCATGCTGCGCCCCGGCACCAGGTGCAAGTCGATGCCTTCAAGGGCGGCGCGACTGGCCCCCGGATAACGAAAACCAACGTTCTCGAAACGCAAACCATCACCCGGCACCGCGCCAACGGTCAGATGCCCGGCATCGGCGACCACCGGCTCGGCGAGGTATTCATAAAGGCTCGACAGGTACAGGCCGTCTTCGTAGAGACCACTGATGGCGCTCAAACTGCTGCTCACCGCACTCTGTCCCTGCTTGAACAGCACCAGGTACATGGTCATCTGCCCCAGGCTGATATTGCCGTGGACGGTATCGACCACCACCCAGGCATAGGCCAGGTAAAAGGCGGCGGTGCCGAGCAGGCCAAGGACAAACCCCCAGCCATCGCGGCGCAAGGTCAGGCGCCGGTCTTCGGCATACAGGCGGGCAAACGTCTCACGGTAACGCATCAACAACAGCGGCGCGAAGCCGAACAGTTTGACCTCTTTGATGTAGCCCTCATGGGAGAGCAGCGTCTCGATGTAATTCTGCTGCCGGCTCTCCGGCGCACGGCGCGTGAACAGCCGAAAAGCGTCCCCGGAAAAATGCGCTTCTGCGAAGAACACCGGCAACGCGCCGACCACCAGCAACACCAGCGCCCACGGCGAAAAATGCACCAGCAACACGCCGAAGCTGATCAGCACGATCAGGTTCTGGATCAGCCCCAGCGACTTCATCACCAACGCCAAGGGCCGGGTCGACGCCTCGCGACGTACCCGCACCAACTTGTCGTAAAACTCGGAATTCTCGAACTGCACCAGCGATAACGTCTGGGCTTTCTCCAGAATCATCGTGTTGACCTTCTGCCCCAACTGCACCCGCAGCAACGATTGCTGCACCGACAGCGCCCGCTGCGCCCCGGACAACAACGCCAACACCCCCGCCTCAAACAACACATAACGAACCACCGGCCACAACGGCGCACTGCCCTGCTGCGCGTGCAATTGCATGGCGGTGACGACCGCATCGACGATGCGCTGGCCGAGCCACGCGGCCAACGCCGGCAGGACACCGGCGATCAGGGTGGCCAGTACCAGCCCCAGAAATAACCCGCGAGAAGTGCCCCAGACCAGCAGCAAGGCGCGCCGGGCCTGGTCGAGTAGTGAGGTGAAACGGGAGAGTGCCGCAGGCATGGATCGATGAACTCGGCAGAGGAAGGTCGCTGAATGCGACAGTGTCGACATGGTACTTCAGCTGGAAATTGCGCAGGTGGGAAACAACTGTGGCGAGGGCGCTTGTCGATACGCCGCAACGGCCCCAAAAAAGGGCCGCGGCATAGTTACTGATTCACCAGAGCAGACTGCACTTACTTGGGCAGATCAATTTTATCCAACACACGGTTTGCCGTGATCTCCGCCACCATGATGCTGTTGGAAATACCCAGCAAGGCGTAACGCGACTCGCCCTCCAGATGATCTACCAACTGGTGGACCATCACATCGACCGAAGCCAGTGTCTCGACCAGATAAACCGCCAGGGTTTCGGCCGTGGCTTCAGGGTCAACAGAAAACAGGGTGCTGCGGGTTCGCGGTGTGGCTTTGATGTCGGCAGTCGACGGGAAGTGGAAGTCGAGCGCTCGCTCGGCGGCTTCGTGGAATTTCTTTGTATCGGGTTCGTATGGCGAGGCTGGATCGGCGTCGGGTGGATTGGGTGTGACTTTGAACATGGCAAAACTCCTAGAGAAATGGAGCTGCCACCATTCGCTGCGAAACGACAAAGAGGTGGCAACTGTACGCGGGTTCGCAGACCAGGACTCTAGGAACCCGGCAGACCCGAAGGTCTCCCACGCACAGCCGCCATGACATGAATGACAGACTATGAATCGTCTGCTCACGAGCGGTAGA
The DNA here is from genome assembly GCF_900103875.1 of Pseudomonas arsenicoxydans. Taxonomy (NCBI): domain Bacteria; kingdom Pseudomonadati; phylum Pseudomonadota; class Gammaproteobacteria; order Pseudomonadales; family Pseudomonadaceae; genus Pseudomonas; species Pseudomonas arsenicoxydans. The sequence goes on along the minus strand of NZ_LT629705.1, from coordinate 3,625,637 downwards.
CGTTGTGCGTCTAGAGTTTGCCCGGGCTGCGAAACCCGATCACTGAAGGGCAGTGACGGGAATAAAGTTACCGAGAGGCCCCAAGGCGCACAAGCCGGCGGATTCTGGCGTAGCCGTAGGCAACGGCGCAAGATTTTGTAGCTTTCAGGACGTAACTTCGATGACTCTTAAACAAGAGCACATTCGCGATGTTGAATAGTCTGCCAAGAACGTCCTACACCGCTAAGAATGCGGCTGAATCAAAGTGCCATCCATTGCTTCCCTCCACCCTGAGTGTCACCCTGCGCGCGTTAATCAGGGATCAAGTCCAAGGAATCAAGGATGAGCGGCTACGTACCCAACCCGCCCAAAAACTACCGTTATGACGAAGCCAAGCCAGTCGATATTCACGCTCAGCACTGGGCTGAATACGAAAAACACGGCAAAGCTCCCGCGCCCGCGCCACAAAAAACGGGCATTGCCTTACGCATTGGCGTCTTCTTCGATGGCACTGGTAATAACGCCAATAACGCGGAAGCGGGTTTGCGCGCGTGACGAATGCCGAGCCAACTTTGCCCTCAGCCGAATCAAACCCGATTTCACATAAATCACCGTCCCCGGCGTCCATTCAGATATTGGCGGCGGTTACCTCGAAGAGGCCCAAGAGTGCGTGCTAGTAAGTCCGATGCAAGCGCTTGACGTACCAGTCAATACGGATGTCACCGCCACGTCGATATACCGCGATGCGGCGAGGGTAAAAAGCCAATGGGTATCTAACGGCTGGCCCGCCCAGTTACTGGAAATTGTCACGCCTGCCGCCTTCGAATTACCGCATGAACCGCAAGACCGACTTAACCCAGGACAAAAACGAGTCTATGCCGCTTTGCAGCTAAAACGCCCGGTGAGCGGAAAGCTTTCAAGGGTGTATCTGCGCGTGATGCATCACTTGGCAAAAGAAAAAGGTGTTCGCTTTGACGACATTCCGGATTCGTCAGAGCTGGCGATACCACAAGAACTTCAGGAGATGTGCGACCGGTTTGTGGGCGGTGACTACAGCACCACGCCTCAGGAAGAACAGTTACTTAAACTGAAGTTCATCCACACGTCTGCCAACTGGAACCATCCACTCGGCAGAAACGACGGTAGCGGTCTCAGGGCGGTTTACATTAATGCCCCTACGCAGGACGCAATTCGCGTTCAACATCCTCATGTACCTGACTGGACGCTTTGGTAATGAAACGACTCATCACGTTACTGGGCCTTCTCTTCATTGCCGGCTGCCAAGCTGCGGAACCGCTTTCAGCAAAACATGACCCTAGGTCTCAATGGTGGGAACTTGACTTCGTCGAACCCCATTACATGAAAGTCTGGGTTGAGGACAGCGCCGTAGAAGATATCAACGGCAAGCGCTTCGACCACACCGGTAAGGGCTCAGCGTCAGGCGGTCAACCAGAGGACGGCACAGAGTCCGCCAAAGGGTGGCGAGGTGTCGGCGGTTCCGGCAAAGCGGTGGTCGGCGCTGACCTCCCCAAACGTATATTCGTGCGCTGGCAATCCATCGTAGAACCACAGACCTATAAAGTCTGGATAGAAATACCAGAGCAAGCCAGACAACTGATGCATTCATCCGTCACGCAACGGTGCCCGGACACCCCTGAACAAGAGGCCCGGTACATGGCGGCTGTCTATATAGGCATGGCCCCCGGCGGGGTCGTGAAGGTTTGGGTCAGAGATTCCTGCCATCGTCCCGTCGAGGTGGCTCAAGCTAAAGCAGATATTGAGCCTTTGGGCCCAGACCAGGGCAAGAACGAAGGCCGTTATGCGTACCCGGTGAGTGTGAAGTCCAAGCTTTATATTGAGAAGTTTGGAATTCCTTACGGCAGCTGGTGACCAACAAATGGGTCAATTTTTGGGGGATCGCAGCTGCACCGACGTATGAGGCATGAACAGTGGTCCGCCGCGTAAATAATGCGCGGCGGTAAATCACTTCAAATGAGTCAACCTGCCACTCCCCCCTGATACCGCGCCCGATAACGCCCCGGACTCTCCCCCGTCCACTTCTTGAACGCCCGATGGAACGCACTCGGTTCCTGAAAGCCCAGCTGTTCCGCAATGTCGCTGATACTCGCCCGGCTCTCGCGCAGCTGCTCAAACGCCACTCCACGGCGCACTTCATCCTTGATCTCCTGATACGAACAGCCTTCGCGCTCCAGTTTGCGGCGGAAGGTGCTGGGGCTCAGGTGTTGTTCCAGGGCGAAGGCCTGCAAGGTCGGCCAATCGCTGTAATGGCTGTTGCGCAGGCGCTGATGGACTTGTGAGGCCAGGCCATGCTGGTTACGGAAACGGATCACCAGCCATTGCGGTGCCGTGCGCAAGAACACTTTCAGCGAGGCCAGGTCCTGGACCACCGGCAGGCGCAGGTAGTGGCTGGCGAATTCGATTTCGGTGCGCGCGGCACCAAAGGTCAGGTTGGGGCCCCAGAGCAAGCGGTCATCGCTGAGGGACACGCGCTCGTGGCGAAAGTCGGCACGGTCGATGGGGATGCGTCGTCCGCCGAGCCAGCACAGCAGGCTGATCATCAACACCAGGAAGGTTTCTTCGCCAAAACGGCTGACATCGTCGTTCTGCGCGTGGGTGTCCAGGCTGATGATGGCGCGTTTGCCGCGCACGGTCAGGGTGCCGCGAAAGTCGCGCAGGAACAGCGCGAAGTTGGCCAGGCATTGGCGCATGGCTTTGTGCAGGTCGGGTTCCTGGATCAAGGCGCGGCAGATCAGCGCGAAGCTGCCGGGCGGCATGCCGTGGGAATCGAGGCGGAAGAATTCGTCGTTCAGGTCACGGATCTGAATCAGCCACAGCGCGGCAAACGCGCTCGCTGGCACTCGCGCAGTCGGCTGCTCGATCAACGCCGGGTCGATGCCCGCCTCTTCCAGCGCAGCTCGCGAGCGCTGTGGATTGTCCCCTTGCCCATGGATCATCGCCTGCACGAAGTAGGCCGCCACCGAGTCCTTTTCCCGCATTTGAACGCTTCTCTCCTCATCGCCCGAATGGCAAAAAACACCAGCACCGTTGAACAGTTGCGGCATAGGACAACTGCCCCGCCGGTTCTAGACTCGCGGCCAATAGTACGCCTTCGGCCACCCAGTCGGCCAAGGTATCGCGGGGTTTGACCGGAAGGACGCAAAGATGAATCTGCAAAACATTGGTGTGATCGGTGCGGGCACCATGGGCAACGGCATTGCGCAAGTCTGCGCGCTGGCCGGCTTTAACGTGACCTTGATCGACATCTCTGAAAGCGCCTTGCAAAAGGCCCTGGCCACCGTCGGCAAGAACCTCGACCGGCAGATTGCCAAGGAAACCCTGAGCGAGGCACAAAAGCTCGACGCCCTCGCCAGGATCCGCACCAGCACCGACTACAGCAGCCTGCAGAACGCGCAGATGGTGATTGAAGCCGCCACCGAGAACCTCGACCTGAAACTGCGCGTGCTGCAACAGATCGCCGCGCAGGTCAGCACCGAGTGCGTGATCGCCTCCAACACCTCGTCGCTGTCGATCACGCAGCTGGCCGCCAGCGTCAGCCAGCCTGAACGCTTCATCGGCCTGCACTTCTTCAACCCGGTGCCGGTGATGGGCCTGATCGAAGTGATCCGTGGCCTGCAAACCAGCGATGCGACCCATGCGCTGGCGCTGGACATGGCCACCACCCTCGGCAAGACCGCGATCACCGCCGGCAATCGCCCGGGCTTCGTGGTCAACCGGATTCTGGTGCCGATGATCAACGAAGCGATTCTGGTGTTTCAGGAAGGTTTGGCCAGCGCTGAAGACATCGACGCCGGCATGCGCCTGGGTTGCAATCAACCGATCGGCCCGCTGGCATTGGCGGACCTGATCGGCCTGGACACCGTGCTGGCGATTCTCGAAGCTTTCTACGACGGCTTCAACGACAGCAAATACCGCCCGGCCCCGCTGCTCAAGGAAATGGTCGCCGCCGGCTACCTGGGACGCAAGACAGGACGTGGCTTCCATGCCTATGCCTGAGCGTTGCTCACGTTTCGCCGAGTACCGGGACAAGGTGCTGGAGTTGTTCGCCAGCAAGGGTTTCGGTCAGGTCGGCATGCGTGAGCTGGCCACCTGCCTGGGGCTGTCCCCGGGCTCGTTGTATCACCATTACCCGAGCAAACAGCACTTGCTGCTCGACCTGATCGAAGAGTTCTATGAAGAACTGTTGTCGACCCTCGGGCGCATCGATCAAAAGGCCACGGCCAAACGCGACAAACTGCCCAACCTGATCCGCGCGCATTTGAACCTGCACCGGGAAATGCCTTGGCATTTTCGTCTGGCGGAACGTGACAGCGGCTGCCTCAACGAAGAACAGCAGGCGCGCGTCCGGCTGTTGCGCGAGCAATACGAGCGCACATTGCTGAAGATGCTTGGCGCCCCTTCACGTCTCGGAGAACAGGGTTTGATGGCCACCGGACACGCCATCGCCAACCTGCTCAACAGCGCGCCCGGCTGGCTGGCGCAGCATCCGCTGGAGGACGCGCAGCGTGATGAACTGCTGGAAAACCTGGTGAGTGGCGCCGTTGAGCGCTTGCTGCGCCCATCCTGCGCCCCGCGCGCGGTGGCCTGAGTTTTCAGGCAATAAGCGGTTCCCCTTCCATAGAAAAAACGTCTAAACAAACTCGGCACAATCGCGCCTCTAACGCTTTGCTACTTGGAGTCAATTCACAGGCCAATGTGGGCCTCCAATCCCTCGGTCAACGGGAGCAAACATGAAAATCAATCCCTACCTCATTTTCAACGGCGACTGCAAAGCCGCCTTCACTTTCTATGAGCAAGCCCTGCAAGGCCGGATCGAAATGATGATGACCTTCGGCGAAAGCCCGGCGCGCGAGCAGTTTCCTGCGGACCTGCATAATCTGATCATTCATACCCGCCTGGCAGTGGGCGATCAGGCGATCATGGGGTCGGACACCACGCCGGATCGTCCTACGGATGATATGAGCGGCTGTTCGGTTTCGTTGAATGTCGACAGTGTTGCCGAGGCCGAGCGTGTCTTTGGTGCGTTGTCGGAGGATGGCAAGGTGCAGATGCCGCTGGACAAGACCTTCTGGGCAGAGCGCTTCGGAATGCTGGTGGACCGGTTTGGTGTGTCTTGGATGGTGAACTGCGAAAAGGATCAGTGACGTTTTTAAAACATTAAAAAGCCCAACCTGAAAAGATTGGGCTTTCTGGAAACTCCCGGACCGTCTGCTACCGTCAACAAGGCAGCCCGCTAGCAGCGGACCCTTCGGAGGAGTTTCACCATGCCTGCACATGACGCCCCTTGGTCCACACGTTTCAAACTGTCCCTGTTGGCGGGGGGACTCACCGCCGCCCTGCTCGCACTCAGTGGTTGCGCCACTGTCGATGCGCAGACCACCGCGTATGTGGGTGTCGAGCATTCTGCGCCGACGCTGGCCAGTGAGGTCGTGGTGTTGCGCACCGAACCGCTGCGTCCGCATGTCCGGTTAGGTGAAGTGCTGATCGATGCGAGTGTCGACCCTGCCCCGCCGATTGCCAAGGTCGAAGAAAAACTGCGGGACGAGGCTGCCAAGCTCGGGGGCGATGCCGTGGTGGTGGTCTATGACCATATCCAGCCGGTGGGTGCCTATGTCAACGGGCCGCTGTGGGCGCGCGATGTCGAAACCATCGAGGGGCGCAAACTCAAGGGGATCGTGATCAAGTACCGGTAGATCGAAGGATCGCAGCCTCGTTGCACTCGACAGCTCCTACAGGGACTCGCATTCCAATGTAGGAGCTGTCGAGTGCAACGAGGCTGCGATCTGTTGATCTTGACTGACCTACCCCTTCACGCACACCACCTGACGCAAGGTGTGCAGCACTTCAACCAGCTCACGCTGGGCGTGCATGACGTGGTCGATGTCTTTGTAGGCCATCGGTATTTCATCGATGACGGCGGCGTCCTTGCGGCATTCGACGTGGGCAGTGGCGCGGATCTGGTCCTGGACGGTGAACAGGCTTTTCGCTTTGGTGCGGCTCATGACGCGGCCGGCGCCGTGGCTGCAGGAGCAAAACGACTCTTCATTGCCGAGGCCGCGGACGATGAAGCTTTTTGCGCCCATTGATCCCGGGATGATCCCCAACTCGCCCTTTTGCGCTGACACCGCACCCTTGCGGGTGACCAGAATGTCCTGGCCAAAGTGCTGCTCTTTTTGCACGTAGTTGTGGTGGCAGTTCACCGCGTCCAGTGCAACGTCGAAGGGTTTGCTGATCACTTTGCGTGTCGCCTGAATCACCGCTTGCATCATCAATGCCCGGTTCTGTTTGGCGAAATCCTGGGCCCAGTTCACGGCTTCGACGTAGTCGTCAAAATGCCGGCTGCCTTCCTTGAAATAGGCCAGGTCGCGGTCCGGCAGGTTGGCGATGTGCTGCCGCATGTCGGCCTGGGCCAGTTGAATGAACAAGTTACCGATGGCGTTGCCGACCCCGCGTGAGCCGCTGTGCAGCATGAACCAGACCCGGTTGGTTTCGTCCAGGCACACCTCGATGAAGTGGTTGCCGCTGCCCAGTGTCCCCAGGTGTCCACGGTTGTTGGTGCTGGCGAGTTTCGGGTATTTGTCGGTGATCGCCTTGAACCGTGGGTGCAACGCCGTCCAGGCGTGATCGGCCTGTTTGGGAACGCTGTCCCAGGCGCCTTTGTCGCGGATACCACGGCCCATCGTGCGGCCATGGGGCACCGCTTTTTCGATGGCGCAGCGCAAGCCATGCAGGTTGTCCGGCAAATCGGCAGCCGTCAGCGATGTGCGCGCGGCGATCATGCCGCAGCCGATGTCGACCCCGACGGCGGCGGGAATGATCGCCCCCACCGTAGGGATGACACTGCCAATGGTCGAGCCCTTGCCCAGGTGGACGTCGGGCATCACCGCCAGGTGCTTGAAGATGAACGGCATCTTCGCGGTGTTGATCAACTGCTGCCGGGCTTCGGGTTCTACCGGGACGCCTTCGGTCCAGAGCTTGATCGGTTTGCCGTTGGCGACTTCCAGCAACTGATAGGTCGGGGCTTGCATGATGTCGGGTCTGTTCTCGGCGGCCTGTGCTGCCATGTGCTTTCTCAAAAACGGTCAGCGTTGTTTTTCAACCTGCTGACGACTGCAGTCGCTCGGCGAATAAACGTCCGCTGTGACCCGACGAAATAGTCGATTTCGAGGTCGGCGACGATTTTCTCCACCAACGGCAAGGATAGTGTCGATTGCTCTGCACGGATACAGGTCTGGATGACTGCGGGCTTATCCGTCTTGATGCTGTGTCCGACCTCGCCGCGCGCCGCGCAGAACAATGCGAATTGATCTCCGCGCCGCCGGCAAGCAAATGGCAATTCAGAGCTTGGCGATGGAGACCTCGGTGGATTTCACGAAGGCAATCACTTCGCTGCCCACCTTCAACTCCAGGTCGCGCACCGAACGAGTCGTGATCACCGAGGTGACGATTCCAGAAGCGGTTTGCACATCGATTTCGGACACCACTTCGCCTTGAACAATTTCCTTGATGACACCCTTGAACTGGTTACGGACGTTGATCGCTTTAATGGTCATCTGGAGGCTTCCTGTCTGATTTTGGCCCATCCGCATGGATGCGCAGGCCTTCAAAGTGCATCAGCCGAACCGACAACAAAAGGAATATATAATTATCTATTTATATCATTAAGGAATATAAGCAGCACGCCTATGTTGGACCGGCCCTGCTTGCCGGGCAGCGATCGGACTCAATACGGGATCGAAACCTCCACCCACAAATCATCAGCGCCATAACTCAGGCTGACCGGGTGATTGGGGTCTGTGGGTGAATCGTTGAAAGCCTTGATTTCGTTCGCGGGCGTCCCGTCACCGCTGACGACCCGCTGTCGGGTACGTTCTTGCAACGCACTCAACAGATCCGGATAGGGCATTTTCCAGTCTTTGCCTTTGGCAACATCAGCGTCCACCGGGATCATCGCCACCAGCCGGGGATCGTGCATTTTTTCCAATCCTGCTGCACGAGCGGTGGCGTTGTGGCTGCAATGGTGAGCGACCTTGTAGAGCGTGACCCGGGCGAGAATATCGTCGCGCGTTAGTGGCGCCGGCTCTGCGGGCGCGCTGTCCTTGGGATACGTCTGGTCTCCCCAGGACAACCAGTTGCCGACCTGGGCATCTCCGGGAAACAGCAGTATTTGCCCGTCAGGCAGCTCGAAAGCCAGGACCAGACTCGTGTTATTAGTGTCCGAATCCATCTTCAGGGCGAGGGTTTCCGCGCCGTCCAGCCATTCATCTTCAATACAGCGCCATTGGTTTTCGTGGCTGAAATAGCGCTGTTCGACGCTGTCGGCTTTGTCATCGTTTGCACGGTTGGGGTAGGTCCCTTTTTGCGCGTCCAAAGTCTTGCGCTGATAAGGACGGGCAAACGGAGTATCAACGTCGAGCGCAGCCACGCCTTTGAGCCGCAGTGTTCGCTCCTCCAGCGCCATCGCGTCGTCCAGGCTGGTCATGTAGACCTCTTTCCCCGCGCCGCTGCTGGGCAGGTTCTTGCGCAGGCGATCTTCAGAGCGCGGCGGTCCCATGACGTACGCCTTGAGCGTCTGGAGAGCAGCCGGTTGCACCACGTCACCAGGCTCCAGGAACCGGATCGCTTTCGACCCCACCTTGTCCTTGAGCTTTTCGATTGTCGTGCGCTTGTCCTTGCTGGCCGGATCGGCAAGCGGTTCGATAAAGGCGGACAGACCCTGTACGGTTTTGATCCGCGCATCTTCATTCAATGCGCTGACACTGTCACAGAGGCCGACGACGCCGGCCAATGCCACCTTGGCTTTGTTGAAACGGGCATGCAGCGCGACAGCCTGAGGATCGTTGAGGTCCTCGGTCCAGGCCAGCCAGAGTTCACCGATGTGAAAGTCGTCACCCAAAAAACGCGCCTGTTCGTAGAGAAAACCAGACAGGTGATCATGGTGCTCGTGGGTCACCACCACCAGGTCCAGCACGCCACCGGTGGTCTGGTGAACATCATCGACAATGCGCGCCATTCGCTCCTTGCCGTCCTTCTCCCCTTGCAGCACACCACAGTCGATCAACAGATGACGCGTCACCCCGGCTTCGGTGTAGCGCAGCAAAAAGCAGTCACCCAGAATTCCCCGGTACATGCGGATCGCCACCTTGTCTTTTAGACCGGAATCCGTCATGGCGTCAGACTCCACGGTGGGTCATGGCGAAGGCGTTATCGCCCGGGCGCGGACCGCGGTAGGTCATGGCCAGGCCATCACTGCCGGCCTGGAGGAAGCGTCGCTGCGCATCCAGACGCTCATCGTCATCGATGCGCTTGCGGATGACGTACCGCAGCGTGCCGTCGCGCAGATCGATGATCAGCGTCGCCCCACCGCGGAAGGTGAAATCGTAGTGGCGATGCCCTCTTTCACGCACCGGTTTCAGGTCTTCTTTGAGTTGTTCCCCGACATCGAAGTAACCGCGACGGCGCTGAGCAATTTCAACCACCAGTTGCCGCAGGTCCTGACCGTCCGGCCCTGCCCTGCGACACGTGCGGACCGAGTGCACTTCCACGGCCGGTTGAACCCCGTCCGCGCCGATGAACAACGCCCCTTGCTTCCTTGATTCGCCGGGATGGGCCATGAAGTAAATCCCCAGAACCTTCTCCCACTGCGCATCATGCGCCGACTCTGCCATCAGCCAGTTCCACACCACTTGGCGATTGTGCTCAGCCTGAAGAAAGGCTTTCTCCCGCACGTATTGCGGCGTGAGATCAAGCGCGCCCCCGGCCCATCCGTGCTTCGGTTTTGCAGCGGCATGGAAGTCGAGCAGGTCATTAGCCGTCAGTGCAAGGTCTTCTGACTGAACACCTTTCACCGACTCCCAGAGCAGGCTGTCCGGTGCCAGCGACAAACACTTGTCCGGGAAAATGCCGCGCCGTCGAAACGCCTGAATGACGGCCAGGCGATAGTGCATCGGGTCATCCGGCACCAGGTCGTTATCGGCGGTAACGATGGCCCGCAGAAATTCACCAAAATGCACATCCACCGGTGGCAGGTAATCCAGTGCGCGGATGCATAGGCGCAGGACATGATCGGCCGATTTCACGGCTTCGCGGGTCAGGCGTGCAATCAGTTCCGTCGACAGGTTGGCGGTCGACGTCTTGTCATGCCCGGCCAGTCGAAAAAGATCCTCCGTGCGTTGCTCGTAGATAGTGATAAAGGCGTCGAAAACAGCGGCAACCAGAATCGCGCCGCGCTCATGTGGCTCGCTCAACTGCGCCAGGCGTGTCGGGTCTGGCAAGCCGTCCTGGCCTTTTTCGTCGATGGCGTCGCGCAAGGCCGCATAACGCCCCGACGCCTCGCCGAATTGGCGCGCCAGGCCGCTCAGCCAGGAGCGCTCGCTCAAGCTGCCACGACGTGCCGCCAGTTGACTGGAGACCACCTCAGGCAAGGTGAAATGCATCAACAACGCCACGATGTCGGCAAAGGCTTCATGAAACGCCAGGCTATCGACATTGGTCGACTCGATGTAACGACGATGCAAGCCATCGAGGATCGCATGGGTCGTTTCATGCGCGACGATATCGTGGGACAGCGCGGTAAAGATCCAGCCACCCGGCAAGTTCACCCCGGCGTTGGTCATCGAGGCCTTGAAGTAACCGAACAACAACGCCTTTTTCGCGGGGCTGTAATAGGCGTTGGCTTCGCGTAACGCGTGGGGATAGATGCGCAGCCGCCGGACATAGGTGTGAGACGTCACCCGCTTTCTCACGGCATCCTCGACCGCTCTGGGTGACCAGAACACCTTGCGCCCCAGCGCCCGCTCAAACAATTTGATGGTCTTCATCGCGACGGCAAAGACCATCTGCTGATGGAAACGCGGATCCCCCTCGGAAGGCGCGAGGCCGTCCTGGGCCAACAAATGCGGATCATTCAAGTCCACCGGTTTATAGAACTGGCCGCTGGTAGGGTCGACATCAATGACTTCCAGATACTCGTTCACCGGCCCCGGCAAGATGTCGGGCTCCCATCGTTGCTCCTAGGGCAATTCGATGGTGGCGTGGTTGATCTGCACCGTTTCCATTTGAGTCGAGGCTTGCGGATCGAAGGCATACACCCGCAGTTTGCGCATGGCCGGTGGAGAGTAGTCGGACGTGTCCATTCCAGATCTCCTTGTCTGACCAACGTTTGAAACACGTACGCCAGAGGCTGGTTACTGCGTTAGCGCGGTCATTCGATATCAGCCTGAAAATGACGACTCACAAAGCGCTCTCGGGATAGGGAAATCCAATCGGCGGCGGCAGTTGTCCATTGAAATGCGCCCGGACGGCCGCATCAGCTACCGCATAACCCCAGTTGATCAGGCGTTTCTGGGTTTCCATGTCCTTTGTCGCAAGGTCAGTCGGCACCTGGGCCAGCCTGCGCGTGCTATCTAGTGGGCAAGGCAGGCAATTGGCAAGTGCGTGAACGCCGATGTCCTGTTTGATATCCCAAAAGGCTCCATAGCGCTCACGGGCTTCAAAGGCCTGGATAAGCAGACGCTTTCTAAGACTCAGCACCTGGTTGTCCATCACGTCGAGGCAGCGACTGCCGATGGACACCCAATTCACCGACACGTCGGGCTGCTCGGCAAAGGGCTTGCCGGCGTTACTGACGAACAGTGTCTTGAAGGACTTGTAGCAAGTCTCCAACCCGAGGTTATCGTAGACCCCGCCGTCGGCGAGGGCGACCGATGTCGTGTAGGGCGCATGCCGCAGGAACTGCGTGCCGTCGTCAGGCGCAAAATCGCTGTCCTTGAGATCCAGTGTCGCTGGCGCCAGGACCGGCGGAAACGCCGCAGACGCCCCGACGGCGCGGGCAATCGAAAGTGCAGGATTCATGACTCTGCCCACTTTCCAGTCACCCATGTAAGGCTTTGAAAATCGCCAGACCGCCCCCGACTGCAGGTTTGAGGCGTTAAAGATAAAGCGCACGCGGTCGGGCAAATCCTGCAGTGTCTTACCGCTATACAACCCATCATCGAGAGCTTTGGCCACATGCGCGTTCACCTCGCCAGGCAGCGCGATGTCCTTGATGACTTGAAAAACACCCTTGGCCGACATGCCCGCAAGCGTCACTCCGGCCAGATGGCGTATCGGCCCCACCACCAACTCTGTAAAAGCCCTATCGAAATCAACAGGCCCCAGGTTTTCCAGCGAGCTGAACTCCAGCGCCAGTTTCGCGGAGATGATCGAGCCGCCGGAAACACTCGATATGCGCTCAAGCTTGCCGACACTTTCAGTGCCGTCGGTACCGAATCGCTGAAGCGGCTTATCCTGAAAAAACCCCAGTTGCCCCAGCCGCCAAAGAGTGCCGGTATGGAACAACATCGCACGATACCCCCCGCCGGACAGTGCGAGCGCGGCACTTTCGCGCAAAGGTTGGGGTTTATCCGGTTGAGGAAGATTCGAGACGGGTTCGACGGTGGGCATGACTGATCTCCAGAACCAATGACGGGACCAAGATTCACTCGTAAGCCATGCCAGCAATGTTGAAGTGATTTCAGAATGCAGGACAGCAGACCTGTCCACTTTCCCTGCATGAAGCGACTGGGAACGGCCGCCCACTGCCTGTGCGAGACTTGGTTATAAGGTCTAGTTGGCTCAAGGCACGCGGTCAAGTTCAGGGCAGCGGTTGTTGGCGATACCACTCGTCGGCAACAAAAATCTGACGCCTTGCGTACCCTCCTGTCTGGCTCAAGGATTGCAATGGCCGGTCTTGCCAGCCCCGCAACGACGTATTTCTGACGCGGCGGCAACACCCTATAAACGCTTAAGGACGCCAGCGATACGCTTGGTCAGTCACCGGAGATGTAACGTGTCAACTCTCAATGAAATCGCAGCGAACCACGCGAGAATGGCTATGGCAAAGGCACAAGAGTCGACCCGACTGAGTGAGCGACCACTTCACATCGTGGGCAGCGTTGAAATCCCGTCCATCAATGAACACCCGCACGTTCCACTGCACCTTATTGCGGCAGTGCAAGACAACAATCTCGGACAATCCAGCAGCTTTTCGCTCTGATAGCGTCTGTTCGTCGAGGAGTGGCCTCCACCGTCCGGTGACCGCTCCCACGAATTACCGATGTGCTCTACCGCGATTCGCGCCGACGCGGCCTAAACTCAATGGACTACCATCGCGCCGGTGAGCGGCGCACGAGGTATTCCATGCACGAATTGCCAGAGGTGCCAGGCGTAAAGCGCTTCGCCGCCAACCCGGTCGGCCGAGACATCGCCGTCGGCGACATTCATGGCCATTTCACCCGGTTGCAGGCAGCCCTGGAGGCCGCCCGGTTCAACCCGAAGGTTGATCGTTTGTTCAGTGTGGGCGATCTGATCGACCGCGGCCCCGAGTGCCCGGATGCACTGGATTGGCTGGACAAGCCATGGTTCCACCCCGTGTGTGGAAACCACGACGACTACGTGGTTCATTTCGATACGTGCGACGTCGACAGCTGGATATTCAACGGCGGCTTATGGTTTACGAAGCTGTCGCAGGCGGAGCGCGAACAGTTCGCCGCGAAATTTGCCGGGCTACCCATCGCAATCGAAGTCGAAACAGCGCAAGGCCTGATCGGCATCGTGCACGCCGACTGCCCGTTCCCTTCATGGGAACAGATGCGCAAGGAACTGCAATTCCCCGAATCCGGACAGCGCCTGAGGCAGGTGCAGAACCGCATCATGTGGTCGCGAAGCCGTATCGATCAGCTGGAGCGTCATGGCGTTGAAGGCCTGCGTGCGTTGATCGTTGGGCACACACCGCTGCAGCAACCCGTCAGATTGGGCAATGTGATTCATATCGACACCGCAGGCTGGAAGCCGGGGCTTGGGTACTTCACCCTTTTGAATCTGGCGACGCTCGAAACCGTCTGAGCTGGCTCATCAAGAACGCTGAGTGATGCGTAAAAAATAACCGTCAGGTTTCGATGTGGTTTTTTTACGTCTACCTTTATCCGTCAGAACTCACCTCTGCATCCAAAGGCAAACAACTAACGACACGAATACATGCTCCCCCACTTAGAGGATCAGACATGCATCCATCCTTTCTGCAGCGCATCGACGAACTCTGCGCCCTGCTCGGCCCGTCCAGCACAACCCGCCTCGAATTCTTCCGGCGCTGTAACCGACTGAAGTCGCGCCGTGGTGTTCGCTTTCAGGTGGTGACCAAAAAGCTCGGCATTTTCCATGTCGTCGAGCGATACACGGGCAAGACGTGGGCCCTGCGCTCCAGTTACCGGGAGGCCATGGAATTCGCCATCCAACTCGAGCAAAAGTCCAACCGTCGCAAGGAAGGCGTGCGGCGCATGGCGAGTTGATGCCGCATCGTTGAGACGCGGTAATCGAAAACTGTAAAATCCGTCTCTAAAGGACCACTGTCAGCAGTGAGCCTGCTCATCTACGGGGGCAGAATCTCACGCGACTTTGAGCGCGATGGTCGGTCGTCGCCCGTCCGCCATGAGCTGCAGATACTCTTGCCATTTTTTGAACGCTTGTTGCTGTCGGTTGGAGGCTTCCTGCCACCGAGCGCCACCGATGAGTTCGACCGGGATAGACATCATCAGCTCGGTCGCAACATCAAGCTCATCAACGAGCTTGCGCCCGTTCGGCATTTCGGAAATTAGAGATCGCATAGGAACCTGTTTTTTTTGGGCTACTACATCGACTTGCTAACTGTTTGATCGTGCGCGGGTTCCGACGAACGGCTACTTAATTGCTTATCTGCGTTTCGCGCGGCATGAAACACCCGCCGCCCGCGCCCCGGGTGGCGTATTCGTTGACCAGGGGAGTCCTTATTCAAACGCCCTCAACCACTTCCCTGATCTGATCCAACAAATAATGAAACCGGCGGCCACGGGTCTATCCTGAATACACAGCAGGAGGGTGCAATCATGTGCGGACGCCTTTCCCAGTACCGTGGCATTCACGACTTTGTCGCGGCCCTCAGCATCCCCAACGCCCTGCTCAACTATGCCGGCGACCAGCCTTTGGAGTGCTACAACGCGGCGCCGACCATGCAGCTCGCGCTCTTTCACCGCGATGGTGAATACCTGCGTGCTGACAGGGTGCGTTGGGGCTGGCGCCCACACTGGGCCAGAGACCGTGCCGCGCCGATCAATGCCCGGGTGGAAAAGGTCGCCCATGGCCCCTTCTTCAAAGACATCTGGCCGCACCGGGCGATTCTTGCGATCGACAACTGGTTTGAGTGGGTTTACGAAGGCGGCCCGAAAAAACAGCCCTACCTGATCCGTCACCACGACCGCACGCCCATTCTCTGTGCAGCGATAGGCCATTACCCCATCGGCGAGCATGAGCCCAGCGAGCATGACGGCTTTGTGATCATCACCGCCGACAGTGCCGGCGGCATGGTGGACATTCATGATCGGCGGCCGGTGGTGCTTGCACCAGAGCTGGCGCGGGAATGGCTGGACCCGGCCACGCCCAAGGAGCGGGCCGAACAGATGGTGCTGTTGCAGGGTGAGCCGGCTGAGGCGTTTGAATGGTTTCAGGTAGATCGCGCGGTGGGCAACGTTCGCAATCAAGGGCCGGAGCTTATTATGCCAACGAGCAAGATCAGCGGCGGTGACTACAAGGGTAACTGTGGATAGTCGGCAAACTGCGACACGCTTGGCCGATCTGGCCGTACTGCAAGCGCGCCGGCGGAGTTTTTTTAGAATCGCAGGCCTGCGGTGATCATGGCCGCATTGAAACCGAGCAACACCAGCTCGGTGGTTACCGGCCCGTAATGAACCCCCAATGACGGAATGATCACGGGCGCAACGCCGAAGTGATTGAGCGGGATTTTGTCTTTGTATTTGCCGTGATAGCCCTCAACGGCGCCGCCGGTCACTTTTACATAGACCGGGTAGTCCGCGCTTTCGTAGCGCTTACCGACGTAGGCGTAATAAGAGCGCTGGCTGAACGAGTTGCGAAAGGTCGCCCCGCCAAACAACCAGCCGGAGGGTTCGTTGCGCTCCAGCCCGATCAATTCCTGATTGTTATTGTGGTCAGGGTCCGGCGAGTAGTGCCGGGTGTAGACGCTCGTTTGCAGCTGCCAAAATCCCTGGTTCTTTTGAGACGCGTCGTCCTGAGCCAGTGCATGGGCAGACTGGGCCATCAGCAGAAAAGCGCAGATCCATGGTTTTTTCATCGGTAGCCTCCTGAGAGGCAATTGGGCTCACGCTGGAAGGCGTGCCCTATTTTGGGTGTGCAGTGAATCGGAAACGTTAGTCTAGTCGGTGAAAAAGGAACATCCGAACAGTTCGACCCAGCCGCTAAGAGTCCCTCTAATGCTCACTCCCCCGCTACCGGGTGGTCGACGGCCGTTTGCAACAGTGCATCAACCACTAAACGGGCCAGTTCTGCATCCTCTTCAGCCTTTACGCCGGACACACCAATTGCACCTATGCAGTGCCCTTCGTACCAGATGGCGACGCCTCCCTCGAGCATGCCTTTAAGGTTTGGCGCACTGATAAAGGCCTGGCGCCCGCCATTGATCATGTCTTCGTAAACCTTGCTGTCGCGACGCCCCAGCGCCGCGGTACGTGCTTTTTCCGTGGCGATGTAACCCGCAATTGGCGCCGTATTATCCAGACGCAGCAGACCCAGCGGATGACCGCCGTCATCGACGACGCAAATCGCCACGGGCCACTTGCGACGATGGGCCAGGTCTTTGGCCGTCGACAGCATTTGCGAAACGTGTTGCTCGCTCAGTAACGCCTTGGTTTGCATCTCGACCCCAATCAATTGAAAAAAAGGCGGCATGCTCAAGCATGCGCGCCGAAAGAAAGCCCGGTCGTTACTCGCCGTAGATATCGAAGTCGAAATACTTCTGGCGAATCTTGTCGTAGGTGCCGTTGGCACGAATCGTCGCCAGGGCCTGATTGAAACGACCGGCCAGTGGATCGCTCTTGCGCACCGCAATACCGATGCCGGTGCCGAAGAATTGCTCGTCGGTAAAATTCGGGCCGACGAACTCGTAGTCCTGCCCTTCCGGGCGCTTCAACAGGCTTTCATCGATCACCACCGAACTGGCCATGGTGGCATCCAGGCGCCCACCCAGCAGGTCGAGGAAAATTTCATTCTGCGAGCCGTAGCGCACCACTTCGGCACCGGCCGGGGCGAATTTCTCGGTGACGTAGCGATCGAAATTGGTCGCGCGCTGCACGCCGATCCGCTTGCCCTTGAGCTGTGCCGGAATGTCGCTGATGCCGCTGCCCTTCTTGAACACCAGACGCGCCGGAATACGGTAATAGCGATTGCTGAAATCGACCGATTTCATCCGCTCCGGGGTCATGGACATCGATGAAATCACCGCATCGACTTTCTTCACCTTGAGTGCAGGTATCAACCCGTCGAACTCTTGTTCCTGCCACACGCACTGGACTTTCATCTCGGCGCACAGGGCCTGACCAATGTCGTAATCGAAACCCACAATTTGGTTGTCGGGGGTTTTCGAAGCGAACGGCGGGTAGGCCGCTTCGATGCCCAGGCGCAGAGGTTGCTCCGCCGCCTGCACGCCGACACCCAAGGCCAGCAGTGAGACGAGTCCTACTTTCAAGACCATGCTTTTTACGTTCATTCATAGCTCCAGATGCGATGTTGTTTATGTCGGGCGCTCCGCAATCGAAGTCATCCGTTATGGCAGCAGCAATGTGAACTCACGGGAGTGGCGGCTCTGTTGGCCGTCTGCTCCTCGCTGCGCAAGACTCGAGCGAGCGCAGCGGTGACAACGGGATCGGTCAGACGGCGGCGGTGACGATCAACTCCAGCAGGATCTGTGGGTCATCGAACATCACTTGAGCGGTGGCGCGTGCTGGGGTTTGCCCGGCGTCGACCCAGGCGCTCCAGGTTTCATTCATGCCGGCGAAATCGGCGCCCATGTCTTTCATCCAGATCTGCACGCTGAGCAGACGGCTCTTGTCACTGCCAGAGGCTTCCAACAGTTCGTCGACCCGTTGCAGCACCTGGCGCGTCTGGCCACGGATGTCCTGGCTGCAATCGGCGGCGACGATGCCGCTGAGCCAGGCCACGCCGTTATGCACGACGCTGCGGCTCAGGCGTGGATTGCTTTCGATGCGTTGGATAGGGCTCATGGATGCTCCTGGATAAGAGGTGTTTCGGTGGACAATTGGGCAAGCGTGATCGGTTTGAGTGGCGAGCGAATCCGGTAATACCCGACCTCTGCGGGGGGGACCTTGCGCTGCTCGGCAATGATTTCGGTGACGCTCAAACCGCACAGACGGCCCTGACACGGCCCCATGCCGCAGCGACCGAACGCCTTGGTTTGATTGGGTCCCAAACAGCCAAGCTCGACGTGCTGGCGAATCGAGCCGGCGCTGACGTCTTCACACCGGCAGACAATCACCTCGTCGGCGGGAATGCGGTTTTGCTGTTGCGGGCGGTACAACGCATCAATCAGTGGCCGTGCAGCACGCTGGCGGCGCAGGGCCTTTTGATAAGGGGCGGCGAATGGTTGCAATGATTGCCCATCGACTTTTCCTGACTTTGCTGCAATCGCCAGCCCGACCAGGCGGCCTTCGAGCAGCGCCACTTGCGCACCGCCGATAGCGCCACCGTCACCGGCGATATAAATGCCCGGCAGACTGGTTTCACCCTGGCTGTCGCGACGCGTGACCCAGCACAGTTGCTGTTCGCTCCAGTCATGTTCGAGGCGTAGCGACCAACTGATCTGGGTGTTGGGCACCACACCTTGGTGCAGCAAAATCAGCGAGGCGGGAATCGTCCAGCGCCGACCGCCACTGTCGAAACTCAGGGCACTGGCGTGTGCCTGACCTTCGATACGCAAATCACGGGCATCGCGAATATGTCTGACCCCGGCACGCTTCAATTCGATAAGCAGTTGCAGGCCCTTGAGCACGTCACGCCACCCGCGCAAGGCGCCTGGGACTTTGCGCCAGGCGCGCAGCAGATCGCCCTGACCGCTAGTGTCCACCAGCGCTTCGATCGCGATGCCGGCCCGCAGGTATTGCACCGCCAGCAGGTACAACAAGGGTCCGCAGCCGGCCAATACCACCGGCCCGACCGGCACCAGCGCGGCGCTTTTGAGCAGGATCTGCCCGGCACCGGCGGTCATGACACCGGGCAAGGTCCAGCCAGGGATGGGCATCGGTCGTTCGAACGCACCGGTGGCGATCAACAGATGACGCCCTTGCAGCACTTCAGCGCGGCCATCGATCAGGTAATGCACCTGACGCTGCGGCGTCACTTGCCAGATCGCCGCATTGGCCAGATACCGGGCCCCGCACTGGAGAAACTGAGCGACAAGCTCCGTGCCCGCCGTGTAGTCATCGCCCAGTACGCTGCGGCTGCGCGCATCGGCCTGCAGGATATTGCGATAGATTTGCCCACCGGGGCTGCCCTGCTCATCCAGCACCACAACCGAAAGCCCGTATCGGGTGGCCTCCAGCGCCGCGCTCATTCCCGCAGGGCCTGCGCCAACCACAATCAGGTCGACCGTTTGATTATTCATCAGCGCCCTCCTCGCCGTGGTCACTGGCCAGAAACTCACGAGCGCCGCGCTGCCTGCGAACACGCATGCCAGCTCGAACCGGCAGCAGGCACGCCTGACAGTTGGCTTGCCCGTCCACCTCGACCAGGCATTCGAAGCACACTCCCATCATGCAATAGGGCGCGCCGGACCTGCCGCTGACGGCACTTTCGCGGGTATGAGTGACGCCGCTGAGCAGCAATGCGCTGGCCAGTGAAACACCGGCTGGCACCGACAATGACGCGCCTTCGAATTCGATCTGCAGGTTTTTTTGCGCAGGCACCAAAGCCCGGAACAAGCTGTCAGCCGGCATGGCGCACCTCACGTTTGAGACTGAAACGCTGCAGACTGAAAGGCGCCACAGCCGGCTCGTCGAACTCACCGCCAATCCACGGTGCCAGGCGCAAGGCGTGGATCGCCGCCAGGGTCACGCCGCTGTGGCAACTGACCACAAACGCCCCCGGGCAAGCCTGCGAGGCTTCATAGATCGGAAAACCGTCGGTACTCATCACCCGCAACGCGCCCCAGGCCCGTACCAGGCGCACGTTGCCCAACTGAGGAAAACACTGCACGGCGCGCCGGGCGATGGTGCTCATTACCTCGCTGCTGGTGCCATCGTCGAAACCCGTGGACTCATGGGAGTCACCCAACTGCACCGTGCCTTCATCGGTCTGCCGAACGTAGGTGGTGGGGTAATGCAGAAACGGTTTGAGTCGCTCGGTAACCAGGATCTGCCCACGATTGGGACTCACCGGCACGTCCATCCCCAACTGCGTGCCCAGCTTGCGATTGCCCAGGCCAGCGGCCAGTACGACCTGCCCGGCGAACCAGCGCTGTTGGTCGGTGTGCAACTCGAAGCCCGAATCTCGCTGACCAATGGCGCTGACCCGGTGACCATTGATGATCTTGACCCCACGCATCCGGCAGGCGGCATAGAGGGAGCGCAACAATTTCAACGGATTGACGTGACCGTCCATGGGCGAATAACAGCCCCCCACGACAGTCGGCCCCAGGCCGGGCAAGCGGGTGCGCAATTGTGCCGAATCCAGCAGCTCGAACGGATAATCACCGTCCATGGCTTCGCGCAGCCAGAGCAGTCGACGGCTTTCTTGCGCCATCTCCTTATCACTCAAACACAGCTGGAAGCCGCCCGGCTGGCGCAGATGGATGTCGATGCCGGTGTCGGCCTGCAACGCGGCGGCGAATCGTGGCCACAGCGCCACCGATTCACGAGTCCATTTCGCGTAGGGACTCATTCCATAGCCCTTGCCCTGAACCCACAACAGGCCGAAGTTGCCACGGGCAGCCCGTAAGGCGTCGTCCCCCTCATCCAGGACGCTGACCTGGCGACCGAGCATGGCCAGTCCATAGGCGATCGACAGCCCGACCAGACCACCCCCAACGATAACTACATCAGTTTTTTGCATGAGTTGCGTATTCGCTCTCTCGGCACTGAAAACTGGCTTCAGCGCAGGCCATACCACTGGATATTCTCGATAGAGAAGATCCTAGAGAGCTGACAACGGCTTGAAAAATGCTTTATTTTGGCAAGCCCATGTCTTTTTGGTATGGATTTATCTTCAAGGAATAGCGCCATGAACCTTCGTCAACTGGAAGCCTTTCGCGCCGTGATTCTGGGCCAGACCGTGACCCGTGCCGCCGAGATGCTGTGCATCTCGCAACCGGCTGCAACGCGACTGATCGCCAGTCTTGAGGAGGACATCGGATTCAGCCTGTTCGACCGGATCAAAGGCCGACTTCAGCCCACCCCCGAAGCCATGACGCTGTATCAGGAGGTGCAACGCTCGCTGCTCGGGGTCGAACGCATTGCCCGCACGGCGCAAGACATCCGCAGCTTGAAACGCGGCTCACTGCACATCGCCTGCGCACCGGCCATGGGCCTGTCATTCATGCCGCGAGCCATCGCCGCATTCATGGCCGAACATGATCAAGTGCAGGTATCGCTGGTTGTGCATTCATCGCGCGAGATCGTCGATCTGGTGGTCGGTCAGCGCTGTGATCTGGGCATCATCGTACTGCCCAACACCTACCCCAGCCCCCGCGCCGAAAAACTGCTGGCGACCCGCATGCTGTGCGCATTGCCGGCCAATCATCGCTTACAGGACAACAGCACGATCCGGCCCGAGGATCTGCAAGGCGAGGCGTTTATTTCCTATCCGCAATCCATCGGCTCGCGCCAACACATCGATGCAATATTTGCCGCTCATGGGGTCGAGCGCGAACTGCGGCTGGAGACCCAGCTGTCGCTGCCCATGTGCGCCTTCGTCGAACAAGGCCTGGGAGTCGCGCTGGTCGATGCCATCAGCGCCGTTGAATACCGAGGCAGTGGCATCGTGTTCAGAGCGTTCGAACCGGCGATCGAAATGGACTTCAGCATGCTGTTGCCGGTTCAAGGACCGGCGTCGAAACTGCAAATCAGCTTTCTCGAACACATGCAGCACTTTATCGCTCAGGAGGTGCCGGCGGATTATCGGTTTTAGGGATCACCCATACATCCATCTGATCCGGTTTTTTTTTGAACACCTGAGCCTTCTTCGCCAACCAACAGTCTATAAAGTGCATGTTTGATGCTCTTTCAAACAATAAAAAGCAGCCAACTAGTTTTGGCTCTTGTGCACACTGACGCGCTCAAGATTTAGACCATCCCAGGATCAACAATAGAACCCCGTTTATCAGAAGAAAACGGGACAAATAACTATTCATTTTATTTGGAGATGGCCACTGTGCGAAAGCTCGGTTTGGGTTTCCTTGTAACTGGCGTCTTGGGGCAACTATCAGCGCTACTATGGACCTTCACACCCACAGGGCCCACTTGTCAAAATAACGTCGACAACTCATACATCCAGCAAAAAGTGACGAAATTCGAACAACTAATTGACGACACCGTTAATAAAGTTGCGACAGAGCTCAGTACAAAGCATTCGGAAGAGCTCGCGCCCCTTGCGAAAAACGGATCACACTTACCCGAATCAACAGAGGCTGACGCCGTACAGTTTTTGGTCAAAAAGCCAGACGAAACACCCGTACTTACGCTGCCTTCATTGTCCACGCAGGCACGCAAGTGGACGATTATTCTCAGTGGTCTGATTACTTTTACCGGCCTGCTCCTGGCGCTCTTCGCCCGCAAAAAAACCTTTGATCCGCAATGGCACCTCTTTCGCACGGTGCCAGGCTCGCTCATCACGCTGGAGCGCCCGTGCTTGACGTGTGGTGGCTTCATTTCCAACATTAAAAAAGACGCTTCGACCACGCCCTCATCCGGCCTGTGGGTGGTCGAAATTGCGTTGAACACACCCAGCCGCCATCGCGCCGTAAAAGCCATTCAGCAGCTGGGGTTGCCGGTAGCGCGTAAAGAAAACAACTTTGTCGTCATCGGGCCGTATAAACAAAAGCAGGATGCGGCTCGCGTCGTGAAAGAGTTGAGTGAAGGTCATGCCGTTCGAGGATGGATGATGGCAGGAAATTGAAATAGTCCGATGTAGCGCTGGGCCGACTTTGAACAACCCGCCACTTATTGCATGCCACAAGAGAGCCTTCATGATCGCAAAAGAATTTAGAGCCGAACTCGCCCTGAGGAAATTCCTGGACGCCAACTTATGGCTCCAACTTGAACTCAGCGAGTTGAACTACAGCCTCGCTGAAAGTTGCGGGCTGTCGCCGGAAGAATATCGCTTGAAATTTTTGCAAGAAGAATTTGAAGCCGAAGCCGATGCTCACGACTGCGACTGCTGGGACTTCACTCTGCAGTGGGTAGCCGACACTAAGGAAGAACTTGAGTTGATGCGCGAAGAACGCATGAAAGAGATTTATGACTTTCTGGGCGATTAGCGGACTCTACAAGTTTCGTCGTCTACACAAGCTGCCAGCATTCAAGATGAAAGACTGACTTTATCAACGGGAGGGTTGCCCAATCCCTCTCGCCCTCCTCTCGGTTCAAACCTTCGCATAACAATCCACTACACGCCGATACTGGCTGGGTGAAGCGCCGATGTGCTGACGGAAAAACCGTGTGAAATGACCTTGCTCGGAGAACCCGAGGTTCTCCGACAACAGACCCAACGTTCCGCTGCGCTCACGCTCAAGCCAGGCAAACGCCCGGCGCATGCGCGCGTCGTTAAGCAGCAGGGTCGGCGTCATGCCGGTATCTTTCTTGAACAGCGCAAAGAAGTGCGCACGCGACAGACCACAAGCCCGCGCGGCGTTGTCGATCGGGTTCGGATCATCGAGGTGTTCAAGCAACCAGGCGGTGCCACGGCGCACGCGTGCGTCCCGGAACTCGCCTGAGTTCGGTGCACCCATCAGCGACAAATGCCGCCAGCTGGAAAAGTCCTCAATCAATTCGATCAGGAAGTCGAACAGGATGAACTCCATGCGCTCTTTCGGCACGATCCCGCAACCATGCGCTTCGGCGACCAGGATGTCGGCCAAGGTGCGGTTACGACTCGACAACTCGATGCATGACTGGGCAAAAAAGTCCGGCCGACCGCTGAGCGCCAGCGACTGCTGGGCAGTGGCCAGCCAGGCGGGCTCGATGTAGAGCGCCAGAATAAGGGTGGTACCGGCACCAGGCTGCGGATCGTAGAAATGCGGTTCCCAGGCGTTGACCAGCACCGCCGTGCGATCGCTGAGCGGAACTCGCCGACCGTTGACGTTGAAGTAAGTGTCTTCGCCGGACACTTTGACCAGTACATGGCATTCGGAATGGGTGTGGGTGACCAGCGAACGATCCATATTCAGCAAGGCGACCCGGCCAAACCTACCGTGGAAAACCCGTTGGGCAATCGACATCAGATTCCTCCGCTCGCTTGAAGCGATATCGTTATCGGCCTCAATGAATATCATCGGGGCGTCTATCTATTTCTCAAGCCCGTCGATCGGTCCATGGTTCAGCAACACTTGGCTGGCCACTATCGCGCGCGAATGACCGAGCGTCTACCTCGACTTTCGCAGCCCCCACGCTCGTCGGAAAAACTGCCTTACAAGGCATGGCGTTCTTTGCCGTGATAAACGCGCAGGATATCGGCGACCACCGCCAGCGCGATTTCCGCCGGGGCTTTGCTGCCCAGATCGAGACCGATGGGCATGTGCAAACGGGCAATCTGTTCATCCGTCAGACCACCGATGCGTTTGAGCCGCTCGGCGCGCTTGGCCGAGGTTGCCTGAGAGCCCATGGCGCCGATGTAAAACGCCGGGGTGTGAACCGCTTCCATCAGCGCCAGATCATCAATTCGCGGATCGTGAGTCAACGCCACCACTGCGGTCGCTGCGTGACAACCTCCGGCGGCGATAAACATCGAGGGCAGCACACGCTGCATCTCCACGCCTTCAAGATTTAGATGCAGCGTTTCTTCCCGGGGGTCGCAGGCGATGACTTCGCAGCCGATGGCGCGGGCGAAACTGGCGCAGACTTCCGCGACCGGCGAGAGCCCAGCCAGAATCAGGCGTAACGCCGGGCCCACACTGATGCGCACCCTCTCGCCATCGACTTGCACCCGCTCGCTGCCGTGTCCGGTATCCGGGTCCAGGCGCAACGCACCGCTGCTCAGCTCGACATGACGTTGCAGACGTCGCTGGCCAAGTAACGCCGCTTGCAGACTCTCCAGGTGTGCGATCCACTCGAGACTGGCCGCGCGGTGCTCGACCAGCACGATCAGCACGCCACCACAGGGCAATCTTAGACGGTGGCGTTGCTCGACGCTGTCGCCATAGCTGACGATCTGCGCCGGTTCGCGTAATTCACCGCGCGTCAGGCTTTCGAGAAACTCCTCCTCGACGCAGCCACCGGACAACGAGCCGACGTGTTCTCCAGCCCCATTGGTCACCAGCATCGCACCCGGCGCACGCGGCGCCGAGCCATAGGTGGAGAGCACCGTGCACAGCCACTGGGCCTGCCCGGCGCGAGCCCAATGCAGTGCCTGGTCGATCACCTGAACATCGAGATGACGCATGTTTTGCATACCTCAAGCAAAGCGTGGTGCTGCATGCGGGGTTACGTTTACGGTAACCTGCGAGCAACCTTGTTCAATCGTTGATTCGACATGTCGCCACAACAATTTTTGCAACTTGGGCCGCTGCGCCTGGAATATCGCCAACTGCCTGCGGCTGACCCATCGCGACCGACGCTCGTGCTGCTGCACGAAGGCCTCGGCAGCGCCGAGCAGTGGAAAGACTTCCCCCTGCGCCTGGCCCAAATGAGCGGTTACGGCGTGGTCACTTACAGCCGTCAGGGTTATGGGCAATCGAGCCCGATAACCCTGCCGCGTCCGCTGAACTACCTGACCAGCGACGGCCCTCGCGAGCTGCGGCAATTGCTCGATGCCTTGCAACTACCGCAGGTGGTCTTGCTCGGTCACAGTGACGGCGCATCCATCGTCCTCGCCTATGCCGCCGCCAACGATCCACGCGTGTTGGGCAGCATTGCACTGGCGCCCCACGTGATAGTCGAGGCCGAGAGCCTCAATGGCATTCGCCATACCACTGAGGTTTGGCATCAAGGCCAACTGCGCGAACGCCTGGCACGCCACCATGGGACAAATGTCGACGGCGCTTTTCACGGTTGGAGCGACAGTTGGTTGCACCCGGACTTTTCCCTGGATGATCTCCAAGCGCAGTTGGCTCATATCGAGAAGCCGCTGTTGGTCATTCAGGGTCGCGAAGACCACTACGCCACGCCCGAGCAACTGGCGGTCATCCAGCGACAGGTGCCTGGACCGTGCCGCTGTGTGTTGCTGGATGACTGTCGGCACTTTCCCCAAACCGAAGCGACCGAGCGGACCTTGCAGCTGATCGGCGAATTCCTGGAGCGCCTCCCCACCGTTATTTGAAGTTGCCTTGGGTTTCTGGAATCACCACGCTGCCGATCAGGTAGATCACCGACAGAACGGCGGCGAAAATCGCCAGCACCATGGGGATCTGCGCCGGGCTGCTGCTGACCAGCGAGACAAAGGTCGGCATGGTGCCGCCGAGGGCGAAACCGATGTTCCAGGACAACCCCGTGCCACTGGCTCGCAGCTCGGTGGCAAAGCGTTCGTTGAGGAAGATCAGAATCGGCGCGATGATCGCCCCGCCCATGAAGCCTATGCCCATGCAATACAGCGCAGTGCGGGTCAGCGAACCCGGCTCGGCGACGCCAAGGAACATCATCGGCAGGCTCACCAGGTTGATCACACCCAGCAGCATGAAGGTCTTCTTGCGACCGATCAGGTCACTCAGGTAACCGAAGGCCAGTGCTCCGACAATGGTTGCCGTCGACCCGTACATAAGCATCTGCGAAGTCTGTGTATGCGGCACTTTGGCGACCACGTTGAGCAGTGTCGGCAGATAACCGCAGGCCAGGTAATACGTGGCCCCGCCTCCGAATGTAATCAGCAGATTGACCATCATCACGGCGCGGTACTCGCGTCCAAACAGACGCTTGAGTGGCGACACCACCACTATTGCCGGCCCCTTGGTTTTGCGGGCTTGTTGCAGTTGCCGCCAGACCGGGCTTTCTTCCAGGTAACGAAACATCACCAGACCGAAAAACGTGCTGAGCAGGCCGCAGAAGAACATGAAGCGCCAGCCCCAGACGTCAAATTCTTCCCCGGTAAAAATCTCCGACAACACCAGATAAGTGACTGACGCCAACAGCGCGCCCATGCCGGCGCCGGCGCCACCGATCATCCCGGACATCAATCCGCGATAGCGTGGCGAGATGGATTCGGTGCCGATGGTGTGAGTGGAGGCGACGATGCCCCCAACGAAAATGCCCTGAATCACCCGTAATACCAGGAACAGTATCGGGGCCAATATGCCGACCTGGTGAATGGTCGGCAACGCACCAAACAGTGCCGTGGAAATGCCGACGCCGACCATCGACACCATCAACGCACGCTTGCGGCCGTGTTTATCGGCATACGCACCGAAGATCGCCGAGCCCAGCGGACGCACCAGCAAGGCCACGGCGAACGACGCATACACGGCGGCCAGCGACAGTGTCGGGGTGTCAGAGGGGAAGAACAGGCGGCCGATGATCGGCGCCACATAGAGCAGAATGAACAGATCAAACAAATCCAGCGCCCAGCCGAATGTCGAGGCAAATGCCGCCAGCAAGGCCTTGCCCGGTGGAATTTGCGGTGTATCGATAGCGGCGCTGGTGGGTGATGCATTTATTGTTGTTGTCGTAGTCATGGTTGCCTCACACAAACGGTGAATCGAAACGTTCAGCATCCCGGTGCACGGGTTGCGGGTAATCAGCAGGTCAGCGGTGATGCCTTGATGTGTCCTTTTCAGTTGCATTGAAGGGGCTGCAGGCCCTGCTCCGTAGGGCGTACGTCGTTACCGACATACTCCCGGGCCTGCTCGCCGGTACGATTTACTCGCCGATAAACACGGCCGTACGCTTGCTGTGAAACGCTTCGACGCCTTCCTTGAAGTCCTTGGAGCTACGCAGACGGCTGTAGCAGTGACCTTCCATTTCGATCGCGACGGTCAGCGGCGCATCTTCGTTGTCGTTGATCAGTTTTTTCGCCGTGCGCTGAGCCAGCGGCGAGAAGCGACGCAGTTCATCGACCAACGCATCGACGGTGCTTTCCAGTTCGCTATCCGGCACGACTTCGGTTGCGATACCCCAGTCATAGGCCTGGTCGCCGGTGATGCGTTTGGCGCGCATCACCATGTGCTTGGTGCGGGTGATGCCGATGATTTTCTGCAAGCGTGCGGAGCCACCCGAGCCTGGGATCTGACCCAGGTTCTGCTCAGGCAAGGCGTAGCGAGTGGTCTGCGAAGCAATGCGGAAATCGCAGGCCAGGGACAATTCGAAACCGACGCCGAAGGTGTAACCACGGTTGGCAACGATCACCGGCTTTTCGCAACGTGCCGGTGCCGCGACATTCCAGGCCAGCTTCGAAACGTGCTCCGGCGACGCTTCGAGAAAGCCCTTGATATCGCCTCCGCTGGAGAAGTGTTCACCCACCGAGCGCAGCACGATAACGCGCACGCCTTGGTGTGCATCGAGGGCTTCGAAGACCAGGCGCAGTTGGTCGCGCTGCCCCATGGAAATGACGTTCAACGGTGCCCGGTTGAGGATGATGTCGGCGCGCTCGCGGGACACATCGACTTCAACCTGGAAGCCATCGAACTGAGTGTCGAGAAATTGCTGGATCGCTTGCTGTTGCATGAGAGTGTCCTCTGGATGATTAGCTGATGGCCTTCAAGGCCTGTTCCTGAAATTCGGCCAGCAGCACGCGCCGCAGCACCTTGCCCACTGGAGATTTGGGAATCTGATCGATGAACTGGTAACGCCGTGGCCGCTTGAATTTGGCCAGTCCCGAAGCGATGCAATGGGCATCGAGGTCGCCTTCCGAGACGTCGGCGCGCAGCTTGATAAACGCGGCAATGATCTTGCCCCACTGCTCGTCGGGCAGACCGACCACCACCACTTCTTCCACTGCCGGGTGCAGAGAGAGCATGTTTTCGATTTCTGCCGGGCTGACGTTTTCGCCGCCGGTGATGATCAAGTCATCGACACGCCCCGTGACGAACAGATCGCCCTCCAGATCGAAGTAGCCGATGTCACCGGTGAAATACCATCCGTCTCGCAACGCCTTGGCGGTCGCTTCGGGGCGGTTCAGGTAGCCTTCGAACGCCTCGTCACTCGCCAGGTCGGCGATGATCTGGCCCTCCTCCAACGGGTTGGCCTGCACGTCCACCGTTTCCGCATCGATCGGCACAACGCGCACTCGCTGGTTCATAGCGCTGCGCCCTGACGAACCGGGTTTGCGGCTGGCTTGCTGGTCGATGGTGAAGGTGTAAATCTCCGAGCTGCCGTAATGATTGACGAACAATTGCGGCTGGAACGCCTGCTCGACGCGACGCATCAAGCCGTCGCTCATCGGTGCACCGGCAAAGCCGATTTTCTCCACACTGGCGACTCGCTCGCGGGCAAAGGCCGGGTGTTCGATGAGCATGTGGTAGAGCGTCGGCACCAGGTACAGATTGCTGACCTTTTCCCGCTCGATGGCCTGCAGCGTGGTTTCGACGTCGAATTTGGGCACACAGACGAAATGCCCGTCGATCAACGCCATGGACAGCAACGAACGCACGCCCATGGTGTGGTAAAGCGGCATGACACCCAGCGTGCACTCGCCCTGGCGATAAAGGTTTTGCGCTACGTGGGCAACCGCCGCGGCGCGTTCGCTACGGTGCCGACGGGGCACGCCCTTGGGCTTGCTGGTGGTTCCGGAGGTGTATAGCAGCAGTGAAAAGTCTTCGGCGTCGGCCTGCAAAATGATGCCGGAGGGTGTCTGCGAACACAGCTCCTCGAAACTCAGGTCGGTGTTGGCGGCACGCAGACCGGCGGCGATGCGTGGCAGCCTTGTGGCGGCGCTGCAACCGGCCACTGCGGTCACGGTAGCGTCGTCGTAAGCCACTGCGCGGATTTGCGCATCTTCGATGCAGTAGCCCAGTTCATCGGCAGTCGAACGCCAATTCAACGGGGTCATGACGATGCCCGCAAATTGACAGGCCCAATGCAGGGTCGCCATCTGCCAGCGGTTTTGCATGGCTACCAGCAGTCGGTCACCGCGTTGCAGCCCGAGGCATTGCAAACCCCAAGCGGCGCTCTGGATATCAACGAACCATTCTTCATAGGTTTTCTTCAACGCACCGTCACTGACCGCCACGGCGTGCGGTCGGCGTTCAACGGCAGCGAGAAAGCTGCGTCCGAGATCGAACATTTTTGTTATACCCCTTTGTTCGTTTGGCGCTGGGCAGCGACTTCGAGCACGGCCTGGACGATGCCGGTGTAGCCCGTGCAGCGACATAGATGCCCCGAAAGCATGTCGCGTACCTGGGTCTCGTCCGGGTTGGGTACCCGTTCCAGGAAATCCACGCAGGACATGAGAATGCCCGCAGTGCAAAAGCCGCACTGCAAGGCGTGATGACGGCGAAAGGCTTGTTGCAGGTCGCTCAGTGTGTCGTCGTCGGCCAGGGACTCGACGGTCTCGATACGCCGCTCGTGCCCCTGTACCGCGAGCATCAGGCAAGAACGCATGGCGACCCCGTCCACCAGCACCGTGCAGGCGCCGCAGACACCGTGTTCGCATCCGACATGGACTCCGGTGGCACCGAGGTCGTGGCGCAGGAAGTCGCAGAGTTGGGTCCGCGGTTCGGCCAGCGCCTCGCGGGAGCGGCCATTGAGTTCCAGGCGAATCGGAAAGGTTTGGTCGGCAGTTACACGCATGTTCAGACTCCTTCGATCAGCTGATGACCCAGCTCGCGAATCAGTTGGCGGCGATAGGCAGCGCTGGCGTGCACGTCGTCTTGTGCATCGAGCGACCAGGCGGTTTGATTGAGCGCATCTGGCAGCGCCGCACCACGTGGCAGGCTGCGACGTTGCGGACGGTCGGCGACCCCGCCGATCCCAAGTTCGACCTGGTCCAGGCCGATGGCCGCGGCCAGGGAAACAATTGCAAAGTCGCCGTGGCGCATGGCGATTTCGCGGAAGCGATAGGTGATGCCTTCGCGCTTGAGCGGAAAACGCACCTCGACGACCAGTTCATCCGCACGCTTGTCGGTGGTGAGAATGCCTTGGAAGAAGTCGGCAGCCTTGACGATGCGCTTGCCCTTTTTCGACTCCAGAACGATCTCGCCGCCCAGCGTCACCAGGCACAGCGGCAACTCGGCGCTCGGGTCGGCATGAGCCACCGAACCGCAGACTGTGCCGCGATTACGCGTCTGGAAGTGACCGATCCAGGGCATCGCCAGGGCCAATAAAGGCACCTCGTCCATCAGGGTCGAACGCGCCAGCAACTGCGCCTGCCGTACCCCGGCACCTACCGCCAGGCAATCCTTGCGCAGTTCGATATAGGCCAGGTCAGCCACATGATTGATATCGATCAGCAACTTGGGTTGAGCCAGGCGCATGTTCAGCACCGCCATCAGCGATTGGCCTCCGGCAATGATGCGAGCCTCTTGGCCGTACTCGGCGAGCAGCTCAACCACCTGACGACGCGTTTCAGCCCGAACGTAATCAAAAGCAGCGGGTTTCATTGCGCACCTCCCTTGCCAAACAGCGCACCAAGCGAGGCACGCAGGCGCGCCCACCAGCCGGTGGAGATGGCTTGGCCACTGACCCGTTGCGACAAGCGAGTAAAGATTTGTCCGATGATCACTTTCGAGGCCCCTTGCAACATACGGCCGCCGACCGCGGCAACTTTGCCGCTGACCGCCACCTGGTATTGGTATTCCAGGCGTGTGTGGCCATTTTCCAGTTCGACGAAACGCACCTTGGCCTGGCCCTGGGCCGAGCCCATCGAGCTGCTGCCGGAACCGGACAGACGCAATGAATGCGGCGGGTCCAGATCACTCAGGGCAACCTTGGCCTCGAAGCGCGCGCGGATCATGCCGACGCCGACGGTGACGTCTGCGCGGTAACGGTTTTCGCCTTCCAGCACGAGGTCGTGGCAACCGGGAATGATCGCCGCCAGCGTCTGTGGGTCGAGCAAGGTATCGAAGACCTGTTGCGGCGACGCAGGAATCACCACCGAGTCGTTGGCCCGCAGTGCCGGTCCACCGGCAGCTACCGCCTCCAGGCTTTCATCGGGCTCCATGCCGGCGGGCCGTGGCGGCTCGTCGATGCCGATCAGCGTGCGTACTTTCGAGGGTGTCAGTGGCAGACGGATGTCCGAGCGACCGAGGGCGTCGGCCACCGCGTTGGCGATGCATACCGGCGTGCTCATGTTGTTGCCCTCGCCCACACCCTTGGCGCCCAGTGGGGTGAATGGCGATGGCGTTTCCATGTGCAGGATCACCGGTTCGATCACTTCCGGTGCGGTCGGCACCAGATAATCGGCGAAGGTCCCGGAGAGGAAGCTGCCGTCCTCGCCATAGGCGAATTCTTCCATCAGCGCCGCGCCCAGGCCTTGGGTGAAGCCACCCCGAATCTGGCCATCGACCAGTGCCGGGTTGAGCAGGCGGCCGGCGTCATGGCAGGTGACATAACGATCGATGTGGATCTCGCCGGTCATGCGGTCGATTTCCAGACCACAGATGTCGAAGACAAAGCCGTAGCACAGCGAGCTATTGACCTGATCCTGATCGTCCGGTGCGACCAATTGCGGCGGGCTCCAGAAAGCGGTTTCGCGCAGACCGCCGCTTTCACCTTCCGGCAGCAGGCCCGGCGACCAGTGGGTTGCCCCGGCAATCCGATGGAATGGCGCTACCGCCCCGCCATTGACCACAAAAATCTTGCCGCCCGCGAAACGAATATCTTCGGGACTGGCCTGCAATTGCTCGGCGGCAATCGCGGCGAGGCGATCGCGGATCTTCAGCGCAGCCTTGTAGACGGCACCGGCCACCGCGCCGGCAAAGCGGCTGGAATAGTTGCCCGAGGCAATCGACCAAGCGTCCTTCTGGGTGTCCAGTTCGACGTTGACCACGATGGATTCCAGCGCAACCCCAAGCACTTCGGCGACGACCTGAGCCACGGTGGTTTGATGGCCCTGCCCTTGCGGCGCAGAGGACACGTGCACACTGACGTCACCCAACGGGCCGACGTTGATGGTTGCGGTTGCGACAGCGCCGTTTTTCGGACCGGCCTTGCGCCGTTCTTCGGGCGTCATCGCGGTGGTGATGTAACCCATGTTGGAAATCGAGGGTTCGATGACGGCGGCATAACCGATGCCATAGATTCGGCCTTCGGCACGCGCCTGATCACGACGCTTGAGCAACTCGTCGAGACCGCCATCAGCGATTGCCAAGGCAATGCCTGCCTGGTAATTGCCGGAATCGAGCAATGCACCGGCGGCCGCGCGATATGGGAAGGCATCGGCCGGCACCAGGTTGCGGCGGATCACGTCCAACGGATCAAGCTTCAACTGCACGGCAATGTGTTGCAGCAGCCGCTCCAGGGCGAAATACACCTGCGGTCCACCGAACCCACGGTTCAGGCCCGAAGGAGTTTTGTTGGTCAGCACCACCCGGTTGCGTACTTGCAAATTGCGGATCGCGTAGGCGCCTGTCAGGTTGCCGTGCATGCGGTAGAACGTCGCCGGTTCGGGCGCTCTCAGGTAGGCACCACAGTCGTCGATCTGGTCATAACGCAAAGCGGTGATACGGCCATCGGCTTCTACCGCCGCTTCAATCTCGGTCACCCGATTGGTCGCAGAAGAAGCCCCCTGAAGATGTTCCAAACGGTCCTCGACCCACTTCACCGGTGCGCCGACCTTGCGTGACGCCAGGCCCATCATCACGACGTAAGGGAACACACCTTGCTTGATGCCAAAGCTGCCGCCGGAATCTTTCGGTGTGCGCAAACGCAAGCGGTTACCCGGCACATTCAGTGCCCGGGCCATGACCGTGTGCAACGCGTAGGGTCCCTGGAAGTTGGCCAGCACGTCATAAATGCCGGTCGCGCGCTCGTACTGAGCCAGCACCACATAGCATTCGATGGGTGTGCAGGAACTGCGCGGAAACTTCACTTTGAGCGAGACCTTGTGCGGCGCCTGCTCAAAGGCCTGCTCCGGCTCGCCATAACGAAAGTGCCGTTCGTTGACCACGTTGCTGCCAACTGCTTCGTGCAGGATCGGCGCCTGTTCGGCGGTGGCCAGTTCAGGATCGATGATCGGGGGCAGCGGCTCGTATTCAACGCGCACACCTTCGATGGCGTCCTCGGCCAGGTAGCGGCTCTCAGCAATCACCACGGCCACCGGTTCCCCGACATAACGCACCTTGTCGACGGCGACGCACCAGTGCTCCATCGGCTGACGTACACCTACCGGGAAAGGCAGCGCCCAGCGTTTGACGTCTTCGCCGACCAGCACGCCGTGCACGCCTTTCATCAGCAGCGCTCGGGAGAAGTCCACCGAAGTGATCCGCGCATGAGCGTGGGGTGAACGGATGATCGCCGCATGTAGCGTGCCCGGAGGGATCGCAGCGTCATCGGCGTAGCAGCCCAGGCCACGCAACAATGCAGCGTCCTCGACACGGGTCTGACGGGCGCCGATATGGCCGGTCTGGCTTTCGATAGCAGTTTCTAAAGTAGTCATTTTTTCGCGGCTCTTGTTGTATTGCAGCGCGATAGCGTTAGAGCCGAGTGTGTGAGAAAGGCGCGGGGAGCGCCTTGCCTGGGGAGATGGAGTTCTGCGCGGGAGTCTGAAAATTTGCCTTTGCGTCTGATTTTTCAGGTCTGGGCCCCGGCAGAACTGCCGGTCAGTGATGGGATGCGGGTTGGCTCAGGAACACTTCGATTTCTGTATAGGGCATCGGTTTGGCAAAGTAATACCCCTGAAAAATATCGCAGCGACTGCCCTTCAGGAAATTCACCTGAGACGCCGTTTCCACGCCTTCGGCGACCACCGTCAGGCTGAGGTGATGGGCCATTGAAATAATGCCTTGAGTGATCGCTGCATCGTGATTGCCGGCGACGATTTCCTGGATGAACGAGCGGTCAATCTTGATCTTGTCGATGGGCAAACGCTTGAGGTAGCTGAGGCTGGAAAAACCGGTGCCGAAATCATCGAGCGCAATGCGCACCCCCAACGCCTTGAGCCGGTGCAAGGTTTCAATCGCCTGTTCAGCGTTGTTCAACATCAGCGACTCGGTGATCTCCAGCTCTAACTGCTCACCACGCAGACCATGTTTCTCCAGGGCGGCCTGGACGCACTGGACGAAATTGCCACGCTGAAAATGCATCGGCGAAATATTCACGGCCATCGAGATGCCGGTGATGCCTTGATCGCCTAGCTGACGAAGCTGCGCACAGGCCGTATCGAGCACCCAAAGGCTCAGCGGGATGATCTGACCACTGTCCTCTGCCACCGGTACAAACACCGCTGGCGAGATAAATCCTTTTTCCGGATGCTCCCAGCGCAGCAACGCTTCGATCCCGACCACCCGTAACGTTCGCGCGTCTATCTGCGGTTGATAATGCAACTTGAGCGACTCGGTTTCGATTGCCTTCTGCAGGTCATTGCGCAGGCTCGCCTGCTCGCAAACACGCTGATTGAGATCGCTGGTGTACCACTGAAAGTTGTTGCGCCCTTGCTGCTTGGCTTTGTACATGGCCATGTCAGCCTGCTGGATCAGTTGCATCGGCTGCTCGATGTCACCATCGCTCAAGGTGATGCCGATACTTGCACTCACGTGCAGGTCAATGCCCTGGATGCAGTAGGGTTTGGCAATGCTGACCATCAAGCGCTCTGCCACCGGCACAACGTCCTCATCACGAAGCAGGTCCGGCAGCAGAACGATAAATTCGTCACCGCCCATGCGCACGATGGTATCGCCGGGACGAACCTGCTGGGTCATACGCTGCGCGACCTCAATCAGCACCTGATCGCCGAAGTAGTGTCCGATCGAATCGTTGATGGATTTGAATCCATCCAGATCAATGCAAATCACCGCCAGGCGACGCTTTCGCCGACGAGTGATGTGACAATCCAGCATAAGCCGGTCTTCAAGAGAGACACGGTTAAGCAAACCAGTCAGACGATCATGGCTGGCGTTGAAGCTCAATTGACGCTCGTAATGCTTCTGCTCGCTGATGTCCCGAGCAATGCCAAATACCCCGACGATCTCTCCGTTGACCATGATCGGCAGGTTGGAGATGTCCATGGTCAGCAGCTTTTCACTCTCGTCGAAAATCCGTGCCTCGAAGCGCTGAGGCGCGCCGGCGCGGGCTGCGGAAAAATGCTGACTGGCCCGTTCCAGGTCCTCTTCGAGCACCAGATGAGAAAAGTGATGACCAATGAAATCCGTAGCGGTGTGAGGTTTTAGCTTCAGGCCTGCCGGATTCACACTCAGGATGTTGCCCGCCAGATCGAGGGCGAACACCGGGTTGGGGTTGTAAGTGAACAATGAACGAAATTGTTGTTCGCTTTTCTCCAGACGTTGGCCGTCACGCTCATGACGGATCGCAATGACTGCCAGCTGGGCTGCGCAGGCCAGTCGTTGAATCTGCGTCTCGTCCGGCGCATGGGCGCGGCTCTGGTACAGGGCAAATGTACCCAGCACACTTCCTTGATGGGAGAGCAAAGGCACCGACCAGCAGGAACGCAGGTTATGCCCCAGCGCCAGGCTGCGAAAACGCTCCCAGTTGGGGTCGCGGGCGATGTCTTCGGTGACCACCAGCTCGCGCCGGAAGGCCGCGGTGCCACAGGTTCCTTCGTGTGGACCAATGGCCATTCCATGAATCGCTTCGCTGTATTCGACCGGCAGGCTGGGCGCCGCGCCGCTCAGCAAGCGTTTGCCCTCGGCATCAGTGAGCAGGATCGAGCAGAAGGTTTCCGGGGATTGATCGTCAAGCATCAGGCAGATGGCACTGAGTATTTCGCCTAGATGATGATCGGTTGCGATCATACCGAGAATGTCACGTTGAGACTCGGGGAGCGTCTTGCTGTGAAAGCTCATGTGACGAGTATTCATGGTGGTTCCTGAAGACTCTCAAGGTCGTCCGGTCGTCAGAGAGCCTGGAATAGTGGGAGGCCGATCACTGTCCACTAGTACGTCGGTCGCGCACTGTATAGAGCACCGGCCAGCAAAAAAAAGACTCAGATCCAATATAAAAAACAGCATCAGATTGCCTGCGTTTGGCTGATTTTCTGGCCGCAGGCAGGCTTTCGAGAAACGACAGATCGGTAAAGCGCGACGCCGAAGACTGGTGGTCTCATCTCCGGATTATCTATATGGGTTAGACGACGAAATCGGTATTGGCCAGCATTCAACTCGATCAAAAGCGACGCGCAAAACGATCTTGCCAGACGCACAGCACATGCTCAGGGCGCGAGTATTTCCTGAAGAAACTCTATGAATACATTGATGCGACTGGAGCCTCGGTGGTTGGGCAGATACAGCGCATTGATGCAGGTGCTGGCGCTGCCAGGGTTAACCTCGTATTGCTCCAACAACCGCGTCAACCGACCTGCGCTGACATCGTCACGCACCAGCCAATCGGCCAATAGCGTCACGCCGCCACCGGCCAAGGCGGCCTCGCGCAGAATGTCGGCATTGTTGCTTTGCAGCCGTCCCTGCACGTTCAAGCGGATGACGTCCTCATCGCCCTGGAATGTCCAGTTGTGGTGGCCGGTGCGGTAATCGAAACGCAAGCACTGATGCTCCAGCAGGTCGCGAGGGTGTCGGGGCAGACCGGTTCGCGTCAGGTATTCGGGACTCGCCACCACCCAACGCTGGAAATCACCCAGCCGCTTGCTGACGATGTCATCACTGACGACCGATGAACCGAGACGCACGGACACGTCGATTTGTTCGCTGAGCAGGTCACTGACCTCATCGCTCAGCGAGAGGCTGATTTCCAGGCCGGGATGGCGCTCAAGCAACCGCCCCAGGTGTGGAGCGATGATACGTCGGCCGAATTCCACCGGAACGCTGACCCGCAAACGCCCCTGAGCGTCGCTGCCACGGTCGGCAACGACGGCATCGGCTTCGTCGATGGCCTCGAGGATCGCCACGGCTTTATCGAAATAGTGCTGCCCCGCCACCGTGACGCTCGTGTTGCGCGTGGTGCGGTTTAGCAGGCTGGCACCCAACTCACTTTCCAGCCCCGCGACCTGCCGCGTCACTGATGAAGTGGAGATGCCGAGCTTGCGCGCCGCCGATGAGTAACCTCCACAGCGCACCGTTTCGACAAACATTTTCAGCGCCAGCAACTTATCCATGAACGGATTCCGAGATCGAAAGGTAAAGGTAGCGACTGTGCATGACCAGGCGATCGGAGTCTTGCATGGTTGTGCTCAATGGCTTGATTGATTAACGAGGTTGCGATCCCCCCCATTCCGGACCGTGCTGGGTTATTTGAGGCAACGACTACTGCTTCGATATGGGCTATGAGGCGATACCCATAATCCGATTGCCCATACGCACCCCCCAATCGCCCATGCGATTGCCTTCCGCAAGTTGTTGTTTCTGCCAGACTAGCAGGGCTTCATCGATGTCGCCGACGTCGTCGATTACCTGGGCCAGGGACAATGCGTTGCGAGCCGCCTTGGCCGTGCTTCCGGCGGTATGAGGACGCGGCACAAAAGCGGCATCGCCGGTCAACAGCACACGGCCAAACACCATTTGCGGAACTTTGAGATCAAGGATCGCTTGCACAAAAATATCCTTGGTCTGGCGAATCACTTCTCGAAAAGCCGGGTTCGCCTGCCGTTCACCCATTCCCCGTATATAAGCGTCCTGCCCTGGGGCCAAGGCTCCGGGGGGAATGGAGTGACTACGGCGATGGCCGTTGTTGTCAGTGAGCACAGCGTCCAGTTCCGGCCCTTGCGCAGCTTTTAAATACCACAGCCAATTGAACCGACGCTCGCCAGGATTAACGGAGCCATTCACGCCCGGCACCATGTATTCCAGCATCAGCGATTCAGGGTCCTGTTGAAAAACAAAGTCCTCGTAAAGCTGCGTTTTGGCGAAGTCTGGAAGTTGCTCTTCATCGACAAGCCCACGCCACACCACATACCCCGAATAGGCCGGTGCGGCTCCAGGCAACACCACGCTACGCACGGTTGAGCCCGCACCATCAGCGCCAATCAGCAGGTCGGCCTCGGCAGTGCTGCCATCGGCAAAAATCGCAGTCACCCGGTGCTCATTCTGAGTCAGATCCACCAGCGTTTTGCCACGGTGATAATGCTCAGCAGGAAATGCAGAAAATAATGAGCTGTACAGTGTGTTCCAGGACGTCTGGGTTTGCGGCATCGGCTCTTTATGCACCACGGCACCGGCTCGATCCAGGTAGAGACGATCATGGGACCGAACGCCAAGCGCACCTGCCGGATGAATGCCCGCATAACGAAAATGCTGCAGGACATCGGCTTGCAGAACGATGCCACCGCCACGGCTATCCATCGCCGCCGGGGATCGCTCGTAAATATCGACCTGCCAACCAATCGCGCGTAACGCCGTGGCGGCGAACAGCCCACCCAGGGAACCGCCGATGACCAAGGCCTTCGGAACGCCTGAACTTTTCATTACCTTTCTCCTCGTTGCATGATGATTGCCCAAGTGCCGGTTTACCGTTGCGTTATGCCAACACCGGATAATCGATGTAGCCCTTGGCGTCGCCACCAAAAAAGCTGTTGCCGTCCGCCACGTTGAGTTCGTTGCTACCGCGCAAACGAGCTGGCAAGTCGGGGTTGGCAATAAACGGGCGACCAAAAGCGATGAGGTCCGCACGCCCCTGTGCAATGGCCTGTTCAGCCGTTTCGCCGGAGTAACCACCCGCCAGCATCAGAACGC
This sequence comes from Pseudomonas arsenicoxydans, assembly GCF_900103875.1. NCBI lineage: Bacteria > Pseudomonadati > Pseudomonadota > Gammaproteobacteria > Pseudomonadales > Pseudomonadaceae > Pseudomonas > Pseudomonas arsenicoxydans. The sequence goes on along the minus strand of NZ_LT629705.1, from coordinate 3,585,853 downwards.
CGTGAAAGTCACTACGCAGCTGCTTGATGATCGCGTCCCAGCGCGGATCATTACTTTCGTCGAGCACTGTGCCGACCATCATTGGTTCGACCAGGTGCAGGTAAGCGAGATTCCAGTGATTGAGCCTTGACGCAATGTAGCCAAAGGTTTGTTCCGGGGTGTCATCGCCCATCCCCATGAAACGCCCCATCGGTGTCAGGCGAACAGCAACGCGTTCGGCACCTACTTCCGCGGTCACGGCTTCCACGACCTCAAGCAGCAGTCGCGCACGGTTTTCGATACTTCCACCGTAGCGATCACTGCGCTGATTGCTGGCGCTATTGATGAATTGGTCGAGCAGGTAGCCATTGCCCGCGTGAATTTCCACACCGTCCATACCGGCCAGAAGCGCATTGCGAGCGGCTTTGCGGAAGTCGGCAACGATCGCTTCGATCCCCGCAATGTCGAGCTCCTGAGGCACAGGTACATCACCCCAGACGCCCTCGCCTTGTTCATTGAGGATGAAGGTCTTGCCGGGTACCGGCTGCGCGGTCGGCGCCACCGGCAAGCCGCCGTTGGGCTGGAACACCGGGTGCGACACTCGCCCCACATGCCAGAGCTGGAGGAAAATGCGTCCGCCTTCAGCGTGTACCGCCTCGCTGACAGCTCGCCAGCCCTGAATCTGTTCGTCGCTATGAATGCCGGGCGTCCAGGCGTAGCCCTGGCCCTGCTGCGAAATCTGCGTAGCCTCGGTAATGATCAATGCGGCACTGGCACGCTGACGGTAGTACTCGACGTTCATCGGTGTCGGTACGTTGCCCGGTTGTCCTGCCCGCGAGCGAGTCAGAGGCGCCATGGCGACGCGGTGATTGAGGGTGAGTTGACCGAGTTTGATCGGGCTGAACAAGTGATGAGTCATGATGATTTCCTGAATGGATAGGGATTGAAAAAAGCGCCTTAAGCGGCTTCGCTTCGTTTCAGTATCTGGATCATTATTTCGATGGGCTGGGCGCCACTGATCACGTCATCGGCGATCTGAATACTCGGCACCGAGCGCACACCGGACGCCTTGGTTTGGGCTTCGAGCTTCAAGACTTCAGCCGTGCCTTCATCGGCCTTGAGAAAGTCGACAACGGCCGCTCGGTCCTGCCCGGTTTCGGCAGCGATGTCGGCCAGCACCGTGAGGTCGCCGATATCCCGTCCCTCGCCGAAGTACGCCTTGAAAATGGCCTTGACCAGCGGCGATGCGTCTCGACCCGCCTGTTGCTCGCGCCATACCAACCGATGCGCGGCCAGGGTGTTGGGCGTTTTTTTGACTCGCTCGTAATCGAACTCAAGGCCGACCGCCTTACCGGCGTGGGTGACCTGTGCGTCCATGGCCTGGCTACGTGCCCAGCTGCCGAATTTGCCAGAGCGATAGGCTTTGCGATCCATGCCTCGAACAGGCATGTCAGGGTTCAACTGATAAGGCAGGAAACTGATTGGGCGGGCCGTTGATAAACCCGAAGCGGCAAGAGCGCGTTCGAGATTTTCCTCGCCGATCCAGCACCATGGGCAGATGAAGTCGTAAGTCACTTGAATTTTGGATGAGTGCAAACTCATGACGGTCTCCGTGGTTGAATGTTTCACACCCCCAAGGTAGGTGCCGGAGCGCCGTCAGAGAATCCGTCAGTTGCACAACGTAGCGTTTCGCAAAACGCAACGATGAGCCGATCACTCCTTCGGTTGGCTTTGCAACTGGAGTAATTCGGTGAGGAACTCAATGAACGCATTAATACGTTTCGAGCCGCGGTGATTGGGCAGGTACAGGGCCGAGATCGCCGAACTTGCGCTGTTCGGATTGATGACAAAAGCATCGAACAAGGACGTGAGGCGACCACCGTCGATATCGTCCTTGACCAGCCAATCGGGTAACAGCGCCAACCCGCACCCGGCCAGCACCACTTCGCGCAGGACCTCGTCATTGCTGCTCTTGAATTGCCCTTCGACGTGCACGCGCATCTCTTCACCCTGCTCTGTAAATGTCCAGAACTGCTGCGGTGCGCCATCGTTGGAGCACATGCACTCGTGCTGCATGAGGTCCATGGGGCGAGCTGGAAATCCTCGAGCTTCCAGGTACTCGGCGCTGGCGACTACCCGGCGTCGAATGCTGCCGATGCACCGGCTGACCACCGTTTCCATCGCCGCTGGCGACCCCATCCGGATCGATAGATCGATGCGCTCGCCGAGCAAATCGACGATGTCGTCTGACAGCGTCATATCCAGCGCGAGCAGTGGGTAGCGCGCTAAAAGCGCGCCGATGTGGGGGGCAATGAGACGGTGACCCAACGCCACCGGCACTGAGATACGCAACTGTCCGGCGGGCACTTCACCGCGGTCCGAGACTGACTCGTCCGCGTCAGCCATGGCGCTCAGAATATCCAGGCTTTTCAGGTAGTACACACCACCGGCATCCGTCAACGTGACTTGCCGGGTGGAGCGATTCAACAGCACGGCACCCAGGTCATCCTCAAGCCTGTCGATCATTCTGGTCACTGAAGAGGTGGCCAGATTGAGTTGCCTGGCGGCAGATGCAAAGCCCTTGGAATCTACCGACTGGACGAACATTTTCAGTGCGAGCAGCTTATCCATGAAACCCCTTCAGTGGCATCGATGCAATCCTTAAGGGTCTATCTTTGAGCATGGGCGCACGCTGCGCGAGTTAACGGTTGTTAATTCTGCCGCCATTGCGCCTGGCGCAATGTAGCGTTGCGCCTGGATGGGGTACTCCATCACAAGCGCCCTCTCTAAGCTCATGCCATGGAAAATCGCCGTACGCCAATCGCACGCGGCGGATTGAAAAATCTGTCGTTAATTCAGCTCGAGAGGTAAGGCGATGAAGCGCAAAACGATCATCGGTGCCGTTCTGGCGATCGGCGTCGTGGGGTTAGGGTTTGCGTTCTGGATGATGTGGAGGCCGGAAATTGCCACTGTCAGCCACCCCCTGAATGCTGATCGCGAGACACTGGACAGAGGCCGCCGCGTCGTCGAAGCGGGAGACTGTGCGGTCTGTCACACGCGGCCAGGAGGCGCCTACATGGCTGGCGGTTTGCCGCTGGTAACGCCCTTCGGAACCCTCTTCACCACCAACATCACCCCGGATCCGGAATCCGGTATCGGAAAGTGGTCGCTGGACGCCTTTGAACGGGCCATGCGTGAAGGCATCGCGCGTGACGGCCACTTTCTCTATCCGGCCTTCCCCTATGTGCATTACCGCAAGATGAGCGATGCCGATATTGCCGACGCCTATGCCTACCTGATGAGCGTGGACCCGATCAAATACACCGCGCCGCAAAACCACATGGTCTTCCCCATGAACTTCCGTCCGCTGGTGTCCTTCTGGAACTTGCTGTTCCTGCATGGAGATCCGCTGGAGCCAGTTCCCAACAGGTCAGCACAATGGAACCGCGGACGCTATCTGGTCGAGGGAGCGGGACACTGTTCATCCTGCCATTCGCCCCTGAATCTGATTGGCGGGGAGAAAGGCAGCGAACTGTTCAACGGTGGTGTCGTCGACGGCTGGACAGCCCCTGCCCTGCGCGGAATGACCGAGGCGCAACACCCCTGGAATGAAGCCCAGTTGGTCGCCTACCTGACGGGCGAGGTCGCCGAAGGACATGGCGCCGCGGCGGGCCCGATGTTGCCGGTCAGCCTGAGCATCGCGCAATTGCCGACGGAAGATGCCCATGCCATCGCGCAGTACATTCTTGACCTCAAGAAAACCTCATCGGATGCCCCATCGCCGCCCTGCACCTCTGGGGTAAAGCCTAGCGACAAGGCGCTTCTGGGTGCCTCGTTGTTCGAGGGTGCCTGCGCGAGTTGCCACAGCAAAGCGGCACCGATGCGCGTCATTGAATCGCGGCCGGCGCTGGCGAACACCTCGGCGGTGATGGCGGACTCGCCACGCAATTTGATCCAGACCATCCTGCAGGGCATCCCGATGTCCAGCGCCGCTTCCAGCCACTACATGCCAGCCTTCGCCCATAGCCTGGACGACACCCATGTGGCTGCACTTGCCGAGTACTTGCGCAACGAGAGCTGTGCGAACCGCCCCTGGACGGATCTCGACAAGACCATCAAAAGCATTCGGGCTCAGGAGCAGTAACCGTGATCACACTCGACATCAACGGCAAGACTCACGAACTGGACATCGCGGACGACATGCCCCTGCTGTATGCCTTGCGCAATCAGGTGGGGCTCAATGGCGCCAAATACGGCTGCGGTCTGGGTCAGTGCGGCGCCTGCACCGTGTTAGTGAACGACAAACCGGTGTTTTCCTGCCTGACGCCGTGCGGCGCGTTGGCGGGCAAATCGGTGCGCACCGTCGAAAGCCTGGGCAGCGCCGACCAACCGGGGCCGTTGCAGAAAGCTTTTATCGACGAGCAGGCCGCCCAGTGTGGTTATTGCATCGCGGGAATGATCGTACGGGCACAGGCGCTGCTGGAGGCTAACCCTCATCCAGACGATGAAACGATCCTCCGTCACATGGCGCCCAACTTGTGCCGCTGTGGCACCCATGTGCGGATCCTCGCGGCAATCAAGTCGGTTGTCGCCCAGGGAGGCAAGGTATGAAAAACCCCACGCAAAACGTCGATCTGAGCCGCCGTGCCTTTGTGATAAACGGGGCATTGGTGATGGGCTTCGCGATGCTTCCGGGTATTCCCCGCGCCTTCGCTGACACCGAAGTGGACACCTTGGGTACGACAATCCTGGCGCCTGATCTGCCCGGCAGCCTGCGGGCCACGCCCTATCTGGACGCCTGGATCCGCATCGATGCGAAAGATGGCATCACCGTCTACACCGGCAAAGTGGAGCTGGGCACTGGCGTAAAAACTGCGCTCCTGCAGATCGCCGCCGAACGCCTGGAGGTGCCACCGGGACTCATCCGTTTTCTTACCGCCGACACCGCGCTGACACCCAATGAAGGTTATACCGCCGGCAGCCATACGATCGTCGACAGCGGCACTGCGCTGTTCAACGCCGCGGCTCAGGTGCGTCAGTTGTTACTCGAGTCCGCGGCGCGGCATTGGCAGCGCCCCATCGACAGCCTGACCACGCGGGATGCGGTGATCTACGATGCACAAGGCCGCAGCATGACCTATGCACAAGCCGTGGAAGGCGTTCAACTGCATCGCTTTGCATCGGCCAACTCGCCCTTCAAGCCCGCCAGCAGTTTCACTCTGATCGGCAAATCGTTGCCTCGGCTGGACATCCCGGCCAAAGTCAGCGGCGGTGCGGCCTATGTGCAGGACATGCGCCTGCCCGACATGCTGCATGCCCGTGTGATACGCCCTCCCCGGCGCGGCAGTCAGCTTCTGGACATTGACGAGGCCGCCCTCAAGAAACTCCCTGGCGTGGTGAAACTGGTCCGCAACGGCAGCTACCTCGCCGTGGTCGCCACCGATGAATGGCTGTCGGTCAAAGCGATGCGCGAGGGCTACGCCACGGCCCGCTGGACAGAAGGTAACCCGCTACCTGACTCGACACACATCCATCAACTCCTCACCGAATTGCCGGCGCGGCGCTACCCGGTGAGCGCCAAGGGCAACCTCCCGCAACCGGTGCCGCGCGCCTACAAGGCCCGGGTGACCAAGCAATACCTGATGCACGGCTCCATCGGGCCCTCCTGCGCAGTGGCCTGGTTCAAGGACGGCACACTGACCGTGTGGACCCACTCTCAAGGTGTGTATCCGTTGCGCGCGGGCATCGCCGAGATGGTCGGCCTGCCGGTGGCTCAGGTGCGCTGCATCCACGCTGAAGGTTCCGGTTGCTATGGCCACAACGGCGCCGATGACGCCGCCGCCGATGCCGCGCTGATCGCCATGGCCATTCCCGGCAAGCCGATACGGGTGCAATGGATGCGCGAACAGGAAAATCTCTGGGAGCCCTACAGCTCGGCCATGCTTGCCGAAGTGGAAGCGGGACTGGACGACAGCGGGCGTCTTCGCGACTGGAAATACGAACTCTGGAGTACGCCGCACAACGAACGCATCGTCAATGCCGGGCGCCTGTTGCCGGCGTGGTTGTTGGCCAATCCCATCGCCCCGGCTCCTTCGGTGCCGATCGCTCAGCCCGAAGGTGACGGCGACCGTAATGCCGTTCCGTTGTATGAGATACCCAACCTGAAGGTCGATATGAACTTTGTGCTGACCATGCCATTCAGGACCTCGGCCATGCGTTCGCTCGGTGCCCATATCAACATCTTCGCGATCGAGAGCACCGTCGATGAACTGGCGACTCGGGCCGCCGTGGACCCGGTGCAATTTCGCCTCAACCACTTGAGCGATCCGCGAGCACGGGCGGTGGTGGAGCGCGTGGCCGCAGAGTTCCGCTGGCCGCAAAAAGCAACGGGCCCCGGCAGCGGAATCGGCTTCGCCTTCGCCCGCTACAAAAACATCATGGGTTACTGCGCGATTGCCGTGCAGTTGCATGTGCAGCGCCAGACCGGGCAGGTGACGATTGATCGCGTTGTCGCCGCCGTCGACGTGGGACAAATTGTCAGCCCCGACGGACTGCTCAATCAGATCCAGGGCGGCATCGTGCAGTCCGCCAGCTGGACGCTCTATGAACGAATCCTCTATGACGCCAGTGGCATGCACAGCTTCGACTGGAGCGGCTACCCGATCATGCGTTTTCCGGATCTGCCGCAACAAGTCGAGATCCACATGATTGATCAGCCGGATCAGCCATTTCTGGGTGCCGCGGAAATCGTCCAGGGCCCCATGGCGGCAGCGTTGGGCAATGCCATCAACGATGCCACGGGTAAGCGCTTGCTGGATCTGCCGCTGGCGCGACGTGGTTGGCAGGATGTACTGGGGTCATGATCGAGACAGAATCAGAATAAAAAAGGCGGTGAAGGATCACTTACACCGCCCTACCCCAATCAAGGGAAATGTTGCTCTTCTATAAAACATGCCGTTGGAAGAGAACGACATGTACACGCAACACTCGTAAAAGCGTTGCCTGTCAGTTACAGCGGTCAGCCAGCTCTTTCAATACGAACAATCGCTTCCGCGAAGCGAGCACTACCGCTTAGAAATCAAAACAACGCCAATTGGTAATTTATGATCACGCGGTTCTCATCTTGCTGGCGGGTGTTCGGGATATTGTTTCGCACCATTGCATTTTTCCACATGACACCCAACCCTTTCAGGGGGCCAGATTGCACGGCATAGGCCAGCGTAATATCTCGTTCCCATTCACTGGAATTGCTGGAAGCAACAGTATTGATATCATCACCCCGGACATACACAACACCCGCCGTGGCTCCTGGCAAGCCCACTTTTGCAAAGTCATAAGAGTAACGGGCTTGCCATGACTTCTCGCCGGCACGAACGAATTTCTGAACCTGCATCTCCGTGATGGTGTAGGTGGTTGGGCCGTCACCCTGGTTTAAATAGGGGAAGTCACTTTCACCATTGCTGACTTCATAACCTGCACCAAAGGTGTGACCCTCAACGGCGTAGGTAAATAATCCACTGAACAGATTATTGTCGACCTTCCCTTTTAATGTAGTACCACCGTAATAACCCGTCGTGAAATACGCAGGGTCATGGCCGTTTGCGCCATCATCCTTGCTATTAAAGTATCGAACATCGCTGGTCAGGACCCCAGGCCCGATTGCCCAGTTATGAATGAGACCAAGAAAGTTTTGCTTATAAAAATCTTTCAGATTGCCGTAATAGTATTGCAAGGTTAAATCTTTAGTCAGTTTGTAATCGCCACCGGCGTAAGTGAATTTATTACTGAAGCGACCCGTGACAGGATTGTTCGCACCCGCGATGGACATGTTTTCATTGTTGCTGGAGTTTCGGCCCTTCACCTCATCAATTTGGCCTCCTACCAAGGTCAAATCTTTGATATCTGCCGAAGTAACCTGGGTTCCTTGCCAGGTTTGCGGCAACAATCGTCCATCATTACTGAAGATCACCGGCAGTTTCGGGACCAAGGTTCCAAGCTTCAACTCGGTCTTGGATATTTTGACTTTGCCGGTCAATCCCAAACTGGAAAAATCGTCAACAGCATGGTTGCCGTCGCTTGGAAACACGATGCCTCCGTAGTTTGTCCCTGTTGGGTTGCCATGCTTGCCAACGCTCGAATCCAGCTTGACACCCAACATGCCCAACGCATCAACACCGAAACCTACAGGCCCCGGGGTGTAACCCGAGATAAATTCGAGCTGAAAGGCTTGTCCCCACTCCGCTTGATAGCTCTGGTTAGCGGCTTTCTGAGCGGGTGTTGCCGAGTCTCGGTAATCGCTATTGATATAGAAATTACGCAGTTTCAGCGCAGCTTTACTATCTTCGATAAAACCCGCTGCATGGGCTTGCTGCGCCAATACACACATGGCCGCTACAACGATCAAAGTACACTTCATTTATCCGCACCCAAGTTGAGATTATTATTTTTGTATAAACTAGTTGGCGACTTTTCGGGCGCAAGTACTCACATGAGCTGCACTTTCATGCAGCCACTAGTTAATGTGAATAGCAATAACCCGAATTAATCAGCTTGCAGCTGCGCGTTCCATGTGGCTGGCGTACCCAGTTCAGAATCGACCAGTTGATTTTCGAAACGATTGCGCTCACCGATGGCACTGACCGAGCGATCGGTAATAGAGAACCAAAAGATACCGACAAATGCCACGGCCATGGAAAACAAGGCCGGATATTCGTATGGGAACCAGGCTTGCGGATTATGGAGAATCTTGACCCAAACGGTGGGACTGAGAATGCAAAGCGTAATCGCTGATACGAGTCCCAATGATCCGCCAATTACGGCGCCACGTGTCGTCAGGCCTTTCCAGTAAATCGACAATAACAGCACGGGGAAATTTGAACTCGCAGCGATGGAGAACGTTAAGCTCACAATAAATGCGATGTTCTGTTTTTCAAAAGCGATGGCCAATAGAATCGACAACACACCTAACACGATGGTTGTCACGCGAGAGACGCGCATCTCTTCACGGTCGCTGGCGGTGCCCCGGCGCAAGGCATGTGCGTAGAGGTCATGTGAAACAGCAGAGGAGCCTGCAAGGGTGAGCCCTGCTACTACCGCCAATATCGTCGAGAACGACACAGCACACATAAACCCTAGGAACACATTGCCGCCAACGTTGTGTGCGAGGTGAATCGCAACCATATTAACGCCGCCTAATATGCCACCTGATGCATCGTGATAATCGGGATTGCTGGCAACCAGGGCGATGGTGCCAAAGCCGATAATAACGATCAGGGCATAACCAATGCCGACCAGGCCTGTGGCATAAAGAATACTTTGGCGCGCGGCCTTGACGTTACCGACAGTGAAAAACCGCATGAGAATATGTGGAAGGCCTGCCGTGCCGAAGACTAATGCCAAGCCTAGTGAAATCGCAGACACCGGGTCGGTAATCAGACCACCTGGACTCATGATTGCTACATGGGAAGGATGTACCTGGGTCGCTTGAGTAAACAGTTGGTTCAGGCTGAATCCGAATTGGGACAACACCATGAACGCCATGAACACGCAGCCGGTCAGCAGTAATACGGCCTTGATAATCTGAATCCAGGTGGTTGCCAACATCCCACCAAAGAAAACGTAAATCACCATAAGCGTGCCCACTAGAAGCACCGCGGCGGTGTAATCAAAACCAAACAGCAACTCCACCAGTTTTCCAGCACCTACCAGTTGAGAAACCAGGTAAAGCAACACGATCACGATGGAACTGGAGGCCGAAAACGCTCGAATAGGTCGCTGTTTCAGCCGATAGGACAGTACGTCCGCCAGGGTATAGCGCCCCAGATTTCGCAATGGCTCCGCAATCAAAAACAGAATGACCGGCCAACTGGCAAGAAAGCCGATCGAGTAAATCAGACCATCAAATCCACTGGTGAAAACCAACGCGGAGATGCCCAGCAAAGACGCCGCGGACATATAGTCGCCCGCGATAGCCCACCCATTCTGGAAGCCGGTAATCTTTCCTCCTGCGGCATAGTGATCCGCGACGCTATTGTTTTTGCGTGCCGCCCAACGTGTGACGAACAGAGTGAAAATAACGAAGGCCAAAAACATACCGATGGCAATGGGATTATGTTTTTGTACTGCGCCAGGAACATCGGCCGCGTATACCGTTATCGAAGCAAGCATGGCTGAGATTGCAATAAGTAGACGCTTCATTTGTTGAAGCTCCTGATGATTGTTTTTATTTTTGGGTCGTAGCAGGTGTTAGTGCGCCAGACATAGACAGCGACGAGGAGAATCGTGAAGGCGAGCATTCCAAAACCGATTGGCACGCCCCACGTCATCGGCTGCCCTTCTGTAATAGGCGTACCCAAACGAGCAGGTATAAACGCCAGAGAAAGAATAAAACCAAAATAAACGGCGAGCATAAGCGCCGTCATGCTCCACGAAAACAGTCGGCGCTGTTTTACCAACGCACGAAACTCCGGATTTACGAGAATCGGGTTTTGAATAGTGTCGTCAACCTGCTCAGCGGGCATGGTCGGGCCACCGTCTTGCGGATATGCATGTTCCATGGTGATCTCCTGCAAATAGCTTTTGGCTGAGTTAGAACTTCACGGGCACTGCGGTCTCACGCATCACGGCTTCCGGGGTCCGGTACAACTCCGCCATCTCACGCTCTTCTTCGCTTTTCAGTTGCGCCTGCATATACGCGCCAAGATGCCTGGCATGCTGAACAATTGACGCCCCGAAACGACAGCGTTGCTCGCTATAATCCGCTAATGCCTCTTCAACGGATTCATGTCGCTCCAGTGCCTCCACGATTGCCAACGCATCACCGGCGGCCTTGGTAACACCCATCCCGCAATGGGGGCGCGCCACAAATGCCGCATCGCCGAGTAACGCGACACGTCCGAAATTCATCTTCGGTACTTCCAGATCGTAAATTGGCTGGAATAACGGCTGCGTAGCTTTTTTAACGACTTCGGCAAACTGCGGAGCCAGTAATGTCTCTGCGCACTCGTACATGTTGTCGAGCACATCACGGCGTATCAGCGCAGGAGGAATCCCGCCTTCAAATTGTTTACCGCTTTCATCCCTCAGTAAATCCTTCAAGTCATCGTCACCGCTGGTGCGGTACCACACAAAGTTATAACGACGCTCGCCGACGAGGGTGCTGTTGGAGTTCCCGGCAACTGGATACCCCAAGATCTGTTCATGCGGGGGCAAACAAAAAGCGAATTTATCGAAAAGTGCGGTGTGGGCAGCATCAGACAAAGCACTTTCATCGACTAACCCGCGCCAGGCGATATAGCCGGCATATTGGAGGTGCACATCGGGTAAAAAATGCTGGCGAATCGTCGACCGAAACCCATCAGCCGCAATAATGACGTCTGCTTGATGAGTCGTCCCATCGGCTAATGTGACGCTGGCATGGGTTTCAGTACTTTCGACCGACACGACACTGCCACCGCAGCGATACAGTGAATCCGGGAATGCGCTGCGAAGCACTTGGTACATCTTCCCCCACGCGGTCAACGTTTGTGGAAGTGCGTTCTCAAGTACGACTTCGCCGTCCTGGGCCAAAGTGACGCGCGAAAGCACATCGATACCAACAGATGCGTCGAGTGGAATTCCTGCTGCGGCCATCGCTTCGAATAATTCAGGGTGTGTAACGATCCCCGCGCCTCGTCCAGCGAGTTCATCCGGAACGCGTTCGAAGACCTCAACGTCCCAACCTTTGCGCAACAGCATATTTGCTGCAAACAGGCCACCCAGCGAGCCGCCCACGACAATGGCGCGGGGCTTGTTCAAGGAATTCATCATGGCTGCTCTCCCGCCGTTGCGGTGACATGGGAGGCGTAAGAACCCACCGCTTCAATCTCGGAGGCCGGAAAATTGAGCTCGATGGTGACACCCGACGGATCTTCGATGAACACCTGATGCAGGCCAAGACTCGGCACGGTGCGGTCGCGCCATGTAATCCCTTCAGCCTTGAAGACGTTCCAGAACTCGACCAGGCCAGTGACCAAAAAAGCGATGTGATCAACGGTCCCAGTGCCCGTCAGCGGGATTTCTTTATCGCCCAGGTATTTTTTCAGGCCTTCAGGGTTGGACGGATCAATCCCGATAATGTGGACCGTGCCGAAGTCCGCCTCATCCCCTCCCATGTACAACCACACGCCAGGAAAATCGAATGGGGGTCGGTAGCCAGGCGTAAAACCGAGCACCCTTTCATAAAATCGACTGGACTTTTCCAGGTCGAACGACCGGATCGAATAATGAGCGAGCTTCACGACTTGCATGGTGCCTCCAACAGTTTTTTGTATTTATTTATCACTTGATAAACAATACGACCTGAGGAAATTGAAGTAAATAGGTGAAGGCTCAAATTTTTGAGGACAGGCTTGAACCACGTCGTGGCGTCGCCAAGGGAGAGAAAGCTTCAGGCGTTGGGAAAGGGCTTTTCAGAGCGGAATGGCGCGCGTACGTCCCTCGTCACCCGCTCAGTTGAAAGCTGAAACAGGTGATGAGTGGTCGACAAAAAAGGGGAAAACAGTAGATCAGCAGGCAAGAAACAGGGAATCGAAACCGATCAATTCAGGCGAGGCTTCTCACCCAAGTCGCTATCGACTTGCTGCAGTACGTGGGGACTCCCGTTAAGAAACGCATCGACCATTTGCTCGATCAGCGCATCAATGTCTTCAGTCACTGGAAGATCGTAAATCCATTTGCGCACACCGATATAGAAAATGCTGGCATGCAGACTCCAGATCAGTTCGAGCTCTTTTTCATTGATCGTTTCACCTGAGGCCGGCGCCAATCCATGAGCGTGGCGGATTTCTGCAATGACGGGAATGAAGACCCGCTCACGCAATTTAGCCAGATACCGATCATTGATACCTTCACGTGTCAGCCCGGCGAATACGAAGATACGAATCCACTCTCGGCGCAGAATCACACGAGCGTATGAGGTGTAGAAATGCACCAGGCGAGACTGAAGGGGTTCGCAGCGATCTTTGATAATCGCCTCCCACGAGGAATCCCACTGATATACCTCGTCGTACACGCGGTCTATCAGTGCCTCTTTGCTGGGGAAATATCGATAGAGTAAGGGTTGGGTAATGTCCAGTTGTCGCGCCAGCTCACGGGTACTGCCCGAGAATCCGCACGTTGCAAAATGCTCAATGGCTTTCTGCACGATTTGCTTTTCCCTGACCTCAGGCGAAAGGCGTCGAGTCGTCGATTTGACGAGGTCTGCTGATTTCGCTGATTTCCCCGACTCGTTCTCGTCTCTATTTTTTGAGTCTTGCATAACGCCTCACTGGAGCTTCATTAAGGCATCATACAAAACAAAAGAATGCACTGGCTATGAACCGCACCTATTTGCCCAGACGGCTTTCAATATCCTTCTTGAACAAAGCGGGTCGGCTTAAATAATGCCCCATGGCCAACACTTCCATTTGGCCATCGATCTCCAGCGCAAATGCCGGAAAGCCGCGCGCATTCAGAGCTTCAAGCATCTCGTTGCTGCGGTCGATGTGGTCCTGCAAGGAGTCGGCAGTGATCGCATCAAACGTTGCCATAAACGCATCGGGTTCAAACCCAAGCTCACTGGCAATGTCGGCGATTACTCCTCGATCAGCTATAGCCCGCCCCTCTTGGTAGTAAGCCATTTGCAAGCGTTTGAGCATTTCGATGCCATCTCCTGACAGCTGTTGAGCGGTCAACATCGCGGCAATCGGTGGTGAAGAGTCCAAGTAGACGGTTTCATTTTCAAGTACGCCTTGAACATAGGCGTCTGCGAAGGTTTGTTTGCTGAACGCGGTAATCCGAGCTTCATGAGGACGAACAAAATCGCGCCAATCACTCGACATCGACTTGCTTTTGTCCCCTGAGAGCATGCCCACACCATGGGCCTGAATTTCCAGGCCGGGAATAGCGGTGGCCGCCGTGATCATCGGCGCCGCGCCATAGCACCAGCCACAGAACGGGTCGTAGACGTAATGCAGTGTCGCAGTTCTCATTCAAATCTCCGGGATCTGACGTACCCACACGGCGAAAGGCGTCCGTTACGTGGAGGATTCAACGTTCGAAAACAACAAAGAGCAGATCAGCTCTGCACCAAGCCTTCAGGTCCTAGCAGTTCGCTGATGAAATCAATAAACGCATTGACGCGTTTGGAGCCACGATGATTGGGAAGATACAGCGCGGAAATTGCCGAACTTGCATCGTTCGGATTGATAACGAAAGACTCGAACAATGAAGTCAAATCACCGCTACCAATATCATCGTTGACGAGCCAGTCAGGTAATAGAGCTACCCCGCCACCCGCCAGTACAATCTCACGTAAAACCTCGGCATTGTTGCTTTTGAAGCGACCCTCAATCGGTACTCGAATCTCCTCACCTTCCTTCAGGAAAGTCCAAACCTGTTGCTTTGGGCCATAACTGAAACGCAGGCACTCATGCTGCATGAGGTCCAAGGGGTGTTCAGGGATACCACGTGCATTCAGGTATTCAGCACTGACTACCGCCCTGCGTCTGAAATGACCGACGGGACGACTGACGACACCATCCATTGCCGCTGCAGATCCCAATCGGATCGCCAGATCGACGCGCTCACCCAACAATTCAACAATGTCGTCAGAGAGCGTCATGTCCAACACGAGTTGCGGGTATCGCTTCAAAAGCGAGGCGATGTGAGGGGCAATCAGACGGCGTCCAAACGCCACGGGTACGGAAATACGAAGGTGACCTGCCGGGAGATCCCCACGGTCAGTGACCGAGGCATCCGCCTCGGCCACAGCATTGAGCACCTCCCGTGCTTTCAAATAATAGGCGGCCCCAGCGTCCGACAATGAGATTTGACGGGTGGAACGGTTGAGCAGGACAGCGCCCAACTCAGCCTCCAGCCCATCGATCATCCGAGTCACCGAAGACGTCGCCAGGCCCAACTGTCGAGCGGCGGAAGAAAAGCCCTTCGAATCCACAGCCTGGACGAACATCTTCAATGCGAGCAGCTTGTCCATGACACTCCCTGACTCATCCGTTGTTCATCTTGAGCATTGCGCCAATTCAGGTCCGACGAGAAACCACTGAGAAGACGACTAGAGTAAGCAGTGACAATGCACTTCCCACCGCAGCAATCGCCAACCAGCCGGCATGTTCATAAAGCGAACTGGCCACCGAAGAACCGATTGCACCGCCAATAAAGATACTGATCATGTACAACGCATTCAGACGGCCTCTGTTGGCAGTGCCCAAGGCATAGACGGCTCGCTGACCAAGTACCATGTTCATCTGCACTGCAAAATCCAGCGCTATCCCGGTGACTGCCAACCCAATCACACCGTAAAAGGGATTGATGAAGGCCGGGAGAAAGCTCAATACCCCCAGCACCATGGCTAACTGCGACGCTCTTCGAGTATGGCCTGCATCAGCGAGTCGACCACTGATAGGTGCGGCAATTGCACCGATGGCGCCAACCAGAGAGAAAATCGCAATCTGACTTTGCGTAAGACCGAACTCACGACTCAATACCAGCGGAACAGCCGTCCAGAACAAACTGAACGCCGCAAACATCAGCCCTTGATAGAGTGCGCGCTGACGCAGCACGGGCTCGCGGCAAAACAGTTGTCCCAGGGACATCAGCAATTGACCGTACGACGCGCGATGGGTCGGTTGCCATTTGGGCATGGTCATGCCAATCACGATGGAGATAACGAGCATCAAGGCAGCGGCCCCGATAAACACTGCCCGCCAGCCCAAATGATCGGCAACCAGACTCGACAGAGGCCGCGCAAGCAGAATCCCCAACAGCAAGCCACCCATAATCCCGCCAACCACCCGACCGCGAGACTCTTCCGGTGCCAGATGTGCCGCCAACGGGATAAGCATCTGCACGGAGACCGAGCTGAAACCGATGAGTGCCGACACCACTAGAAATACACTCGGCTGCTTCGACAAACCGGCGGCGACCAGGCTGAAGATCGTAATCACGATTGTCGCGATCATCAGCCGGCGGTTTTCTACCAGATCCGCCAAGGGCACCAGGAAAAACAATCCAAGCGCATAACCAATCTGAGTCAGCGAAACGATGAAACTCGCGCTTCCACTCGACATGCCGATATCCGGGGCGATCAAGCTAATGATCGGTTGCGCGTAGTAGATGTTGGCCACGATGGCACCACAACAAAAGGCAAACAGAAGCACCAACCCCTTTGTCATTGATGCTTTTTGTATCGTCGCTGCTGTATCACTTGTAGTAAGGCCCATGCCATAGACTCCTGAGGTTCGACAGCGGTGACTCTCCAGTGGAAGGTCAACCGCATTCATGTTTTTCAGGACAACAACATAGGCGGCAGTGCACCGCGGGAGAATATGGAGAGGACGCAACGTCGTGTTGCGTCGTGCGCAAGAGGTACTTGGGGTCAGTCAATACGTATCAAACCCGCCTGTGCGCGCCCGGCGGGATCGCATTGACCAACGTGCCTTGAGCAAGCACGGCTAGGCGCATTCGCGCCGCTATAGTCGATTCTATGACCGACCGTACTTCCAGGAGCTTTTCCCAGTGTCTGAGATGCCGAGCAATTTCGCTTACACAAAACGCTTCAACGCCGTACTCACCTACATTGATGCCAATCTCGAAGGCGACCTGTCGGTGAAGACGTTGAGCCATGTGGCGAACTTTTCGGCGTTTCACTTCCATCGACAATTCACTGCGTTCGTTGGAGTGCCTGTCTCACGTTATGTGCAACTGATGCGACTACGTCGCGCGGCACATCGCCTGGCCGCCTTCACTGATCACTCGGTACTGGACGCCGCACTCAGTGCCGGCTTTGAAAGCCCCGAGGCATTTTGCAGGGCGTTCAGGCGGGCGTTCGGTACGACGCCGAGTGCGTTCAGGAAGGAACCGAACTGGCAGGTCTGGAATGCGGTATTCGCAATCCCTCACTTTTCCAGGACTATCGTCATGCAAGTAAGAATCGTAGATTTCCCTGAAGTCAGGGTGGCAGCGCTTGAGCACTGTGGACCACCCGGGCTCGTCAATGAGAGCGTGCGCACGTTCATTGAGTGGCGTATGCAGAGCGGACAGTCGCCGGTGGCGTCGAGTCGCACCTTTGGCATCCCCTATAGCAACCCCGATACGACACCTCCACAAGCATTCCGCTTCGCAATCTGCGGCGAGATTCACGAGGCCGTGGAGCCGAATGAGTTCGGTGTGCACGAGATCATCATTCCTGCCGGCCGCTGCGTCGTAGTGCGACACACAGGGTCACCGGATCACATCGGCGAAACGATCTACCCGATTTACCGCGATTGGCTTCCTGCCAGTGGAGAGGAACTTCGTGACCATCCACTGTTCTTCAATTACCTGAGCGCCTATCCCGAGACACCGCAGGATCAATGGCAAACAGATGTATATGTTCCGCTGCAATAGCGGAGCAAGCAGCTTTCGACCCAGGCTGTGTGAAAACACACTTGATACGTTCAACGCTGAGATTTTCTTGGATTGCCTGCGAAGTCGGTAGTAGGAAGTAAAGATTGGTCCGTGCGACCAACATCGGCGCTCATATGGCTGTTGGGGCCGCGTCAGCGGTCCCAACAGCCACTTACCGACGATCCAGCGGGATGATCACGCCCTGATCGCTTCAAGCAATCCCAAGATGCCGAAGATGCTCATCATTCGTTTGAGGTTGTAGGCGAGCACATGAAGGCTCATCTCAGTGCTCACCCTCGGCAGGGTTTTGGTCAGGAAGTGGGTACTTCCCATCCAGTACTTGAGCGTTCCAAAAGGATGTTCAACGGTCTGTCGACGAACCCTCATCATCGCTGGATCATGTTCTAGCCGAACCTGCATCGCATCGACTACAGCCTCATGTTCCCAGCGCTTCACCCGACGCTCCTTACCCGTCGTACATTGCTTTTGCATTGCGCAGGACTGGCAGCCTGAGAAGTAATAACAATGCAATAACATGCCGTCTTCCGTCGACGAATGTCTCCTGGTTAGTAACTGCCCCGCAGGGCATCGATACTCGTCCGACGCCGCAAGATAGATGAAATCCTGCTTGCCGAATCTGCCTTCCGCTTTGCTGCCAGATGTGAGGGGTTTCGGTACGAAGGTAGTGATGCCGGCTTGCTCGCAAGCAAGGATTTCCAGACCTTTGTAATAGCCTCGATCAGCCACCACCGTTAGCGATTCAGCTCCAATTTCTTCACGCGCCTGGCTCGCCATATTGCTCAGTTGCCCACGATCATTACCAACGTTGGTCACCTCATGGGCAACGATCAGATGGTGTTTGTCGTCGACCGCTGTTTGTACGTTGTAGCCGACCGTTCCGGTGCCTCGGCCGCTCGTGGCCATTGAACGTGCATCAGGATCTGTGAGGGAAATCTGCTGGTCTGGACTTTCGTGGAGCTGCGCCTCGATTTCCTTGAGTTTCTGCATCTGCTTTTTCAGTGTTTCTATCTTTTCTTTCAACCGCTCTGCTTTGGCCTCGGCCACTTCGGGCGTTGCCCGATCCGCCGAATCCATCGCCGCCAGATAGCGATCAATGCTCTGTTCAATCTGCTGCATGCGTGCCTTCACCTTGCCCTGAGTGAAGTTGCGGTCGCGATTATTGACGGCTTTGAACTTGCTGCCGTCGATGGCGATGATCGATTGAGAGAAGAGATTGAGGTTACGGCAAAGCACTACGAACTGGCGGCATACGCTGCGAATGGCTTTACCGTTGTCTTTGCGAAAGTCGGCAATGGTTTTGAAGTCCGGAGCCAAACGCCCCGTTAGCCACATCAACTCGACGTTGCGCTCGGCCTCACGCTCAAGCCGGCGGCTGGACTGAATCCGATTGAGGTAGCCGTAGATATAGATCTTCAGCAACACCGCTGGGTGGTAGGCCGGACGACCCGTTGCAGCAGGATCAACACCTTCAAACCCAAGTGCCCCCAAGTCGAGTTCATCGACGAAAACGTCGACCACGCGCACTGGATTTTCTTCGGCTACGTAATCGTCCAGACACTCCGGCAGCAAGGTGACTTGCGTCCGAGCCTCACCTTCAATGAATCGCTTCATGATCGTCCCCGCCACGATCTAAACGATCAGAAGATTAGACAATCGCAGGCGTTTTCACACAGCCTGGACCCTGAGCTGACGTTGACGAGTGTCCGTTCAGGGCCGGTTGCCTCTGCGACTATCTGGAAGAGATCAAGGGCCTATGTTGAGCGGCTCTCATTACGACTATGTTGTTTTTTAACGCCACTACCAGTCTTTCGCTCGTATTGATGATGAAAAAACCATACGACCAAAAGTAAAGCTACCAAGCCGAAAACGAACAGCAGCAGCTCTATTGCGGGACCTTCGTGTGAAAACATTTTTCGTTCCTCATCCTGAAGTAGCGTGACCCGAAAGCGGCCACTACGAAATTATTCGTAATAATTCAAACATTTTCAGGGTAGTCGCCAATGCTTGAGGTGACAACCCCAAAGGTCTCAGAACCATTGATCTAGACACGTCACTCGTCGAAAAGCACTTCATGGGTTTCAATGAAAAGCAGCTCGCGTTCCACGCTAAGGAGACTGTAGGGTTCGCCCATGATCTCCTACTAGCGCGCCAAGCGCTTCTGCCCGGATAACACGGCATACAGCACTATCAACCAGGCCGAGAAGAAACAACGCAAACGACACGCGATTGAGGACCTGAGAGCTATCCGGGATAAGTCACCGACCTGGCTGCAGAACGCAATCGACCGGGCACAGATCACCACGCAACGCCCGCACCGACATTCTCAATCTGCGATTCGATGGTGTTCAGGAAGGGTATTGAATGTGGTGCAGCAGAAGACGGCCAAGGCCAGCGTCGAATTTGCCCAGACGGGAAATTAGCTCGGCCGGTGCATGTCCTTGCCAAACCACAGCCCGATGGCCCAACCCGGCAGAATCACTCCGAAACAGATATTCATGCGGTTTTCACCAGGATGAGGCGCGTCAAGTGGGGTCTCTAGGCTCAACGCCCCAACGCAGTGCATTGCTGCAAATCAAAACGACTGTGGGAGCGAGTTTGCTCGCGATGGCGGTGCAACATTCACGGGGATGTTGAATGTGATGCCCTCAACGCGAGCAACCTCACTCCCATAGGTTATTCATAACGGATCGAGAATGAAGTCTGTCAGTGACGCAGCAATTTGCGCAGTGGCACGCCGTCCTTGAGCACGGGTGATTTGATGACGATGTAACTGAAGTACTTGGAAATGCCGATGTTCTTGTCCAGCAGGCTTTCGATGACTTCCTGGTAGTGCTGAATGCTGCGTGTCATGAAGCGCACCAGGTAATCGTAGCCACCGCTGATCAAATGGCATTCAAGCACTTCATCCACCTGGCGGATGTTGGACTCGAACTTGGCGAAGTCTTCGCGCTTGTGGTCGCTCAAGGTGATCTCGGTGAAGACCGTGACCGAGTCAGTGATCTTCGCCAGGTTCAGGTGCGCCTTGTAGCTGGAAATATACCCCGCCGACTCCAGTCTCTTGACCCGTTGCAGGCAGGGACTGGCCGACAATCCCACAGCATCGGCCAGGCTGACGTTGGTCATGCGGCCGTCTTTTTGCAGCTCAACCAAAATGCTGATGTCGATCCGGTCCAGTTTCACTAAACCTTCCATTGCGTACCTCGTGACTGCCATTTGTAGGACAATCTTCTAGCAAAATCAGCGCCGTAAAGACAGCTGATGCTGAGCCACCAGATCTGCCATGCTGTTGATGCAGTAATCCGCCGCGCAAGGGGAAGGCTTATTTTCACGGGCACGACTGATCAGGCATACATTGGCGACCAACCGCCGACCGGCAAAAGGCCGCGTCACTTGCAGGATATCTCCGGCTTCAAGTCCGTTGGCTTTTAACCAATCCTGATCCTGCAACGGATCGCTGGCCAGTGAAATGAAATCGTCGGGCATAATCCCCAGCCGCTCACAGAGCAGCGCTCGATCTTCAACATCCCGATCGCCTTGCACCAGCAGGCGATAGAACTTGCGCAGGTACAGCATCGCCCCCGGCGCATCCTCGAACAGCGACCAATTGGCGACCGAACGGGCAAAGCTCATGCCCTCCTCCCAGCTGGCTTTGAGCCCCCAGCATTCAGCCAACTGGCGATGGGCGAAACACAGCAGACCACTAAAACCCAGCTCACCGAAGCGCGGATACAGTGCGCGCAACACCTCGCTGTATTCGGCCAGCACCTGTTCCTTGTCCGGGTGTCCGCCCCGGCTGTCGAGCAAGGGTTGCAATGCTGCCCAGACTCCCGAGTCGCGATCGACCAGGACTTCATCGCAATTGATGAGCAGTGCTCGATATTCAGTCAGCCCCATCGTGTGCAAAGCCTCCAATGATGCATTCCATCAATCCATGCTCCATAAACGCTCACGGGCGATGCCTTGCAGCAGCGCCCGGAGCCGGCAGGAGCTTAGTTCAAGACCCGTGCCAAGGCGGCTTCCAGAATCTGCAGGGCTTCATCGACCTGTGCCTGGGTAGCCACCAACGGCGCGAGGAAGCGCAATACGTTGCGGTAAACGCCGCACTTGATCACCAGCAAGCCACCCTTGCGGGCTTCATCGATCAGCTGTTGATTTAGATCGGCATCCGGAGTGCGGGCCGTATCGTTCTTGATCAGTTCGATCGCCAGCATGAAGCCAGTACCTCGCACATCGCCAACTTGCGGGTGACGGCTTTGCAAGCGCAGCAGTCCCTGGCGCAGACGCTCGCCCAGCGCTTCGCCGCGCACCAGCAACTGTTCTTCCTCAAAGGCATCGATGACCGCCAGTGCCGCCGCGCAGGACAATGCGTTGCCGCCGTAGGTGCCGCCCAGGCCACCGGGCAGCGGTGCGTCCATGATCTCGGCTTTACCGACCACGCCGGACAGCGGCAAACCGCCGGCCAGACTCTTGGCGACGGTCACCAGGTCCGGCTGAATGCCGGCGTGCTGAAAGCCGAACCATTTGCCGGTACGACCGAAACCGGTCTGGATCTCGTCGAGGATCAGCACGATGCCGTGTTTCTCCGTCAGCGTGCGCAAGCCTTGGAGGAACTCGACAGGCGCCGAGAGGAACCCGCCGTCGCCCTGTACCGGTTCGATGATGATCGCAGCGACCCGCTCCGGCGCCACTTGCGTCGCGAGCAATTCATCCAGTGACTTGAGCGCCATCTCGCTGGTGACACCACGATAGGCATTCGGATACGGCGTATGGAACACCTCTGGTGCGAACGGCCCGAAGTTCTGTTTATAAGGCTGGCTCATGCCGGTCAGCGTGGTGCCAAGCAAGGTCCGGCCGTGGAAACCACCACGGAAGGCAATCACCGCCGAACGATTGGTGTGGGCGCGGGCGATCTTGATCGCGTTTTCCACTGCTTCGGCGCCTGAGGTGAAGAACGCTGCTTTATATGGGTCCTGACCGCCTATCATTTCGCAAAGGCGTTGGGCCAGATCGAGGTAAGGCTTATAGGCAACCACCTGGAAACAGGCGTGGGAGACCTTTTGCAATTGTGCCTGCACGGCCGCGACCACTTTTGGGTGATTGTGGCCGATGTTTAGCACGCCAATACCGCCGACGAAGTCCAGGTAGCGCTTGCCGTCCACATCCCACAATTCGGCACCTTGGGCGCGATCGATCACCAATGGGTGAGCGGTAATCAGGCCACGCGGCACGAATTGATCGCGCTGACGGAGCAAATGAGGGGTTTCGTCGACTTTGCTATTCATGGCATATCCCATCGTGAGTCCGGCAACCGGGAGGTGGTTGCGATGGTGTTCAGGTTAAGCCTTGCGCGAAACGATCTACGCCGAACTTGGCCCCTGAGAAATTCGGATCAACTGTTTTCACCCTGCCAAACGGCAGATTCCTTCAGCACACCGAATCTGCCGGAGCATCGCCAATAAAACCTCGCGCAACCCGTTTAACCCGGTGCTTTCGACATATCCTGCGCTGGCATTGCGCGAGGATGGAGAGCACCTTCACCCTTTCAGGAAATGCCCATGGCCCTGCTTTACAAAGCTGACCCTGTACGCGGCGAGCAGTGGAAAGCGCTGTTCGCCGAACACGCCCCGGATATCGAATGGCGCGCTTGGCCGGACATCGGCGACCCCACGGACATCGAGTATCTGGCCGCCTGGCAGGCGCCCGACGATTTTGAGGCGTTGCTGCCCAATCTTAAAGTGCTGTTCGCCCTGTCCGCCGGGGTCGATCAACTGGACTTCGCCCGCTTGCCCGTCAGCTTGCCGCTGGTGCGCCTGCTGGATCCGGGCATCACCCGCGGCATGTGCGAGTACGCCTGTTTCGCTGTGTTGAGCCTGCATCGGGACATGCTCCGTTATCGCCAGCAACAAATGGCTCGCTGCTGGCAGGCGCACTTGCTGCAACCGGCCAACAAGCGTCGGATCGGGATCATGGGCCTCGGCACCCAGGCCCAGCAGATTCTGGCGGCGTTACGCCCCCTGGGGTTTGCATTGTCAGGTTGGGCCCGCAGTGTCCATCAGATTCCTGATGTGGATTGCTATGCCGGCAACGAGCAACTGCCTGCGTTCCTGAGCCAGTGCGACATTTTATTGTGCGTGCTGCCGCTGACCGAACAGACCCAGGGCATTCTCGATGACAAACTGTTTCGCCAACTGCCCCATGGCGCGGCGCTGATCAACATGGGCCGTGGCGGGCATCTGGTGGAAAGTGATCTGCTGGCGGCCCTGGACACCGGGCAACTCAGTGGCGCGGTCATCGACGTGTTGCAGCAAGAGCCGGCGGCGGCGGACCATCCATTCTGGCACCATCCAAAGATTCTGCTGACCCCGCACATCGCGGCCATGACCCAGCCGGAAAGTGCGTTCAGGGTGTTGCTGGAGAATATTCGGCGACATCAACGTGGAGAGCAGATGGTGGGTGAGATCGACCGCACCCTGGGTTACTGAATACAGCGCAAATCCACTGTGGGAGCAGGCATGCTCAAGTCCACAGTGGATCAGCGGCGTGGATCAAAGTCGCTCGGCAATTGCTCTGCCCACCTCCTGCGTTGAGCCCTTCCCGCCCACGTCTGGCGTGATTGGCACCTCGGCGATCACCCCGATCATGCTTTCAACGCAGCTTCCAGAAATGCCACTAACGCCTGTACACGCGGACTGCGAAGTTTGCGTGAGGGGACCAACAGGTTGATCGGAGCGCTGTCGAATTGCCAATCCGCCATCACCCGTACCAGGCCGCCGCTAGCAATAGCGTCACTTACGTCCCATTGCGATCGTAAAACCAACCCCAAGCCTTGCTCGGCCCAACGCCGAGCTACGCTTCCGTCGTTGCTCAACAACATGGGTTCGATGCGCAGCGTTTTCCGCTCCGCCCCCTTACGCATATGCCATAGCGTGACATCTTCATCATTTTCACGAATGCAAATGTAACGATGCTCGGTGAGTTGGTCCGGCGACGACGGCACACCGTGATGCTCTAGATAGGCCGGACTGGCGCATAACCATCGGTTGTTTTGCGTGAGAGGCTTGGCGATCCACAGGCTGTCATTGAGGTGACCGATGTGAATCACAGCATCGCTGTCGTGACGATCAGGCCATGGCGTTTCGCGCAAATCCAGGTGCAGGCACAGCTGTGGGTGCAACCTGGCAAAACGAGCCAGCAGCGGCGCAATGCGTTGTCGCCCATAGCCGAACGGCGCCGCTAACCTGAGTGTGCCAACTAGCCGCTCGTCCTGCTGCTTGAAGGATTCCGGAAGCGCCTCCAACTGTTCCAGCAAGAGCGCGCTTTCTCGGGAGAAACGCTCGCCATCGGCGGTGAGACTCAGGCGCCGGGCATCGCGATTAGCCAGGGTCAGACCGAGCAGCGTCTCCAGCTTACGCAGACGCATGGACAACGCCGGAGGTGAGACATTCAGAATTCTGGCAGCAGCGCTTAAAGACTCGGAGCGCGCCAGCGTTACAGCCAGACGTAGGTCTTCGACGGAGATCATTCAATTTTACTTAATGATTGATGACTATCCATTGAACCATAACTTAACGACAGCTGAGTAGAGTGGCCCCCGTACCCAGCCACCCGAGTTCTGTCATGTCAGCCTCTATTGCCTCCCTCGATACCCCCGTCGCGATAGTCGATGTCTCGCGAATGCAGCGCAATATCCAGCGCATGCAGCAACGCATGGACACCCTGGGTGTGCGTTTGCGCCCGCACATCAAAACCAGCAAATGCCTCCCCGTGATCAAGGCACAGATAGCCGCTGGCGCAAGCGGTGTCACAGTTTCCACCCTGAAAGAAGCTGAGCATTGTTTCGCTGAAGGCATCAGCGACATTTTTTATGCCGTTGCAATAGCGCCTGGCAAATTGGCCCAGGCACTGACACTCAGGCGCAAAGGCTGCAGACTGAGCGTGCTAACCGACAGCGTCATTGGGGCTCAAGCCATCGCCTCCTTCGGACAGCAGAACGACGAACGATTCGAGGTCTGGATCGAAATAGATTGCGACGGCCATCGATCAGGTCTGACCGTTGAAGACAACGCACTCATAGACGTCGCACGGGTCCTTTCCGAGGGGGGCATGCAATTGCGAGGCGTGATGACCCACGCAGGATCCAGCTACGAACTCGACAGCCTTGAAGCGCTGCAGATTTTGGCCGAACAAGAACGCTTCCTCTGCGTCAGCGCCGCCGAAAGAATCCGCGAAGCCGGGCTGGTGTGCCCGGAGGTCAGCATCGGCTCCACTCCCACGGCACTATCGGCACTGAGTCTGGAAGACGTCACTGAAGTACGCGCAGGCGTTTATGTGTTCTTCGACCTGGTGATGCACAACATCGGCGTCTGCCAGACAGACGAGTTGGCACTGAGCGTGCTGACCACCGTGATCGGCCACCAGCAAGATAAAGGCTGGATCATCACCGATGCCGGCTGGATGGCCATGAGTCGCGATCGAGGCACGCAGCGCCAGCGACAGGACTTCGGCTACGGACAGGTGTGTACCGAAGCTGGCGACTGGATCGAGGGCGCGCTGGTCACTGGCGCCAACCAGGAACACGGCATCATCACTCTTGGAGCGGCCGAGAGCACCGACATCGTAGCGCGCTTCCCCATCGGCAGCCGTCTGCGCATTCTGCCCAACCATGCATGTGCCACAGGCGCGCAATTCCCGGACTATCACGCCTGTGACGCCGAGGGCGTCGTGCACACATGGAGTCGCTTACATGGCTGGTAATCAAGCAGGTTCGATCGAGTTAATCCAAACGGCTAACGCAGCAGCTCCGGGTGGACATTACTCCCAGGCGGTAGCGCACGAGGGTGTTTTATATGTGTCTGGGCAACTGCCGGTACGCGCGAATGGCGACCACAGTGCCGACCAACCGTTTGAGGTTCAAACATCAATCGCCCTCGACAACCTCGTGGCGATCCTCAAAGAAGCGGGCCGGAGCACGAGTGATCTCCTGAAGGTCACGGTCTATGTCGTAGGGATAGAACACTGGCCCGCCTTTGATCGGATTTATGCCCGTTACCTGGGTGAACATCGACCAGCACGCGCCGTGGTGCCTGTTCCGGTCTTGCATCATGGTTACTTGATCGAAATCGAAGCGCTGGCCCGCGGTGAACAAAAGGAAATCTACCAATGACGGTTGCCAGGGCCGGTATTGCTCTCAGGCCGGAGCCGAAGTGATTGCCGCGGCGGCCGGCGTCAGTGTGAAACAGGTCGGTCGGCAACGGGGGCAGGCCCCGGTCAAACCCTTACCGATGACGATCATCGAGGAACCATTATGAAACCGCAAAAAAGCGATGTTCTGATTATCGGCGGCGGCATCATGGGCTCGACGTCGGCGTTTTTCCTGCGCCAGCGTGGGCACTCAGTCACCCTGCTGGAGCGTGACCAGATCGGTCAGTACGCCAGTGGCGTGAACTTCGGCAACGTGCGACGCCAGGGGCGGTACCTCGGGCAGCTGGAACTGGCCAACCGCTCCTGGGCGCTATGGAAACGACTGCCGGAGCTGATCGACGACGACCTCGAGTTCATCGCCAGCGGCCATATGCGTGTGTGTTATCGCGAAGATGAAATTGCTGAACTGGAGGCCTATGCGGCGGCCCCGGAGGCCCGTGAACTGGACTTGCAGATCCTCACGGGCAAGGCTTTGCACGCACGCTTCCCGTTCCTCGGCCCGGAGGTCAAGGGCGGTTCCTACGCGCCTCACGATGGTCACGCCAACCCGCGTCTGGCAGCGCCTGCGTTTGCCCGGGCAGCCCGGCGCCTCGGCGCGAGGATCGAAGAGCGCACCGAGGTCGTCGAGGTGCAGAAGGTCAATGACGAATTCCACGTCACGACCACCGATGGTCAGCTGTTCGTCGCCCAGCAACTGTTGATCACCGCGGGCGCCTGGGCCGCCAAGCTGTCCGAGCAATTCGGCGAACCGGTGCCGCTGGAACCCAATGGTCCGCAAATGTCGGTGACAGAGCCGGTGCCCTACGCCTTGCCGACGGTGATTGGCGTGTTTACCAAAATCAAGGAAGAGGTGATCTACTTCCGCCAGATCCCCCGCGGCAACATCATCATCGGCGGCGGCAACCGCTGCACACCGGACATGCTCAACCGGCGTGCCTACTTCCAGCCGGAAAGCCTGCTCAACCAGATGCGGCAAATGCGCCGCCTGCTGCCAGGGGCCGAAAAGCTGAACATCATCCGGGTCTGGAGCGGTATCGAGAGCTATACGCCGGACTCCCTGCCGGTCATCGGCCCCAGCGGCACCGTCGACGGTTTGTTCTACGCCTTCGGCTTCTGCGGCCATGGCTTCCAGCTTGGCCCGGGCGTCGGTGACGTGATGGCCGAACTGATCAGCACGGGCAGTACCAGCACCTTGATCAGTCCATTCGATATCCGTCGATTTACTAACCCATCCGCGATTGCGATGCCTTTATCTACAAGCCTCCTCAGCACAGGCAAACTTATATGAGCCGCACACCGCAACTCCCTGATCGCCCCGCTCAAGTTGGCCATTTTCAAGGAGGCTCTATGCCTGCAACGTCAGATTCTGCCTATCTGTACCGCACTGTAACCGCGGCGGACATGCCCGCGGCACACGCCCTCTCCTTGCACCTGAAATGGCCTCACCGAGAAGAAGACTGGGCCATGGTACAGCGCACGTCCGAAGGCTTTGTCACGGAACATAACGGACAGTTGGTCGGCGTAGCATTCGCCTGCCATCAAGGCGCTTATTCCTCAATCGGCCTAGTGATCGTGAGTGACGAGCACCAAGGAAAGGGGATCGGACGTCGACTGATGAACCTGTGCCTGGAAGCCACCGCTCCACGCACGCCAATTCTCAATGCCACCGAGTCAGGCGCTGCGCTTTATGAAAGCATGGGATTCGTCGACTTCGCGCGAATCCAGCAGCATCAAGGCGTGCCACAGACACCTGCGCTGATCCCTTTGATCAAGGGCTCGTATTGTCGCGCATTAGGCCCAGCCGATTACCCGAAGCTGATTGAATTGGCTAATGCTGGTAGCGGCCTGGACCGCACAACGGTACTTAACGATTTGCTCCCGATGGCTGAGTACGTGATCGGCATTGACGTGGATGGAAAACTACAAGGTACTGCCCTGCTCCGTCGTTTTGGTCGTGGCCATATCATTGGTCCGGTTGTCGCGCAAAACCTGGAACAGGCCCAACACTTGATTACCCACCTCCTGCGTTTGATACCTGGTGCCTTTGTTCGCTTCGACATTCTGGCCGATTGCGGGTTGGCCGACTGGCTGGAGAGCCTGGGGTTGCAATGCGTCGACAGAGCACCGCGAATGGTTCTCGGAGTCCCCCCGCAATCAAGCGGTGGAATCAAGCAGTTTGCTCTGGTTACACAAGCTATCGGCTAGCGATCACGACCACCAGCAAGGGTTTTATCGCACGCAATACCAACGTGAACGGCTCAGTTGCATTGATGCAACGTTAGCCAGGCAGATACAGCAGATTATCCCTTGCCGACTTGAATAACGGCATATGTTGCTTGGCCCGCTTTGTTAGCTTATTGAGGTAACAGGGCATAAGGATGTACTGGTCGCGACGGCGATGCTCTGGTGACTCACTACCTCCCCGGCCATGCTGTTCGCAGTGCCTATTACCGCTCCAAGGAGCTAGTTGGATGACAACACAATCTTCGAATAGCTACAGCGTTGATCCGGAAACATCTCACAAGTTTTATATCAACGGCCGTTGGTCTTCCCCTGCAGTCCCGGCAAGTTTGCCGGTAGTCAATCCGGCAAGTGAAGAGGTCATTGCGCAGGTCGCGCGTGGATCTGCCGAGGATGTTGATCGGGCAGTAGCCGCGGCACGTGCAGCGTTTCCTGGTTGGTCTGCTTCCTCGACAGAGTCGCGTGCGCTTATCCTTGGAAAGATCTACGAACTTATCCTTGAGCGCAAAGAGGCTCTTGCACAGGCCCTCTCTCTCGAAATGGGCGCCGCCATCGGTTTCGCACGGGCGATGCAAGTGCCTCTGGCGGCCGAACACGTTCGGGTCGCACGTGATCTGCTGTCCACCTATCGTTTCCAAACGGTTGAAGACGGCACCGCGATCCAACGCGAACCAATAGGCGTCTGCGGCCTCATCACCCCTTGGAACTGGCCGCTTTATCAAATCACCGCGAAAGTCGCTCCGGCTATTGCTGCCGGATGCACAGTAGTCCTGAAACCAAGCGAACTGTCGCCTCTGAGCGCCCTTCTTTTTGCACAACTGGTGCACGACGCAGGCCTCCCGCCTGGCGTCTTCAATCTGGTGAACGGAAGTGGTCCCGAGGTCGGCGCAGCCATGGCCGCGCATCCCGATATCGACATGATTTCCATTACCGGCTCAAACCGCGCAGGCGCTCTGGTTGCACAGGCGGCCGCCCATACGGTGAAACGCGTCACACAAGAGCTGGGAGGCAAGTCCCCGAATCTTCTGCTTCCCGATGCCGACTTCGCCAAAGCGGTCCCGCTGGGAGTGATGTCTGCGTTTCGCAACGTCGGACAGTCCTGCAGCGCTCCGACAAGAATGATCGTCCCAAAGGACAGGCTGGCCGAGGTCGAATCTCTGGCTGCAGCAACCGCCAATGCAATCATCGTGGGTGACCCGCAGTCGGAAGATACGGTGCTGGGGCCTATTGCCAACGGAGCCCAGTTCAATCGCGTGCAAGCAATGATCGAGGCTGGCCTTGATGAGGGCGCAAAACTCATTTGCGGCGGACCAGGACGTGTACCGGGCTATGAAAAGGGCTTCTACACCCGACCGACTGTTTTTTCCGAGGTGGATTCCGGAATGCGGATCGCCCAAGAAGAAATTTTTGGTCCAGTGCTGTGCATCATTCCCTATGAGACGGTCGATGAGGCGGTCACTATCGCAAACGATACGGTATATGGTCTGGGTGCCCATGTTCAGGCTCAGGACCTTGATCTTGCACGTACCGTTGCCTCTCGTATCCGAGCCGGACAAGTGCATCTGAATTACCCCGCGTGGAATCCAATGGCTCCGTTCGGCGGCTACAAGCGGTCTGGTAATGGTCGTGAGTATGGTGTCTACGGGTTTGAAGAGTACCTGGAAACCAAAGCAATCATCGGATTTGGCGAAGCTCCAGGTCTCCCTTCGCGCGCATAGAACACGCTTGTCGCTGCCGGTATTGCGGCTCACCAATAATCTGGGTGTCAGGCTGTGAGGTTATTACCTCACTCGCCTGCATTTCAGTAGTTCCCGCCAGCTCCTGGTTTCACTCACTTACAGAATTCCGTGGAACTCTGCGGCTCAGTATTTTGAGCGAAAACGAGGCTCATATATTGGACGTGATAAAAAAAGCCCGCAGTGTGGGCGGGCTAAAAGCGTGAAGCACCAGAAATGAAGAGGGCTTCCAAGCCGATCTGTTGTCACCTCAGTTCAAAGCGCTGCAACGATTGCCATACCGACATCCTGGGTCGAGCCCTGCCCTCCCAGGTCGGGGGTAATCGGGCCCTCGGCGATAACCCGCTCGATGGCCTTGAGAATGCCGTCATGCGCCGCGCGATAACGCTCATCACCATTGCCCAGGAAATCCAGCATCAACGCCCCGGACCAGATCATCGCAATCGGGTTGGCGATGTTCTGCCCGTATATGTCCGGCGCCGAGCCATGCACCGGCTCGAACAACGACGGAAAGCGCCGCTCGGGATCGAGGTTGGCCGACGGCGCGATACCGATGGTCCCGGCGCAGGCCGGCCCGAGATCGGAAAGAATGTCGCCGAACAGATTCGACGCCACCACCACATCAAAACGGTCCGGTTGCAGCACGAAACGCGCGCACAGAATGTCGATGTGCTGTTTGTCCCAGGTGATGTCCGGGTACTGTTCAGCCATCAATGCGGTGCGCTCATCCCAATACGGCATGCTGATCGAGATCCCGTTGGACTTGGTCGCCGCCGTCAGGCGCTTGCGGGGTCGGGTCTGTGCGAGGTCAAAGGCGTATTTGAGAATCCGGTCGACTCCACGGCGGGTGAACACCGATTCCTGCAGCACGAACTCATGGTCGGTGCCTTCGAACATTTTGCCGCCGACCGAGGAATATTCACCCTCGGTGTTCTCGCGGATCACCACGAAATCGATGTCCCCCGGTTTGCGTCCGGCCAGTGGGCACGGCACGCCAGGAAACAGCCGCACCGGGCGAATGTTCACGTACTGGTCGAAGTCGCGGCGAAACTTCAGCAGCGAACCCCACAACGAAATGTGGTCCGGCACCTTGTCCGGCCAACCCACGGCGCCGAAGTAGATCGCATCGAAACCCTTGAGCTGTTCAAACCAGTCATCGGGCATCATCTGCCCGTGTTCCAGGTAGTAATCGCAGTGTGCCCAGTCGAGCACTTCGATGCTCAAATCCAGCTGCCATTTCTTCGCGGCCTGCTCCAGTACCCGCAACCCTTCCGGCAGCACTTCCTTGCCGATGCCATCGCCGGCAATCGCGGCGATTTTGAATGTCTTGCTCATCAATCATGCCTCGCAAAATGTCTGTGCCATCGTGGGTCGGGTTACAGCCCACCGATATGGAAGGCTTTGACTTCCAGGTATTCGTCCAGGCCGTACTTGCTGCCTTCACGGCCCAGGCCTGACTGCTTGATGCCGCCGAACGGGGCGACTTCCATGGAAATGATCCCCGTGTTGAGCCCGACCATGCCGAACTCCAGCGCCTCACCGAAACGCCAGGAACGGCGCAGGTCCTGGGTGAAGAAGTAGGCACCCAGGCCGTAAGGGGTTGCATTGGCTAGGACGAGCGCTTCGGCTTCGTCGGTAAAGCGCATCAGCGGCGCCACCGGGCCGAAGGTCTCTTCGTTGGCCAACAGCATGCCGGCGTGGGTATCGCCCAGAACCGTGGGCTGCACGAACTGACTGTCGCCCTCAGGAATACCGCCGCAGAGCAACCGCGCGCCCTGGCTCAAGGCATCGTCGATGTGTCGGGCGACCTTGCTCACGGCAGCCGGGTTGATCAGCGGCCCGATGGTGACATCGGCGTCCAGACCATTGCCGACCTTGAGTTTGCCCACCTCCTCCACCAGACGTTGAGCGAAGCGCTCGTAGATGCCGTCCTGCACCAGAATCCGGTTGGCGCAGACACAGGTCTGGCCTGCGTTGCGAAACTTGCTGAGCATGATCCCGGCCACAGCCTGCTCAAGGTCAGCGTCGTCGAACACAATGAATGGCGCATTGCCGCCCAGCTCCAGGCTCAATCGTTTGATGTGCTCGGCGCTCTGGCGCATCAGCAGCCGACCGACAGCGGTCGAGCCAGTAAAGGAAATCTTCCGTACCGCCGGGTTGCCGGTCAGCTCCTCACCGATCCCGGCGGGCATGCCGGTCAACACGTTGAACACCCCGGCCGGAATGCCAACACGCTCGGCTAATACCGCCAGGGCCAGGGCCGATAACGGCGTCAGGTCCGAGGGTTTGACGATGATTGGGCAGCCGGCCGCCAAGGCAGGTGCGCATTTGCGGGTGATCATCGCGTTGGGGAAGTTCCACGGGGTGATCGCTGCGCAAACTCCAACCGGTTGCTTGAGTGTCAGCAGTCGGCGGTCACTGCTGGGGGCCGGCATGGTTTCGCCGTAGACCCGCCGGGCCTCTTCGGCGAACCATTTGACGAAACCGGCACCGTAGCGGATTTCGCCTTTGGCCTCGTTCAGCGGTTTACCCTGTTCGCAGGTCATGATCAGCGCCAGGTCATCGAGGTTGTCGATCATGGCTTGATACCAGCGCTCCAACAGCGCCGCACGTTCTGCTGCCGGTCGTGCGCGCCAGGCGGGCCAGGCTTTTTCGGCGGCTTCGATGGCACAACGGGTTTCCGCGCCTTGCATGGCCGGCACGCGAGCCAGCAACAGACCGCTGGCCGGGTCGATGACGTCCAGGGTCGCGTCGTTGTCGGCGCCGATCCACTGCCCGTCCACATACGCGAGTTCTGCCAAAAGGCTGGGGTCTTTCAAATGATTCTTGAGCATGGTCGAGTCCTGATCCGAGACACGTTCCAGTCTAGGGTGGTGCTTCGGATGAGGATGCTGAAAGCGCGGGGACAGCAGTGTCGGATGCTGAAATTTGCAGTGGGACGGCAGGCTCTACCGAGGGGATATAAGGCCTGTCAGACAAACGCAAAACCCTGTGGGAGCGAGCTTGTTCGCGATGAGGGCCCGACATTCAACATTGATGTTGACTGATAGTCCGCAATCGCGAGCAAGCTCGCTCCCATACTTGACCTCTGTTTGCCCTAGAACCTATCAACACCACCGTCCTACAATTTCAGGGAACCGAGCAACCCTTCAAGAAACCGTTCCCCAGCCTCCATCTGGCTGATCTCTATAAACTCGTCCGGCTTGTGCGCCTGTTCAATCGACCCCGGCCCGCAAACCACCACTGGCACATCCAGACGTTGCTTGAACAACCCGCCTTCGGTACCAAACGAAACCTTGGATGTACCGGTATCCGGCGCGGCGAAGCTCTTCAGAAAGCGCACCGCTTCGACGCTCGGGTGGGTGTCGAGGCCGGGGTAGACGTTCAGGGTTTCGATCTCGATGTCCGCAACACTGGACAGGCGCTTGGCCTCACGAACGATCACCTCTGCACGCTCTCGCATCTGTTCCAGAAACTGATCCAGATCGTCGGCCGGCAAGTTGCGCACTTCGAAATCCAGGGTGCACAGGTTCGGCACGATGTTCAGAGCTTTGCCGCCGACAATTTGTCCGACATGCACGGTGCTGTAGGGCACGTCGTAGTCCGCATCCTGGGCGCCCTGCTCTTGCAGTTGGAGCTGACTTTGGCGCAGTGCCGTGATGAAATCGCACGCCACGTGAATAGCATTGACCGAGCGCGGTGCCAGGGAAGAATGCGCTTCCAGGCCTCGACAGTAGGTGCGGTAGGAGCCCTTGCCCTTGTGCCCGAGCACGAATTGCATGTTGGTCGGTTCACCGATCATGCACAGAAACGGCCGCACCGGTGCCAGGTGCAACACGTCCAGCAACCGTCGCACGCCGACACAACCGATCTCTTCATCATGGGACAGCGCCAGTTGCAGCGGCCGGCTCAGGGAATGGTCGGCGGCGTCGAGCATCGCGTCGATGGCCAAGGCGATGAAGCCTTTCATGTCGCAACTGCCGCGACCGTAAATTTTGCCGTCCAGCACCGTCGCCTGAAACGCCGGAAAGGTCCACGCCTGCCCCGCCGCCGGCACCACGTCGGTATGCCCGGACAGCAGAATTCCTGGCAGCTCTCGCGGGCCGGTGCTGGCGAACAGATTGGCTTTTTTACCGGTCTCGTCCTTGACGATCAGCGACTCGATGCCCTTGGTCAGCAGCAGGTCGCGCACGTAGTCGATCAGGGCCATGTTCGACTCCGACGACACGGTGTCGAAGGCCATCAAGCGTTTGAGGATATCCAGTACGCGGGGTTTCATGAGGCCATGCTCCGTTGCTCGGCTGAAAGGGCGAACCGGCGGATGGAGAACGGCTCAATCGAAGTGCTGGTGCTGCCGGTGCTGATCAGTTCGGCCATCACATCGCCGACGCCCGGGCCGAGCTGGAAGCCGTGACCGCAGAAACCGAACGCGTAGAACAAGCCGTCGACGGTGCCACTCGGGCCCATCACCGGCAGGGAATCCGGCAGGTAGCCTTCGATGCCACTCCAGACCCGGATGATGTTCAGGTTACCGACACCCGGCAGCAGGCGGCGCATTTGATTGATCTGGTTGAGGATGCTGCGCGGCTCCACGTAGGCCCGGCGATTGAGCATGTCCGGTTTACTGCGATAGCCGCCACCGATGACAATGTTGCCGCGAGGGATCTGGCGGAAGTAAATCACTTCCTCGGGAATCTTGGTGTACACGCCGATCACTGTTGGCAAGGCGTAAGGCACCGGTTCGGTCACGGCCATTTGCGGGCCGTGGGTGTCCAGCGGCACCGGTTCGCCGAATTGCAGTGACAGCTTCTGCCCCCAGGCCCCGGCGGTAATCAAGAGTTGTGCGGCGCTGAACTGGCGACCGTCAGTGGTGGTGACGCTGAACTCGCCACCGACCTTTTGCACCTCGGCCACTTCAGTCTGCTCCTCGATCTGCGCGCCGAGACGCCGTGCCGCCCGGGCAAACGCCGGGGCTGCCAGACGCGGATTGGCGTGACCGTCGTGGGGCGCATAGGAGCCACCCTTCACATCCGGCCCGAGGAATGGAAAACGCCGATGCAACTCGGCACCGCGATAAATCCTCAGATCCAGTTGCGCCGCCTCAGGCGCTGCGGCATAGGCCTGCAGCTCGGCGATTTCATCTTCGCGATAACACACACGCATGTGGCCGCTAGCGATGAACTCAAGGTCATCGTCGATCAATTCCGGCAAGCGTTTCCACAGCGCCCAGGAACGGTTGGCCAATTCCAATTGGCCCAGATACCGCCCCTGACGCCGGACATTGCCGAAGTTCACGCCGCTGGCGTACTGACCAATCTGGTCGCGCTCCAGCAGGATGACCGATTGCCCGCGCTGGCGCAGGAAAAACGCTGCCGCCGAGCCCATCAGGCCTCCGCCGACGATAACGACATCGGCTTTGTGTACGGTCATGGCGACACCTCCTCGGTGAGCATCGAAAGGGGTTTGACCGGCGCCTGGCTGCGTTGGCGTCCAACCTGTTGCACGCTGACACCTGCCGCTGCAGCGATCACTTCCGCCCCGGCCTGGGAGCAATAACGGCCCTGGCAACGGCCCATGCCGACCCGACTGAATGCCTTGGCCCGATTGACTTCGCAGGCGCCCTTCTCGCTGACTGTACGGCGCAGCTCACCAACACTGATCATCTCGCAACGGCAAACGATGGCGGTGTCCGGCAAGGCTTTGGCATGTTCGGCTGGCCAGGGAAACGCCTGGGCCAAACCGAGGCGGAACTGGTCCATCACCGCCAAGGCATGGCGTTGTTCATCGCGTAAACCGGCGTTCACCGGTTGGTGCAGGTCTTCCAGCAACGCCATGGCCACCAGGCGTCCGGCGTGCTCAGCGGCGTCCGCACCTCGAATCTTCGAACCATCACCCGCGGCATACACACCGCTGACCGACGTTCGACCCTCCTCATCAACCGCCAGCCACCATTGGCCGGACGCTTCATCGAAGCGCATACGGCAACCGGCCAGGTCGGCCAGTTGGGTTTCCGGGCGCAAGTGATAACCCAGCGCCAACGCATCACAATCCACACTCAACGTCTCGCCGCGTGCGGTCAGCACCCGCACACCACTGACACCACTGGCCGCATCGCCCAGCACTTGTAGCGGCTTGATGCCGAGGTGCACCGGAATCTTCGCCCGATATAGCTGCGCCAACAGTTTCATCCCGGTGAACAGTAATCCTGGACGCGCCAGCAGTTTCGACAAGGCACCGATACGTTTGCTCAGCGGTGACGTGTCGAGCACCGCCGCCACTTTCGCACCCGCCTTGACGTACTGACTGGCGACCAGATACAGCAACGGTCCGCTGCCCATGAACACCACGCTGCGGCCAATGGAAACTGCCTGGGACTTGAGCGCAATCTGCGCCCCGCCGAGGCTGTAGGTGCCCGCCAATTGCCAACCTTCAATCGGCATCAGGCGGTCGGTGGCACCGGTACAGAGGATCAGCGCATCGTAATCCACCGTCGAGTGTTTACCCTGGCTGACGCAGCACAACTGCCTCGGTGTCAGATTCCACACCAATGTGTCCGGGCGGTAGTCGATCCGTTCGCGCAGGTGATCAAAACTTTCGTGCAGGTCCCGAGCCTTGGCGGCTTCTGTGCCGTACAGCGTGGCGTAATCCCTGGTGAAACCTTCGGGCTGTCGACGATAGATCTGTCCACCATCGCGGCGATTCTCATCGATCAGGATCGGCTTGAAGCCCGCTGCCAACAAGGTCTCGGCACAGCGAATACCCGCCGGCCCGGCACCAACGATGACTATCCGTGCAGTGGCCATGTCGCCTCCGGTTGTGTAGTGACGATGTCCAGCCCTTCACGGACTTCATTGGAGCAAGCACGCAGACGCTCGCCACTGCGGGTCCAGACCCAGCAATCCTGGCAAGCGCCCATCAAACAGAAACCCGCGCGCCGGCCGGAATCGAACTCCGATTGGCGCAACGCGTTGCTCTGGGTCAGCAATGCCACCATCAGGGTGTCGCCCTGCAACGCCTCGATGGGTGCGCCGTCCACCTTCAAACTGATGGTTGGCCGGCCCTGCTCGGCCAGCCTCACAAAACGCCCCTTCATGCATAGGCTCCCTGGGTCATGGTGATTAAATCCAGCTGGGTTTTCAGCAACTCGGCGCTGTCATGGTGGCAAAGGATTTCACTACCGCCATCAATGGTCCGGCGGTTCGGTGCCGTGCTATTGCACAAGCCATCGACCCGCACCGGACAGCGGCTGAGAAAGGTGCACAACTCCGGCACATTGGCCTTGGCGCCAATCGGCGGCAGCGTGCCGCAGGTTGTGCTGCAGGTTTCCAACCAGCCTTGACGCAGTTCCGGCACCGAATGGATCAACAGGTCTGTATACGGATGGAAGGGTGCCTGGGCGAATGACTGGCGAGTGCCGGCCTGGACTTTGTGGCCGCTGTACATCACCACAATGTCATCGCATAGCGCCCGCACCGTGGAGATGTCGTGGCTGATGAACAGATAGGAAACCCCCAGCTCCTGACGCAGGTCGCGCAGCAGTTCAAGAATTGCTGCTCCGACCACGGTATCCAGCGCCGAGGTCACCTCGTCACAGAGGATCAGATCAGGTTTTGCCGCCAGTGCCCGGGCCAGGTTGACCCGTTGCTTTTGACCGCCAGACAGTTCATTCGGGCGCCGTTCGGCCAGGGTTCGGGGCAAGCGCACCAGGTCCAGCAACTCGCCGATACGCTCACGCAACGCCGCGCCCTTAAGGCCGAAATACATCTTCAGCGGCCGGCTCAGAATGGTGCTAACACTGTGCATCGGGTTGAGCGCGGTGTCGGCGTTTTGAAAGACCATTTGGATGCGACGGAACTGTTCGTCGGTGCGCTCGGACAGGCTGCCGCCCAGTGGCTGACCATCGAAAGTCAGCCCACCGAGGGCCGGTGTCAGCAACCCCGCCACTACCCGCGCCAGGGTCGATTTGCCGGACCCCGACTCACCGATCACGCCGATGGCCTGGCCCCGGCGCACAGTCAAGTCGATGTCTTCCAGCACGCGGATCGCCGGCATGCCGTGCATGTCCTTGTTGCCGTAACCGGCGGTCAGGCCCTTTATGGTCAGCAATGGCGTGTCTTGCGCCATATCGCAGGGCGGGCGAATCGTCGTATCCGGCCGCGCCGCCGCCAGCAGACTGCGGGTGTATTCATGGGCAGGGCCTTTGAGCAACGGCGCGGTGGCGCTCTGTTCGAAGATCTGGCCGCCGTTGAGCACGACGATCTGATCAGCCATCTGCGCCACCACCGCCAGGTCGTGGGAAACATAGACCGCCGTCGCCCCGCGTTCACGCACTACACGTTTGAAGGCTCGCAGCACATCGATCTGGGTGGTGACATCGAGGGCAGTGGTCGGTTCGTCGAGCACCACCAGCAACGGATCGCTGATCAACGCCATGGCCGCCATCACCCTTTGCAGTTGCCCGCCAGACACCTGGTGCGGGTAGCGTTGGCCGATGTTGTCCGGGTCAGGCAGCGCCAGGTCGCGGAACAATTGGATGGCTTTGGCTTCAAGCACCGCCCGAGTGCCCAGGCCATGAATCAACGCGCCCTCCACCACTTGATCGATCAACTTCTTCGCCGGGTTGAACGCTGCCGCCGCGCTTTGCGCGATGTACGACACTCGGTTTCCGCGCAGTCCCTGCAATTCTTTTTCGCTGAGTGCGAGCATGTTGTGCTCGCCGACCTGCACCACGCCGCCGGACAACCTGCAGCCACGTCTTGCATAGCCCAGCAGCGCCAGGGCGATAGTGGTCTTGCCGGAGCCAGACTCGCCAATCAACGCCAGCACTTCACCTTTTTCCAGGGCGAAGCTCACGCCTTTGACGATTTCCGTTTCGCCACGCTCGCCACAGGCGACCACACGCAGGTCTTCGACTCGAATCAATTCACTCATTTCAATGTCCTCCCGTACGGCGACTACGTCGGGACGACAGTCTGTCGATAAACAAATTCACGCCGATGGTCAGGGTGCCGATGGCCAGGGCCGGAATCACGATGGCCGGCGCGCCCTGATTGAGGCCGCCGATATTTTCCCGCACCAGCGAACCGAGGTCGGCATCTGGAGGCTGCACGCCGAGGCCGAGGAAACTCATGCCGCTGAGCAGCAACACGATGAAGCCAAAGCGCAGGCCAAGGTCGGTCAACACCGGATTGAGCATGTTGGGCAAAATTTCCACGCAAGCGATGTACAACCGGCGCTCACCACGGGTACGGGCCACTTGCACGTATTCCAGCGCCTCGATGTTCACCGCCATGCTGCGCGCAATGCGAAACGCGCCAGGGGTGAAACTCAATACGGCGGTGCAAATCAGCAAGGTCACTGAGGAGCCGAAAGCCGAGACCATGATCAATGCCAGCATCTTGCTCGGGATCGAAATGAACGCGTCCATCAAGCGACTGATCACTTCGTCCAGCCATTTGGGCGAAACCACAGACAGTAGCGCGCAACTGGTACCCAGGCCGCTGGCCAACACCGCCGCGATCAACGCCAGGCCAACGGTGAACCGTGCACCTACGAGGATGCGACTAAGCATGTCACGCCCAAGGTAATCAGTGCCGAACGGGTAAAGGGCGCTGATGCTGTCGAAGACATTATCGGAGACCACTTCGCCCACCGGGTGTGGTGCCAACCACGGGCCGAAGATCGCCACCAGCAACCAGATAACGCACATCGCAGCCCCGATCAGACCCAGCCAGCCCGGGCCATGAGTCCCCTTGCCAGCCGACAGGTCGGGGGTCGCAGGCGTCGATTTCACAATGAGATTGTTCATTGGTTTCTCAGCCTCGGGTTAGACAGAATCGCGCAAAGGTCGGCGAGTAGCACCAGCACCAGGTATGCCGTACAAAACAGCATGGTGCAGGCCTGAACCAGCGCCATGTCACGGTTGGTCACGGCATCGACCATCAGGCTGGCGATGCCGGGATAGTTGAAGATCGTCTCGACAATCACCACCCCGCCCAGCAGGTACGACAGGCTCAGGGCGATCGCGTTGGCAATTGGCCCTATGGCATTGGGCAAGGCATGGCGCAGCACGATGCGCATCGGGCCGACGCCTTTGAGCCGAGCCATTTCCACGTAAGGGCTGTCGAGCTGGTCGATCACCGCAGCCCGGGTCATCCGGGCCATTTGCGCGACGATGACGCAGCACAGCGTCATCACCGGCAAGGCGTAAGTACGCATGAATTGCCAGGGTGAGGTGATGTCGCTGGCATAGGACAACGCCGACAACCAGCCCAGGTTTACCGCAAAAATCAGCACCGCCAGGGTCGCCACCAGAAACTCCGGGACGGCGACCATGGCCAGGGTGAAAAAGCTCAGGAAGCTGTCTATGCGCCCACCGCGCGCCATCGCCGAGCCGATGCCCAGAATCAATGCCACCGGCACCGACACCAGCGCCGTAGCGGCCGCCAGCATCAGGGTGTTCGGCACGCGGCCGGCCATCAAATCGCTGACCGGCATGGCGTTGGACACCGACACCCCCATGTCACCGCTGAGCAGGTTCATCAACCAGTGCAAGTAACGCAGCACACCGGGCTGATCGAGCCCCAGTTTCAGGCGCAGCGCCGCCACCTGTTCCGGCGTGGCGAACTGTCCGAGGGATTGTTGCGCCGCGTCCCCCGGCAGGACCGCCGTGATCGCAAACACGACCATGGACACGATCAACAAAGTCACGATCGCGGCGCCCAGACGCCGGCCGATCAACCACAGTGTGTTGCTATTCATCGCCTACCCTCCTGCACTGTCCTTGACGTACCAACCGAGCATCCATCAAGCGTCCAGCCAGACCTGCTCAGCGAACATGTAGCCCATGAAGCCGCCCAGCGGGTTGCTGCCGTAGCCCTTGACGCGCTGGTCGACACCGTCGATGTTGCTGATAAACACTGGCACGCCGATACCACAGTGGTCATGCACCAGGGTTTGCATGTCCGCGTACATCTTGCTGCGCTTGGCGTCGTCGGTTTCACCGCGAGCGAGCATCAGCAACTGGTCGAACTGATCGTTCTGCCAACCGGATTCGTTCCACGGCGCTTTCGACTGGAAGAACTGCGAGAACATCACGTCGGCGTTCGGCCGTGGGTTGATGTTGCCGAAGCTCAACGGGTGCTTCATCCAGTGGTTGGACCAGTAGCCGTCACTCGGCAAACGGTTGACGTCGAGCTTGAGCCCGGCCTGTTTCGCCGACTGTTGCAACAGCACTGCGATGTCCACCGAACCGGTGGCGGCCGGCGATGCCGCCACCGGCATGCTGATGTTTTCCATGCCGGCCTTCTTCAGCAGGAATTTGGCTTTTTCCGGGTCGTAGACGGTCTGCGGCAGATCGGCATTGTAGTAGCGCGAACCCGGGGCAATCGGATGGTCGTTACCCACGACCGCGAAGCCACGGAACACCGCGGATTTGATCTGTTCGCGGTCAATCAGGTACTTCATGGCCTGGGTGAATTCAGGGCTTTTGCCGGGCAACTGATCCTGACGGATGATCAAGTCAGTGTAGTTGCCCGACGGCGCATCGACGACCCGGTGCTTGGCGCTGGCCTTGATACGCACCGTCGAGCGCGGGTTGACTTCGTTGATGATCTGCACGTCGCCCGACAGCAACGCATTGATCCGCGAGGGTTCATCGCCAATGGCGATAAATTCGATTTCGTCCAGGTAAGGCAGACCTGGTTTCCAATAGTCGGTGTTGCGCACAGCAAGCGAACGCACACCCGGTTTGAACTCCTTGGCCTTGAACGGCCCGGTGCCGATTCCCTGGTTGAAGTCGGTGGTGCCTTCGGGAACGATTAACAAATGTGAAACTGCGAGCATCGACGGCAGCTCGGCATTCGGGCCGCTCAGACGGATCTGCACTTCGTTGGTGCCCGTGGCCTTGATCTCGGCAAACTGCTCCGCCAGAGGCATGACCTTGGAACCCGTGATTGGGTCCTTGTGCCGCAATAGAGAAAACAC
Source organism: Pseudomonas arsenicoxydans (assembly GCF_900103875.1). NCBI lineage: Bacteria > Pseudomonadati > Pseudomonadota > Gammaproteobacteria > Pseudomonadales > Pseudomonadaceae > Pseudomonas > Pseudomonas arsenicoxydans. The sequence goes on along the minus strand of NZ_LT629705.1, from coordinate 3,543,266 downwards.
CACGTCAGCGGCTGTCAGAGCCTTGCCATTGTGGAAGGTCACCTCTTTGCGCAAGGTAATCACCCAGAGCGTGGCGTCACTGGTTTCGATGCGCTCGGCCAACTCCAATTGCGGCACCATATGGCTGTCGAAACGGGTCAGGCCGTTGTAGAACATGAAATGGCGCGCGTAGTCTGTGGATGAGGAACCTTTGGCCGGGTCTAACGTATCGGCGGTGGAACTGGTCATGCCGGCGACTCGAATCCGCCCGCCCGGTTTGCCTTTGCCAGGACTCGCGGCTTCGTCGGCAAACAGTTTGCCGGCGGCGCCGAACAGGCTACCGGCGCCTGCGGCAGCCACCCCGGCGACCCCCAGCATTTGCAAGGCACTGCGGCGTGACATGCCGCGATTGAGGCCTTCGAATACTCTCAGGCTTTCTTGGCCGGAGATCAGTTTCGAGTCGATTTTGTTGTCAGTCATATCAGCTGTACCTGTCGATAATGAGAAGGCTCATGCTCGCGGTTGTCCGGAGCGTCTTGAAACGCAAACGACGGTGAAGCCACAACTTCAAATTCAATGTAAATAATCCTGGAACCGGTAATAAGCGCCCACCAGCGGCAGGAACCACGGTTTGCCGAAATGCCCGGGAATCGCCGGCCAGTCCAGTTCGCGCCAGGGGTTGGCCTCGACCTTGCCGTCCATGACCTCGGCCATGACCTGGCCCATGTGCACAGACATCTGCACCCCGTGACCGCTGTAGCCCATGGAGTGATAAACCCCGCCGTGCTGACCGGCCCGAGGCAAACGGTCGGAAGTCATGTCGACCAGCCCGCCCCAGCAGTAATCGATTTTCACGTTGGCCAACTGCGGGAACATCTGCACCATCGCTGCTTGCAGCACCTTGCCGCTCTTGGCGTCATTGACGCTGTCGGACATGGCAAACCGCGCACGACCGCCGAACAGCAGACGGTTGTCCGGGGTCAAGCGGAAATAGTTGCCGATCATGCGGCTGGTGACATAGGCGCGTTTGCCTGGCAGCAGTTGGTCGATCAACCACTGGGGCAGCACTTCGGTGGCAATGACAAAACTGCCCACCGGCACGATCCGCCGCCGATACCAGCCCAAACCGCCGTGCTGACAGGCACCGGTGGCCAGCAGCACCTGCCCGGCGTGCAGCGAACCCTTGCTTGTGTTGACCTGATATCCGCCAGCCCGGGCTTTCCAGTCCATTACCGAGGTGCCTTGATGAATGAGCGCACCATGTCGTGCCGCCGCTTCCGCCAGGCCGACACCGAAGCGCCCGACGTGCATCTGCACACCGTTGCGTTGCAGCAAGCCACCGTGGAACTGCGCCGAACTCACTTCAGTGCGGGTCTGTTCGGCGCTTAGCAACTCGACATCGGCATCGACTTCCCGGCGAATCAGTTCGCAGGTTCGTGCCAGTCCTTCGTAGTGCATCGGCTTGGCTGCCAGTTTCAGCTTGCCGTTACGGATCAGATCGCAGGCGATTTGCTCCTGATCTACCAGCGACACCACGCTCTGCACCGCACTTTCGTAAGCCTTGTAATAGGCCCGAGCCTTGTCGACACCGAGGCTGGCACTAAGACCGGCGTAGTCCTGGGCTACCCCGGTGTTGCACTGGCCGCCGTTGCGTCCAGAGGCTTCACCGATCACCCGCCCGGCCTCCAGCACTACGACACTGGCGCCTTTCAAGGCCAACGCCCGAGCCGCCGCCAGGCCGGTGAAACCGCCACCGACGATGGCCACGTCGACCTGCCCGGGCAACGCGCCGAGCTGGGCACCGGTGAACGCCGGTGCGGTGTCGAGCCAGTAGGATTCACTGCCCATGTCTAATCCGCCTATGCCAGGAAAAGTGCCATTACGTTACAACTCAAAGACCGACCAACGCCGCCAGCCCGCCGATGTCGGGGATTTGCTGGTAGCTGTAGAAGGCATTGGCAGGAACTTCATGACCACGGGCGACAAACGCCTTGTTTTTGATCTTCATGTCATGGGCCGGCATCAGGTCATAACGGAAGCTGGAGGACACATGCAAGATGTCTTCCGGGCCGCAGTTGAGGTTGTCGAGCATGTACTCAAAGGCGGCCAGACGTGGCTTGTAAGCCTGTGCCTGTTCGGCGGTGAAGACCTTATGGAACGGCGCGCCGAGCTTGTCGACGTTGGACATTATCTGGCTGTTGCTGGCGTTGGAGAAAATGACCAGGGGAATTTTGTCGGCGATTTTCGACAGACCTGCCGGCACGTCAGGGTGCGGGCCCCAGGTGGGTACGGCGTCGTAATACAGCTGGCCTTCGTCGCGGTATTCGATACCCCAACGCTTGCAGGTCCGGGCCAGGGCGGTCTTGAGGATTTCGTCATAAGGCATCCAGTCACCCATGACCTGATCCAGGCGATAGGCCGAGAAATCCTTGACGAATTGGTCCATCTGCGCCGCAGGAACACGATCAGCGAAAATCTCGCGAGTCATCGTGCCCATGTGAAAATTGGTCAGTGTACCGTAGCAGTCGAACGTAATGAATTTGGGGCGAAGAAAGCTCATTGAGTGCGGTCCTGAAGTTCGTTTAGGTCATGGCGTGACTAGCATTCGCTTCATTCGAGAAGCTGTGATGCAACGCTGCAGCACACCGTCATTACAACACCGTGAATTCAGCAGATGGCGTTAAAAGCGACCTCTACTCGATACAAACCACCGTTTTAGCCTCCCCCCCCAGCAGACTTTGCGGCGCGCTCCTACCTTGGGCAAAGCCCGTATTTGTGCGCTTTTATGGACCTCTATAACCCTGTACGACCCGCGCGTGCCGTCATTAACCGCAGAAACTGCGCCGGTCTGAACGAAAACGGGCGCCCCCCTGAGGAAGCGCCCGTTTGCTGTGGTTTGGAGCCTGCCAGCTCTCTCCGGCTGCCCAGCTACCTGCGGAATCATGATGTTATTGGAGGATGTCGATCTGCACGCTTTTGAAACGCAAATTGGCTTCGAATGTCAGGCCAACACGTCTTTATGTGGTCGGGTCGAACCCGCTTCAAGCGGTGCGAGAGTCTCGGCATCCGCTTCGATCAGATCGGCCCAACGACGCATTACCCGCGCCCGCTCCCGAGGTGGACGGAGGGACCAATCACTGCAGTTGAACGCCTGCCAGGCATCGTTGACGGCCTCATCCACCAAGGTTGGCTTCGGCAATCCGGCATACACCTGACCGTCCGCACCACCTCCAGTACAGGCTGAGCATCGCGGTATTGGCCGCCAATAAAATGAGCGCTACGCACAGCGATTAGACGAGGATCAAAACTATCCATGGAGCGCTCCAGATATGGGCCGGCGAGTCATTTACTCTGTTTCCATAGTAGAAAAAAAGCCCAGGCATTTGCTGCCGACCTTGCCATGCGATTAAGTAGTAAATGTGGTCTTGCGGCCTCTGCCTCGCGGAATCTGCCGAATGTACAACGCCCTCTTGTCAGCCCTTCATGCAGATGGGATACAGGCACCATCGCGCTGGAAATCCGGCCGCTCGTGAACACTATTTAACGGAGACTCGCCATGTCCGCCTCGCAACAATCCACTTATGGTTATCGCCCTATGACGGTTGAGGATCTCCCGGCAGCCCACGCGTTGTCCGTGCAATTGAAGTGGCCCCATCGGCTGGATGACTGGGCCATGCTGCTGCGGATCAGCGACGGCTTTGTGGCGCTCGATGGCGAGCGCCTGATCGGCACCGCATTCGCATGCCCCCAGGGTGATTTCTCCACCATCGGGTTGGTGATCGTGAGCGACGCCTATCAAGGCAAGGGGATCGGACGCCAATTGATGGAACGGGCGCTTGATGCGTGCCAGCCACGCATCCCGGTTTTGAACGCAACCTTGGCCGGAGCCCCGCTTTACGTGAGCCAGGGCTTCGTCGAGTTCGGTCGGATTCTGCAGCACCAAGGTCAGGCGCAAGTCCCGGCAATTACCCCATTGGCCGATGGTGAAAAATGTCGCCCACTGCATGACGCCGATAAGGCGCGCGTGCTGGAACTGGCTAACGCCGGTACCGGGCTGGAGCGCAGTACCGTGATCACCGACCTGCTCGAGGTCGTCGAGCATTCGGTGGGCATTGAGCGCGATGGCCAACTGCGTGCCTTCGCCATGTTGCGTCCCTACGGCCGGGGTCGCGTTATTGGCCCGGTGGTCTGCGAGAACCTTGAACAAGCTCAACATCTGATCAGCGTGTTACTGGCCCAAGTGCCGGACACCTTCGTGCGTATCGACATTCCGGCGGATTGTGGCTTGAGCGACTGGCTGGAAACCGCCGGCTTAAAACAGGTCGATACCGTGGCGCAAATGGCCCGTGGCACACCGCCGCAAGCCAGCAACGGCGTGCGCCAGTTTGCCCTGGTCACCCAAGCCATCGCCTGATCGCTTGTCGTGACAGACCACTTACCACCCAACACTTTTATTTGCATGGAGCGTCACCCGCATGCCCCAACCTACCGTTTTACTGTTAGCTCGAGCCGACGGCAGTCGCGTTGTCACACCTTTCAAATCGCTGCCATTGAGTGCTGCCGATCCATTGATTGACTGTCGTCAGGTCGCCTGGTCCGGGACCGACGGCGTGTCTGCCGGCATTGTGGCAATCGATGATGTGCTTGATATCGACGACTTCCCACACACAGAAGTGATCGTGATCCATGCCGGTCACGTCGTGCTAAAAACCGAGGAGCAGACACTGCAATTGGGTGTCGGCGCAAGCGCAGTGATCGGTCGCGGGACCGCGCTACAGATCGAGGCGAACATCGGAACGCAATGGGCGTTTTGTAGTATGACCACCGTAACTCCGACGCCCGGCCTGACCATGCTGGATCCGCTGGCGATGCTGTCCCCTTCCTCCCCACCAGAACCGCAAATATTGATCGGCCCGACGCCGCAATGCCGTTCACGTAATGCCTTCGAGGATGCGGCAACCAATCTGCGCGTCGGGGTCTGGGACTCGACGCCTTACGAGCGACACGGCCGAGCGCACAAGCTCAATGAACTGATGTACTTGATCGAAGGCAGCGTGACCCTACAGGGATCTGACGGATCAAGCGTTACAGTCAACGCCGGTGACAGCGTGTTCGTCGCGCAGGGTGTACCGTGCGCCTGGAAAAGCACAGGGTATGTGCGCAAGGTGTATGCAGTTAAATAGACACCAATGGTCAAAAAAATGCCGGGATGGAAGATTCGTTGATGAAACAACGATCGAATTCATGCTCTCGGCGGTCGATGACCTGATTGCTGAGATCAATATTTTGATCTCAGCAAACGCCAGGAAAAATCCATCGTAACGACGGCGGTCAAGGCATCGCCACCCCAGTTGTGAGTTAGCAGCGGATTTGGCACCGACCAGGACCTTGCAAGAGATTCCGAGCTGACCGCTAGAAGCCGCGGCCGACGGATCTTTCGAGGGTTCAGCGGCACTCAATCGGTGCCAACTACCTGCAAAATGGTTTGTCACCAAAACAGCAAGAAGTCGGGTGAATTTGCGGTCTGTTTGGCACTGCGGTTTGGGCCCAAAAACGTCGAATTTGGAGGTATCCGTCAGGCTCTCGGACGCGATGGTTTGATTCCAAATCGGCCCCTGGGCCTTGTAATCAACGGGTCTTCAGAAGGCCCACAGCCCGTCAGCAATCAATTCGAATAGATGCGCCCTCCCCGCGCTCTGTTCCGTTTCCCTAGCGCACAATCGGAAGTCCGGCCTAAAGGTGCTTCCGTTTGTCTTCAAAGGCACGGCCCGCGTGACGTACAGCCGGTTTCGCTGATTTGGGATGGTGACCTTTAAGAACGAAGAATCGGAACTGAGCTTCCAGGGTTTAGCGCCGCGGAGCGGGTGAGGAAAAACGCCCTAATCGCCCGGAAACAGGGCGTTTGGCAAGGGCTATCTGACATGCGAAAAAGCGGAGAAAGGAAGAGAAATATCAGACAGGATTGGTGCCAAAGGCAGCGCGAAAAAGGGCCAAAAGCGGCGTGAACTCACACCAGTTCGCGTTGATTATTGACACCGATGCCGAATAGAACCCAGAGCCAGTCTTTTTGTGGGGTAAAACACTTACTAATAAAAAAGGGTCGCGAGATAAAATCTCGCGACCCTTTTGAATTATATGGTCGGGACGGAGTGATTCGAACACTCGACCCCTAGCACCCCATCTCCTTTTTCATACTTCTTGAAAGATCCCAAAAGTTTACTCTGGATTTTTCTAAGCTAGTATTTACTTGAGCTCCAGCGGTGTTCTGCTCTACGAGAGTCCAGTAACGTCCATCCAGAGCCGACGTTTTTGTGGGGGTAAAAGTAGGGGGAGTCCATTTCATGGCCAAAATTACCATCAAAGAACTTGAGTCGCTGACCGCCAATGATGCCGGTCGAATCCTCCGGGAGGATGGCAATCTCGCGGGTCGAATTTCCCTGCGTAAGGGCGGCGTCTCGGTCAGCTTTTTCTATCGCTATCGCTGGGGCGACCAGAACAAAGAGTACGCCTGCGGAACCTGGCCGCGCAAATCCCTGACGGACATCCGTAAAGCCCGTAACCAGGCCCGAGCACTCATTGATGAGCAAATCAATCCCAACGAACACAAGAAAACCGCCAAGGCACAGGCATACGCCGCGGCTAACTTAGAGGCTGAACAGGTAAAAACGACGAAGGTTCAAACGCTGACCGTCCAAGATTTGGCCAAGGCGTGGCTGTTGGATGGCGTGGCGCGCAAAGACGGCAATGCCGAGTTGCAACGACGCTTTAACAAGGACCTATTCCCGGCACTGGGCAGGACAGCAGTGAACAGTGTGTCCGAACACGATGTTCGGGCGCTGATCCGGGCCGTGGTCAACCGCGGCGCTCACCGCCAAGCCATCAGTTTCTTTGCCGACCTCACCCAGATGTTCAGCTGGGCCAGAAAGCGCCAACCTTGGCGAGCCTTATTGGTCGAGGGCGATCCGACGGAACTGGTCGACATCTCCCCATTGATCCCTGCCGACTACGAAGCCGAAAGAAGCCGCATCCTTTCCCCGGCGGAGCTGTTGGAACTGCACAACCTCTTCCAACAAATGACCGCCGATTACGACGCCCTCCCTGCGGGCCAAAAATACGACGGAATTCGACCGCTAAAGAAGGAAACGCAGCTCGCGCTCTGGATCAGCCTGGGCACGCTGTGCCGGATTGGTGAGTTGCTCCAAGCCGAATGGAAGAATGTCGATCTCGACCGGCAGACCTGGTTCCTCCCCAGTGAAAACGTCAAAGGCACCCGGGGCAAGAAGCAGGACCACCATGTCTTCCTCTCCCCCTTCGCGCTGCATTTCTTTCAGGAACTCAAGACCCTCACGGGCGATACTCAGTGGTGCTTTCCTAACAAGCAGGATGATGGGCATGTGGACGTAAAGGTAGTGAGTAAACAGGTCGGTGATCGTCAAGCCCGGTTCAAAAACCGTAAGGCTCTCTCCAGACGGCGTCATGACGACACCCTGGTCCTGGCCGACGGCCAAAACGGCGACTGGACGCCGCATGACCTGCGCCGCACGGGCGCGACCATGATGCAGGCCTTAGGGGTCAGCCTGGACGTTATCGACCGCTGCCAAAATCATGTGCTGGCTGGCTCTCGGGTCAGGCGCCATTACTTGCATCACGACTATGCCGAAGAGAAGAAACACGCCTGGAATCTGCTGGGTGATCGACTCAGTGCTGTCTTGTCCTCGACCTACGAACATCAACCAACCGAGCCAATGATGTCATTTCCAGCGTACACCGCGACTGGATCCCTACCACCTGTAGGCGCCGACGCCAAATTGAACCAAGTGCCGATGTAAGACTGCCCCCACCTCAAATAGACACCAATGTAGAACAGGCAATGGTTTGTGAGGAGTCAGAATGGGTCAGTGACATCTCGGCAAGTAGGTCAATTCGGCGTCGGAGCCAACACGCGCACTAAGAGAGGGAGCTGATATGAGGTTTTGAGTCACGATCCTGTCCTAAATTGGAGGACAGGGAGACACACCTACGCACCCTGTCGAGGGTTCACGTAGGCATCATCAGCACAAAGGCGGTTAAAGGAGGAATGCCATCTCCTGTTCTCATCCTATAGCAGCAACTGTAAGACTTTCAAGGTACAACGAGTTCGTATGAACTGGTTTAATCGTAGCGTTTAGACAATTGGTCATCTCAAATTTTCCTACTGCTACGCTGTCCTCACACGGAGAACAACCAATGACCAATTCAGACCTGCTCCCTTCCCTGCTTTTCAAGATCAATCAAAACCAACTCGCCCTCGAAGCTGCCATCATGGAGCTAACACTTTGGGTCGAGCATCGAGGTTCTGCTGAAGTCGCCGAGAATGTTCGCGGTGCGCTAGACACAATCAGCAAAAACGAAAAGTTCATCAAAATGACACTCGCGGTGCTGATGGCGCCGGAGTGACGCCGTCTGTTGGCGCACATGCCGCGCGCCGCTTAATGCCTCCGCGGGCACAAGTCTCCAAACAATCCCAGGGTGACTGACTGAAAATTGCTGCTGCAACTCGACCGGTTGAATCCACAGCCAAAAAAGCCGTCATTCGTGAGCCGCAGCTTTCGACCCCAAATTGACGTTCTGGTCCGAGCATAAAATCGAACTTCAACCGAACACTACGCGTTGAATAAGCCGCCCTTCTAAACCGCTTCCACATCATCATTCGGCAACGAAGCAAACATTTCAGCGTGGCACACCTCAAGGATCTCGTCAGCCAGCGCGGAATCATCCGGGCAGGCACGCGACAAAATAATCGCACCGACAGCACGAGACAACAGGTCGATCATTTTCTTTCTCCCCTCACCTGAAGCGGCATCCGGCCTTGTCGGATATTTGTCCCCTAGTGTTTGCAGGGTGTGCTCGATCCCTTCGGCAAACGTCGCTTTCAAATCATCCGATTGACGCGCCGCGTCGCCACACAACGCGGCCATGGTGCAACCGCTGCCACGTCCGTCCCGATGTTCCCTCGTCACATAGACGTCAATGAAGCCCGGAATATCGAGCGATTCAGCACCTTCCAACGATTTGGAAAGGCCGCTGGCCGAGGCTTCGGCCATCAGGTCGGCCTTCGAACCGAAATGCTTGTAGAAACCTCCGTGAGTGAAACCGGCAGCGGCCATGAGATCCGACACACCGACGCCGTCGAAGCCGCGCTCACGGAACAGCTCAGAGGCCGTCTCAACGATGTGCTCCCGATTGGCCTGCGCCTGGGCTTTGGTCACTCTCACGTGCAATACCTCATGTCCACTGGGAAATCATGCGCGAATGATACATAGATGTTGGTCATAATCAAAATTGTTGACAGTTTAGATTATGATCGCCATCATAATTGCACGCACAACCGATCTCCATCAACGGGCACGGAAGAATGACCAAATGACCGACCAGAATCTGTTCACCCCTTACACGCTTGGCGCTCTCACGCTGTCGAACCGTGTCGTCCTCGCGCCACTGACACGCAACCGGGCAGGCGAAGGCTTTGTGCCAAGCGAGTTCGCGGCCACCTATTACAGCCAACGCGCAAGCGCAGGCTTGCTGATCAGCGAAGCCACGCAGATTTCCCAACAGGGCCAGGGCTATCAGGACACCCCCGGAATCTACACGCAGGCGCAGATAGATGGCTGGCGCAAAGTGACCGATGCCGTCCACACCAAGGGCGGAAAAATCTTCCTGCAACTTTGGCATGTCGGCCGTGTGTCGCACGTTGATCTGCAAGAAAGCGGCGCCGCTCCCGTGGCCCCTTCTGCGTTGCGCGCCGCCACCAAAGTGTTCGTCAACAACCGCTTTGAAGATGTCTCCGAGCCGCGCGCACTGGATATCAGCGAACTACCGGGGATCGTCTCCGATTTCCGCCAGGCCGCGGCAAACGCCGCCGCCGCCGGGTTCGATGGCGTGGAGATTCACGGCGCGAACGGCTATTTGCTGGATCAATTCCTCAAGGACAGCGCCAACTTGCGTACCGATGCTTACGGCGGCTCGATTGAAAATCGTGCTCGTCTGTTGCTTGAAGTAACGGCCGCCGTCGTCAATGAAATCGGCGCGGATCGCACCGGTGTGCGCTTGTCGCCGGTGTCGCCGGCCAATGGCGTTTCCAGCAGTGATCCGCAGGCGCAATTCGATTACGTCGTCGATCAACTCAACGCCCTCGGCGTCGTTTATCTGCACGTGGTCGAAGGCGCGACCGGCGGCCCGCGTGACGTGGCGCCATTCGATTTCGGCGCCCTGCGCCAGCGCTTCAAACATACCTACATCGCCAACAACGGCTATGACCTGGACCTGGCGATTTCGCGGCTCGCCGAAGACCAGGCCGATCTGATTGCGTTCGGTCGCCCGTTCATTGGCAACCCGGATCTGGTGGAGCGCCTCAAGAGCGGCGCGCCGTTGTCCGCCTTCAATCCCGCCACCCTCTATGGCGGCGGCTCGGCAGGCTACATCGACTACCCGACGTTGGCTGAATCGAGCGCCACCGCAAGCTGAGCAATCAGTGACCGCGCTTTCTGTTTTCACACATCCTGAAAGAGAGATGACCCCATGAGCACTCGCCCTACCGTTCTCATCACTGGCGCCTCCACTGGCATCGGCGCCGTCTACGCCGAGCGCTTCGCGCAACGCGGCCACGATCTGGTCGTGGTCGCCCGCGACCAGGCACGCCTTGACGCACTTGCAGCCCGATTGCGCAGCGAACACGGCGTCGCCGTCGATGTGATTCCGGCGGATCTAACCCACCTCGGCGATCTGACAACCGTTGAAGTACGCCTGCGCGACGACGCCCGTATCGGCATTCTCGTCAATAACGCCGGCGCCGCTCTGTCCGGCAACTTCATCGACCAAAGCACCGACAGCGTTGCGCAACTGGTCGCCCTCAACACCACGGCGCTGGTGCGGCTCGCCAGCGCCATCGCTCCACGCCTGGCCAAAGCAGGCGACGGTGCGATCATCAACATCGGTTCGGTGGTGGGTCTGGCGCCGGAGTTCGGCATGTCGGTCTACGGTGCGACCAAGGCGTTTGTGCTGTTCCTTTCCCAAGGCCTGAGCCTGGAACTTTCGCCCCTGGGCGTTTACGTGCAGGCCGTGCTGCCGGCCGCCACCCGCACGGAGATCTGGGATCGCTCCGGCGTCGACATCAACACCTTGAACGAAATCATGGAAGTGAGCGATTTGGTGGATGCCGCACTGGTCGGTTTTGATCGGCGTGAGCCGGTGACTATCCCGCCGCTGCATGAAGCTGAACGCTGGGATGGCCTGCAGACCGCACGTCAGGGCCTGCTGCAGCAAATCCGCCAGTCTGCGGTTGCCCGGCGCTACCAGACCCAACAGTGATCATTTTGTAGCGAACACCCGTGCAGGTTTCGATGCAGGCGCCCAAGGCACTGCATCAACTACGGGCCTTTGTTCGGAGTAGACATGACCCCCACGAAAACAAATAACCCCGCGGGCTCGCAGACGTCGTTCGTCAACGCAACGAATCAGTCGATCCGGGTCAACGGCATTCCCTTCGCCTATCGCGACATCGGCCCCAAGACCGGCGTGCCCCTCGTACTGTTCAATCATTGGGGCGCGGTGCTGGACAACTTCGACCCCCGGATCATCGATGGCCTGGCACAAACACGACGCGTCATTGCCACCGACTATCGCGGCATCGGCGGCTCTGGTGGAACCGCTCCACTGACGGTCGGCGAAATGGCAGATGATGCCATTCAATTGATACGCGCGCTGGGTTTCGAGAACGTCGATGTGCTCGGTTTTTCACTCGGCGGTTTCGTCGCTCAAGACATCGCCCTGAAGGCGCCCGAATTGGTGCGCCGCTTGATTCTCGCCGGCACCGGGCCGGCCGGCGGGACCGGTATCGACAAGGTCGGCTCGGTGACGTGGCCATTGATGCTCAAAGGCTTGCTGACCTTGCGTGATCCCAAGTTCTACCTATTCTTTACTTCGACGCCCAATGGCCGTCGAACCGCATCGCTGTTTTTGCAACGCTTGAAAGAGCGCAAAAAAAATCGGGACAAAGGCCCGTCGCCCAGTGCTTTCCTACGGCAGTTGAAAGCCATCACCGCGTGGGGCAAACAGGCACCCCAAAACCTCGGGCGCTTGCGGACGCCGACGCTGATCGTCAACGGCGACAACGACATCATGGTGCCCAGCGTTAACTCGATTGCGCTGGCCAACCGCATCCCCAACGCGCAACTGGTCATTTATGAGGATGCCGGGCACGGCGGCATTTTCCAGCACTACGTTGACTTTGTGACCAAGGCACTGGCATTCCTTGATGCCTGACAACACAGCACATTAACGCCGCAAACGCTCCGCCCCCCCTCATTCCAACCGACAAGAGCCGCACAACGATGAAGGCATTTTTAATTGATCGCTATGGCAAGAACACCGGGCGCATTGGCGAAACGCCCACCCCCGCGGTGGGTGCCCACGACGTCTTGATTGAGGTGCACGCCAGCAGCGTCAACCTGCTGGACTCGAAGATCCGCAAAGGCGAATTCAAACTGATTATGCCCTATTCATTTCCGCTAGTACTGGGCAATGACCTGGCGGGCGTAGTGGTTGAGGTTGGCTCGCAAGTGAAGCGGTTCAAACAGGGAGACGAAGTTTACGCTCGCCCGCCCGAAGCGCGGATCGGGACGTTCGCCCAATTGATCGCCGTGAACGAAAACGCGATCGCCCTGAAACCTGCCAATACCAACATGACACAAGCTGCGTCCATCCCCTTGGTCGCACTGACCGCCTGGCAAGTGCTGGTCGAAACCGCCCAACTGAAAAAGGGCCAGAAAGTGCTGATCCATGCCGGCTCCGGCGGTGTCGGCACTCTCGCCATCCAACTTGCCAAACACCTCGGCGCCTTTGTCGCGACCACCACCAGCACCGCGAATGTCGAATGGGTGAAGGCGCTGGGGGCCGATCTGGTGATCGACTACACACAGCAGAACTTCGAAAGTGTCTTGCACGACTACGACGTGGTGTTGAACAGCCTCGGCGCGGACGTACTGGTGACGTCACTCAAGGTCCTCAAGTCCGGTGGCCAACTCATTTCCATCTCAGGGCCACCCTCTGCGCAGTTCGCGCAGGAGCAAGGGTTGTCCTGGCCATTGAAGCAAGTCATGCGCCTGCTGAGCCTCGGTATTCGGTGCAAGGCACGCAAGCAGGACGTCAGCTACACGTTCGTGTTCATGCGGGCCAATGGCGCCCAACTGCAACAAATCACCGCGCTCATTGAGGCCGGAATCATCAAACCTGTGGTTGACCGCTCCTTCACCTTTGAATCAACGGGAGAAGCATTGACGTACGTCGAGCAGGGACGAGCCAAGGGCAAGGTCGTTGTGACGATCAAATGACTACGCTGCCTATCGATGAGTCGACCGCAGAGGCCGCGCAACTTTTTCCGCATCAGCAGCCATCATCCGTGGTGACTCCGCCAGAGTTGCAGAAACAGGAAGAGTTGCAACCGGAAGTTGTATCTGTTGAACCGCCAGTGATCGTTTGGCGCAGTTTGATGCTAGAGCAGTAGGACGAAACGGGTTGCATGGATGGCCACAGATCAGACTACAGAACTCGGATCAATCGCCTCGGCCACCGACCTGGTTAGGCAGATGCTACAGAGCGCTCTCAATCAGGCCAGCCAGATGACGGCTGACGCGAGGCTCAATATCGCCAGATAGTTCTTGGCCAGTCGCTCATATCGGATCGCTATCCGGCGGAACTGCTTCAGCTTCAGGAAGATTCGCTCCACCAGGTTGCGCGCCTTATAGAGATGCCGATCCAGTGTGCGAGCGTACAGACGATTCCTTTTGGATGGGGTCAGCCTCAGCTCCCATACATTGGATCACATCGACGAAGCGGCGGAGTCATAGCCTTTGTCTGCCAAAACGGCTTCGCAGGTAAAACCGTCAATCAGGGCTGCGGCTTGCTTAAACTCCGAAGCTTGCCCCCGGCGTTAACAGCAGGCGCAGCGGATTACAGAGGGCATCCACGGTTGCGTGAACCTTGGTGCTCAAGCCACCTCGGGACTTACCCATAGCTTCGGCAGTCTGTAGTGCTTTGTTGCGACACCATGCTGATGAACGCGGACAATGCTGTCATCCAACATTAGGTGTTCCAGGTCTGCCTCCCTGGCGAGCGAGGCCATCAGAGTCAGCCAAACGCCTTTGCGTGACCATTGGTCATAGCGGATAGTGACCATAGCTATCGGGCATATCACACCAAGGGGAGTCGGTTCGGGCCACCCACAATACGGTTTCAACAAATGGGCGGCTATCGCGGGCAGTGACACCTCGGTCGCTGGTTTTTCCCGGCAGTAGATCTTGATGTGCTCCCATTGATTATCGCGCAGCCAGTAGAGCCTCATCCCGCCCCAAAAATAGTTCAAGGGTACTTAGTCGGCATTGCAGTCCGAACTAGCGCCGGCTGTATCGCGCTATACCGAGTCACGAGATTGATTCAAGAGATCTAGCTGACAACCTCGATCAGTCTCATTGCAGCCCGGCCCAGCGCCGGGCTTTTCATTTCTGTCCCCTTCACGCTCATGCATCTCCCCAAATAAGCGTATAACTGAACGAAGGGGCCGACTCTGGCTCTGTGCTTTATATAGCCTGCGCAGGCATCAGCAATGGTCATTCAGGAAAACGCGGCTCTTCTCACGAGCTTGATTTCTCAGCTCTCAGCCGTTGACGCCCGCTCTTCATTCTCACTGACCGGTGATGTGGACGACAACCTAATGGGCCTCTGGGATCTCCTGGCACTGGAAATGATCACGGGAGAATTTAGTTACGGGCGGATTGTTGCCAAGGGCTTCAGCCATCTAATTCCTGGCAACAGTTTGCGGTTTTTCTGTACTGCGGCAAGATCTATGAATGAACGTAACCGTCCGCACAGCACACAATCTGGACACCGTCGCTTGTGGCGATAGTGCCCGCCTACGCGGACTCAAATACCCTTATCGACCAGGCTCGGAAGGTGTGTTCGCAGGCCCCTTAAAGCCCGGTGCCAGTTCCGAAGCAATATCCGTAGAATACTCGTCACCTGATGTTCAAGACTAAAACATGAGAATTAAGTTTTCTTAGCACAAGTGCTCAAGAAATTATCCCTAAGGCGTAGGCGTTACGCGGACAAGGTCAAAAGTGTCGCGATGATAAGGGCGGTGGAGTAGATGGCTGATCTAATAAAAGGGCTCGACGGACCCAGAACCGCCCAGCAGGAGCTGTTTTATGGCCTTGAGGACTCTGCCGCAATCCTCGGTTGGTCGGTGATTGAACTGACAGATACGGCTAGTAAGTCCAATGAAAGCCAATCTGCCTTTTTTATGAAAATTTGTAAGATGTTGAAAGCCGAGCAGGATAAGCTCCGCGGCTATGCGGCAGAAGTGAAGGCTGGAACGATTGTGCGCGCCAAACCCGAATAAGTGGCGCGGTAGGTATTTTTACGAGGTAATCATGGGGCCAAGAAACCCTGAGGTGGGACTGAAGCGTGACCTTAAGGACATAGCTGATAATTTGGAGCTTGTCTCTGGTGAACTGAGCAAGCTGGCTGAACGCATTGATGGAGTGGATATCACCGCCGTCCTCAATCTGATGTCGATGCTATACAGTGATGCAGACAAGCTCAGGGCTTATGCGGCAGAAGTGAAAGCGGGGAGGATTGTGCGGGCCAAGACGGGGTGAAAATCCATTCGCGGAGCCCTGACCGGCGTCTTTTCTTCTAACGCCCTGGCAAGATGCAAGTGATAGTATAAACTTTCATTTGATCCTCATGACTTTTTACAGCCCGTCTCCCCTTAACGGGCTTTTTTATTTCTACTGCCCTTTGTGCCCTTGCCTCAAGTCGCTCACTCGCTTGAGCACAGACCAAACCCGAGTGACTGCTCAACACGAGCTATTCTGTCCAGTGATCAGTTTTTCTTCAATCGCAGCTACCATTCCGAGCAGTTCGGCATGCGTTTCAGGGCCTGGCAGACAGAGCATCAGATTATTCCAACCATGCCCTGCTAGATTCAGTTAGATAAAGTCCTCTAGAGTGTCCGATTTCCGCCTGTCGCGGTGTGCAGCTCTCGACCCGCACTCGCCTTTCAGGCCAGCAAAAGATAAATAGCGGCTGCCAGTGGGGGCTTCCGTCATCCGCCGCGCTGGTCGCGGCTCGAAGTCCATCGCTGATCGGGTAAAGTCAACGCGCGCGACGTCTGCGATAATGACGACCGAAGTGGCGCGATGGCATATCGAGTGCTCGTGCCAGCACCCGGCATTCTGGTTTGGAGGACTCCATGCGTGACATTATTGATGGCTTTCTGCGCTTTCAGCGCGAGGTTTATCCGCAACGCGTCGAGCTTTTCAGGCAGCTCGCGACTACACAAAATCCGAAGGCGTTATTCGTCACCTGCTCGGACAGTCGTGTTGTGCCCGAACTCCTAACACAGCGCGAACCGGGCGAGCTGTTTGTGATTCGCAACGCGGGCAACATTGTGCCGTCGTATGGTCCCGAACCCGGCGGCGTCTCGGCCACCGTCGAATATGCGGTCGCAGTGCTCGGCGTACAGGACATCGTGATCTGCGGCCACTCGGACTGCGGAGCAATGGGCGCGATTTCACGCTGCACGTGTCTGGATCATCTTCCGGCGGTCGCTAACTGGCTACGTCACTCGGACGCCGCGAAAGCGATTAACGCGGCGCATGAGTTCGACACACCCCGCGCGAAGCTCGATGGCCTCGTGCGCGAAAACGTGATCGCGCAACTGGCGAATCTGCGTACGCATCCATCGGTGGCCCTCGCGCTCGAGCAGGGGCGGATGAATCTGCACGGCTGGGTCTACGACATCGAGGCGGGATGCATCGATGCGCTGGATGGCGCGACACGACACTTCGTTCCACTTGCTGATTCGCCAACCACTGTTGCGATCACTGCGCGTAACGGCAGACAGGTGTAATGGCGACAGACACTTGAGGGTCGCCGCCGCATTACTTCCGAAATACTTTCGCCCCAGCAAAGGTTAGCGAAGCGTCATTGCCTCTATCGGGCAGTTTCAGAGCGGACCAGCCGTTCGAATAATTGCTCGGCGGGGCTGGCGAACGACCAGAACTGGCGGAATTCTGCCGATGCTGACCGGTAGCTATGGGTCGGCTAGCGACCTCCGCTCATTGTGACTGATCCACCCTTGTCTTCTCTCAACGTGGAGGACGAGCCATGAACATTATTGCTAAAAAACAGACATCAGCCTTGGAACAAGGGAAAGCTTGTCGGGCATTCCCACAACCATGCATCTCAGAAACCTATAGAACAGGGCATGGACTCCCGCTCCAGCAGAATGCCTTCAAGCCGCTCCACGTTGAGCCGCTGGCACTCATTCTCACCCTCTTCCCGGGTCTCAAAGGTAGTCCTAAGGCGCAGCTTTTCCTCATTGTTGTCGGCGCTGATGCGATTTTAAGCCCCGTTGCTGATATTAACTGCCCCAGTTGCTGCCTTTGATATATCCCGCAATACCACCACTTTTTGAGTATTCGGGTGGGCCGATGAATTCCGGCAGCCTGGTTCAAAATCGCATCAGCGCCAACAGTCCTGCTTACCAAATCGGCCTTCGGCTTTGCTGCCAGATGTGAGGGATTTCGGCACGAAGGTAGTGATACCGGACGTCCCATACCCACAAAAACATCATGCCTGGCGAAAGCGCGATCACTCATCTTCATCTAGTCGGAACCTGCTCAAGGCAGGGAGGCCCGGCAGTTTGCCGGTCTCTACCTCAACATGCCTCCCACCACAGTGCTCGCAATTGAAGACCTGGCTGTCGATGTCATCGTCAAAGCAAAGCAAAGCTCTACAGACGTGTCTTGATTGCACTTCTGGCAGATCAGTTTTCTCGTCATGGCTGTACCCCTGAGATTTCACCGCCATGAGCTTAGCCAACTTTTCCTTTACCCACCGAGGCACACAATCATGCCCACAGAGAATAAACCGGCCGATCCGTTTGGGCCAAATGGCCGCACCTTTCATATCCATCTGAGCGTGCGCGGTGCGCTGCGTGACTTCAGCAAGCGCCAGCTCAAAGGCATGTTCCGAATGGAGGGTGGTCGGGAGTGCACTGCCGACGAGGCGAAGGATCATCTTCTCGAAGCGCTGGCCCTGGGAAAAGAAGCGCTGCCGTTTGGTCCGCCCTGTGAGGGCTTCGATTTCACCGGCAACGGCTGTCCCGGCCACGACAACCCGCCGCAGGTTGTGAACCATGATCTGACCGGGCTGATAGCAAGCTAATCAGAGAGGTGCAGGGAACATTCAACTGGACGACTGTCAAGAATCGGCATCGGATCAATTCCAGTGGGGGATAGAAGCGCAGCCCACGCCTCAGATGCACTTTTATGGAGGGACACTGCTTCTTCCCAGCGACTGCCCGAAACTTCGCGGGACACAACGAGCATCATCAGGTGGGTTGTAGCTTCGTCAATATCAAGAAGGCGGTGATGTGCAGTGAAACGAAAATCATCAATCGAAGGCATGACGTCACATATGGTTTAAGGGTTGCTGCGATATCATTGTGACATCACCGCATTTGCTTTTGGACGCCAGCTGACGATTGGTTACTATGGTAATTGGCTGTCTACACTTTCCTCCACCGCAGCCATCACCGTGACATGAGTCCGATCTGTACGACATGACCCTCTCCTGGGTTCGGCACTGATCTGAAAATTCAATCTCGTCATTACTGCCATAACCTCAATCGAGGCTAGAGCCATTCCCTCCTCCTTTAAAGTCAGCCGCTATAGCGGCAAGGACGTAGTCATGTCTGAAGAAAATACAGCCCGCCTCAATCGCGCGGCCCGAGATGTTATCGCTGAGCGCCGGCGCCAAGTATCAGCCGAAAGCTATTCGCTGTTCCAGGATGATCTGTACGTGAAAGGTGAGCTTGCCGAGGCGGCAGCCACATATGCAAATCTTGCCAGCCGCCCGCGCAGCATGAGTACATCATGGCCATGGAAGCAAAATACGTTCAAACCCAGCTCGGATCGCCGCCGAGATCTTGTGAAGGCTGGCGCTCTTCTGCTGGCAGAGATAGAGCGCCTTGACCGGGTTGGCCTTATTCAACCAGCGCCGGTCGTGCGCGACGAAATGGGTTCATTTCAGCATCTAGATATGCCCGACTTCGACGAGGGTGACGGTGACAAGTGCAAAGCCTGGGTCGCCGAACAGGGTTTGGAAGTGGCGATGATGAGCCTTGAGTATACCGACGAGGCCATTGCCAATCGCTACTTCGAATCCGGCGATCCCGATTACAGCTACTGGGAGCCTGATCGCCCAGATGGTGAAGGCTGGTTCTGCCTAGCGATCCACGACACTGACGACGGCCCGGTCTGCAGGTGGGCACGGCGTGAGGTGACGCCATGATCACCCTCACCTATTTCGCTGATTTCTGCGGAATGAAGGGAAGTTCTCTTGGGCATTTTCAATTTCATTGATCGCTTCTTTCAGCAACCCAGCCCTGCTCCACTTCAATGATTCGTCTCCATTAATGACCTCGATCGTCATCCGACATAACTCATTAACATCCATGCCCTGAAGTCTCGCCGTCCCAATGACGTATCTCAGTGCAGTCTCAAGCGCAGTAATTCGATCCTCGGCCATACGCAATACTCTCTACAGATAAAATATCGTAGACCAAAAAACTTCACCGCCCAGGCATGCCCCGGCCGCCCTCCCACTTCAAAGCCAGTGGCTATTAGGAAGAAGCCGCTCGGAGAGAACTCGCTCCTCCGGAGGTAGCCAATTGACGAGCTCGACCGACAGCCCAAGCCAGAACTCTTGTCATTGATTCTCTTGGGTGTGAGTCATCAGCCTCTTCATGCAGCGCCATGCCATCGGGAGTATAAATCCCGATAAACATCTGAGTCGTTCCGGCACTCGAAAGCCGGACTTGCACATCAATGTAAGTCCCATCATTGAGAGTTTCATCGTGTGTTCTGGTGTGGAGCTCAGGGTCTGCCCAATCCCAAAAAACATTGCCTCGATGCCTCATAAATCCCTCCTGCCCGTTCCTTTTGAGGGTCAACAGAGTTCAAAACTAGACCCATTCGAACGAAGTGCAACAGTGCCGAAACAGTATCGGACAGCTGGTCTCAACAACTGTACGAATTCAAATTCTCTGTACAACTTCCAGCCACTATTGCGGCAAGGAGGAAGCAATACCTGAAGAAAAGTTGATGTAGTGCGTGACGAAAACGAGTACATGCACTGCTAAAAGAGACCGCAGCTATGGGGGTCCACCCCGCCAGGCACTTCATGGGAGAAAGCGTGTACGCAACTGGCGAGGCGAACGAATAAACCATAGCTCAGCCTTTCAACCTCCCTCACACCCCTCATGATTCCCATCACCACCTTCTGCCGCCACGCGCGGTATGGAGCATCCTATGAAAAAAGAACTGATCAAGATCAGCGAGTTTCAGCGCCGGCGCTGGGGCGAAGGCGCCCCCCCGCAATGCCCACAGGCAATCCGCAACCACATCCGGAACGGAACGGAATGGTACCCGGCGAGCAGATCGGCAAACTCTGGTACGTTGATTGGGCCGCTTTCAGTCGCTCGAACGGCAACGACCTGGTCGCAATGGTATTGAAAGGAGCTGCATGATGGTGCCACGGCCGCGCAACCCTGCGAACAAGGGACTTCCGCAGAACCTGTACTACGACGCGCAGCGCTCGACCTATCGCTACCGGCGGCCTACCGATGGGAAGTGGTTTCCGTTCGGCGCCGACCGCCTCAAGGCAATTGATGCCGCGAAGCAGCTGAACCTTGAGTTCATGCGCGGTGCCGACTTGGTCGGTGCCGTAATGAACAACGCCTCAGAAACGTTCGCCGGATTCCTCGACACCTACGAGCGCGACGTCCTGCCACCCCGCGAGCTGGCGATGGGAGTCCTGGGCTTGTATGCGGTGCATTTCCTTCGCTTTCGCAAGCATCTCTCGCCACAATTCGCCCTTTTCGTGCATGTGGAGTGCAAGCGTCAACGGAACCGGCGACGCTGTTTCCATCCCTAAATATTTGGCGGTGTCTTGCCACATACGCTCCCAAAGGAAAATGTCGCCGCTGGCCACGTTGAAAGCCTCGCCACGGACTCGCTGAGCGCAGCCCAAACCCTGGCTCATGCCTGCAAACCGGCGCCCGTGAATTGCAGTAGCTGGCCGTAGGCCTAATCGGTGCCGGGGAATCGCATCGGGATACTTAGCGCATGGGACAGCTCGGCGAAGACACTGATGACCATCGTAATATTCATCGGGTTGCCGTAGATATCCCCGACCATGAGATCAGGATGCCACGCCACATAATCCCAACGGCTATGCTCGGCACGCTTTCTCAGTTGGGCTTCCTGAGCGACGTACAGGTTCGGTGGCGTATGCCCCGCATCGCTCTCCCGTGCAGGCGTGCGAACCTTGCCCCAAGGTGGGAGCCGTAAATTTTGAAGCCCTAATAGATGACCACGAGCCGCAACGCAGAATTGGCTTGCTCCAGTCCGTCGAGCACGTTGGCCAACATGGCGGCGTTGCGACTGGCTTCCACCACCAGATTCCCTCCGACTGCCTGATGAGCCGCCAACTAGGTCCATCTCTGCCCTCCATCACCAAACTTCCTGGGGGGGGCATTGGCACACCTAAATCTTGCGCCCATCTCCTCCCCAAGAGGTGAGGATTCCACCGAAAGCCAGCCGTTTTGTAGGGGTAAAAACGACCAAAAATAAAAAGGGGTTGCGAGATAAAATCTCGCAACCCCTTGAATTATATGGTCGGGACGGAGTGATTCGAACACTCGACCCCTAGCATCACATCTCCTTTTGCATACTTCTTGAAAGCTTCCAAAATTTTACTCTGGATTTTTCTAAGCTAGTATTTACTTGAGCTCCAGCGGCGTTCTGCTCTACGAGAGACCAGTAACGTCCATCAAGAGCCGACGTTTTTGTGGGGGTAAAAGTAGGGGGAGTCCATTTCATGGCCAAAATCACCATCAAAGAACTCGAGTCGCTGACTCCCAACGATGCTGGCCGAATCCTCCGAGAGGATGGCAATCTGGCCGGTCGAATCTCAGTCCGCAAGGACGGTGTGTCGGTCAGTTTTTTCTATCGCTATCGCTGGGGCGACCAGAATAAAGAGTACGCCTGCGGAACCTGGCCGCGCAAATCCCTGACGGACATTCGCAAGGCGCGTAACCACGCCAGGACGCTCATCGATCAGCAAATCAATCCCAACGAGCAAAAGAAAACCGCCAAGGCACAAGCATACGCCGATGCTAACGTGAAGGCCGAACAAGTAAAAACGACGAAGGTGCAAACGCTGACCGTCCAGGATCTGGCCAAGGCCTGGCTGTTGGATGCGTCGCGCGTAAAGATGGCAATGCCGAGTTGCAGCGCCGTTTTAACAAGGACCTTTTTCCGGTACTCGGTAAGACCGCAGTGAGCAGCGTCTCCGAACATGATGTTCGGCGCTGATCCGCACCGTGGTCAACCGCGGCGCTCACCGGCAAGCCATCAGCTTCTTCGCCGACCTTTCCCAGATGTTTAGCTGGGCTAGAAAGCGTCAACCTTGGCGAGCCTTATTGATCGAGGGGGACCCGACGGAACTGGTCGACATCTCTCCCTTGATCCCGGCCGACTACGAGGCAGAAAGAAGCCGCATCCTTTCCCCGACGGAGCTGTTGGAACTGCACAACCGCTTCCAGCAAATGACCACCGATTACGACGCCCTCCCCGCGGGCCAAAAATACGACGGTATTCGACCGCTAAAGAAAGAAACGCAACTCGCGCTCTGGATTAGCCTAGGCACACTATGCCGCATTGGCGAGTTGCTGCAGGCCGAATGGAAGAATGTCGATCTGGACGAGCAGACCTGGTTCCTCCCCAGCGAAAACGTCAAAGGCGCCCGGGGCAAAAAACAAGACCACCATGTTTGCCTCTCCCCCTTCACCTTGCATTTCTTTCAGGAA
The DNA here is from genome assembly GCF_900103875.1 of Pseudomonas arsenicoxydans. Taxonomy (NCBI): domain Bacteria; kingdom Pseudomonadati; phylum Pseudomonadota; class Gammaproteobacteria; order Pseudomonadales; family Pseudomonadaceae; genus Pseudomonas; species Pseudomonas arsenicoxydans. The sequence goes on along the minus strand of NZ_LT629705.1, from coordinate 3,520,315 downwards.
CTCAAAAACCTGACGGGAGACTCGCAATGGTGCTTTCCGAACAAACTGAATGACGGGCATGTGGACGTGAAAGTGGTGAGCAAACAGGTCGGCGATCGCCAGGCCCGCTTCAAAAACCGCAAGGCTCTCTCCAGACGGCGTCATGATGACACGCTGGTGCTTGCCGAGGGCCAGAACGGTGACTGGACGCCGCATGACCTACGCCGCACCGGCGCAACCATGATGCAGGCGTTGGGGGTCAGCCTGGACGTGATCGATCGCTGCCAAAACCATGTGCTGGCGGGTTCTCGGGTGAGACGCCACTACCTGCATCACGACTATGCCGAAGAGAAGAAAAACGCCTGGAACCTGTTAGGCGATCGACTCAGTGCCGTGCTGTCCTCAAATTACGAGCACGCGCCAAACACGTCGATGTTGTCTTTTCCAACGTACGATGTGTCAGAGCGGGCTCCCTTATAAGGCGGTTACACCCGCTCCGCGGAATTTAACATCCGCGACAACCGATGTTGTGACCTTTCATTCGCGATGAGCAAAGGTGACAGACTGCATGTACACATTCGTAAGCTTCACCATTGCGGAACTGTTCGAAAAAGTATGGCAAACGCCTATGTATTGGTGCTGGTGCGGTTTTGACCCAAGCTGCTGAATTCAGTTGACCCTTAGGCGGTCTGTGAAGACACACATAAGACCATCGATTACCGAGTATTCGGGTGGGTCATTGATTTCCGGAAGCCTGGGTCACTCCATCAGCGCCAACATCTCTGATTCATCACTGCTCTCCCGTAACCCGTGTTTTGCCCTTCGTCAAAGTCAGGCTCAACAGTACCGAAATCAATATGATGCCGCCGACGGTGGTCAGCGACCATTGGATCGGCATGTGCCACCACGGCGCGACCAGCATCTTGCCGCCGATGAACAACAGTACGATGGCCAGGCCATATTTGAGCAAGTGAAAGCGGTTGGCCATGTCGGCAAGCAGAAAATACAGTGCGCGCAGGCCCATGATGGCGAAGATGTTGGAGGTGAACACGATGAAGGGGTCGGTGGTGACGGCGAAGATAGCCGGGATGCTATCGACCGCGAACACCAGGTCGCTGGCCTCGATCAGTACAAGCACCAGGAACATCGGCGTCGCCCAGAGCAGGCCGTTCTGGCGCACGAAGAAGCGCTCGCCGTGAAAGCCGTCGGTGATGCGAAGATGCCTACGCATCCAGCGCAGCAAAGGGTTCTTTTCGAGGTCTGGCTGCTGGTTGGCGAAGATCAGCATCTTGATGCCGGTGATGACGAGGAAAGCACCAAAGACATAGAGTAGCCAGGCAAACTCCTGCACCAGCCAGACACCGGCGAAAATCATACCGGCGCGCATGACGATGGCGCCGAGCACGCCATAGAGCAGGACGCGGCGCTGCAACTCTGGCGGCACGGCGAAGTAACCGAAGATCATCACGAAAACGAACATGTTGTCGATCGACAGCGACTGCTCGATCAGGTAGCCCGTCAGGAATTCGAGCGTTGTACGCTGGGCCACTTCGGCGCCGAACATGCTGCGCAGATACCACCAGAGCAGGATGGCGAAGACCAACGCCAAACTGGTCCAGGCGATGACCCAGGCCAGCGCTTCGCGCACCGAAACACGATGCGCCTTGCGTCCGCCGAAGACGAACAGATCGAGCGCCAGCATGGCAAGGACGAACACGATGAAGGCGGCCCACATCCAGGATTGGCCGACGCTGATGGCGGTCATTTACTGTATCCGTATGAAGCAGCAACAGGCTGAGGAGACATGCTAACGAGCCTGTCACATCAACAAAAATCGTTTATTCGTTGCGAATAGTTCGTTTTTTACGAAGTATTGATTCAGGTGCTTAACTACCGGCAATCGCATTGGTTCTGCTTCATGGTCAAGGTGGGGGGGCATGGCGCGCGGTTCCAGCAACCCCGTTCCCTGTTCGATCGTGATGAAAAGGTCTGCTACCCCCTTCGACAGGCTTGGCAACTGGTAAGCCGGTGATGCAGGCGTATATTGATAGTGTCGATCCAGTTAGTTGAGGCGATAATAGATCGCCAATGGTGGGACAAGCGAGAGAGCTGGGGGCGCTAGCGGATAACCCAGAACGTTTGGAGGTGTCACATGAGACAGTGTCAACGACTCTTTCTAATCGCAGGTCCCACCATGCGTCACTCGCCGGCGATGGAGCGGGCAATCGCACTGGCCGACGCTACAGGCGCAGCGCTGCATATCGCGGTGTTCATCGAAGACTTCGACCTTATGCGGTTAATGAGCAACAGTGAACAACTTCGTGAGAGTTGCCGGCGGGAAAACCTGCAGTGGTTGACGGATGAGGCCGAACTCATGCGCAGGAAGGGCATCAATGTGACCACCGAAGTTGCATTGACCCGTGACCCGCTGCAAGAGATCCTTGGGCATGTGGCTGAAATGCAGCCGGACCTGATCATCAAGGACGTACATCATGAATCAGCGCTCAAACGCATATTCGTCACGCCTTTGGATTGGCAGTTGTTGCGCGAATGTCCGACCCCCATACATCTGGTCAGCGAAGTCAGGTGTCCGCTTCCTCGGGTGATTGTGGCGGCGGTTGATCCATCGCATCCAGAGGGTCAGATCAGCGGAATCAACGACAGCGTCATTCAGGCGGCGAACGAATTGGCGACGCAATGTGATGCTGAATTGCACATGCTGTATGCCTATGAACTGACCCACACACATTTCTCTGATGCAGGTGCTGGCGCCGTGACGATGCCAGGCTTCAGCAACGACGTGCGCCGGTCACTTGAAAAGTGCTTCATTGCCTTGGCTGGACGCCACGGCGTGCCACCTGAGCGACAACACTTCATTGCGGGGCCGCCAACCAAAGCGATGGCCGACTTTGCCACTCATACTCGAGCGGATGTCTTCGTAATGGGAAATACCCATCACAAAGGGGTGGATAAGCTGATTGGCAGTACCACGGAGCATGTTCTGTATCAGATGCCCTGCAGCGTTTTGGCCATCAAGGGAGAAGCGGATCACTGATCGAAAAAACCGCCACTATCGCAGCCGGCTGTTACCCAGGCTGCTGACTTCAGCTGACCCTTAGGCGGTCTATGAAGACACGCATAAGACCCTTGATTACCGAGTTTTCAGGTAGGTCTGCGGATAACCGCGCACTAAGAGAGAGAGCTGATATGAGATTTTGAGTCACGATCCTGTCCTAAATTGGAGGACAGGGAGACACACCTACGCACCCTGTCCAGGGTTCACGTAGGCATCATCAGCACAATGGCGGTTAAAGGAGGAATGCCATCTCCTTTTTTCATCCTATAGCAGTAACTGTAGGACTTTCAAGGTACAACGAGTTCGTATGAATTGGCTTAATGAGTTTTGACACCGCAATCGAGCGCTACGATGGCGCCCAGATTCGAGGTGTATCTCTAACCGAGCCCTAGTCTACGCGGCGCAAATCGCGAGAGAAAACCATGACATGAAGGTTCACGACCTTTTTCCGCCCTCCGCTTTCATAGACGCAGATCCGTTTGCAGTCTTCTTTTCCTCATCGTCATAAATGGCTAATTAAATGCGGAACGCATGTGCATGAACATAAACAGCAAGGATGACCGTCGACCGTTTTTTATATTCCTCATCTTTTTGCGCTTGGGACTGACCTCATTTGGCGGCCCCATCGCACACTTGGGGTATTTCCACGATGAGTTCGTCACGCGCCGGCAATGGCTCACTGAGCGTAGTTATGCTGATTTGGTCGCACTTTGCCAGTTCTTGCCAGGCCCCGCGAGTAGTCAGGTTGGTATGGCGCTGGGACTCTCTCGTTCGGGCTACTATGGGGCGCTGGCCGCCTGGGCGGGTTTCACGTTGCCCTCGGCGATCCTTCTGATTCTGTTTGCGTTAGGTATTTCCAACTATGGCGATATCATCGCGCCTGGCGTACTGCACGGCCTGAAAGTCGTGGCCGTTGCGGTGGTCGCTCAAGCCGTATGGGGAATGGCACGGAATCTATGCCCAGATGCGTTGCGTATCACGATCATGGCGATTACGACGTGTGTGGTGCTGTTGGTTCCATCTGCATGGGGGCAGATCGGCTCAATTGTTGTAGCTGCTTTTGCCGGCTTGCTTTTATTCAAACCAGCTTGCGCCGCCGAACATGATCCACTGCCCATAAAGCTCGGTTACCGAGCAGGTTTGTTCTGGTTATCACTGTTCTTCACTTTGCTGGTCGGTTTACCGATAATGAGCCAGATGCTACTCAATCAGACGCTCTCCATGGTAGATGCATTTTATCGCGCCGGGTCTCTAGTATTTGGTGGCGGTCATGTGGTGTTGCCATTGTTGCAGGCAGAAGTAGTGCCTTCAGGCTGGGTCAGCAATGAAACCTTTCTTGCCGGGTATGGTGCAACGCAGGCTGTTCCTGGGCCGCTTTTGACGTTCTCTGCATTTCTAGGTGCTTCGATGAGCGCCGAACCCTCTGGCTGGGTCGGCGGGTTCATTTGTTTGCTAGCCATTTTTCTGCCGTCGTTTCTATTGATCGTTGGTACGTTACCGTTTTGGGAGCAACTGCGGCGCAGCGTACATATCCAAGCTGCATTGCTTGGGATCAATGCGGCGGTGGTTGGTTTGCTTCTGGCAGCGCTTTATCAGCCTGTATGGACGAGTGCGATCCTTAAGCCACAGGACTTCGGTTTGGCGTTGGTGTGCCTAGTCGCTCTGACGTTTTGGAAGCAACCGCCATGGTTGGTCGTGATCGGTGGCGGTGTAGCCGGATGGTTGCTGAGTGCCATGCTTTGACAGTCTTTCAAACTCCTTAGGGCTTTCTCGTCTACTTGGAGTGCCCTTCCATTGCATCCTTAGCATGGTCGGAGCGTTGGGCGTCAAATCACTTGTGCAAGGCCATCACGAAGCTGGCATCTGACGTTATATATGAACTCGCCCCCTCAACGTGAGCTAGATCAGTTTGCCCGCCGCCAATGGCAGCGCTCGCCCGGGAGAATGATCCGTGGCGAGGCGCTGAACACCGGGCAAAGGCTGCCTAATGTTTTGCGAGACGGACCGCGTTACCTCTATCAATCACAGGTATATGCCCACTCCCGAAAAATGAATTCAGCCACTCATGTGCCCTTTCAACGTCGAATATCAATCAATGGTTTTCCATTTCTTGAATAGCGGTTCTGGTGATTTTGTATTCGCTACACCCTAGACAAACAATTTGCCAGTAATTACCCGACGGATCGAGTTCGGTCGATCGAGTCCCGCAAATAAAGCACTCCATACCCACCTCCAGTAGCTAATCGCTCTACTGTAGCTGAACCGATCAAACTCTCCACCGCCCGCGCATGCCCCGGCATAGGACTCCCATGCCCACAGAAAACAAACCGGCCGAACTCAAGGTTGAGCGCTCGACGGTCACGAAGCTGGTGATCACCGGCGCACCGCGGCTCGACCCAATCAGCGTATTTCTTGAAGACTTCGGCCGCCGGGCTATCCCGACCGAATCCAACCCGAACTACGAGACCCGCCCAAGGCAAGGTCACGATCAACTGCTGGGACAAGAGCTGGAATGCTTGCTGGGGCGGCATGGGCCCGCGCACCGTCGCGGAGTTCGTCGCCGACTGCGGATGGGACTATGTCCTGAACTGCCTGGATGGCGGTATCAGTTCGACGGTATTCAGCGGCAATGCGCTGCATGCCTTTGCTAAGAGGTGCATCGTCCAGCGCCGCCGACAACAGACCAGCCGCCACGACTGGGAACTGGGCGATCTGAGCAAAGGTAAAGCGCGCGAGCTTTGGGACGAAATTGATGTTCTACGCAACATCGAGAGTTCAAACGAGTGCTGGCATCACAGCCATCTGCTGACGGAGCTGTTCGGTGATGAGTGCCATTACGCGCTCGATGGAAAGACGGTCGAGGAGAACCACGAATTCACTTACCTAAGGCGCATTGTCGAAACAGTGCAACAAGCGTTGAACTAGGAACAGCAGCAGGTGGCTGCACGACGGCTGTGAATGCCCATGACCTGATATCAGTGGAAATTCCAGGCAGTTAGTCATCCGCCGTGAAATCGCCGTACCCGCGTGGCAACTCCATCCATGTATCAAGAGCTGCCGGCTGCCGCGCGACCGCAGCATCCCATTCAGGGCCTATGGCTACGCTTTTGCTCATCATGTCGCGAATGACTGCTGTTGCCACTTCGTACTCATGATGTATTTCTAGCGCTTTGGCTAAAAATTCTTCTTTCTGATTCATGGAATAGCTCCAGAGATTATGAATCCCCTCCCCGCTGCACGAGAAGATGCTCTTAATCCGTTAGGGTCCACAACTTCCCCGCCGGTCGTCCGTCGAGCGACGGAATCGGGTCTGTTTCAGGTGAAGGTGAAGGTGAAGGTGAAGGTGCATAAAGAAAAGCTGCCCAAGCTTCGTACGCCAGCTTTTGGCGACTAGCAGCTTCCTCCCATGCATAGCCTGAGACTTGCCGCGCCGACACCAGCATCATGATGTGGTTGGTAGCTGCGTCGAGCTCGAGTAATAACTGGTGGGAGCGGAAGCGAAAATCGTCTGTACTGTTCATCTAACGGCACACCTGTCATAGGCTTGGTACCGAATAGAGCCAATACACCTATGTAGGCATTTTGCCATCAACGTTGGTTGCCGCGCTATTTCACACGACAATCGGTTCGCTCTAGGGATGGTCATCTGTTTCTGGCGGACTTCGGCCACCACCGATTTTGAAAGTGGCGAGTTGATCCACAACACTCAGTTCACCCACTCATTTCTGTTTTTATTAGCCACCGCGTATTGGCGTTAATGTGTTTTTGACCCAGGAGGCTGATTTTGACTGACCCACATGCAGCGTCTGAAACCACTCGCATTATCATCATTTGCTGAGTATTCGGGAGGGGCAGTGAATTCCGGCAGCCTGGATCAGAAACGCATCAGCGCCAACAGATAGGTCATAGCATCTGCCCCTAATCATAGTCATGGACAGATAGGCAAAGCCTACGCGGCCACAAGGGATATATGCGTAGGCATCACTAGCCGGAAGGCAGTCAACGGAGGAATGCCATCTCCTGCCATAACTCTAGCACTGCATTCTTTTCTTGCATGCAGGAAGTCGGATTGATCACTAGCCGTTTTTGTAGACAAAAGAGGAATATGACCGGTGAGCGAGCCCATGAAATACAGTTGCGTTCCTCGATAAATGTGATGTGGATTTATTGGGCCCTAAGTGCTCACAACTTGCTGCCTGCGCGCCGCATGAAATAGCCCGGCGTGCCGCGTCGGCATGTGCACCAACCTGCTTATTTTCGTAGGCAGAATTCGGCACCATTTCGGTGCTGTTTGGCCCGTCCCTCGAGCTCCGCACAGACATAGAAAGTAGCCGACCAAATTACCGCCGCTCAGTATCGGATGCTCAACCTCAAAGCCCCGTACATTTTGCGTAAAATTTCTACGGTCTATCGATTACCAAGGTTCGCCTGCTACGTAGCAGACCTTTGGTCGCCTACAGGCACTAAAAAAAAGGTCCGTTTTTCTTTGGTTAAAATTTAACCAGCGAATAAAACCCGGCACTTGGCCGGGTTTTACCTGCGCTCCTTAACAACGCAGTTCCCAACTGAGAGGGATGGAGAACTGACAAAAAGGCGCGCAGGCGGCTGATATTGCCAAAAGGCATTTCTCAAAGCAATCCACCCAACGCGAGATAGCAGGTCGCAATCGACGATAGTTTCGCTATATACTTCCGAATCCGCATACCCTTTGAGCTACAGGTACATCAGCATGACTGTACTCCAAACGAGCTACTGGCAGCCTACGCCGCCTTAGCGCTACGCCCCCTCGCAACACCTCGCACCCGCCTGTTTCGCTCGCGGTGCGTACTGCTGTATGCCCGGTTCTTACACCCAAAGCACACAGTCCAATAATCCTCACAATTTGAATTCGTATCGACGCGCTCGCCATTCGCCTGGTGTGCGTGCGGTGCATTGCCTTGGATATTTCTATGCTGCAAAAACTTAAACAAACGTGGCTTTCCAACGTCCGTGGAGACGTGCTCGCGGGTCTCGTCGTCGCTCTGGCGCTCATCCCGGAAGCCATTGCCTTCTCTATCATTGCCGGCGTCGACCCCAAGGTCGGTCTTTACGCTTCCTTCTGCATCTGTGCCGTCATTGCCTTCGTCGGCGGACGTCCGGGCATGATCTCAGCGGCAACCGGCGCCATGGCACTGCTCATGGTTACTCTGGTTAAAGAGCACGGGCTACAGTATTTGCTGGCAGCCACCCTAGTGTGTGGGGTGCTTCAGATACTTGCCGGTTACCTGAAGCTGGGCTCACTGATGCGCTTTGTCTCGCGCTCGGTGGTCACTGGCTTTGTGAACGCTTTGGCGATCCTGATTTTCATGGCGCAATTGCCTGAACTCACCAATGTCACCTGGCATGTTTACGCCATGACCGCCGTGGGCCTTGGAATCATCTACCTGTTCCCGTATGTACCGAAGATCGGCAAGCTGATTCCTTCGCCGCTGGTCTGTATCCTGACCCTGACCGCAATTGCCATTTACCTCGGTCTGGATATCCGCACCGTGGGAGACATGGGCCAACTGCCGGACACGTTGCCGATTTTCCTGTGGCCTGAAGTCCCGCTGAACTTTGAAACTCTGCGCATCATCTTCCCGTACTCAGCAGCGCTGGCAGTTGTAGGCCTACTCGAGTCCATGATGACCGCGACCATCGTCGATGATTTGACTGATACCACCAGCAACAAAAACCGCGAATGCAAGGGCCAAGGCATCTCCAACATCATCGCTGGCATGCTTGGCGGTATGGCAGGCTGTGCCATGATCGGCCAGTCAATCATCAACGTAAAATCAGGTGGCCGAACCCGCCTGTCGACACTTTGTGCCGGCGTCTTCTTGCTACTGCTCATCGTCTTTCTGGGTGAGTGGCTGTCTAAAATCCCTATGGCTGCGCTAGTCGCCGTGATGATCATGGTGTCCATCGGCACCTTCAGTTGGGACTCTCTGCGTAACCTCAAGCAGCACCCGCTATCGACCAACATTGTTATGGTCGCCACCGTTGTGGTGGTCGTGGCAACGCACAACCTGGCCTATGGTGTCCTGGTGGGCGTGCTGCTGGCTTCGCTGTTCTTTGCGAACAAAATCGGCCACTACCTCGACATCCAGTCCAGCCTGGATGCCAAAAATTCACACCGGACGTACACCGTGGTGGGTCAGGTGTTTTTCAATTCGGCTGAAAAATTCACCAACGTTTTCGACTTCAAGGAAGCACTCAAGAAAGTCACCATCGACCTGACCCAAGCCCATTTCTGGGATATCACTGCCGTAGCGGCGCTGGATAAAGTGGTGATCAAGTTCCGCCGTGAAGGCGCTGAAGTTGTGGTGCTGGGTCTGAACGAAGCCAGCGCCACCATCGTTGACCGCTTTGGCGTGCATGACAAACCTGACGCCATCGACAAGCTCATGAGCCACTAAGGAGATCGATAATGACCCGCGTAATGGCATGCATTGATAACTCACAATCCTCACTAGCGGTCTGCGACTACGCAGCATGGGCGTCGCAACAGTTAGATGCGCCACTGACCTTGCTGCATGTATTGGATGAAGAGAAATACCCTGCAGCAGCTGACCTGAGTGGAAACATTGGCCTCGGCAGTCGAGAACACCTGCTGGAGGAACTGGCTACGTTGGATGCCCAGCGTGCCAGGCTCGCTCTGGAGCAGGGCCAGCACATGCTTGAAAAAGCCAGGGAGCGAACTGTCATCTCCGGTGCTGGTTTTCCTGAGTTGAAGCAGCGCCACGGCCACTTGGTAGAAAGTCTGAGCGACCTTCAGGAGGATATTCGGCTATTGGTGATCGGAAGAGTGGGAGAAGACAGCGCACGCTGTACGCGTACCCTTGGTAGCCAGATAGAAGCTGTCGTGCGAACAATTCACCGGCCCATCTTGATCACAGCCAATAGCTATAAAAAGCCCGAAAAAGTGATGCTCGCATTTGACGGCAGCCCTACGGCCTACAAAACCATTCAGATACTTGCCGCCAGCCAGCTTTGCGAAGGCCTGCCCATTCATCTCGTTATGGTCGGAGCAGACTCGGAAGATAATCGTGATGCTCTGGCGAAGGCTGTAGGCATGTTCCTCTCTGCCGGCTTTGAAGTACAGGCCCAGATCCGACAAGGAGAAGTGGAGGCGGCTTTGCACGTTTATCAAGCGGAGCACGGAATTGATCTGCTGGTCATGGGTGCCTTCGGGCACTCACGCATCAGACAATTTCTGGTAGGCAGCACAACTACGACGATGCTTCGAACGGCCACCATGCCTGTGTTGTTACTTCGCTGAGGCAAGCCTCTAAAGTAGGGGTATCTGGCTCGCGCGGTTCCGGCGCAAGACAGGGACATCAACTGGACGCGCCCAGCTCGAATACCTGCGGCCCCTGAATGGAGCATGAAGCGTGAGCTGCTGAGTCCTAGCTATAGTCGTTATGCCGAGATAAAGGAAAATCAGGACATCTGCGTCCAAGCAGTTGTTCCATTGAGGTTTAAGTACAATTCACCTCAATTTCTCGTTCATGGATGTCCTACTCGGACAATCCGCGCACGCCAATCACGTCCTCTCTAGCCGTCGTTCACCGGCAGGCTGTAGGGTAAATTGAAGTTGGAATTTGAGGGTGATGCCAGCGGCGGTCAGTGCGCTTTGCAAGGACAGAGGCGCAGCGCAAGCGAGTCGCGCGAATCGAAACTGCCAATGCATGATAATCGAGTAGTGCCATGAAAAAAAAACATCACCATGAGCATCACCTTCAACTCCGGGTTAGCGAACTTGCACAGTTGTTTAACTCGATGGATCCAACACCTTTTCTTAACAAGGATCTTGATCGCGAGGCTGAAGCGTTCATCGAGACCTGGGCAGCAGAGTTTCCGTCGGACAGCCTGTTTCGTATCACAATCCACCTTGAGCACCTGCCAGCAGAAGGCGATCCAAGTGCGATCATGGTCGAGGCAATCCACAACTACTTTGATCATAAAGCAGGTCTCGTGCGCAGTGAGTTGAAACGCCTCCTTCGAGAGGGCCGCATTAGCCTGTTGATCGGCATCGGCTTTGTTACCCTTTGCCTGATCGCAGTCGATGTCATCGGCCAACTTAGTGCTAGCGCCGTAGTCAGCATAGCGCGCGAAAGTCTGATGATCGTTGGCTGGGTGGCAATGTGGCGTCCGCTGCAGATTTTTCTATATGACTGGTGGCCGCTTTTAAGATCGATTCGCGTCTACAAAGCTATAAGCCATGCACATGTTCGAGTAGTGCAGGGCAAATAATGCCTACCGCAAGCCGCAATAGGTGTGGGCCCTATGGGGCGTTCTCAATTGAGCAAAGTAGGCGGTATAGGCACTGGCGCCTGCAAGCGCTGGAGAGACTCCCAGCCGAGCGAGCCCATGGCCACCAGCAAAATTACGGCATTGATAAAGCTGGCGAGGATCGAGCCGCGCCGACAGCCGTCGGTAGTAGCCGGGTAGCTGCCAGTGCAGCCAGGCCAGAATCAGCCAACCGACATCACTGAGGTTATGCCTGGCATCTGCTAGCAAGGTCAGGGAATTCACTTGCCAACCATAGACCCCCTCGACCAATACAAACCCCAGGTTCAGGCAAATGCTAATGGCAAAGGCGGGGCGAATAGCTTGGGGCTGTGTACATGCTGCGCGTGATCGTGGGAAATCTGCGGCTGTACCTCGGCGTTTGATCTGCGCTTGCTGACGTTTTACAAATCGTTCTTGCCCTTGCCGAGCAATAACGTCTCGACGACTGCACCGTCGTGCAGCGCGATCACTTCGCCTTCCGCCATTGGCCGCCAGTCGTCTTCGCTGAGCGGCACGCTTGCGATGAAGCTCACCCGCTGTTCGCCGCTTGCCTCATCCTGCAACAAGGTATGGGGGACAGGGCAATGCCAGTGGTACAGGGCTGGCGCCTCTACCTTGCCGCTCAGCGCGTTGAAACGTCGATCAGCGTGAGCGAATAGCGCATCACCATCGCTATAAAGAAAATTGGCCGGGCCAAGCCGACGCAAATCAGCAGCAAAACGGCCAATCAAGGCCAGACGCTCATGCAGGGAGGGCAGTTCCGGGTACTGCATCTCCATCAGTTGCAGGCGTGCCAGCAACGCACAAAAAGCCTGTTCGGAATCGCTTTCCCCTATGGCCTGATAACAGCCACCGTCGAACTCGGCGGATAGAGCGAGGCCACGCAGATTTCCATTATGGGCAAATATACGCATACGCCCCCTGAGTTCACGGGCAAATGGCCCCGTATTGGCCAAGTTGACCGCCCCCTGAGTAGCATGCCTCAGATGCGCAACGATTAACTTGGTGCTGGGCCCTTGGTTCTGTAAGAGTTTTACCAACTCGCTGTCACTGGCGGCAGTAGGCTCCCTGAACAGGGCAACATCGCGTCCCCGGTAAAACCCCACACCCCAGCCATCACGATTGTGACCTTCGCCACCGGCATGCGCTGCCAGAGCGGCGAGCGAGTGCGTCAGTTGCGTAGGCAACCGGCTGCTCATGGCCAGCAATTCACACATCGGTTGCAACTCGCGTCACTTCCGTGCGGGCCTCACCTTCAATGAGTCGTTTCATGACAGTCCCCGATACCAGTTCGACGACTAGAAGGGTAGACAACTGCAAGCGATTTCACACAGCCTGGGTCGGTTTTGGCCGGTCGTGCCCATTAGGCGGTCTGTTCAAATCCGATGCAAAACACTGGTCAGTGTCGAATGCAAATGGGTGGTCAAATTCATGCGATTACGCACCCAGAGGCGCTGCCACCTCGCACGTACCATTTTTTCGCAGCCTAACGCCTACCGCCGTTGCGGTTTCCGGCCAGTAGCCGAGAGTTTTTTCCAGCTTCTAAAGCGAGAGCGGATCAAGCGAAAAATCTGCACCACGCGGCAGGATGCTCCTAGCGATGTGTTCGACTACGTCGAGATGTTCTACAACGCAAAACGCCGCCATGGTTTCAACAATCAGCTGTCACCGGTAGAGTTTGAAAAGCGTTACGTAATGAGCTTGCAAGGTGTTTAGAGAATCCGGGGCGATTCAGTCATCGTGGATTGCGTTACCAGCTGGGACGTCTGCATAGCTCATGTTCGTATCTCCGAAGGTCTAGGGTGGGGCCGGGCTAGTTGGCCTTTTTGCCAACGGTGCCCATCTCGATTGGGGTCTTTATGTAAAACACGGAGATTTCCTCAACCTCCAATCGCTTGAACAACCTTTCGCATTCATCCTCGGTGATAGCCATGCGAATTTCGGTGGGCTGATCGGCCAGTTCAAAAAAATGTGAGGAATGCAGCCGACCAGTGTGCCCAAAACCCTCGATACCTGTAGAAAGGGTCGCACCACGCAGTCCCATTTCTTTGGCTAAATCTACGATCCAGTCGCCAAGCATCTTTCCCTGATAACGACGGTTCTGTTGAGTAAAGAAAATCACGAGAAAACCTTTCATTTTCATCTCCTCAGCGCGTGCCAATCATTTGATAAGTCAAAAGCCCGGCAGCGGTCATTGCTAACGAGCCTACGACGTGCAATGAAATCGAGCCGAACGCCCAGAGCAGTTTGCCTTCCTGAATCAGGACGACTGTCTCGGCTGAAAACGTGGAAAAGGTAGTAAGTCCGCCGCAGAAACCCGTGATGATCAGGAGACGCCACTCTGGACTAAGGGTGGGAGATGCGGCCAAGAAGGCGATGGCCAGACCGATGATGTAACCCCCAACCATGTTCGCGACCACCGTGCCTGGAGGAATCGTGGGGAACAGGGCGTTTAACTTCATGCCCAAAAGCCAACGCAACCAAGCACCCAGTGATGCGCCTATAGCGATGACCAGAAGTGATTTCAGCATGGTTGCATGTCTCCTCTGGGCTGATGTCGCCGAGGAGGTGCGGATAACCGCGCACTAAGAGAGGGAGCTGATATGAGGTTTTGAGTCACGATCCTGTCCTAAATTGGAGGACAGGGAGACACACCTACGCACCCTGTCCAGGGTTCACGTAGGCATCATCAGCACAAAGGCGGTTAAAGGAGGAATGCCATCTCCTGCTTTTATCCTATAGCAGCGGCGGTCAAACATTCAAGCTGCTATACGGTCGGGAATCCAAAACTGAATGCCGTCAATCGAAGCATTCAATAAATGTCGATCAGCATTCCCAACATATGAGCTAGATCAGTTGGATTTAAACCTGAGTCGCTATACTGACCGCCCAGCACCGACCTAAGGCTTCCCCATGACTCATTCGATCAGTGGCCAGCTAGATGTAGTCATTATCGGCGGGGGCCAGTCAGCCTTGGCGGTAGCGTATTTCCTACGCCGAACTCAATTGTCATTCGTTATCCTCGATGCGGAGGAAGAACCCGGTGGTGCCTGGCGACACGGCTGGAATTCGCTACATCTATTCTCCCCAGCCACTTGGAGTTCGATCCCTGGCTGGATGATGCCCCCCACGCAAGAGGGTTACCCTTCGCGCAACCATGTGATCGGTTACCTCAACCAGTACGAGCAGCGCTACCAATTTCCTGTCGAGCGCCCGGTTCGGGTCACTTCTGTGGAGCATATGGCGTCTGGTTTACGGGTTCGTTCTGACGACAGGCATTGGGATGCCAGGGTTGTGGTCAGCGCTACAGGCACCTGGAGCAATCCCTACATCCCTCACTACTCAGGTGCCGATTTATTCGCCGGTCGGCAGTTGCACTCCGCGCACTATGTCGACGCCCAACCGTTCGAGGGCAAGAAGGTGTTGGTGGTGGGTGGCGGTAATTCAGGGGCACAGATTTTGGCCGAGGTTTCCAAGGTCGCCGAGACCACCTGGGTGACCCCCGTCGAACCATTGTTTTTACCGGACGAAGTGGATGGGCGGGTACTGTTCGAGCGCGCAACCGAGCGCTGGAAAGCCCAACTGGAGGGGCGCGTCATTGAGCAGCCCGTTGGTGGACTGGGTGACATTGTCATGGTGCCGCCAGTTGTCGAAGCCCGTGAGCGCGACGTCCTCAAGTCTGTACGCCCTTTTGAACGTTTCACTCGCAACGGCGTGATTTGGGTCGACGGTTCCGAATCTGCGGTGGACGTGGTGATTTGGTGCACTGGATTCAGACCAGCCCTACAGCATCTGGATACGCTAGGGGTGATCAACACCGAGGGCCGCGTTGATGTCGAAGGTACCCACTCGACCGAAGAGCCAAGGCTGTGGCTGGTCGGTTACGGCGAGTGGACAGGTTCGGCTTCCGCCACGCTGATCGGTGTAACACGCACAGCACGCAGCACAGTCAATGAGATCGCAACCTTTCTTGGCGATCCGTCCGAGGCCTAGTGCGTCTACACCATAGGAGTAGTGGACATGAGCGAAATGATTGTGCGCTGGCCTGAGCGGAATCCCCGCCTCTTCTTAGCAGTAGCCGCACTGATTTGGTTTGGTTTGTATGAGGCCCTGATTCCCATTTCGGAGGCTTTGGTCGCAGCGATTCCGGTTGATCGTAATAGCCACCTTGGAGGCGCCTTACAGTTTTTTTTCTACGACACGCCCAAAGTGCTGATGCTGCTGACCGGCATCGTGTTCTTGATGGGTATGCTCAACTCCCACTTCACCCCTGAGCGCACCCGCGCACTGTTGGCGGGGCGAAGCGAGGGTATGGCCAATGTAATGGCGGCCTCTCTGGGTGTGTTTACCCCCTTTTGTTCCTGTTCAGCCGTTCCTCTATTTATAGGTTTTGTTCAAGCCGGGGTGCCACTAGGGGTGACTTTCTCTTTCCTCATTTCTGCGCCCATGGTGAATGAGGTAGCGCTGACACTGCTGCTTGGCCTGTTCGGCTGGAAAGTTGCGCTGCTATACCTCAGCCTGGGTTTGTTTATTGCGATTGTTGCTGGTTGGGTCATCGGGCGCCTGAAAATGGAGGCCCATCTGGAAGACTGGGTTCGTAATATGCCCAAGATCCAGGCAACCGCCGGGGACACGAGTATGCCGCTGCATGAGCGAATAAATGCCGGGTTTACCAGCGTGCGTGAAATCGTCGGGAAAGTATGGCCTTACATCCTTGCCGGCATAGCCATTGGCGCAGGCATTCACGGGTATGTGCCTGAGGATTTCATGGCCAGTTTCATGGGCAAAGAAGCATGGTGGTCGGTACCTCTCGCGGTTCTTATAGGCATCCCCATGTATACCAATGCGGCTGGCATCATTCCTATTGTGCAGGCACTGCTCGCAAAGGGCGCGGCATTGGGCACTGTGCTGGCCTTCATGATGAGTGTCATCGCTCTATCCCTTCCTGAGATGGTGATCTTGCGCAAGGTGCTGAAAGTTCGCCTGATAGCCACCTTTATTGGGGTCGTAGCCGTCGGCATTCTGATCGTTGGTTACGTCTTCAACTTCACTTTGTAATCCACCTACCGAGGTTTTTATGAAAGACATCAAGGTTCTGGGCTCCGGTTGTGCAAAATGTAAATCGACAGTAGCCATCATCGAACAGGTGGCGAGTGCGAAAGGCGTCCCCGTAAAACTGGAAAAAATCGAAGACATGCAACAGATCGTCAGCTACGGGGTAATGTCCACGCCAAGTGTCGTGATTGATGGAAAGGTTGTTCACTCAGGTGGCATCCCGACCCGTGACAAGGTCGAACAGTGGCTCAGTGCTTGAGGTAAGCCGCTTCTGGACGTCCAGACACACTCGGTGTTGAGAGGCCCAACTGTGCCCGCCTCAAACCATGACAGGCTCGGGCTAGGGACTCGGCCCGTCAAGTCTCAAAGCCCTATGGGAAATGGCGATGCCTAAATTGGTTATGCCCTTGTCCGACAATGACGCGGCGTTTCTTTCGTCGGCAGCCGCTGCGGCGGCTCTGGCAGGGGTGCCTATAGAAACCCTCAACAGCCAGTGCTTTTGCATCAGTCTGGATAAAAATGCCCTGCGCGAGACTCTGGAGTCGACGCTCGGTCAGCCAGGTTTGTTTGAGCTTGTGCAGCAACGCTGCCCTCATCTATTCGCCGCCCATCCGGTCTTCATCGCACCGGCCCACTTGGATCGCATGGCGCAGGTCGTGCGCGCGGTCGAATCAGTCGTTGCACTCCCGGCTTACCGAGAGGAAGTGCTAGCTCACTCTCCTACTATCGCACGACATGACCCGGGTGGGGTCAAGGGAGTGTTCTTTGGGTATGACTTTCATGTCACTGAGAACAATTTCGGCCTGATCGAGATCAACACCAATGCTGGTGGAGCAATGCTCAATGCCGTGTTGTCACGAGCGCAGCACGCCTGCTGCCCGGCGATAGAACAGCTGCTGCCACCATCGACAAGGGCCGAAACGTTTGAAAGCAAAATCATTGCAATGTTTCGTCAGGAGTGGTCACAGTACGGCCTGGATAAACCGTTGCGCAGTATCGCCATTGTCGATGAGGCGCCCGAGCAACAGTACCTGTACCCAGAGTTTCTGCTGTTCCAACAGCTGTTCCAGCGTAATGGACTAGAAGCTGTGATCATCGATCCCTCTGAGCTCAACCTGAGGGATGGTTTACTTTGGCATGACCAGTTGGCCATCGACATGGTCTACAACCGGTTGACCGACTTTTCTCTTGAGGCAGTTGGCAACGCCACGCTACGCCAAGCCTACCTTGAACGAGCCACGCTACTCACACCACATCCGCGAGCCCATTCCTTGTACGCAGACAAGCGCAATCTGGCCTTACTCTGCGATGCCCAGCGATTGAAAGCATGGGGGGTGCCACAAACTACCCAGGATCTATTACTGACCAGCATTCCGCATACAGAAATAGTAACGGCAGAAAATGCAGAGCGCCTATGGCGTGAGCGCCGGGGGCTGTTCTTCAAACCTTGCGCCGGATTTGGCAGCCGGGCTGCCTACCGTGGTGACAAGCTCACTCAGCGGGTCTGGAAGGAGATTCTCGCCGGTGATTATGTTGCCCAAGCCTTGATCTTGCCTGGTCAACGAACGCTATCAAATGAAACTAAGGCCCAAGTGCTGAGGTTCGACGTTCGTAACTACACCTATGCTGGCGAGGTACTGTCGGTGGCCGCACGGTTATACCAAGGCCAGACAACTAATTTCCGTACATTGGGCGGCGGTTTTGCACCCGTGTATCCAGGCCCACAAACGGCAGGTTGACGATTAGACAGATCATTCATTCAGGTAGAACGTAAATAACACCCCAGCTTCTATAGCCCGTTACAACCTGACGAACAGCCTAGATCGCGCTCCAGTTGCAGAGTGCAATGAGTGATCTCGAAGTGCTCACGTAATTCTTCAGCTACATCCCGCAACAACTGATCGCTATCCGGCAATGACGCCATAACCAAATGTGCAGTCAGCGCAACCTCCGTCGTGCTCATAGCCCACACATGCAAATCGTGGATATCGATGATGCCTGGCTGACTCAGGAGATATTGACGTATCGAAGGCAAATTGACCTGATCGGGAACGCCGTCAAACAGCAAATGTAGGGATTTACGAAACAATGACCAAGTAGTAACGACGATAATAACGGCAATCACCAAACTAATTACCGGGTCAATCCAGTTCCAACCTTTCCATTGATACAACGCCCCTGCCAGCAATACGCCTACCGATACCAGAGCATCGGCTGACATATGAAGGAAAGCTCCGCGCAAATTTAGATCGTTTCGGCTTCCAGAAATGAACAGCCAAGCGGTAATGGTATTGACCAAAATACCGATACCAGCAACGAGCATCACTGTTACACCAGCTATCGCCACCGGAGCCTGCAGGCGTTGAAACGCCTCCCATCCAAGCGATCCCATCGCAATCAGCAAAACAAACGCATTGATAAAACTAGCGAGAATCGAGCCCCGTCGCCAACCAAAGGTATGCCGATCATTTGGCTGTAAGCGTGTAGCGGCCAACGCCGCCCAAGCCAGAATCAATCCTCCCACATCGCTAAGGTTATGGCCCGCATCCGCCAAGAGAGCCAGTGAGTCAATTTTCCAGCCATAGAACGCTTCGATTAAAACAAAACCGAAATTTAGCGCTATACCAAGACCGAAAGCCTTGTCGTATCTCTTGGGTACGTCAGCATGACCATCATGCGAATGAGTCATTTTATGAAACCTTCCGGCTAGGGTATGAGCAATGCCATATGCCTTAGGAATTGTTAGGTCTAAAATTTCTTCAGCGGAAATGGGGACTGATTCTCCCTCGGTTAACCTCTCGCGACTTGCAAGCTGGATCTCGAGAGCAAGGCAATTATCTCAGCATAACTTCTTCATATCGCCTCGGCATGCCTGGGTAAGGCGATAGAAATTAGAGCGGCCAGCAGCACGAAGACCGAGGAAACCCACAAACAGGCCTCCAATCCGTAACTCTGATAAATCCAGCCGGACAGCACGGTGCCGAGCAATCGGCCCAAGGCGTTGGACATATAGTAGAAACCCACATCCAGCGATACCCCGTCTTCTTTGGCATACGAGACGATGAGATAGCTGTGCAGCGAGGAATTCACCGCGAACAGCACGCCGAACACCATTAACCCACCCAGCAACACAACGTGAGGCGACCAACCCGCCGAGAGACCGAGGGCTATTGCTGCAGGCAGACCCGCCAGCAATGCTGCCCAAACGAAGGCAGCCCGCCCATCAGGGACGTGGCCGTGCTTCTTTCCGGTGATGTTCGGGGCCAACGACTGCACGATGCCATAGCCGATGACCCAGGCCGCCAAGAAGCCGCCAACCAACCAGAAGTCCCAGCCAAACACCGTGCTCAGGTAGACCGGCAACGCCACCACGAACCACACGTCTCGGGCACCAAAGAGGAACATCCGCGCCGCCGAGAGGATATTGATCGCCCGGCTCTTGGAGAGAATGTCGCGAAACTTCGGTTTGGCCTTGGCTTTACCCAGATCTTTCTTCAGCAGGAACAGGCTGGCTATCCATATCAGCGCCAGCGTTGCGGCCATCGCCAGCACGGCAACCGTAAAGCCTAGCAATGCCAGCAGCGCACCGCCCAGGAAGAAACCCACGCCTTTGAGCGCGTTCTTCGAACCGGTGAGAATTGCCACCCACTGATAAAGGGTGCCTTGCTGGTTGTCGGGCACTAGCAGCTTGATGGAGCTTTTCGCGCTCATCTTGTTGAGGTCTTTGGCAATACCCGACAGCGCCTGGGCCCCCATCACCCAAGGGATGGTCAGCCAGGCGGCGGGCACAGTCAGCATCAATAAGGCTGCCACCTGTAAGCCCAAACCAATGTTCATGGTGCGATTCAGGCCTAGACGGGCACCCAGGTAACCGCCGACTAGATTGGTAATGACACCGAAGATTTCGTAGAACAGAAACAGGAACGCAATCTGCAACGGGCTGTAGCCCAACGCATGGAAGTGCAACACCACCAACATGCGTAGCGCACCGTCGGTGAGGGTAAAGGCCCAGTAATTGCCGGTCACCAACAGGTACTGGCGCACTTGCGGGGAAAGGGCTGACAACGCGCTCATGATCTCTCCCTGTTAATCGGCCAAACCGACCAGTTTGGCCAACTCAACAGCGCGGTTCGCGTAACCCCATTCATTGTCGTACCAGGCGTAGATCTTCACTTGAGTGCCATTGATCACCATCGTCGACAGTGCATCGATGATCGATGAACGCGGGTCAGTGCGGTAGTCGATGGACACCAGTGGGCGTACTTCATAGCCGAGGATATTTTTCAGCGGGCCTTCTGCTGCTGCTTTGAGCAACGCATTAACTTCATCCACCGAGGTGGCGCGCTCCACTTCGAACACACAGTCGGTGAGCGAGGCGTTGGCCAGCGGTACGCGCACCGCGTGACCATTCAGGCGCCCACGCAGCCCGGGGAAAATTTCCGCAATGGCGGTGGCCGAGCCGGTGCTGGTCGGGATGAGGCTCATGCCGGAAGCGCGGGCGCGGCGCAGATCCTTGTGCGGCTGATCGAGGATGCTCTGGGTGTTGGTCAGGTCGTGAATGGTAGTGATCGAGCCGTGGCGAATGCCCAGATTCTCGTGGATCACTTTGACGACCGGGGCCAGGCAATTGGTGGTGCAGGAGGCAGCGGTCACAATACGGTGCTGCGCCGGGTCGAACAGGTGCTGGTTAACGCCCATCACCACGTTCAAGGCGCCTTGCTCCTTGACCGGCGCACAGACCACCACACGCTTAACGCCCTGATCCAGGTAGGCCTGCAACACCGCCACAGTCTTCATCTTGCCGCTGGCCTCGATCACCAGATCGCAACCCGACCAGTCGGTTTCGGCAATCGTTTTGTTTGCGGTGACCTTGATGCGGTTACCGCCAATCATTACATGATCGCCTTCGGCGCTGGCTTCGTTGTGCCAACGGCCATGCACAGAGTCGAAGTTGATTAGGTGCGCATGGGTTGCTGCATCGCCTGCCGGATCGTTGATTTGCACGAACTCGAACTCTGGCCAGCCCCAGGCTGCACGCAGGGCGAGACGACCGATACGACCGAAACCATTGATACCTACTTTGATACTCATATTGTTGTTCTCTGGGGCTGCTGTCTGTGGGCAATTACGACTTCGCGATGTCGAATTGGCTGATGTAGTCGATATGGGCAGGATGCTGGATAGCGCGTGGACGCAACGACTGAACGTCACGGATGGCATCGTTGAACGGCACACCGCTCTCGATTAACAGCTGCGCCGCAATCAAGCCGGTACGACCCGAGCCGCCCTTGCAATGGATGGCGATGGTTTTCCCTTCGCTCAGAAGCTGCTTAAGTCGTGAATGGTACTGTTCCCATGCGGTTTTGAATGCTTCGCCAGGAGCTTGATCATCGTCCACCGGCAGGTGAAACCACTCGATGCCGAGCATTTGGCACTCTTCGGGCAGCAGGTCGATTTCGTTCTGAAGCAACTCCTCGGTCGGCATCAGCGTCAGCAACGCCGATGCACCTGCTGCCTTAAGAGTTTGCAGCGCCTCGAAAGGTAGGGTGCCCTTGGTGCCGGGGCACGGGGTGAAGATCAATTGGCCACTGAACTGTGCCAGGGGCAGTACGGAGTATGGGTGTTGTTGCACGGAGAATTACCCTCAGATGGAGCGCTGATTAACACGTTTCATGAGTTCTTCCGCCGATTCCTTACGCTCGGAATAGCGGTCGACCAGATAGTCCTGGCGGTCGCGAAGCAGTAGTGTGAATTTCACCAACTCTTCCATTACGTCCACAACACGGTCGTAGAAGGGAGAAGGTTTCATCCGACCGTTGTCATCGAACTCCAGGTAGGCCTTCGGCACCGAGGACTGGTTGGGAATAGTGAACATACGCATCCAGCGACCGAGCACACGCAGCTGGTTGACCACGTTGAAGGATTGCGAGCCGCCACAGACCTGCATCACCGCCAGCGTCTTACCCTGGGTTGGGCGCACAGCGCCCATGGCCAACGGAATCCAGTCGATCTGCGCCTTGAACACTGCGCTCATCGAACCGTGGCGCTCGGGGGAGCACCAGACCTGACCTTCTGACCAGAGCACCAGTTCGCGTAGCTCTTGCACTTTGGGATGGCTGTCCGGCACGTCATCGGGCAACGGCAGCTCGGATGGATTGAAGATGCGTGTTTCTGCGCCCAAGTGCTGCAACAGGCGCGCAGCTTCTTCGGTCATCAGGCGACTGAACGAACGCTCGCGAGTCGAGCCGTAGAGCAGCAGGATGCGCGGCTTGTGCGTGGCCGAGAACGTACTGCGGAGCTTATCGAGGGTCGGCAGATCGACCAGTTCGGCATCGAGGTTGGGGATATGTTCATCAGTCATGTATTTACTCCTCAGCGAGGGCGCCCTTTGGATGATCAAACCAGCGGCGCTTGAGCCAAAGGGCCACACTGACCAGCATGATCAATACCGGCACTTCAACCAGTGGGCCGATCACCGTAGCGAAGGCCACTGGCGAGGCCAGGCCGAATGTGGCGATGGCCACAGCGATGGCGAGTTCAAAGTTGTTGCTGGCGGCAGTAAAGGCCAGCGCCGTGGTGCGTGGATAGTCAGCGTGGAGCACCTTGCCCATCCAGAAGCTGATGAAGAACATCACCACGAAGTAGATCGTCAGGGGAATCGCGATGCGCAACACATCAAATGGCAATTGCAGCACCACGTCACCCTTGAGGCTGAACATGGCAACGATGGTCAGCAGCAACGCGACCAGCGTCAGCGGGCTGATGCGCGGAATGAAGCGTTGGCTGTACCAGTTCTCGCCTTTGCGGCTGATGAGGATCTTGCGCGTAAGAAAGCCAGCCAGGAATGGGATGCCCAGGTAGATCAGCACGGACTCGGCGATGCTGACAAAGTTGGTGTCAATCACGCTGCCCTGCAGGCCGAACAATGGCGGCAGCAGGCCGAGGAAGATCCATGCATAAACACTGAAGAACAGGATCTGGAAGATGCTGTTGAAGGCCACCAGCCCAGCGACGTATTGGTTGTTGCCGCCTGCGATTTGATTCCACACCAGCACCATGGCGATGCAGCGCGCCAGGCCGATGAGGATCAGGCCGGTCATGTACTCTGGCTTGTCAGCGAGAAAGACGATGGCCAGTACGAACATCAGCACTGGGCCAATCACCCAGTTTTGGATCAACGATAGCGCCAAGATGCGCTTGTCCTTGAAAACCGCCGGCAGCTCTTCGTACCTGACCTTGGCCAACGGCGGATACATCATCACAATCAGGCCGATGGCAATCGGGATGTTGGTCGAACCCACCGACAGGCTGTTAAGCCAGGCCGGCAGCCCCTCGAACAGACTGCCCAAGCTGACACCAATTGCCATGGCGAGAAAGATCCAGACCGTCAGATAGCGATCCAAAAAAGAAAGACGGCTTTTACTCATCGTCATGTCTCCAGTGTCAGAGGGTGCCGATCAGGGCCAGCTCGGCCTTGAGTTGTTCGGCACTTAACTGCTTGAGCGGTAAAGCCAGGAAGGCTTCGATACGGGTTCTAATCTGTTCCAGAGTGGCTTCGAAGGCCGCCACGATTTCTTCTTGAGTCCCTTGATATTCCGATGGGTCAGCCAGCCCCCAGTGGGCCTTGGTGGCCGGCCCGAAAAATACCGGGCAGGCGTCACCGGCAGCCTTGTCGCACACCGTGATGACGAAATCAGGTGCCAGGCTCTCGTGGACTTCGCTGGACTTGCTGTAGAGCCCCCCAGTCGAGACTCCAGCCTTATTCAGCGTTTTCAGGCTCAGCGGATGCACTTCTCCCTTCGGCTGGCTGCCGGCGCTGTAGGCGTGCATATCCGTCGGAGCCAAATGATTGAACATGGCTTCACAAAGAATGCTGCGGCAGCTGTTGGCGGTGCAGAGAAACAGAATCTTCATCGGGCTATCTCGTAAAGGCCGAGCGCTGCTCGGGCGGGCGTTAACTCAGCAGCAAGCGGCTAGGCGCTGAGGGCGATCACCCATCACGTCGAGGCGTTTGGCGTCAGGACTGAGCCAATGCTGGTTGGCGTCAAGCGTGGTTTTCAGTACGGCGATCACCCAATCCGGCAGACTGGGATGCAAGCGGTAATACACCCATTGGCCTTGTCGACGATCCTCCAGCAAACCGCAATTGCGCAGTTGCGCCAGGTGGCGGGAAATCTTCGGCTGGCTCTCATCGAGTGCGCAGGTCAGTTCGCAAACGCACAGATCGTCCTCACGGGTGATAAGCAACATCAGGCGAATGCGGGTTTCGTCGGCCAGGCATTTGAATACGGTGGTCGGTGTCAGATGGTCAGCCATAGGGGTCTCAACGTTTAGATTTCACCAACACGAACATCTTGATGCGTTCATGGATCTCGTGAAGGGTGTGACGAAATGCATCGTGCTTGGTGCTAGTCACCGGATCTTCAAAATTCCAGGCCAGTACCTCTCCTGCGCCTGAAAGGGCATGACATTCCAGAGCCGATTTATCGCACAGCGTGATGACGTAATCGAAACGCTCTCCCGAAAACTCATTGATAGACTTGCTGTACAACCCTTCGGTACTCACACCTAGGTGCTGAAGCGATTCCAAGGTGCGGGGATCGATCTCGCTGGGCGCAGTACCTGCACTGAAGGCGTCGAATCGCTCTGAATCAGTGTGCCGCAGCAGTGCTTCAGCCAGCTGCGAGCGGGCAGCATTAGCCACACAAACAAACAGCACGCGGGTCTTGTCGGTCATTGCCAAGTCTCGAAGAGGATATGGTTCGACGAATATATGGTTTTACGAATATCCAGTAAAGCACTAACGCCGATTTCTGATCGACAAGCTGCTCAAGAAACCAATATTGGCAATAAACATGGAGCTAAAGCGCAAGAATCGATCATTTATCAGCAAGCACCGGCACGTAACATCTGGTTACTCGTATATCCGTATTTTGTAATTAATCTGTCATCGCAGTGGCTTTAGGCTCCCCGCACCTCAACCCAAAGCAGGAACCTTGCGATGAACAAACTGCCCCTGACCGCGATGCTACTCACCAGCCTGTTCGCCAGCGCTACCTTCGCCAGTCAATACGACAAACCAGGCTTCATCACCGAGGTCGAAGATGGTCGACTTTGGGTATTCCGCGAAGGCTCCAAGGAGCTGGTAGATTTCAAAAAAACCGGTGAGCCCGCCAAACAGTTCTCCGACATCGGTGCTGGCCCGAACGGAATGACGGTGAAATCGGCTGATGAAAAAACCCTGAAAGACTATCTACAGACCATTAAGAAATAAGCTGCAGTGGCACTGCTCTCTACTGAAGGAGGCAGTGCCACCCTCCAAATGGGACTTTACATGTGCATAAACATGCACATATATTCTCGGCATGAACGTCACCACCAACCGATCACAAGCCATTGAGTCTGCCATTGAGTCTCTCGATGGTGCATTTTTCAAAGCCCTCTGCGAGCCGCCAAGAGTCGCTGTGCTGAAGCGCGTGATGCAATTAGGTCGAGCAGATGTGACCGCGATTGCGGCTGATTTACCCCAGGAGCGTTCGGTGGTTTCTCGTCATCTTCAGGTGCTGCTGGACGCCGGGATCGTGCGCGCCACGAAGGTGGGTCGCCAGGTGTTCTATGAGGTGGACGGCCCAGCCATCGTCAAGCGACTGGAGGACATCCTCTATCACACCAAGAGCATTGCGTCATTGTGCTGCCCAGGCGGATCTCCTTGATTTTTTCTTACCTCAATACGTGCATAGGTGCGCATACATGAACTCAATAAATCACCCATTCGATGTTGTCGTAATTGGCGCAGGGCAGGCAGGACTGGCCTGTGGCTGGCATTTGAAACAGCAGGGACTCGATTTCCTGATCCTGGATGAGCAGCAGCAACCGGGTGGTAACTGGCGCAACTACTACAACAGCCTTGAACTGTTCTCGCCGGCAGCCTACTCGTCACTACCGGGGCTGCGGTTTCCTGGAGAACCGGGGCACTACCCCTCCCGCGATGAAGTAGTGCGCTACCTGGAGCAGTACGCCAACTTCTTCCAGTTGCCGATTCTTCCAGGGATACAAGTCATAAAGGTGCATCAAGAAGCTGGGGGGTTCCAGATAGTGGCTGCCAATGGGCAGCGCTTCTTTACCAGGGCGCTGATCGTGGCATCGGGGGCATTCAGTCGCCCCCACACACCGGACGTTCCTGGGCTCGAAAGCTTCCAAGGTGTTCGCCTTCACAGTGCCGAGTATCGGAATGTGGAAATGCTCAATGGAAAACGCATCGTAGTAATTGGAGCGGCAAACTCGGCGGTACAGATTGCTTACGAGCTAGCCAAAGTGGCCAAGGTCACGCTTGCCACGCGAGAGGCGATTCGATTCTTTCCGCAGAAGCTACTCGGTGCGGACTTCCATGCCTGGCTGAAATGGACGGGCCTGGAGAGAACCCGCTGGCTCAATGATCAGAGCACGCCGGTACTGGATGACGGCACTTACAAAAAGGCACTGAAGTCAGGCCTTTTCAACCAGCGGTCGATGTTCGGGCAAGTAACCCCAACCGGAGTTGTTTGGGCGGATGGTCACCACGAAGCCGTTGATTGCCTTGTCTTCGCCACAGGGTTCCGCCCAAATATTTCCTTTCTTGAAGACCTCGCAGTGACGGATGATCGAGGGCGATTGATGCAGCGCGATGGACGAGCACTGCACATCCCGGGCCTGTACTTTATGGGGTTACCAAAGCAACGTAATTTCGCCTCAGCAACCCTCAGAGGCGTAGGGCCTGACGCTGGAGTCATCCTTCCACATTTGTTACGCCATATGCGTTCCACAAGCACAGAACCGGTGATAGCCACGCAGCGATGAGCAACCAAAGCAATGATGCACACCTCTCTTGACCGGCTCCTTGCATTGCCAATAGCAGTCTCTATGAACTCACTCGACATCTAAAGCCACTTTGGCCACAAAACAGGGCTTTCTATCCTATGCTGAATAGGTTGAAGTAAAAGTCGCTTACGACACCGGCGGGGCCGACTGCATCGCAAGCGTAATGCGGAGGCGGAGATGGCATCGATATCCAGAAGACTCTTCTTGAAAGTTGGAGGCGGGGCTGCTGCCAGCGTGGCGATAGGTTTGCCCGAACTCACACAAGCCGCGACACCAAAGCCAACAGCAGAGGGGCGAGTCAATCTCCCCTACCAAATGAAGGCGCTCACCAAAGCACAGAAATTGCTGGTGAATACGCCAGTCTTGTTTTCCTATCCCGACGCTGCCTCACCTTGCGCATTGATCAAGATGGGCGCTCCCGTTCCGGGCGGCGTCGGCCCGGAGCGCGACATCGTCGCCTACAGCACACTATGCACGCACATGGGCTGTCCGGTTGCCTATGACCCAGGGCAAAAGGTGTTCAAATGTCCCTGCCATTTCAGCATTTTCGACCCTGAGAATATTGGCCAAATGGTTTCCGGCCAAGCCACCGAGAATTTGCCGAGCATAGTGCTTGAGTACAACCCCAATGACGATTCGGTACGTGCAGTTGCCGTTGAAGGGTTGATCTACGGACGTCAGTCCAACCTCCTTTGATAAGGAGATTAAAAATGGCAACCAACAAAGATCGTGTGGCACTGCCTCCGACAGATGCCCAAAAGACCAACCTGACATGCCACTTCTGCATCGTGGGTTGTGGCTATCACGTGTACAAATGGCCGGAAAATCAGGAAGGGGGACGAGCACCCGATGAGAACGCACTGGGGCTCGACTTCCGCAAACAGTTACCCCCGTTGGCTGTCATCATGACACCGGCAATGCAGAACACGATCACTGACAAGGATGGCAAGCGCTACAACATCATGATCGTGCCCGACAAGCAGTGCGAGGTAAACAAAGGGCTGTCGTCCACGCGAGGCGGTCAACTGGCTAAAGTCATGTACAGCCCCGATGGCGTAGGCAAGGAGCGGTTGCGCAGTCCACGCGTCTATGTGGCTGACCAGTGGGTAGACACCAGTTGGGATGATGCGCTGGCACTTTATGCCGGCGTGACCAAGAAGATTCTTGATAATGACGGGCCCGCCGCTCTCGCCTTTGACTGCTTCGATCACGGAGGCGCTGGAGGCGGATTCGAGAATACCTGGGGCACCGGCAAGTTGATGTTCACCGCACTGCAAACCCCATTGGTGCGAATCCACAACCGCCCAGCCTATAACTCCGAGTGCCACGCTACCCGCGAGATGGGCATTGGCGAACTCAACAACAGCTACGAAGACGCGGAGTTGGCTGACGTCATTGTTGCCATTGGCTGCAACTCATACGAAACCCAAACCAACTACTTCCTGGCGCATTGGCTGCCCAACTTGCAGGGGCAGACAGTCGACAAACGTAAGCAGCGTTTTCCAGGAGAGGCCGTTGTCCCAGCCAAGGTGATTTTTGTCGACCCTCGCAGGACGCCGACCATCGCTATAGCGGAGCAAGCAGCAGGTAAAGACAACGTGCTTCACCTGGATATCGAACCGGGAACGGATATCGCTCTGTTCAATGGTCTGCTGACCTACGTGGTCGACCAAAAATGGCATGACCAGGAATTTATCGCGGCCCATACCAAAGCGTTTGAGCAGGCACTTCAAGCCAATCGAATGTCGCTTGAGGAAACCAGTCGCGTTACCGGGGTATCGGTGGACAAACTCAGGCAAGCAGCCGAATGGGCTTACAAACCCAAAACCTCTGGCCATCGTCCCCACACCATGCACGCCTACGAAAAAGGAATCATCTGGGGCAATGACAACTACCTCATCCAGTCGGCATTGGTCGACTTGGTGCTGGCCACTCACAACGTCGGACGACGAGGTACGGGGGTGGTGCGGATGGGTGGGCACCAAGAGGGTTACACACGCCCCCCTTATCCAGGCAATACCAAGATCTATGTGGATCAGGAGATCATCAACGGCAAGGGCATGATGTACACGGCATGGGGGGCCAATCCCTTCCAGACCACACTCAATGCTGAGCAACATCGTGCGGTCATTCTAAAACGCGCGAACATTGTCAGGGAGGCCATGGCCAATGTTCGCGGCGGTACAACTGCGCAGATGGTGGACGCAATCTACGACGCGGTGAAAAACAAAGGCGGTCTCTTTTTCGCCAACATCAACCTCTACCCAACCAAGCTGGCAGAAGCCGCCCATGTGATGCTGCCTGCGACCCATCCAGGCGAAATGAATCTCACCTCAATGAATGGCGAGCGACGGATGCGCCTGTCACAAAAATTCATGGATCCCCCTGGTTCGGCAAAAGCCGATTGCCTCATCGCTGCGGCTATCGCTAACACCCTTCGGCAGATGTATACGGACGAAGGGAAACAGGACATGGCGGCGCGTTTTGCAGGGTTCGACTGGAAAAGCGAGGAGGACGCCTTCAATGACGGCTTCCGTATGGCTGGCCAACCCGGTGCTGGCCCAATCGACAGTCAGGGCGGCACCACGGGAAATCTCGTCACCTACGAGCGGCTGAAAGCCATGGGCAACAATGGCGTCCAGTTACCCACTAAAGAATACCGAGACGGTAAGCTGATCGGCACCGAGATGCTCTACACCGATTACAAATTTGACACTCCGGACGGCAAAGCTGAGTTCAAACCAGCAACATGGCCCGGATTGCCAAAACCGGTGGCAGAACAGAAGGAGAAACACCAGTTCTGGGTGAACAACGGGCGCATCAACGAAGTGTGGCAAACGCTCTACCACGATCAATACAACGACTTCGTACAACGGCGTGTACCGATGGCCTATCTGGAAATCAACCCCGACGATGCACAAGCCTTGGCTATTACATCGGGGGACGTGGTCGAAGTGTTTAACGACTACGGTTCATCCTACGCGCTGGCCTACCTGGAGCCGGATATCAAGCGTAACCAGACGTTTATGCAGTTCGGCCATTTCAACGGCGTGATGGGCGATCTGACCACGCCATGGACAGACCGAAACGTAATCCCATATTACAAAGGGACGTGGGCGAGCATTCGCCGCATCGGGAAAGTAGAGGAATTCAAAGAGAAGATCAGCTTCAAGTCGCGGAGGTTTAACGTGTAATCACGCTTGTTTTGCAGCTAGCTGGGCGGTTCTTCCCTAGGTCGTCCAGTTAGACTCTCCGCCCTTGGTGCCTAGTTAAACCAAATGAGGGGCGCTAGGTATCCTTCTCAGCCAGGAAGAGGTCTGGGCAAATACCTAGTTACTTCGCATACAGCTACGAGCAGCAGGAGCGGTCGATGTCGATGTCGATGTCGATGTCGATGTCGGCACAACTTCAGCAGCCTTAGCCGCATCGGTGCAACAAATTGGCTCGCAGCAATGCTGCGACCAGACGCCTATTCCGGAGCAGAGTTGCACGCTTATGGGTCGGAGTTGCCGGTTGCCGAGGCGATCAAACGCTTCGACCAAGCCGGAATCCAGGCCCGTGAAGTGGAATGGAGGTTCATCGGCGGTAGGAGTTATCTGGTGGCTTACGACGGTGTCGGGAACAGTCGGATAATGCCCAGCAACGGAGGTACCGAGCCACAGGCTCAACTGCCGTCAATTATCTTGGAGCGAGCGGCCCAGTCGATGTCGCCGGGTGCGCAAGTAGAACTCGAATGGCTGACTGACTATGACTTTTACTACTTCGCTCGCGTCGAGAAGTGCAGAGCATGTACGGTAACAAAAACAAGCGCTTGCCTATGCTGCGCGTTCGCTTCAACGTAACCGTCCG
Source organism: Pseudomonas arsenicoxydans (assembly GCF_900103875.1). Lineage (NCBI taxonomy): Bacteria > Pseudomonadati > Pseudomonadota > Gammaproteobacteria > Pseudomonadales > Pseudomonadaceae > Pseudomonas > Pseudomonas arsenicoxydans. The sequence goes on along the minus strand of NZ_LT629705.1, from coordinate 3,489,186 downwards.
CCCAACACACCTTCCCGACCGCAGCACTTAGGGCAATGATGCCAAATCAATCCAAAGCCCACAACTGAAATGCCCATACCGGCACAGTCGCATTAGTTTTGGCTAATGTCAGTTATCCCGCCATGCGTCTCGAGGCGTGTTTGCCTGCGATAAAAGGCGTGAATAGCCCACACCACCCCTACGAATAGCAACCCTGTCCCAAGCGCTTCCATAGGAGAGGGCCAGCGTTGGTTGATGAGCAGGCCTGTTGGCGCTGATGGGATTTTGAACCAGCTACCGGAATTCATTGACCCACCCGAGTATTCAAAAAATGATGACCTTGCGGGTGATCTCGGAGGCAGCATGTGGGTCAGTCAAAATCAGCAGCCTGGGTCAAAATCGTATCAGCGCCAACAGCTGTGCCGGATTGGCGAGTTGCTGCAGGCCGAATGGAAAAATGTCGATCTGGACCGGCAGACCTGGTTCCTCCCCAGTGAAAACGTCAAAGGCACCCGGGGCAAGAAACAGGACCACCATGTCGTCCTCTCGCCCTTCACCCTGCATTTCTTTCAGGAACTCAAGAGCCTGACGGGAGATTCACAGTGGTGTTTCCCCAACAAGCAGAATGATCAGCATATGACGTGAAGGTGGTGAGCAAACAGGTAGGTGACCGCCAGGCCCGCTTCAAAAACCTTAAGGCTCTCTCCAGACGGCGTCATGACGATACCCTGGTCCTCGCCGACGGCCAGAACGGCGATTGGACGCAGCATGACCTGCGCCGCACCGGCGCGACCATGATGCAGGCCTTGGGGATCAACCTGGACGTCATTGATCGCTGTCAGAATCATGTGCTGGCCGGCTCGCGGGTGAGGCGACACTACCTGCATCACGACTATGCCGAAGAGAAGAAAAAAGTCTGGCATCTGTTGGGCGACCGACTTAGTGCCGTGCTGTCCTCAACCTATGAGCACCCTCCAGCCGAGTCAATGCTGTCTTTTCCTGCGTATGCGACGACGGAGACGCGGTCCCCCACATAAAGTCGGTCATCACTGCAACAAAACTTACTATAGGGCAATTTGCCAGTATTCGCTGTGTCGTGTGCAATACCTTCGGTTCGAGCTCAGGCGTTTATAAGGGGAAACTCCAAGTGAAAGCTCGTACCTGCGTCAGTGCTATCAACGGTTATACAACCGCCATGCAGTTGCATAATCGAACGAACGATGGCCAATCCCAGCCCACCGGAATCGTCGGGTTGATTGCGTGATGGGTCACACCGGTAAAAGCGCTCAAACAATCGTGGAAGATGTTCTGCCGCAATCGGCTCGCCGTGGTTGTGCACAGTGATGTCGAGACGGTGCTCCAAAACCCTGCTGCTGATCGTCACTGCAGAGGTAGGAGTTGCGTAGCGCAGCGCATTCGCCAGCAAGTTAGCAAGTGCTCGACGGATCAAGCCTGGATCACCCAGCAATTGATCCTGGGCCTGGTTTATCAGCTGTACATCTCGTTCTTGCGCTACCCCTTCGAAATACTCACAGAGCTGCTCGATCAGATCGTGCAGGTTGATTTTCTCGAATTTTACGCAAGCGTTTGGTTGCTCGGTGCGAGCGAGGAACAGCATGCTGTCGATCATGCGGGCCAGCCTTTCATACTCTTCCTGATTGGAAACCAGCAGGTTCTGATAGTCTTCTATAGAGCGACTGCGCCTCAGGGTTTGTTGGGTATGTCCCATCAGGTTGCCTAGTGGGGTTCGCATCTCATGGGCGAGGTCTTCCGAGAAACGTGAAAGCTGGGCGAATCCATCCTCAAGACGTGCAAGCATCTGGTTGAGGGCATTACAGAGCGGTTTGAGTTCATTCAGCTCTCTGAACTCATCCAGCCGCAGATGCAGATGCTGCACATCGATAGCGGCCGCGCGCTTGGCCAGCAGGCGCACAGGGTGCAGGCCTCGTTGACTAACCCACCAACCGAATCCAAAAGCCAATAGCGCTCCGACTGACATGGCCAGCCAAAGCCTGAGTCGGTAAACCCCCAACATCTGCTCGCGCTCACCCAACAACTTGCCAGCGATCAAGGTCAAGCCGCGATCACCTTGTATGACATCCTGCCAGGCAAGCCGCACAGCCTCGGAAGAGTGATCCTCAACAAGGCGCGCCTGGGGGGCAGCCGGCAACTTTGGAAAAGTCATACCCACCGGGTTGATTTCGATCAACACCTTGCCGGTGTCATCGACAATCCATAGCAGACTGTCGCGATTGCCCAACATGTTTTCGTAGAGCTTGGGCCGACCTCGCAGTTGCTCGATGCTGTCGCTATCGCTGATCAATGCTTGCATTCGCTCCAGGCGTCCCAGCAGGGCCTGGTCGTCGCGCCACGCAATCTCTCGCTGTAACGATTGATAAAGATAAAAACCGATGGAGCCCAATAACAATGCGCTGACCAATGCGAACATGATCGCCAGGCGCAGGCTCAGAGTGCGCGGAAACAGAGTCAAGATTGCACCTCGAGCATGTAACCGATACCACGGACTGTGTGGATCAATTTCAGCGGGTAAGGATCATCAACCTTGGCGCGCAGTCGGCGGATGGCGACATCGACCACATTGGTGTCACTGTCAAAGTTCATTTGCCAGATCTGTGAGGCGATCAATGAACGCGATAGCACCTCCCCTTCACGACTAAGCAGCAAGTGCAGTAGGGCGAACTCCTTATTGGTCAGGGTGAGACGCTCTCCGTTGCGCGTTACCTTGCGTCGCAACAAGTCCAGACTAAGGTCGCCAGCCACAAAATGCTCCACCTCGCGAGGCGGTCCACGGCGCAGCAAAGTGCGTACGCGTGCCAACAACTCGGCATAGGAAAAGGGTTTCACCAGATAATCATCAGCCCCCAACTCCAGCCCTTTGACCCGATCATCAACCGAATCACGTGCGGTAAGAAACAGTACCGGGGTCTGCCACTTACGCCGGATGATTTGCAGCAATTGCCAGCCGTCCAACCCCGGCAACATGACATCCAGAATGATCAGATCGAACTCACTCTCCTGTGCCAAATGCTGGCCATCGAGGCCGTCAAGAGCGATCTCTACCGAATAGCCCGATTCAGTCAGGGCTTTGCGCAGGTAATCCGCCATTTTCGTTTCATCTTCAACCACCAGGATACGCATTTTTTCCTCCAGGACTGGCGCACAGGCTAGCCCGCTTCGCTGATTTCTCACATTACATATTGGTAATCAGGAGGTAATCATTCTGACGGAGCGGGCTGGTCATGATGTCTGGCAATGACCCAGACAGACTCAACCAACCAAGGAAACAGCATGCGTACAAGCCTATCGACTTCATTGCTGATCACACTCGCAACGAACTCTGCGTTCGCCGTTGCAGCGCCGGATCAGGTTGCGCAGCGCCAGGACGTGTCACTTGCAATGGCCAACGATTTGCTAACGGCCGCGCTGACCGCCTGTCATGCCGATGGCCGCACAGCCGTTGCCGCAGTTGTCGACCGTGGCGGCAATCTGGTTGCCGTGCAACGCGATGACAATGTCGGCCCGCACAACACGCTAGCCGCGCAACGCAAAGCCTATACCGCCCTGTCGACCAAGACTTCGACGCGGTTGTTAGCTGAGCGCGCTCGCGCTAATCCAGATGCTGAAAACCTCAACACCCTCGATGAGTTGTTACTGCTCGGTGGAGGCGTGCCATTGAAATTCGATGGTCAGGTCATCGGCGCCATTGGGGTGGCTGGTGCGGGGGGTGCAACACACGATGAAGGTTGCGCAGAGGTCGCTATCAACAAAGTTTTACCTGCCGTTAAAAACTAAGGACATCACCATGACTGTATTGAAAAGTATCTTCGCTGGCGCTGTATTGAGTGCCCTTTCAGCCCTTGCATCAGCGGCAACAAATCCGTTGAGCGTGCATGTACTCAACTTGCAGGATGGTCTGCCCTCCCCTGGAGTCAATGTCACGTTGGAAAAACAGGATGGGAAAAACTGGGACATGCTCAACAGCGCAGCTACCAACGAGCAAGGTCGTATCACCGGGCTGTATCCGCAAGGTCGGGGTCTGGAGAAAGGTACCTACCGTGTCACCTTCAAGACTGGTGAGTGGTTCAAGTCGCACAAAATGTCCAGCTTCTTTCCGGAGGTACCCGTCATTTTTGAGGTGGACGGTACCGTTCCTCACTATCACATCCCGTTGCTTCTGAGCCCTTACGGTTTCTCCACATACCGAGGAAATTGATCGTAAAGCGATACCAAAGGATACCGCCCGAAGGTGAAGACAGCCGCCCCTACTCAAAAGGGCGGCACTGTCGCCTAAATTTTCGGCGTCAAAACCTTCCGTGATGACCACTCCTTAGCACGGTTCTCATTACAGGGGATGATGCCGGTGCCAGCATCTTTCTGATCCTTGACCATGAAATGCGGGACGCTCATCCCCTCCCCGATTGGCCATCCTGAGATAAGGGCATACGGTCGATTTCACGGCGGAATGAATATCGCTCATGTTCAGCCTGTTCCTGGGCGTACTTGATACAAACCTATACAAAATACTGTCATGCGCATAAGACTGATCAGAAGGCAGCGACGCTTTACTTTGACGAGAAATGTCCGCTCTGCATTCTCTAAATCAATGTCCTGCACAAAAAGCGCCAATCAGTCCCAACCGTTTTTTTCGGCGTCAGTTATGATGGGCTTGATCCCGCGCCATAGAGCTTGCGCGCGGTAAGCCCCAGGTATTTCGGCTACTAAAATGACTTGAGGCGCAATCCGTGCGCCCCCTTTCAGTCGGATATCGACTGCTCTGCTGATTATGCGACAGCTGCGTAAACAGATAGTCAATTGCCGTTGCTCAACCCCCTTCCCGATCAACGCATTACCCCCGTTCGACATGCACGCCTCGTGTTTGACCTCGAAAATACTTGTACAATAAATATTTATTGTATAGGTTTTGCGTTAGCTTGATGAAAGTGCCAAGCAGTCCATAGCCACTGAGGTACGTATGTTCAACTCGCAAATCAAAAAAGAACTGGCCGTCAGCCAGCAGCGCTTGGCTGCCTGCGAAGCTACGCTCGCAGCATTGGGTGGCTCCATGGCTCTGATTGAGTTCCAACCTGATGGGACGATCCTCGGCGCCAATATCAATTTCCTGAGCGTAATAGGCTATCGCCTTGAGGAAATTCACTCCAGGCATCACCGCATATTCTGTACGCCGACATACGCCAACAGCGTCGCTTATCAAGATTTTTGGTCACGCCTGAGTAAGGGTGAATTCATAAACGACCGCTTCCTGCGCCTGGACAAACAGGGACGTGAGATCTGGCTAGAGGCCAGTTATAACCCTGTTCGCGACACCTCTGGACGGGTGATTAAGGTCGTCAAGATTGCTACTGATGTCACTGCCCGGGTGTTGAAGGAACAAGAGCAGGAGAGCCAAATCAAGGCGATTAACCGTTCCATGGCAACCATTGAGTTCAACCGGCAGGGAGAAGTCATCAGCGCCAACGAAAATTTCCTTGCAGTGATGGGTTACCGCCTCGATGAGATTATTGGCAAGCACCATCGTCTATTCTGTGAGCGTAGCGAAAGTGAATCCAACGAATATCGCCAGTTCTGGGAGCGCCTAAATCACGGAGAATTTTTCTCCGGTAACTTCAAACGCCTCAACAACCAGGGACACACTGTCTGGTTACGTGCGACGTACAATCCGGTGTTCGACGCCAGCGGCAGCCTTTACAAAGTCGTTAAGTTTGCGAGCGATATCACTGCTCAGGTTCTCCAGCAGGAAACTGAGTCACGAGCAGCACGCATGGCCTATGAGACTTCACTGAAAACCGACGATACAGCGCACGAAGGTGCCCGAGTGGTGCAGGAGACAGTGGATGTCATGCAAAGCCTGGCTGGCGAATTGAATCAAGCAGCCGAAGGTATCAATGCTGTCAGTCAGCAGTCGGAAATAATCAGCAGCATCGTGCAGACCATCCGTGGCATTGCCGAACAAACGAATCTTCTAGCGCTAAACGCAGCCATCGAAGCGGCTCGTGCCGGAGAACAGGGTCGTGGTTTTGCGGTGGTCGCTGACGAAGTGCGCAATCTCGCTTCGCGCACAAGCCAAGCCACCATCAAGATTGTCGAGGTGGTGCAGCACAATCGTGAACTGGCCAAGGGGGCAGTGGCCAAGATGGAGGCGAGTAAAGACAAGGCAGAACAAGGAGTCAAATTAGCCGGTGAGGCTGGACAAGTGATCTTGGATATTCAGGATAGTGCTCGCCAAGTCGTACACGCGATCAGCAATTTCTCCTCGACATTAGCACGATGATTCAGCCTCGCGGCCTGTGCAAAATATTGGTTTGATCGACACATTAATAGTTATTGAAAAATGGGTTTTGAATGAACAAAAAATCACGACCAGTCCCTCCTTGTAGTGCCTGCAGGGATGGCAAAGAACTGGATTTTGAGTTCAGTATGGCGTTCCAGCCAATCGTCGATCTGCGCGACGGCAGTATTTTTGCCTACGAGGCTTTGGTACGTGGTTGCGATGGCAGCGGAGCCGTAGCCATTCTTGGAAAGGTGAACGAACAGAATCGTTATGCTTTTGACCAAGCCTGTCGGGTCAAGGCTGTTGAGCTTGCTTCACGCTTGCAAATCCCCTGTTTTGTCAGCATCAACTTCTTGCCCAATGCGGTATACCAGGCAGCCACGTGCATTCGTGCGACGCTTGAATCGGCACGCAGATTTGGTTTTCCCACAGAAAGACTGATTTTCGAGATCACCGAAAACGAAGAACTGGTGGACAAGGAACATCTGAAAAGCATCATTCGAGAATATCGTCTTAAAGGCTTCAAGACAGCGATAGATGATTTCGGTGCCGGGTACTCAGGGCTCAATTTGCTGGCAGAGTTTCAACCCGACATCATCAAACTGGACATAGCCTTGGTGCGTAGCATCTGCACTGACCCGGTGCGACAGGCAATCGTCCAAGGCATTCTCGGTGTATGCAAAGCACTCAGTATTGAAGTGATTGCAGAGGGCGTAGAGACCAATGCTGAATTACAGCAGTTACTAGCCCTCGGCATTAATTTCTATCAGGGCTATCTGTTCGCAAAACCCGAATATGAAACACTGCCTAACGTGAACTGGCCGTTACCGAACATCGGTTAGTCATAAAGTGTCCTCATTTTTTATAAATCGAGGCGAAGAATATTCTGAGTCTTTTGCTGAAAACATGTTTGCTTACAGCATTACTCGGGCTGCCCCATCTCCTTTGTAATCACCTTGAAATCGCACGGCCTAGATCGTCGAAGTTGAACACCCACGGTCATGTACTTTCAACTCGACCACTGACCATTTCAGGCCAGAGGCGACACCCTGGAGGTCGCGTTTTAGATCATGCTCTGAATTATTGAGGCCCGTTACCCCTTTCTAGATTTCCGTGCCATACCAGATGCCCTAGCCTCCATGCAAGCTACGGCAGATGTGCTTCCAGGACTGATACCGTCCTTGACGGAAAACTACGCAATGTAAAGACGGCAGTCTTCAATTCAGCTCAATAACCTTACAAAAATGACGGAAATAGCAGAAGTAATGGCACAATGGCCAAAACGTATGTCTTTTTGTAGAGAATAAACCTTGCGTACAACCCAAACGATTACGCCTGTTGAGCAAATTTTTCCTGCCCAGCAGCGCTTGATATCAGCTACTGATTCCAGCGGTAAAATCACCTACTGCAATGATGAGTTCGCGAAAATTAGCGGCTACTCCCGTGAGGAGCTGGTCGGTAGCCCACACAATTTGGTTCGCCACCCTGACATGCCACCTGCCATATTTGGGATGATGTGGAGCTACCTGAAGGCCGGAAAAAGCTGGATGGGCGTCGTAAAAAATCGCTGTAAGAATGGCGATTATTACTGGGTCAATGCTTACGTCACTCCCATTCTCGAAAATGGCCATCTGGTAGGCTACGAGTCCGTTAGGGTCAAGCCGACTCGCGAACAGATTGAGCGTGCACAAACATTGTATCAGCGGCTTCGTGCCGGCAAAAAGGCCGTACCGAAAAGGCGCCACTATGCCGCTTTTTTGGACAGGCTGATTGTCCCGGCAATTGCGGCACTGGCAGCTATCGGAGTGGTTAACACGCTTCCGAATCTGCTGGCGCAAACAATAATCGCCATGCTCTTTCTAGCCATTGGATTGTGGACTTATACGCGCGAGGTTAACCAACTCCATCGAATCATTAGGAGCGCTCCTGATGCTTTCAGTGATCCGATCAGCGCCCTCACTTACAGCAATACATACGGCCCTTCAGCGCAACTGGAAATGGTGCTGATCAGCGAAGATGCCCGCCTTAAAACCGCCTTAACTCGGCTGAGCGATCTGGCTAAACAGGTGACTGAAGCTGCTGCACACTCCTCCTTGCTCTCTAACCAAACCGAGCATGCCTTACTGGAGCAGAGGGCCGAAACGGACATGACTGCAGCGGCCATGACCGAAATGGCGGCTTCGATCAGTGAGGTGGCGGGGCATGTTCAACAAACCGCAATTGAAGCGCAAACGGCGAATGAACTGGCAGAACAAGGCGACAAAGTCGCCGGCACCACGAGAGAGGCGATTCAACTTCTGGCTAGCACGGTAACAAATATCAGCACTGCGGTGGATAACCTCGCCAATGAAACGCAGCAAATCATGACTGCTGCTGGTGTGATCCAATCTATTGCGGATCAAACCAACTTGCTTGCGCTCAATGCAGCAATTGAAGCGGCTAGGGCTGGTGAACAAGGCCGGGGCTTTGCTGTGGTCGCTGATGAAGTTCGCGCTTTGGCCAGTAAAACCCGCGTGTCTACCCAACAAATTCAGAGTGTTATTGAAACCCTTAAAAAGGGTGCGGATGATGCAGTGAGCATTGCCAGACATGGTATCCGCGAGGCAGATCACGGCGTGAAACAGGTTATAGAGGCTCAGGGAGCGCTTCAAGGTATTCGCCAGGCGGTTGAACGCATTAGTGGCATGAGTCAGCAAATGGCCGCCGCGTCAGAAGAACAGGCGCATGTCGCCGAAGATATTGCTCGGCAGATTAACAACGTCGCAGGGACGGTTGATAGAACAGCTAAAAATGCTAACGCAGCAGTCGCTCGTGGGAGTGAGCTTGAAACTACTTCTCGTGGTTTACGGGCTCTGGTTGAACGCTTCAACAGGTAACTAGACCTAAAGGAGGGGGTCGTTTTGATTGTCAGTCTAATTAATGGCGCAACTTTGCTTCTGGCTTTGTGCTGGCTACACGCTTTCATTACGCGCCGCTGGGACAAGCACAGCATAGCCATACAATTGGTTTTAGGGCTGCTATTCGGCGCTATTTGCGTGATTGGCATGCTAAATCCCATCTCGCCAGAGCCCGGAATATTCTTCGATGGCCGCAGCGTAGTTCTGAGCATGGCCGCACTATTTAACGGGCCACTCGTAGCTGGCGTCGCCGGCCTAATCGCAGGTATTTACCGAATATGGATGGGTGGCAGCGGTATGGCGTTTGGTCTGGTGGACATCTGCCTATCCATACTGTTCGGCCTGTTTTACCGGCATTGCTCCTTAAGCGGAAAGCTCGCTATCAGCCCTTGGCAGCTCTGGTTTTTAGGCCTGTTAATGCAGGTTTTGGATATGCTGTTGTTACCCGCAGCACAAGCAGCATCCAGCCTGGAACAGACAGCTGTCCCCTTGCTGCTGGTCATGCCGGTTGCGACAGTTGTACTGGGTTTGATGCTCAAGGAGATCGAGCAACGCAAACGAACAGAGCTCGCCCTGCAACTTAGAGAGTCGCGCCTGCGCGCAATCACCGAGGCGATCCCTGACACCCTATTGGTGCTGGACGAAGATGGACTCTATCTTGAGGTGACCCCTTCCAAGAAAGAGGAGCACCGTGGTGCCCTGACCGCACGTATTGGGCAAAGCGTGCACGATGTATTGCCTCAAAGCGAAGCCGAGCGCTTTATGGAGCTCATACGGCAGACCTTAGCCAGCGATAGACCGCAACTCATCGAATACACTCAGCAGAGCGCAGATGGCATAAAGATACTTGAGGGGCATGCTCAACGTCTGGATATTCAACTCAATGGTAAGCAGGCGGTGGTCGTACTCGCCCGCGATGTAACCCAGCGGGTCGATGACGAACATGAATTGCGCATCGCAGCCGTCGCGTTTGAAACGCAGCAAGGCATGATTATCACCGATGAGTTCAACCGCATCCTGCGAGTCAATCAGGCCTTCAGCACCATCACCGGGTATAGCAGTGAGGAAGCTGTTGGGCAGCGAACTAGCCTGCTCAGCTCTGGACGCCAGAGCCTGGCGTTTTATCAAAGCATGTGGCAACAGCTCAAGGCAGCGGATCGCTGGCAAGGCGAAATCTGGAATCGCCGTAAAAACGGAGAGGTTTTTCCTGAATGGCTGTCGATCAGCGCGGTACGAAACACCCAAGGCCAAGTCATCAATTATGTCGCATCAATTGACGATACCTCCGAGCGTAAGGCGGCTGAGGAGCGTATCCAGCGCCTTGCGTTTTTTGATGGGCTAACCGACCTGCCCAATCGGAGCCTTCTCCTCGATCGCTTGCAGTACGTGCTGGATGGTTGCGTGCGTAGCGGCGAATGCGCAGCGCTGATGTTTCTCGACCTCGACGGATTTAAGAACATCAACGATCTGCATGGGCATCATATTGGTGATAAAGTCTTGTGTCTGGCTGCTGCACGGCTCAACGGCGCAGTGCGGGTGAGTGACACCGTGGCACGCCTAGGCGGCGATGAGTTCGTGGTGCTGCTGGAGCATCTCAACAAGCAACCAGAACAGGCCGCCATGCAGGTCGAGCATGTCACCACATTACTGCTAGCGACACTGGCCGAACCTTACCAGATTGACGGTATGGAACTGCGCAGCAGTGCGAGTATCGGCGTGACACTGTTCAACGACAGTTCTAGTTCGATAGATGAGCTCATGCAACGTGCGGACTTGTCGATGTATGAAGCTAAAGCGGCGGGCAAGCATACGGCACGGTTTTTCGATCCACGCATGCAAGAGGCCATTAGCGAGCGCCTGAACCTCGAACAGGATATCCGCCGGGGGCTGTTATCTGAAGAGTTCATCCCCTACCTGCAACCACAGCTGGATAACACAGGTTGCCTGGTTGGCGCTGAAATATTGGCACGCTGGCAACACCCTCAGCGTGGCCTACTGAGTCCGGCGGCCTTTGTTGAGGTGGCAGAACTCGCCGGCTTGATTGAGACACTGGATTTGCAAATGCTGCAGAAGGCTTGCCATCAACTAGCGTTGTGGCACCATCAATCGGCCACTGCATCGCTCAGTTTGTCCGTCAATCTAAGTGCACGGCTCCTCTATCAGCCAAACTTTGTTGAGCGAGTGCTTCAGATTTTGGAGCAAAGTGGTGCAGATCCGCACAGGCTGAAACTTGAGCTTACCGAAACGCTGCTCCTTGACGACTTGCCATGTGCCGTTGCTCGCATATGCGAACTCAAAGCCCATGGCATTCGCTTCTCGATCGACGACTTCGGCACCGGATACTCGTCACTCGCCTACTTGCAGCAATTGTCGCTAGATCAATTGAAGATCGACCAGTCCTTTGTTCGCGGGCTGCCAGGCGATACAAACAGTCTTGCAATCATCAGTGCCATCTGCGCGTTGGCCAGCAGTCTGCAGCTAGAAGTGATTGCCGAAGGGGTGGAGACTCATGAGCAATACACCGCTCTACTGGAGCTCGGCTGCCGGAGTTTCCAAGGCTACCTGTTTGGCCGACCAATGCCGCTGACCGAGTTCGAGCGCCTAGTACCGACGAGTATTGTGAAAGTCGAGGTGCAGCCCCAATATTTTTAACCAAACCAAGCGCAGTAGGAGCGGAAGCACCGGGGCAGCGGTAGGGGCTGGTGTCAGCGGCGCTGCCGGCGGAGCTTTAACTGCTGAAAAAGGCAAAAGAACCGAAGCTGCAATTGGTGGTGGGATTGGATCTGCGGGCGGCTCAGTAGTTGGCAACAGTTTAGGTGGCGCTACCGGGTCAACTATTGGTGCAGGTCTTGGTGGAGCAGCCGGCGGGGCGCTGGGTAATAACCTGGCCGATGATGGAGATAATCATGGGTCACACGGTAAACAGCATGGGCATAAGTACGGGCATAAAAAACACAAACACGATTGAGTAGCTTTGTTTCCCGGCACAGCGCCGGGCTTTTTTGTTTCCGTTCTGTCATGCCTTAGTCGTATCTACCAAACACAATGCTGGCAGCCAAAGGGATTCGGTCCGATCTACACAGATCTTGGCATATAGTGCTAGGTTTACGTACCAGTCGAAAAGCGTGGAAAAGCTTGGCTTACCTGTCCACTGCTGTCAGGCCGACTTCTTCTGACGTTTCTGCTGATACATCGCCTGATCCGCCAGTGTGAGAGCATGAGAAATTCGTATCGTCTTGTTGGTTGCAGCCAACCCGTAGGAAGCGTTGACTCCCTCACTTTCGAGCGCTAATTTCATCCTCTCGCACAGCGCAAGGCCGCCTTCTAGATCGCAGTTAACGCCGATGATTCCGAACTCATCCCCCCCTAGCCTTGCCACAACATCATCTGCCCTTGAGGCTTTCAACAATGCAGTTGCTGCACGTTTTATTAGTGCGTCGCCGGCAGCATGACCAAAGCGGTCATTAGCATATTTCAGTCCATCCAGGTCCACAACGATGACGACAGAGGATTGGCGGTAGCGCTGGTATCGTGCCTCCTCTTTTACAAGAAGCTGATCCCATCCCGTACGATTATAAAGACCTGTAAGCGCATCTGTCATTGCTTGGGCCTGATAGCGCTCAGCCCTTCGTTCTTCCTCGTCGGCTTTCAACTCCATCTGCAAAATCGTGCTAAGCATACTGCCAACCAGCTCGATCAGATCTTGATTATCAGCAAGGCTGTCGGGCTGCGGCCGGGGATCAATGCCGCACAAGGTCCCAAACAAGCGGCCATCAGAGAGCAGAAGCGGAACGCCTATGTAGGCACCTATCGGAATTTTTCGACCTATTTCCGCCGCGGCGTAGACCGGCACCAGGCTTGAATTGGGGGCGATATTGGGACCATTACCTTCAACCATTTCACTACAGAACGAATCGCCCCAATTAAAGACATCGCCAGGAGCCACGCCATAGCCTTGGTCGTCGCGATGTATAACCGCCCAGTCGTTGCCCTCAGTTCTCGTGACCATACACATCTGGAAGCCTAATTTTCGACGAAGAAACGCCAGCGCTTTTTTGGATGCGCTTTCAAATCCATCCATGATCACTCCCAATAAAGTTAACCAGTCACAGGCACGGTAAAGCGGTGAGCAGCCACTGCCGCTGGTTATGGCTAAAGATTATAGTGTCAGCACCTTAAGAATGCATAAGCCGTGCAGGTTAGGTTAGGAGCGCTGCAGATCATTCCAGCTCCATCACGAGCGCCTAACCGTTACGGCGAACGATGATGGAACGCTGAGGATTGTGTGGCAAAGATACTGCGGAGCATGAGGCGAGCCCGCCGCGTGCGGACTTTTTTGTTTCTTCCCTCTTGGCGAGACGCGCGCGTTGATCTACGACTATTTTTGTCCCATTTCTCCTTACAGCCCGCCTCCCCTTGGCGGGATTTTTTCGCCTGCCCTTCCCTGCCGCCAATGGTGATGTCTTTTCCAACGTACGATGCGTCAGAGTGGGCCCCCCTTATATGGCGGTTACACCCTGCTCTCGGCGGAATTTAATATCCGCGACAACCGGTGTTGTGACCTTACATTCGCGATGAACAAAGGTGACAGACTGCATGTATGTACATATTCGTAAGCTTCACCATTGCGGAACTGTTCGAAAAAGTATGTCAAATGCCCATGGTCAAGTTGTCCCATGACATTAGTGTTTCCTTCATCGCCGTCGCTAAAGCTTGCCCCAAAGCAGGCAGCCTTCCTAGGGTCAGCGGTGTCTCGGATCAACGCCTCAGTGGCTAGCACATGGACCTGCTTGCCATTGGGAGAAAGAACCAACCGGCCATCATGCTGAAGCCAATCAGCACCGGAAAAAGCACTTTAACTATCGTCACCTTCTGCTCGATCGACCAAGAAACGGCTAGGCAGCGAGGCGGTCTTCTTGCGCCATGACCTAGCTGCTGAAATGAGCAATTAAATTGGCTTGATCGAAACCAACTCAAAGTACTTAAATTTTTTCTTCTTAGCCTCGGCCTTTGCTTCCTGCTCGGCAATGAGGGTACTTAATGTGTTTGCATCATAAATAAGCTGTTCCGCGTCGCCTTCAAACTCTCGGGTAACACGGAGCGTAACTCTCAGCGTTGGCGAAAGCGATGCAGACGCCTTTCGGGATTTGGATACATGCTGCTGATCGGAGGTTACCGATGAGACCGGAGCTTCGCACGGTACTGACTCATTGCTCTCCGTGCCAAAGAGTGCCTGACGCATCTCTTCTTCACTTAGGTTTTCTTTCATCTGGAAGTCTCGCCACGTTTTCAAGGCTGGGTACAGAAACAGCGAGAAAATTTTACCATCCATTATCGACCAACATAATCTGAAAATGGATACGGAGGCGCTTGGCTGATGATAGCCATGCAAGCTTCCCTTTCATTCAAGAGGGTGACTGCCTCGCTAGCCACATCAGGGACGAGCCGAAGGGCTTTTGGCTAGTGAGGCAGACTATTGGACGGTAGCTGAAATGAGTAGCTTGTCACGCCAGTCCACGGCAAAAGCAGACATACTTCGCTGTCCGTTTTTGTATCGGATAGCGGCCAACAACCCACCTCCCTAAGTAGACCATCAACAAAGCCCCTCCCTACCGTGTTGGCGCGGATGCCAATTTGACCCGTGCGCCGAGATGCCACTGACTCGATCTGATTCCTTGCGAACTCTTGCTTGTGCTGGATCTATACCGACGGGAGGTGGGTCAGTTTTGCGTCGGCACGTGGGTCAATGTGGCATTGGCGCTAACAGCCTGGGATCAGCTAAAACAGGATAAAACGGTGCTAATTTCGTGGATGATTGCTTCTTGCCTCAGTACGCAGGCTGCGTTGGGTGGACCGGCGTGTCGAGACAGGCGACCCGACCCACTGTCGACCTTCGACACTGGCAGAAATGGGCCAAGACGACTTGCGTAAGTCGTGGCCGTTGCACTGCAGCCCCAATCTATTGAAAGCGAGTTTCCTTGCTAGGAAACGCGTCCACTTCTTTGTGCTCAGGTTTTCCGCGAGGGCGTTCCGGCGGATGACAAAGCTCTGCCGAACAACCGTTCGTCGGAACAAGGGTCTACCATCTTGAAAATATCGCCGCGGGAAATTATTTTTCAACCACGCGATGCCGAGACGGATCGCGGTTAAGATCAATTAGAGGACTCTCTGGATACACCCTTCCGTAAATCTGTAGGCTTTGAACGCTTCAACTAGCTGTTTGAATAGTCGCTTCCCGGTTAAACACCTAACACGTATCTGCCTTACTAGGTGGAGACACGGTGAATGAGCAGTGCCGCATTGTAATATCGGCATGTTGGTTGGCTTAGGATGATCTGGATATACAGGTCGAGAATCGCTTACTGGCCGCTTATGCGGAAACCTGAGAACGTAAAGGAGGTGACCTATCCATATTGAGGTATCGCACAGCTTACGTTCCGTTTGTCGTTCCAACTGACCGACCACATCCAGGGATAGGGTGCTTCTCTCACTAATGGGTTGTTGAGCATAATCTGCTCCGGGTGATCAGTGAGGAAGCAAAGCTAAAACGTATTGAGATTGATGGTGAAGGTAGATCTGGTCTGCGGTCGGTCAGCTTGTAGTAACCAGCAAAGAGAAAAAGGCGCTCTACGGAGCGCCTTTTTTCGTTATCAATCGCCCGACTCCAGTGAGCCATAGCGCAGAAATAGAGATGAAGCTGTTATGAAACGTTACATAGGTCTGATTACACTCGTGCAGATGGCTGGATGCGAGTCAAATCCCCCATCGCCGCTTACCACCATCGCCTCAAGCGACGGTATCAGGAGGGTGTGTTGCCCGGACGGTTTCGTAACAAATTGATTGAATCAGCGAGAAAGGCGTTGAAAGTCCCCCTTAACCTAGCAATTACGAAGCGAGGCGTTTCTCAGGAAGCCGCAGTCGAAATGCTGGCTGATTCCACTGGTAGGCTTGCTGACATGCTTTGGGTCACGGTGCGACTGTCTGGGAAACCTGGTGTAAGAACGGGTGCCAATCTGGCGAAAAGTAGCAGCGCCGGTTAAACGTGCCATCCCAGGCCGGTGGGAGTTGAGGCCCTCGGTATCGAAGACCTATCCAATGCAGCTTATCTGGACTTGAAGAGGCTGCCCCAAAGCGACAAAGGTTAGGATTGTAAAGACGCTCGGCGTTGGACAACCTTCGCGAGCAAGCTTGAAAGGGATTCAATGGAGTAAGGTTTCTGCAGCAGCTCGAATCGCTGGTTGGCAGACTCTATTCTGGAAAATTCCGAGCTGTAGCCGGTGGTCAGAACAACGGGCAACCATGGATACAGCACTTCAATTCGTTCGAGCAGTTCGAGGCCACTCATGCCAGGCATCGCTATATCAGAAAAGACCACATGGAAACTCTCTGGCTTAAGTGAAAGTGCCGTCAGCGCTTCGCGCGCGCCAGTAACGCAATGCACGTTATAGCCCAGTTGCTGCAGGGCCTCAGACGTGAAAATACCGATATCTTCATTGTCCTCAACCACAAGCACGCCATACCCTGGCACGACCTCATTGATCACGGGTTCTGCAAGAGTAACCTGTGGTTTTACCGCGTCGATCAGTGGCAGGTAGATAGTAAATGTGCTCCCAACACCTTCCTTGCTGCTGACCAGTACCTCGCCGCCGGACTGCTTTGCAAAACCGAACACTTGAGATAGCCCGAGTCCGGTGCCTTGCCCTATACCTTTCGTTGTATAGAAGGGCTCGAATATATGCTCCAAGTTAGCCAATGATATGCCCGTACCCGTATCAGATATCGAGACAGTCAGGAAATTACCACTGCGCAAAGAGTGTGAGCGCACTGCTGGTAGCCATGCACTGGTGGCCATCTTGATGGATAGCTCCCCGACACCGCCCATTGCATCGCGCGCGTTCACAATCATGTTCACCAGAGCGGTATCGAACTGGCTTTCATCGGCGTTGATGAAGCAGGATTCGTCAGGGAGGTCGACGGTCACACTGATCCGTGAGCCGGTGAGAGTGTCCATCATTTCACCGGTACGCCTGACACTGTCGCTGGCGTTAAACACTTCCGGCTGGAGTACTTGTCGCCGAGCGAAGGCCAGCAACTGGCTCGTCAATTTCGCAGCGCGATCCACCGTCCCTGAGATTGCCTTGATGTATTTTTCCCGACGCTCTTGGGTCAAGCCCGGGCGATCAAGAAGATCAGTACACGATTTGATGACCGTCAGCAGATTATTGAAGTCATGTGCAACACCCCCGGTGAGTTGCCCGATGGCTTCCAATTTCTGCGATTGTCGCAAGGCTTCTTCAGAAAGCTTTAAAGCTTCTGCTGCATCCTGTTCGTCTTGAGTGTCCCGCCCAACTGCGTGAATGAAGTCGTTATCCGGCACAGCCGTCCAAGAGATCATGCGATACGAGCCATCTGAATGTCGGAAGCGATTCTTGAACGTAGGGAAACTGATGCCCTCCTTCAAATCCGTTATCACGGCAATCGTGCTCTTGATGTCTTCAGGGTGCACCAGCTCAAGGAACTGATGAGCTATCAGTTGCTCTTCAGACCATCCCAATATTCTTGTCCACGCAGGATTTACTGCTGAAATCATCCCATTGAAGTGGGCTACCAGCATTAAGTCTGCGGAGAGGCGCCAAATTCGATCCCTATCCTGACTCTTTTCAACAACCTGCTGCTCCAGCGACTCATTGAGCTTAGCCAATGAATCCTGGGCATCCCGCAGCGCCGTCATGTCACGCGAGACGCTGAGGATTTTCTCCGGTTTCCCATCCGCGCCAAAAATTGGGCTGACCTGAACGTGCCACCATTTCAGCGTTCCACCCATCGTAAAAGCAGACCCCATGAAGCTGGCATTCTTGCCGTCACGAGCTGCCTGTATGGCCGCTTTGGCATCAAGGTTACTTTGATCTTGCCAGAAGTCAGGCCAGAGACAGCCGCGTATCTCGTTGAAGTCACTGACCTCCATGATCTCTTTGCCCATTTCACTCATGAAGGTCACGCGGGCATCCAGATCCAGCACCTTGATGCAGTCATTGATACTCGCCAGCACCCGGTCGGTAAACGCCTCGTTTTTCTCCAGCTTCAGAGCCCCACGAACCTGCTCAGTGGTTTCCTGGACGAGGCAGAGTATTCCTTCGGGGCGTACGGTATCCCCATGCAGTGGCGAGAACGAAAATGACCAAAACGTCAGTTCCGCTACTCCCCCGCGAGCGAGAGTGATCGGGTGGTTTTCACACCGGCTTGCCTGCCCCTCTAGTGCGCTTTGCGCGATGGAGCGCACCTGAGCCCAGGCGTCGCCCAATACGGACTCGATAGGAGCACCTAGTGCGGTTTCCGGGGCGCAAGGAAGGATATCGATGTAGGCGTCATTGAAGAACAGCTGTAAATCATCTCCCCACACCAGGTACATGCTCTCAGGAGAGTTGAGCATCAGTCCCAGGTAGTTTTTGAGAGTCGATGGCCAGGATTCGCGGGAACCCAATGGCGTTGCAGACCAATCTTTTTCACGTAAGAGGCGCCCCATGTCTCCACCGCCAGCGGGGAGGTCGAACAAAACCATGTACTTTAAAACTCCCCTCAGCCTAGGCGCCCATCGCGCAGCGGTAATCGAACGAGCATGATGTCACCATCTCCCGATAATGGGCAATATTGCGAGGGGCTATCATTCGCCGCTTCGGCTGACCCACAACACCATTTAATCGCCCTTACAGGCAGAGGCGCGAAGGCAGTGGTGACCGCTGCATAGGCCGACTTCCGCTGGTCACCTTTTGCAGTGGTCGACTCAGTGCTTCCACCAATCAGTCTATGACTTCAATTTACCCAACGCGCTTGGCGATAACGGCGAATCGAGCAGGCTCTGCGCTATATCCAGTTGCTGTACGAAATCGAAAGTGAAGTTCGTGACCTGGAGCGGGATTTTTTATGCTGAATAACTGCTCATGCGCGTATTAACTCGATAATCGCAGAATTGCTGGCATCGTAGCCAACACTAAGACCAGCGCCATGAAGCTGTTAAATGCTAACGCATAAGTTGGATGACTTAGAATTCGCCGAAATGCTACTCCGCCTACAGCCCAAGCACCAACACATGGAACTGACAAGGCAGTCAAAATAGCAGCAGCGATACACAGATTTAAAATATGGTTCTGTGCGGGAACATAAGTCGCCGCTGCGCTAATAGAGAGAGCCCAAGCTTTAGGATTGATCCATTGAAAGGCTGCGCCCCCCAGAAGCCCCATGGGAGGGCGCTGTTCAACATTGATTTGTAACGGCCCGCTGGTGGCTATTTTCCACGCGAGCCACAGGATGTAAGCGGCTCCGGAAACACTCAATACAGTGTGGAAACCAGGGATTTTTTCGAACACCGCCCCAAGACCTGACCCGACCACTGCGAGTTGCAAACCGATTCCAAGCGCGATACCACAAACGAGCGGCATTGTGCGCCAGATACCCACTCGCGCGCCCGAAACAAGAACCATAGCGTTGTTCGGCCCCGGTGTCCCTGTCATTACGATGCCGAAAATCAGAAATGGTATCAGGACTGCAAGGTCATTCATGAGGACGATTCTTCGAAGGTGATTGAGCTGCGTATTTTATTGCGCGCAGCTAAATATTTGGTTGCATAATTTCGCCATAGAACCATCGAAGCACAACAAATGACTGAAATTGATCGGATTGACAGAAAAATATTGTGTGAGCTCTCAAGAGATGCTCGTCAGACGAACTTGAAGCTTGCCGAACGGGTCGGTTTGTCCCCGTCCGCTTGTTTGAGGCGGGTGCAGGAATTAGAGCGGGCCGGAATCATTACAGGCTATCGCGCCGTGATCGACAGGTCTCGTCTGGGGGCGGGCTTTGTCGTCTATGTTGCAGTTGGCCTCTCCAACCACACGAAAGCGAGTCTTGAAGCTTTTGAGTGTGCAATAAGTCTCTCTGGCGACGTAGTGGAGTTTCACACCGTCACCGGGGCAGTGGAGTACCTATTGCGTGTGGAGGTAGCTGATATAAAAGCCTACAAGGCATTTCACACGGATGTGCTTGGCACCCTGCCTCATGTTTCCTCAATTACCAGCTACATCGTAATGGACTCACCAAAAAGTGAGCGGGATTAGCTCGGTTTCCAAGGGCATGAAAGAAAGCGGGGCATTGAGCATTGCCTGACAGCCCCTACCGAAGGCGTGCTGGACAACTGGGCGAGCGCTCCGACAAACCCAGCGTGGATTACAGACCTCTACAGTCCCCTGATGAATGAGCTGCGATCTCGGGGCGTTACGGTATTCGCGTCTTGGGAAAGGTGCGATGTATTTGGCTCCGAGGTCAGCTCACCAAACTCAGACCTGTCCAGCATCGTCGACAACCTGATGCTTATGCGGTTCTTCGAGAATCACTCTGAACTTAGCAGGGCGCTTTCCGTTCTTAATGTACGAGATAGCTTTTACGATCCCTCGAGATTTGAGATAGCCATCGGCGATCAAAGTGTTTTCCTGAAAAAGGCTTCAAGATATGAGCCAGTCCCGACTGAGTCATCGCCCGGTTCAAATTCTTAAGCTGTTGAGCGGGTTGAATTAACATGGCCACTATCCTGGTCGTCGACGACGAGTATTTGATCGCTGACATGCTCAGCTTCGTGTTGGAGGATGAGGGGTTCATGGTGCTAACGGCCAGCAATGGTCGAAAAGGACTCGAAGTTCTTGATAGAGAACAGCCAGCCCTGATCATCACCGACTTTCTGATGCCGGTCATGGACGGTCTAGAATTCGCTACAGCGGTCCGAGCCCTTCCTTCAGCTCGTCATTTGCCGATCATCTTGATGAGCGGTGCTCAGGCACACATCGGTACGCAGAGGTCGGATTTGTTTGATGCGGTATTGGCAAAGCCATTCAGCATCGACTTGATCATTGCCGAAGTTAAAAAGCTCTTGGCTTCTGATTAGTAGGTGTTGGATCTACATACCTAGATCAGACTCAAGCCATCACCGCCCTCGACCTCCAAGACGCACATTGGCACCTCATCTGCCTGGTGAACCCCATGGATAGCGATGTCCGTTTTTCCATTTTCAGCTCGAACCCTTGTTCATCCAACCTGGGGGTACAACCTGAATTTCTTGGACGACCACGCTCTCGCCTTGAGAAATCAGTAGTTCAACCAGGCGCGGCTCATCGTTCAGCATTTCCTCGTAAGCCACGAAGCGATCCTAATGTCGGCGCTTGGGGGGGGCACGTGATTCAGGTGTTCAAATTAGTGTGAGCAACCGTGTCCATGCTCCGATTGGTCTGAACCTTGGGAGCAAACCACCTGCCGAGATCGCGTTCGCGGTTATGTCCGACATCGTGAGGGTGAAAGATGGAATTGTTCGTGACGCGCTGTAATGTCGGGAGTTTTTAGGAGATGAAAATGCAAGCTGCTTCTGAGAGGAATCTCGCCGACGGCGACATAAGTTATCTGGTTGATTTAGTGAGTCAGATTGTGCGCACTGATTTCGATTACCAGACAACCATCCCGGTCTGAGCTTTTATCGACGTAATGCGGTTACACTATTGGCGTTGACGTGTTTTTGACCCAGGAGGCTGATTTTGACTGGCCCACATGCAGCGTCTGAAACCACTCGCATTATCATCATTTGCTGAGTATTCGGGTGGGGCAGTGAATTCCGGCAGCCTGGATCAAAAACGCATCAGCGCCAACACCTTGGCTGACGCAGCAGGCATTGTTTTAGTTTCAGCCCGCCCATGCGGCCATTTTCCTGCCTGCTGATTACGCGTGATGCTCCAGATACTCGCTCAGCGCCTTTCGGGTCAGATCGTTCAAGGAAATGCTCTGCCGGATGGCGGCAACGCTCGCGGCCAGATGTAGGTCATGCCCTACCCTCACGTTAAACGATCCCTTGCAAGGGACCTCTGCCTCCTGTCCTAGTGACTCGCAGGTGTTCAGGTAGTCGTCCACGGCTTCGCGGAATGCCTGGCTCAGCTCGGCAACCGTATCCCCTTCATAGCTGACCAGGGCGCGGACGAACTGAAGCTTGCCAAACAGGCAGTTATCCTCAGGGCTGGCCTCGATGGAGCCGTAGTAGCCACGGTGTTGCAGCATGGTGCTCATCAGATCAATCCTCCTGCCTTCAGATGCTCGATCACCTGACGTTTGACGTAGGCCTTCAGTTCATTGCCGGGGTGCGGCTTGTGCAGGTTGATCATCGCCTGCGGGTTGCCATTATCGAACTTGACCCGGCTGCCATCACCCCCCAGCTGGCTGTAGCCAAGCCCCTGCAGCAGCGTTACCAGCTCGGGCCAGGTGAATCCGGCCTGCCTATTAAGCAGTTTGGCGAGCAGCTTTTCGTGCTTTGACATCAGGCCTCCTTATATGCGACTAATTTTAGTCGCATATAAGGAGCCAGTCAATCCTTCCTAAATGAACCCGCCCCCCTCCTGAGCGGGCTATTTGTTTCTGCTCTCCCTGCGCGTCCTACTGTTCAACTCCTGAAGAGCAATATCTGTTGGCGCTGGTGCGATTTTGACCCCACAAACCAGCAAAAGCATGACCATGGGTGAATACGATCACAGGGTTAAGACCGATCTGCTCCAATGCCGCGCAGAAAAGCAGAGTCAGGTCGAGACAAGTAGCCAACCCGAAGTCAGCAATCTGATCGGGGCTACGAATCTTCTGTCCTGATTGTTCAAAGCTAGCCGGCGGCAACGCATAGTCGAGCTTCATGCGCGCCACCGCGCCCCACACTGCCGACGCCAACTGCCAAGCTCTTTTGGGGCCACCCTCATATCCATCAAGTGCGGATGGCTTATCGCTAAGACGAAGCAACTCGGCCGCCTATTTAAGCAACCGCTCAACCGCTGCATCATTCGGCTGAACAAATGCCGCAGTCATGTCTGGTATATGCCACAATCCGCCCCACTGGTTTCTCGGCAAAAGGTCTACGACCTGTTCAAGCCGAGCAACTTCCTTGCGACCGCTCTCTGTCTCTTTGTCATCGGCTTCGAGGACGAAAGTAAAGGTTAACATCTCTGCTTCTGTCAGGCGGTTGAACAACGAGCCGTCTAGGACAAGATCAACCCCAGGTATGACCCGGAAGCTTTCTGCAGCGATCTCGTCAATCCGCCAGATCTTGGACTTAAATACCTCGGGCGCCGAGCTAAGGGTAAGAGTGGCATTGACGAAACGATCACTCGTCTCGTTCGAGATGCGAAGCTCGCGAATTACGGGATGGCGTTCTGGAAATCTGCAAGGTTCAGCTTCGCCACCAAGGTGGCAAGGATTTTTACTTCTTTAGGTTGGATTTCTTCTTGGGGCGTGAGGGGCTGAACGATGTCGTCCATGCGCAACCATCCTTGTCGTTATGCCCAAGGGAGTGCCGGAATTGGCCGGCCAGGGGGCCCCTCTTGAGCTGATGGCGGGATGATAGCTCTTCTAGTGACAGTCGTAATATGCCTCTGGTCGTCACTGATTTCTCATCCCATCATCGAATGGCCGCCTACCTAGACCGGAGCAAAGGTAGTGCTAGACTACTTTCGGATCAGCCTTGGGGAGACTGCCAGACCACGTTCGCCAGCGCTGCACAGCAGTGCATGACGAAAAACCGGAGTCCAATCATGACTGCGCTCTCGACAGATATCGAACAGATCAACCTTGTGGTGCGCCAGTATGTAGAAGGTATGGTGTTCGCAGATGAAGCGCTGCTGCGCCACGCCTTTCATCCCGATTGCCGCATCATTGGCCACTATCATAAAGAACTGGAGTGGTCGTCCCTTGACGACTTTATCGGCGCCATCAATGCCGAAAGCTCGGCGGTAAAAAAAGATGTGCAGCCCTTTTGGCGGGTCATTGACTTCGATATAACGGGTGATGCTGCCGCAGTAAAGGTCATCGATGATTTTGCTGGGATGAGATTTACCGATTACCTGTCGCTACTGAAAGTGAATGATCGATGGGTGATTATCAATAAGCTTTATTACTACCAAGAGTAGCGTCTGGTGCAGATCGCTTCAGCCTCGACAGCCTCAGTTCAGAAACTGGCCGATATTTTCCTGTCAGAATCTACCAGCCACATGCACTCATCACGAGAGACGCGACATTTAATTATGACGTCTCCATGAGCTCCACCGGGGGATTGGCCTTTGAATTCAAAGGCCAATCCCTAGCCTTTCCCCGCAGAACTCCGCCATTCCCCGATAAACTGGCCCAAGAGTTGGCCCAGCCATCTACGGCGTTCTGCCTGCGATAAACCAACCCAACAGCGCGCCTCAGTGGTTGATGCTACTACCCGCCTACGGCGTTCCGCCAACCGAACACAACCCACCTATCGCAGTAGTGATTCGCTGGCACATCGCTGGTAATCTCCACGCCACGTTCGCCAAACATTAAGGGATGGAGGCGGAAATAGAAGCCCCAAGGCCGCGAACCTTCGGGGCTTTGCTTTTTCTGAACCACCCGGCATCCCCCCGACACTCCGGTGCTACGCTGAAATCTCCACGGAGGATTTCGCGATGCCAAACTCAGACCTACTCCCGTCCCTGCTATTCAAGATCAATGAAAACCAGCTCGCCCTAGAAGCCGCCATCATGGAGCTTTCAAACTGGGTTGAGCAACGCGGTGCGGCCGACGTGGCCGATAACGTCCGCGGCGCCATGGACACCATCGATAAAAATGAAGAGTTCATCAAGATGACGCTCGCGGTGATGATGACGCCGGAATGACTTGGCGCTTAAAGCAGAAGAGATGGCGGTTAACACAACTCGCAAGCCAGAAGCGACGAGCCAAGCCCACCACTACTGGAGGAGCCTGCTCGACTTAAGAACGAGCTGATCAACGAAGAACTCCACATGCCCTCTGGGGCTGGTCGGCAAGGGCAAAGCGTCGATCTTTCGAGCGATGCTCTGAAAAGCTTGCGTGCACTTGGAACGCGGAAACGCTTCGTAAACGGCGCGCTGCTTCTGCACAGCCTTGCGCATGCATTCGTCGTAAGGCACCGCGCCCACATAACACAGGGCAACGTCGAGGAAGTTATCGGTGAGCTTGGTCAATTTAGCGAACAGGGCTCGACCCTCCAGCGGGCTCTGCGTCATATTTGCCAATACCCGGAAGCGGTTCATGCCGCAATCACGACTAAGCAGTTTGATCAACGCGTATGCATCGGTGATCGAGGTCGGCTCGTCGCTGACCACCAGCAACACTTCCTGGGCTGCCCGGACGAAGCTGACCACCGAATCGCCGATGCCCGCGGCGGTGTCGATCACCAGCACATCGATACTGTCACCGATTTCACTGAAGGCCTGGATCAGGCCTGCGTACTGAGCCGGAGATAAACGCACCATGTTCTGGATACCTGAAGCCGCGGGGACGATTCGCACCCCGCCCGGCCCCCGCACCAGTACATCGGATAGCTCACAGTGACCTTCGATTAAATCGGCAAGCGTGTACTGCGGGGAAAGCCCCAACAGGGCATCAATATTCGCCAAGCCAAGATCGCCATCCAGCAAAACGACTCGCCTTCCAAGTTCCGCCAGCGCCAATGACAGATTCACAGCCACAGTCGTCTTGCCGACGCCGCCCTTTCCGCCAGTCACGGCGATAACTTGTACAGAATGCACACCCTCCATGCTATTTATCCCTTCCATGTGCAACGTGTACGAGTAATTACTAATTAACTCCATTTACGGAAGGGTAGCCGAAAACTGCAGATTCACGACCCCTAGCCATCACGGGACCACCAAAAACTCACACAAGATCACATATCAGTAATGCAGTAGCATGGGCTTGGAATTGGCGCAAGCCTTGTAGATCGATGGTTTCAGCCTGCCACTGTCCAAAACTTAAACACCAGAACGCAACAGTTAGGCCCAATAAAACCGAGATAGATCGCGGTAGTTTTAGACAGCTTTTCACCCCCCTCCCCGGCGTCCTGCCGGCCGAACACAATCCACCCATCGCAGTAGTGAATCACCGGCGCATCGCTGGTATTCTCGCCGCCACGTTCGCCATTCATTAAGGGATGGAGGCGACAATAGAAGCCCTGAAGCCGCGAACCTTCGGGGCTTTGCTTTTTGGCTCAGGACGTATTTTTAGAGCACGCTAATTTTCACCAAGTGAAATGTAGGCCTGCTCGCATGTCACTCCCCGAGCTCTGGCTTGGTCAGCAACTTCAGCCAGGTTGCCGTCCTTGTTGAGAATCCACCCCTGCTGACCGGCGATGTAATTCGTGGAACTGATGTAGCTGCCGATCGCAGCGTTTGTAATCGTTCCATCCTGGATAAACGCGGAGTTCATGAACACCGGTCCGCCCTGAACTGCAAACGGAACTGCGATCGCGCCGCCGGCGATGGTATTGACGATGGCGAACCGGTCGGCACTCACCAAAAACTGGCTTTGCAATCCGGCGCCGGTGTTTTCAATGCCAAGACCAATGCCAGCGGCGACGTACTGCCCGCCAACGGTGACCTCCATCTTCACCGACCACATGGCCGAGGCCCTGCCGTCCAGCGCTGCAACAGCCTCACTGGTGGTCTGTACGGCTGCGGCGGCCTGATTGACCTCCACCTGAACAGTGTCGATCCGCTTCCCGGTTGCGACCCCGTCCTCGATGCGTGCCGATTGCTCTGACCACACGCCCACGAACATTTGATCCGAGCCAGCCAGTCCGGCAGTGTCACCCGCCAAGGCTGGATTCACCTGCGCGTAGACGCCATCCAGCTCAGTCGCCTGCGTATTGACCTTGCCATCAATTGTCGTGAGTGGGTATTTATAGGGGATAGGCGCCCCAACGTCTTAGCTGGCCCTCGGCTTGCACCATTCGTTGAGATGCTGAGGAAAACGGACAGTTCAATTGAGCCCGGCCGATAAGGCCACGCTCGCACGTTATGCTGAAGAGGTGAAAGCCGGCCAGATATTTCGCCTCAGACTGGAGAAACAAATTGATTGAATCCGCGAGGAAGGCGTTGGCCGTCCGGCTTAATCTAGCCATTACAAAGCTAGGCATTTCTCAGGAAGCCGCAGTCGAAATGCTGGCTGAAGCCACGGGTATGTCAGCGGAGACTGTTGTGGACTGGCTGAATAGCCTGAGCACTCCTCACAAGTCGTTTTTTTCTGTCATAGCGATGGGCCTGAAGGTAAATATTATCTGGCTACAGACGGGAGCGAGCAGCATGTATGTCGGCTCCAGCCCAGGACTTACTAATTATCCTGTGTAGTGGTCTAATGAAACCGGACACCCATTTAGGCGAGAATGCTCGCCAGATCGAGGTGTCAGATGACCAAACAACGCCGCTCCTTTACTCCTGAATTCAAGCGCGAGGCTGCCGACCTTGTGCTCAAACAAAACTACAGCTACATCGAAGCCAGCCGTTCACTCGGCATTGGTGAATCGGCATTGCGCCGCTGGGTTGACCAGATTCAGAAAGAACATAAAGGCGTCACCCCGCAGAGCAAGGCACTGACTCCGGAACAGCAAAAAATTCAGGAGCTGGAAGCCCGGATTGCTCGGCTTGAGCGAGAGAAATCAATACTAAAAAAGGCTACTGCGCTCTTGATGTCGGAAGATCACGAGCGTTCGCGCTGATTGACCAGTTGAGCGCCCATGAGCCGGTTGATTGGCTGTGCAAGGTGTTTGACGTCACTCGCTCGTGTTACTACGCCCAGCGCCTGCGGCGCCGCACGCCGGATGTTGAACGGCTTCGATTGCGTAGTCGCGTCAGTGAGCTGTTCTCGCAAAGTCGCAGCTCTGCGGGCAGTCGCAGCATCCTGTCACTGATGCGTGAAGACGGTGAGCAACTCGGTCGATTCAAAGTGCGTAGCTTGATGCGCGAGCTTGATTTAGTCAGCAAACAACCCGGCTCCCATGCCTACAAACGAGCAACAGTAGAAAGACTGGATATCCCGAACACATTGAACCGCGAGTTCGACGTGCCAGCGCCCAATCAAGTCTGGTGCGGCGATATCACCTACATTTGGGCACAAGGAAAGTGGCATTACCTGGCTGTCGTCCTGGATCTTTGTACGCGTCGGATCGTGGGCTGGGCGCTGTCGGAAAAGCCAGACGCTGAGCTGGTGATCAAAGCGCTGGATATGGCTTACGAGCAGCGTGGCAGGCCTTCGGATCTGCTATTCCACTCAGACCAGGGATCGCAATATGCAAGCCGACTCTTTCGCCAGCGGTTGTGGCGATACCGCATGCGCCAAAGCATGAGTCGACGAGGAAACTGCTGGGATAACGCACCGATGGAGCGCGTATTTCGCAGCTTGAAAACAGAATGGATACCGACCGTGGGCTATCGAACTGCGCAGGAAGCACAGCGCGATATCAGCCATTTTTTGATGCATCGCTACAACTGGATTCGGCCTCACCAATTCAACGATGGGTTGGCGCCAGCGCGGGCCGAGGAAAAACTTAACGTCGTGTCCGGGATTAGTTGACCACTACACCTGTTGCTTTGAAGCGACGGAGTTATCCCAGAGTAGGGAAGTAGATGGCGGATCTAATCACAGGGCTCGACGGCCCCAGAACAGCCCAGCAGAAGTTGTACTACGACCTTGACGATACAACAGCCATAATCGGCTGGTCAGCTGCTGAACTCAAAGCCATCGCCGGACATGCCAAAACACCGGATGAGGCAGTGACATTGCTGAAGATATGTACGCTTTTATTA
Source organism: Pseudomonas arsenicoxydans (assembly GCF_900103875.1). Classification (NCBI taxonomy): domain Bacteria; kingdom Pseudomonadati; phylum Pseudomonadota; class Gammaproteobacteria; order Pseudomonadales; family Pseudomonadaceae; genus Pseudomonas; species Pseudomonas arsenicoxydans. Next base: position 3,460,357 of record NZ_LT629705.1, on the reverse strand, counting down.
GTCCAGCAAGAAAAGCTCAGTGGTTATGCGGAAGAGGTAAAGGCGGGGCAAATAATTCGAGACAACCCCGTATAGGTGCGGGGTTTGGTGCGGCGGGATGTTGTAGGAGGTTCGTATGGGACTCAACAAACCAACCCAAGACCTGAGGCGCGAACTCAAGGCGCTACGGCGCAGCCTTGAGCAGGCCGCAACCGAAGTGCTTACCATCACCAAGGATTGCAAAGATGTCGAGGTGACCGCCGTCCTAAAGCTGATTGCGCAACTGTACGAAGATTCAGATCGGCTGGCTGCGCTGGCGGATGAGGTGAAGGATGGACGGATTGTGCGGGGGAAGGCTGAGTAGTTGGCCAGCCGGGCTTTTTGTTTAAGAACCTGCTCACTTCGCCGATAGCCTCTTACTGCATCCCGCAGCGCAGAGGCAATATGAGAAATCTCGCCATCACTGGGCTCGCCGTACTTCTCTCAATCATTTCAGTTTCTGCTTCGGCCTGCCCGAAGGGCACGCATCCAACGAACGGTACGGGTTCGCACCATAAGGGCGGCACCTGCTCATAAAAACAGCTCGGCCAAACCGAGTTTCTGCCGTGCCACAGGGCACTGCATCATTTTCCAGGGTTCAAAATATGCGATTCACACTACCCGTTTTGCTTTTGGTTTTTTTTGCTTCTCAAGGTGCTATGGCTGCTGGCGATGGCACTGCCGCAGTTGGTGGCGGCATCGGCGGTGCGCTGGGAAATGTTATTGGACAGCAAATGGGCGGCAGCACCGGAGCAGCGGTTGGGGCTGGCCTCGGTGGCGCTGCCGGTGGGGCTTTAACGGCTGAAAAAGGCAAAAGAACCGAAGCGGCAATTGGTGGCGGGATTGGTTCGGCGGGCGGCTCGGTAATTGGTAACAGTCTGGGAGGATCTACCGGGTCAACTATTGGCGCAGGTCTTGGTGGTGCAGCCGGCGGAGCTCTCGGAAATAACCTGGCCGATGATGGGGGCAATGACAACCATCAATCACACGGCAAGCAGCGTGGGTACAAGCACGGGCACAAAAAACATAAACACGATTGAGTAGCTGTTTTGTCCGGACTTGGATCTAACGTCCGAGCCCGCCTGTCACGCTATCGTCACACCCGCCCTGCATAGTGAATTCAGCCAAAGGGATTTGGCGCATCTTCTGAGATGCCCGACCAAGCGTCGGGCTTTTTCGTTCTCCGCGCTGTGATCTGCAATGGTCAAGACGAGATTTCGTGCAGAGTGCATGGGCGCATTTCAATATCATTGAGCTAACTTACTGATTTCAGGTTCTTTTTTTATAGGAAGATTTTGGCACAGAAGATGCGATGTTTACATCGAGTCTGTGTACCGCCGACGCAGATCGGCCACTACCAATCCGTGATAGAAGAGGAATCAAAAATGAACGCCATTGACCTTCTCAAAGCCGACCACGAAAAAGTAAAAGGCATCTTGAGCCAACTGAGCGAATCAACGGAGCGTGCGACCAAAAAGCGCGTTGAACTCTTGGATAAGCTTGAAATGGAAATTACCATCCATACCCAGCTCGAGGAGCAAATCCTCTATCCAGCCTATAAGGAGGCTGGAGGCAAAGAGCAGGACGAGATGTATTACGAGGCCAAGGAAGAGCACCGAACTGTCGACTCCCTCGTCCTCCCGGATTTGAAAGGCACTGATCCATCCACGCCAGAATTCGCCGGCCGAGTAAAAGTTGTAAAAGAATTGCTGGAGCACCACATTGAGGAAGAGGAAACCGAAATGTTTCCCCAGGCTCAGAAGCTCTTGGGCAAAGCAAAGCTGGAAGAATTGGGTGGGGAAATGGAAGTAATGAAGGCTTCCTTAAAGAAAAGCCTCAGCGCATCGCATATGGCGGCTTGATGCTTTACTCCGACTGCTAGCAGTAGTAGAAGCCCGGCCCAGCGCCGGGCTTTTTCGTATCGCCCTCTTGGCGAGACGCGTTCGCTGATCTACGATTATTTCCGTCCCCTTACTCTTTGCAGCCCGCTCCCCTTGGCGGGCTTTTTTTCGCCTGCCCTTCCCTGCCTTGATCCTTTCAGGTCTTGGCCTACACTAAGATCAGCTGATGGATCAGCGCCCTGTGTGGTAAAGCAGCCCGCCAAGTGCGGGCTTTTCTATGTTACTCAGAACGGAGCCGGCTCCTCTACCAGTGTTGTCGCTGATGCTAAATTGACCCCAACTACCGAAATTTCGCTGCCCCCAGTTTCTACTTCGTAAAGCACTATCGGTGCTGACTATGAGCTGATTGCTGCTGGGCCAGCGTTACGCCGGCAGCAGGGTCAATTCCGCATCAGCGACAACAGTCCTCGGCCTGTGGTCCAAGCTGATAACCTCCACGGCCCACAGCTTCCAGCAACGCGTCGATAGTGAGGCGCGCCAAGGTGGCCCGGACGTTGTGTTCACTGATGCGGAATAGCTCGCAGGCGACGATGGCTTCCCTGACCTGCATGGGAACGCCGTTTTTAGCGACCAGTAGTTCGAGCACCAGGCTTTTTACGCAAGGCTTCACTGTCTTCCCAGGTCATTACCAGTTCTGAATTAATCTAGCGCGTCGCGTAATAATACACGACGGTAGTTTATTCATTTTTCCTGTAATGATCAGGTTGATACTTTGGGCTGCTTGATCAAGGGCGGTTTACCGGTCCAGGCGTAACCACTACCCACCCTGCGGTAGCACCCGGGCATTATTTCCCGAGCCTTCGATATAAACGTTCATGCCTTTGCTCAGGGCCGGATTGATCGGTTGGGTGATCGATACCAGCACGCCACTTTTCACCCTCACGATGACCTGTTGCGCCGCTACCGGTTGGTCATACTTTTTCTTCTCTGCGTAATTGCCGCCAACCGCACCGGCGAGTGCACCGGCGACCATGGCGACGTCGCGCCCGGTGCCACTGCCGATCAGGCTGCCGATACCGAGGCCGCCAAGGCCTCCGAGTACGGCGCCGACGCCACTGTCGTGATTGGTCTGCATCTGCGTCAGCGATATCTGCTCGATCTTGCCCGAGCGAATCTCCATTTCACCGGCACCGCCTTCGTTCGACCCCACGGCGGAACAGGCACTGATCAAGACAGTCGCCAACGTGACCGTCAGCCAGGACAGAATTGCTTTCATAGCTGTGCACCTCGTCATTGGTATTTGATGGCAATGCCTTTGAGCTTGCGGCCCTGGATCGTATCGATGTCGCGGTTCCACAGAGGACCGGTCACGTAAGCGGCGACGGGTTGGATCTGGTCGTAAACCACCACGACCGCGTCTGCACCCAGTTTGGCGCCTTCTTCACGCAGCTTCTGTTCGACTTGGGTGATGGGCGGTGCCGGGTCAACGCTGGCATCGATCAGGATTTCGCCCAAACGCACACTGGGTCGCGTCGGTTCCGTGCGTAATATCTGGACTTCGCTGGGCAGGGTCGGAGCAGGGTGCTCGACCCCGACATAGGCGGTCGTCTGGGCATCCACCGTTGCGCAAGCGCTTAACGCAAGCGCGCTGGCGATGAGCGCTGCGACGATTAAAGGTCTGTGCATATTTGTGAGTCGAAGCAATGCATGGGAAGCCATGTCAGCTATTCCTCTACCGGGAAGCGATTCAATCGCCAACGTCGGTTGGCGGTTGAATCAGGGTTCAACTGCGGATGAATGCCCAAAGATCTACGTTCAACTTGTCGATCGCCGCCTTGAAGTCCTGGGCGGTGATTTTCTGGGTTTCGTTGGACAGCTGCTTGCCGAACACCTTGCGCACGACCCTGACCACGGTCTGGTTGTCTTTCGCGTCGACGAGCTCGGCCTCGATATACAGTTCGGTGTCCTGATCGCGGTGACCGGTGGCCGCCTGGGTTGCCCCGACGACAGCGGCGACCGGCACCACTTCATACCATTTCATGCCTTCGTTGGAGGCGCTCACGCCGGTAATCGCGGCGTGCAAGATCAAGGTTTTCGAACCTTTTGGCGCAGCACTCGTGTGGTGCACCATCCGGTATTTCTGCCCCAGCGTCGCCTTGACCCTGTTGCTCATGTAGTTCCGGATGTCATCGAGTGTCTGCTGGTTGACCCGTTCATTGGGCTTGGGCGCCGGATACAGTTCCAGTCGCTCGAACGCTACCGTGTCATAGGCATTGGGGTTCCACGACGGGCTGACCCAGCGCATCGCCGTGCCGCCGCTGGGCGTGGTGACTTCCTGAAGATTGTCGTAGTTGGACAGGTAGCCGGAGTATTGCGCCTGATCAGTGACTTTGGAGGTGCAACCAGCGAGCAGAAGCCCGGCAACGGCGGCACCGACAAGCAGGTTTCGGGACAGATTCATGATGCTGTGTGCTCCTCGGATGAAGTTGCTTTTGCGTGGCAAGACACTCAAAAGCGCCAGGTCATGTTTCCGGCCACGGCTTGAATCCAGGCGCTGTCGAACTGACCAGAAATTCGATTGCCCGAAACGGTCTTGGTCTGATCCACCGGCATGTCGCCAATCCAGATCATGGCCCAACTGAGGTTGACGTCGGTGTTCTTGTTCAGCGCATAGGTAGCTCCTGTCGCAAGGCGCCAGGACTCGGCCATCGGTACGGTCACGGTGCGGTTGTGGTCCGACACGGCGCTGCTGTCGTAAGCCACGCCGAAGTTCCACAACCATTGCGGGGTAGCCTGGTATTGCGCGCCGAGCGACAGGTGCCAGGTGTCCTTGAAATGTGCGTCGACCGTAGTTGATCGGGCGCCGAGCGCCGTGGTGTCGACCTGCACCGCGATGTCGCCGAACTTTGACCAGTCCTGCCAGTTGACCGAAGCGAGCAAGGCCCATTGCCGGTCCAGTTGCTGGAACAGGCTCAGGGTGACGGTTTGCGGCACCTTCATGTCGAGTTCGGTATTGGTGTTGTTGACGCGCTCGAGCAGTCGGCCATCGCCATTCGCATCCAGCCGGTCCTCGAAGTCCAGATCGACCTGGCTGGTGTAGGTCAGGCCGATGCGCGTGCCGGCTTGCGGCGCGTAGATGACGCCGACATTCGCACCGAAGCCCCAATCCTGGTCCTTGTACTTGAATTGGCCGTCCGTGCGGTCGGTAAAGCCGAACGGCGAGCGGTCAATCGCGGTCTGGGCTTGCAGCATGCCGTACATGGCCTTGACGCCGAGGCCCACCGACCATTGCTCGTTAAAGCGGTAAGCCACGCTCGGCACCAACGACAATCCACCGAGGCTGGCGTTCTGTGCGAAGTAGCGCCCGGACCAGTCGTTGTCGTAATTGACCGCCAGGCCGAAATCGGCGTATTGGCCGAAGCCGACGCTCCAGTGGTCGTCCAGTTCATGGCTGATGAAAAAGCTGCCGCCGGGAATCGGGTCGAGGGCGTTGCCACTGCCGCTACCAGGCACGTTGGTGTCTTCGTCGCGATCGAATTTGAGGTTGCCGTAAAGCACCTGCAAGCCCGCGGTGATCTGTGTTCCCGGCAGGTAACTCAGGCCCGCCGGATTGCTGGCGATAGTAGAAGGGCCCTGGGCCCGGGCGGCGGCACCGGCGTTGGCCAGGCCGGCGTTATCGGTGCCGATTTCGTAGAGCATGAGGCCGCCGGCGTGTGCTTGCTGGCTGCACAAGGCAAGTAGCGTAAAGGCAGGCAGTGCACCTGTTCTGGTTTGCATGGATTAGATCCCGGCAAGTGTACATTTTCGGATAAGGTTGAATTAACGAACGTCGAGAAATCTGAATTACGTGTAACCGGCCTGGTTGGGTCACACATAAGTGATAGTTCATATTCTCGATATTGGAAGGAACAACTCATGAATAGCGCCATCCACGCTCGTTATTGCTTATTCAGGACTGAAGTAGAACCCCAAAGCGCTTCACCCCGGGGCAGGATGAAGCGCTGCCCTTGTTGATTACTGATTGGTGTCTGGCAATAGTTCAACGGTCGGGGTAAACGGGGTGACCGCCGCCATTAACACTTCGAACGGTTTGCGGTTGCCTTTGAAGGTGGCTTTACCGGCGGCGACGAGTTGATCAAATCCGGCTTTGCGGGCCATCACGCCTTCCAGATCAGCACGGTCAAGGGTCGCCGTTATCGGGCTTCTTGAGATTGAAGATGAAGTGTTGATCCGCGACTTTTCTGCCATCGAGGGTAATGCCCAAGTATTCGAGCCATAGCTCTGTTGCGCACGCCGGCACTTTCTTTCTGATAACCGACTTGCTCATAGACTTGATCCGCACATTCCGTGGTGACGAACGTCAGAGAATTACCGATTGTGTTGAAAAAGTCGCCCAGCCTGACGGTCTATGCATTGATCGGTGAAAACATCTTTTTTACACGCAGCTACGTCGAATCTTGTCGGTAAAGAATGGCACCCGCCTACGTATTTATTCAGCGGTTCTTTTCCCAATGATCATTGCTCATCGCTAAGCGAAACCCGAGATGGGACATGGAATTCATAGGGTCCGCACCCTGCCTGGCACTGGCTCGAAAGCTCGTACAGTAGCTGTCGCTACAAAGAAAAGAACCACCTCGAATCACTCGCTGTGGTGCGTTGGCCGTCACTCCGAGTTCTGGGTCATAGCTCTCGGATGGACCCACCGGGTTAAACAATACTTCGCCTATCGAATTCAGTTTGAGTCCAACTTTAAACGCATCAGCACGGTACCAATCGGCGACCCACTGCCAAACGTTCCCGGACATGTCGTATAGCCCGTAGGCGTTAGGCCTGTAACTGCCTACCGGTTTGGTGCCGATTTTGAATCTATTGCTGGACCCGGTCACGGGAAACGGTTGTACCTCATTCCAGGTGTTGGCCATTTTTTCTCCATTGGGTGTGAAGTCATTCCCCCACGCATAAGTCGCTTGTTCCAGTCCGCCTCTCGCGGCGTACTCCCATTCAGCTTCAGTCAGCAGACGCTTATGTGCCCACGTTGCATATGCCTGTGCATCTTCAAGTGAGACCTGAACGACTGGATGGGTTTCCTTGCCTTCAATCGAACTGCCGGGGCCCAACGGATGGCGCCAGTCAGCCCCAGGGACAAATGCCCACCACTGACTGAAATCATTCAGAGGGACTGGCCTGTCGGTGCCCACGAAAACCAATGCCCCAGGTACCATCACACTGTCTTCCGGCTCCGAAGTACCCGGCGGTAGCTGCACCTTCAGATCTTCCCATTTGGGTTTGCGTTCGGCGGTGGTGACGTAATGCGTTTCGGCAATGAAACGGGCGAAATCGGCATTGGTGACGTCGTAGCGGTCGATCCAATAGCCATCGAGTCGCACCTTGTGCGCCGGCCCCTCGTTGGGTCGCGCCTGCTTATGATCGCTGCCCATCATAAACTCACCCGCAGGCAGCCACACCATTCCCTGGGGGCCATTTCCCCCATCACCGAGTGTCAAAGGCAATGGCCCGCGAATGTCCTGATACACAGCAAAAGCCAAGCCGGCAGACGCTATTCCGACTGCGACTAAAGCGATGCCCAACCGCCGTTTCCTGATAAGCATTCGCGCGCCCCTTGGTTTCTGCAGGTTGTGACCATTACTATCCCTTTGACCACGGGCGACATCCATGCCCAGACAGGCACCGTCTGCGCTCCCCACACCCGAGGCAGGCTCAATCTTGTTTTGCTTTCGCCTCCATTGCCGCCTGCAGCTTCTTGATGTCCTCGGGTGACAACTGCGGGCGATCGACCTTGATCGTCAGCTGGTTCAGTTTGGCCGTCAGTGGGAACGGCGGTTGGTAATCCGCATCGTTCACGCCGGTCAACGTGTCGGAGCCTATGTCGAACGACTCGTCCCACTGCAGGATCATCGGCAGCGTGCGCTCCATGCGCTGGGTGGCGACCACTGTGTCGTCCACCTTGAGCGTGCCAGTACCGGGCTGGGCGAGGCCGCTGAAGTCGTTGAACTCGAGTGTGCCGACACCAACCCCGTCGTACTTGAAGTCAAACTCCAGCGTGTGCCGGCCCGGCGGTAACGCCTCAGGGCCTTCCCACTTCAGGCGTTGCAGATCAATCAGGTTCCACAAAAACACGGGCTTACCCTTAAGCAGGTAGAAACCATACCCGGCGAACCGCCCGCCAGAGGTAAGGATCATGCCTTCGCCCCCCCCCTGCGGCACTTCAATGTCGGCGGTGATCGTGTAGGAGGTGTTTAGCAACAGAGGCGAGTCGCCCTGCGGCAATCCGGTCATCGGCCTCTTATAGACGAACTCTGTGCGCCCGGCGGTGATGTTGGGGCGTGGCGCAATGATGCGAGCAGCCACCGAAGCGTCCAGCGGTAAAACCTGGTACTTCTTGGCCTCGGCAATGAATGCCTGCTTCATTGCCTTGACCTTTTCCGGGTTCTTAGCGGCGAGGTTATCGGTCTGGTTGAAGTCGGTTTTAAGGTTGAAGAGCTCAAGCTCTTGGTTGTTCAGCGGATCCGGATTGGCCGGGCCGAAGGCTTCCCACGGCGCACGATTGACTTTCGTGCTCAGAAACCAGCCGTCCTGGTACAGGGCCCACTGGCCCATCATTTCGAAGTACTGCGTCGTGTGCTGCGACGGCGCCTGGGCATTCTTCGCATCAAAGGTGTAGGCAAAGCTGGTCCCTTCGATCGGTTTCTGCGCGATGCCATCCACCGTGTCGGGCGCACGGATGCCGGCCGCTTCAAGGATCGTCGGCACCACATCGATGACATGCACGAACTGCTCGCGCAGGCCGCCCTTGTCCTTGATCCGCGCCGGCCACGCCACCACCATATTTTGATTGATGCCGCCGAGCTGCGAGGCGTTTTGCTTGAACCAGGAAAATGGTGTGTCAAAGGTCCAGGACCAACCGGCCGACATGTGGTTGTAGGTTTTATCGGTGCCCCACACGTCGTAGAACTTCATCTGTTCCGCGACCGGCACACTGACGCCGTTGAAAAAGGCGACTTCGTTGGGGGTGCCGAGTGGTCCGCCCTCGGCACTGGTGCCGTTGTCGCCGTTGATATAGATGATCAACGTATTGTCGAGCTTGCCCAGGTCCTCGACCGCCTGCACGACGCGGCCGATCTCGCTGTCGCTATAGGCGGCGTAGGCGGCGAAGACCTCGACCTGACGGATATAGAGCTTCTGCTCTTCAGCCGTCAGTTGATCCCACTCCTTCAGCACCTCTTTCGGCCACGGTGGCAACTGGGCATCTTTCGGGACAACCCCCAGGCGCTTCTGGTTTTCGAAGATGCGCTCGCGCACCTTGCCCCAACCCTCGTCAAAGAGCTTCATCTGGCTGATCTTGTCCACCCACTCCTTGGTGGGGTGGTGCGGCGCGTGCGTGGCGCCGGGCGCGTATTTGATGAAAAACGGCTTGTTGGGGTCGATCTGATGGATACGCGTCATCCAGTCGATTGCGTCATCGGCCATGGCCGTGACCAGGTTCCAAGTGCCGGGCGAATGGCCAAGGAACGGATAGATCTGGGTCGTATTGCGAAACAGGTTTGGCTCCCATTGATTGGAATCGCCACCGACGAAGCCGTAAAAGTACTCAAAGCCCATGCCGGTTGGCCATTGATCGAATGGCCCGGCCTGGCTGGCAGCGAAGACTGGCGTGTTGTGGTCCTTGCCGAACCAGGAGGTGGAGTAGCCGTTGTCGAGCAGGATGCGCCCGATCGTCACCTTGTCCCGGTCGATGACGCTGTTGTAGCCCGGGAAGCCGGTCGACTGCTCCGAGATCACACCGAAGCCCGCCGAGTGGTGATTGCGCCCGGTGATCAGCGCGGCTCGAGTCGGCGAGCACAGCGCTGTGGAGAAGACCCGGTTGTAGCGTAGCCCTTGCTGGGCGATGCGATCCATCGTCGGCGTAGGAATGACGCCACCGAAAGTGCTGGGCACGCCGAAGCCGGCGTCGTCGGTGATGATCAGCAGGACGTTGGGCGCCCCTTTCGGCGGAACCACGCGCGGCGCCCACCAGGGTTTGGACTGCAGGGCGTCGTCTTGAATGACTCCGCCGAATTTCGGATCGGGGGGTGGCAGTTGCGCACCGCTGATACTGATGGTGGCACTGGGTGAACCCAGCGTGCCGGTAACTTGCTCGGCATGCACGGGTGCCGATGCCAGGAAGGCGCCGACAATCGCAACGGGAAGGAAAGCGATCAACTCGATGGGGCGCATAGCTCTTAGCTCCATTTGGAACTGCTTGAGTTCGATGGGCACGCTCAGAACTGCGGGGCGTAGGTAGATACAGCACTAGCCTTGAAGCGTAGTCGTGGAATCCGGGCCGCTAATGCGGGCTGGCCCCCATTCGACGGACGGTAGTGCGCTCAGATGCTCGCCAACTCCGGAAATCCTTCAGGCAGGTTGAGCCAGGAAGGGCGAGTGAAACCAGCAATGCTCACTCTGTGGACGATTTTGAGCAATTACATGATGCGCTACTGACATACTAAAAGGCGTCTCTGAATCATTTAGCGCCTACCATCGCCTCCGCCATCTTTATACGGCAAAGCCCTGATTATTCAGGGCTTTGCCTTTTTTACTACTCCAAGTCCCCCAACTGGTCCCCCATTTTGTGGCCAGCTCTCACTGCGCCTCCTTGGACAATGCCCTTCTCCTTGACCACACGGATTCCAGCCGCATGAAGTCGTGGGCACCTTGTGCCGAACTATGAGTTGCTTTTGGTCGAATGGAAATGTCGATCTTGACCAGCAGTCCGGGTTCATTCCTCGCGAGAGCGTCAAGGGCACTCGCGGCAAGCCACAGAACCTGCATGTCTTCCGACAGCCCTTCGCCTTGCAATTCTTTCAGGACTCAAACCCTCCCGGGGAGGCTTTGAGTAGAGCTTCTCCAAAAAGCAGGATGATCAGTCTGTTAACGTGAACTTGGCGAGCAACCAGATAAACGATCACAAGGCCCTATTAAAAAACCTGAGGCTGTTGCCGCCGATTGAAAACTCCCCAGTTGCCGATGCATGACTGACCCACCTCAAATAGACGCCAATCTAGAACAGGCAATGGTTTGTGAGGAGTCACACTGGGTCAGTGACATCTCAGCAACTAGGTCAATTCGACGTCGGCGTCAACAGCTCAGGAGGTCTTTCAGAGCGAGCGAGGCAAGTAGTCGCCATCAGCTACCCCCACAGCAAAAGCTGAAAACTGCCTGACGAGCCGTCAACTAGGTCCATCCCTGCCCTCCATCGCCGAAATTACTGCGGGGGGACATTGGCACCCAGAAATCTTGCGCCCATCTCCTCCGAAAGAGGTGAGGATTCCACCCAAAGCCAGTCGTTTTGTAGGGGTAAAAACGATCAAAAATAAAAAAGGGTCGCGAGATAAAATCTCGCAACCCCTTGAATTATATGGTCGGGACGGAGTGATTCGAACACTCGACCCCTAGCACCCCATGCTAGTGCGCTACCGGACTGCGCTACGCCCCGACTAGGCGTGTAACTCGTCCTTCTTCTCGAAGAACGCTCAAGAATATATCGCAAGCGTTTGAAAACTGGAAGTATTCAAACGCAGGAAATTATTTCTTGAGTACAACCAGCACATCTTCCAATTCAGCGATCATCTGCCGAATCATTTGTTTGTACTGAGTGGTGTCGTCTTTGGCTTCATCGCCGGACAGACGCAAGCGAGCGCCGCCGATGGTGAAACCTTGATCGTATAGGAGCGCGCGGATCTGCCGGATCATCAGCACGTCTTGTCGCTGATAATACCGGCGGTTTCCGCGGCGTTTGACGGGGTTGAGTTGAGGAAACTCCTGCTCCCAATAGCGCAGCACGTGCGGTTTTACTGCGCACAGCTCGCTAACTTCACCAATGGTGAAGTAGCGTTTGCCTGGGATGACGGGTAGCTCGTCGTTATGACTTGGTTCCAGCATAAGCCTCAACTCGGGCCTTCAACTTCTGCCCTGGACGAAAGGTGACCACACGGCGAGCCGTGATCGGGATTTCTTCACCCGTTTTCGGATTGCGGCCAGGCCGCTGGCGTTTGTCCCGAAGGTCGAAATTGCCGAAACCGGACAATTTGACTTGTTCGTTGTCTTCAAGAGCGTGCCTGATTTCTTCAAAAAACAGTTCGACCAATTCCTTGGCCTCCCGTTTATTCAGGCCCAACTCCTCATACAGACGTTCCGCCATCTCAGCTTTCGTCAGAGCCCCCATACGTCACTTCCTTAACGTGGCGTTCAACCTTTGTTCGAGCGAGGTGAGGATGTTTTGCGTCGCGGTATTCACCTCATCGTCATTAAGAGTGCGCGATGGATGCTGCCAGGTCAAGCCGACTGCAAGGCTTTTTCTATCAGGATCAATGCCTTTACCCTGATACACGTCAAATAGCCTGAGGTCCGTGAGCCATTCGCCTGCATTTTCACGGATTACATCCAGTACAGCACTGGCCGCGACGTCCGTGGCCGCAATGAGTGCCAAGTCACGACGCACTTCAGGAAAGCGCGACAACTCGCTGAATTTCGGCATTTTCCCCAACGCCACTTCGGCCAGGACCAGCTCGAAAACGAAGACCGGACGGTCGAGACCGAGGGTTTTCGACAATTCAGGGTGGATAGCGCCGACGAAACCGACCAGGCGACCTTCACGTTCGATGCGCGCGGTTTGACCCGGGTGCAGCGCTGGGTGTTTGCCCGGCACGAATGTGAACGAATCCAGCGCACCGGCAAAGCCAAGTACCGCTTCCACGTCAGCCTTGATGTCGAAGAAGTCCACGACATCGCGACCCTGCGCCCAACCTTCCGGCAGACGGCTACCGCACACAACACCGGCCAGCATTGGCTCTTGCTTCAGGCCTTCCAGCTGCCCCACGAAGCGCAGGCCACTTTCGAACAAGCGGACGCGATCCTGTTGACGGTTCAGGTTGTGCTGAAGCGCCTTGACCAGACCCGGCCACAAGGACGAACGCATGGCAGCCATGTCGTTGGAAATCGGGTTGGCCAGCAGAAGCGGCTCAACACCTGGATTAAACAGCTCGAATTGTTTCGGATCGATGAAGCTGTAGGTGATCGCTTCCTGATAACCACGGGCGACCAGCAGACGACGCAGCTCAGGCAGGTCGCTACGCGCTTCAGCCTTGGCTTGCGGCGCCAGACGGGCTTGTGGATAACGAACCGGCAGACGGTTGTAACCGTACAGGCGTGCCAGCTCTTCGATCAGATCGACTTCCAGGCTGATGTCGAAGCGATGGCTTGGCACTTCAACGCGCCACTGCCCTGCCCCGTCGGCGGAAATATTCAGACCCAGGCCGCTGAGCAGACGCTCGACTTCGGCCGACTCCATCTCCATGCCCAGCATCTGAGTGATGCGCTGCGCACGCAAGGTGACTGGAGCAATCTTCGGCAAATGCTGTTCGCTGACGGTCTCGATGATCGGTCCGGCTTCACCACCAGTGATTTCCAGCAGCAGGCCTGTGGCGCGCTCCATGGCTTCACGGGCCAGCTGCCAGTCCACGCCACGCTCGTAGCGGTGCGAAGCATCGGTGTGCAGGCCGTAGGAACGGGCCTTGCCAGCGACAGCAATCTGATCGAAGAACGCGCTTTCCAGGAAAATATCGCGAGTGGTCGCGGTGTTGACACCGCTGTGCTCGCCGCCCATGACGCCGGCAATCGCCAGGGCGCGGGTGTGGTCGGCAATGACCAGCGTATCGCTACGCAGGCTGACTTCCTGACCGTCGAGCAGCACCAGCTTCTCGCCTTCTTCGGCCATGCGCACGCGGATGCCGCCATTGATTTCGGCGAGATCGAAGGCGTGCAACGGCTGACCCAGCTCAAGCATCACATAGTTGGTGATGTCGACAGCCGCGTCGATGCTACGCACATCGCCACGACGAAGACGCTCGACCATCCACAGCGGCGTAGGCTTGGACAGGTCGACGTTACGGATCACGCGACCCAGATAACGCGGGCAAGCGGCTGGCGCCAGCACTTCGATAGAACGTACTTCGTCATGCACGGCCGGCACGACAGCCACCACCGGACGGGTGACTTCAGCGGCATACAGCGCACCGACTTCACGGGCCAGACCGGCCAGGGACAGGCAGTCACCGCGGTTCGGAGTCAGGTCGACCTCGATGCTGGCGTCGTCCAGGCCCAAGTATTCACGAATGTCCTGACCGACCGGCGCATCGGCCGGCAATTCCATCAGACCATCGTTGCCTTCGCCGACTTGCAGCTCGGCTTGCGAGCACAGCATGCCGTTGGATTCAACGCCACGCAGCTTGGCTTTCTTGATCTTGAAGTCGCCTGGCAGTTCGGCGCCAATCATGGCGAACGGAATCTTCAGGCCCGGGCGCACGTTGGGCGCACCGCAAACGACCTGGAACGTCTCCACGCCATTGCTGACCTGGCAAACACGCAACTTGTCGGCGTCCGGGTGCTGCTCGGTGCTCAGCACCTCGCCCACCACCACACCGGTGAATTCGCCGGCGGCCGGCGTAACGCTATCGACCTCAAGACCGGCCATCGACAGACGCGCAACCAGCTCGTCTCGACTTACCTGCGGGCTTACCCAGCCACGCAGCCATTGTTCACTGAATTTCATCCTGCTCTCCTAAGAATTCTTTACGACTAGCGAAATTGCGCGAGGAACCGCAAGTCGTTGTCGAAGAACAGACGCAAGTCGTTCACGCCGTAACGCAGCATGGCCAGACGCTCAACGCCCATGCCGAAGGCAAAGCCCGAAAACTCTTCCGGGTCGATCCCGGACATGCGCAACACGTTCGGGTGAACCATGCCGCAACCCATTACTTCCAGCCAGCCAGTCTGTTTGCAGACACGGCAGCCTTTGCCGCTGCACATCACGCACTCCATGTCGACTTCAGCGGATGGCTCGGTGAACGGGAAATACGATGGGCGGAAACGCACGGCCAGTTCTTTTTCGAAGAACACGCGCAGGAATTCTTCGATGGTCCCTTTCAGGTCGGCGAAGTTGATATCGCGGTCGACCAGCAGGCCTTCGACCTGGTGGAACATCGGGGAGTGGGTGATATCGGAGTCGCTACGGTACACACGGCCTGGGCAGACGATGCGGATCGGCGGCTGTTTCGATTCCATGGTGCGGACCTGTACCGGTGAGGTATGGGTGCGCAGCAACATGTTGGCATTGAAATAGAAGGTGTCATGCATCGACCGGGCCGGGTGATGGCCTGGGATGTTGAGCGCTTCAAAGTTGTGGTAATCGTCTTCGACCTCTGGGCCTTCGGCGATGCCGTAGCCAATGTGGGTGAAGAATTGCTCGATTCGTTCCAGAGTGCGAGTAACCGGGTGCAGACCACCGGAGGTCTGACCGCGGCCAGGCAGGGTCACGTCAATAGACTCGGCAGACAGTTTGGCGGCCAGATCAGCCTCTTCAAACAGTGCCTTGCGGGCATTGAGAACCTCTGTGACACGCTCCTTGGCAACGTTGATCAGCGCACCGACTTGTGGGCGCTCTTCTGCCGGCAAATTCCCCAGGGTCTTCATCACCTGAGTCAATTCACCCTTTTTGCCAAGGTAGTGAACCCGGATTTGCTCCAGGGCATTGATATCTTCAGCGCTTTGCACAGCCTCTAGTGCTTGAGAGACGAGCGCATCCAGGTTTTCCATGTACAGACTCCAGATACAAAATAGGGGAAGAGCTTGAAGGCTCTTCCCCTATTTATGACGTTTAACACCTGGCCCCACAGAGGTGAAGCCGGGTGACTGTCGGGGGTACTTAAGCCAAGGTGGCTTTAGCTTTCTCGACAATCGCAGCAAACGCCGCTTTTTCGTTCACTGCCAGATCAGCCAGAACCTTACGGTCGATCTCGATGGACGCTTTTTTCAGGCCGGCGATGAAACGGCTGTAGGACAGACCGTTGATACGTGCACCAGCGTTGATACGAGCGATCCACAGAGCGCGGAACTGACGTTTTTTCTGACGACGGTCACGGTAGGCGTATTGGCCTGCCTTGATTACCGCTTGCTTGGCAACACGGAATACGCGCGAGCGAGCGCCGTAGTAGCCTTTAGCAAGTTTCAGAATTTTTTTGTGACGTTTACGGGCAATGACGCCACGCTTTACACGAGCCATGAGTTACTTCCTCTATTCTTGACTAAATTAACGAAGGCGCAGCATGCGCTCGACTTTTGCCACGTCACACGGTGCCAGCAAGCTGCTACCGCGCAGTTGACGCTTACGCTTGGTCGACATTTTAGTCAGGATGTGGCTCTTGAAAGCGTGCTTGTGCTTGATACCGTTAGCAGTTTTCAGAAACCGCTTAGCAGCACCACTTTTAGTTTTCATTTTTGGCATGTTCGGATACTCCGCATTCAGTTGATAAACATAATCAGAAGGCCTGCCGTGCCCTATTGATTACTTCTTCTTTTTCGGGGCGATGACCATGATCAGCTGGCGTCCTTCCATCTTAGGATGCTGTTCGACCGAACCGTACTCGAGCAAGTCACCTTCAACTCGCTTGAGGAGTTCCATCCCCAGCTCCTGGTGGGCCATCTCACGGCCGCGGAATCGCAAGGATACCTTGGCCCTGTCCCCATCACTCAGGAAACGTACCAGGTTGCGCAGTTTTACCTGGTAATCCCCTTCCTCCGTCCCTGGACGAAACTTGATTTCTTTAACCTGAATCTGCTTCTGGTTTTTCTTGGCCGCGGCAATCTGCTTCTTCTTCTCGAAGATCGATTTGCCGTAGTCCATCAGTTTGCAAACAGGGGGTACTGCATCGGCGGAAATTTCCACCAAATCCAGTTTGGCCTCTTCAGCCTTAAGAAGCGCGTCTTCAATTGACACAATCCCAAGCTGTTCACCTTCAGCCCCAATTAACCGAACCTCGCGTGCCGAGATATTCTCGTTGATCGGGGCTTTCGGTGCAGCTCGTTTATCTTGTCTCATTTCACGCTTAATAGTAATTACTCCGAATCTGGGCGACCACGCCGGGAAACCGCTTGCGCGAGAAACTCAGCGAACTGGGCGACGGGCATCGAGCCCAGGTCAGCACCTTCACGAGTACGCACAGCGACAGTCTGCATCTCGACCTCCCGATCTCCGATAACCAAGAGATAAGGAACCTTGAGCAAAGTATGCTCGCGGATTTTAAAGCCGATCTTTTCATTTCTCAAGTCAGACTTGGCACGAAATCCGCTTTCGTTGAGAGTTTTTTCAACCTCGGCGGCAAAATCGGCCTGTTTATCAGTGATATTCATGATCACTGCCTGGGTCGGAGCCAGCCACGCGGGGAATGCTCCCTCGTAGTGCTCGATCAGGATTCCGACGAAACGTTCGAAGGATCCGAGGATCGCCCGGTGCAACATAACCGGGTGCTTGCGACTGTTGTCTTCGGAGACGTATTCGGCTCCCAGACGGACAGGCAGGTTAAAATCGAGCTGAAGGGTACCACACTGCCAGACACGACCCAGGCAATCTTTCAGCGAGAACTCGATCTTCGGACCGTAGAATGCACCCTCGCCCGGCTGCAAATCGTACGGCAGGCCCGCGCTGTCGAGGGCTGCAGCCAATGCAGCTTCGGCGCGATCCCACAGCTCGTCGGAACCGACGCGTTTTTCCGGACGAGTGGACAACTTCATTTCGACTTCTTTAAAGCCGAAGTCGGCATAAACGTCCATGGTCAGCTTGATGAACGCAGCGGACTCGGCCTGCATCTGCTCTTCAGTGCAGAAGATGTGGGCGTCATCCTGAGTGAATGCACGCACGCGCATGATGCCGTGCAACGCACCCGATGGCTCGTTACGGTGGCAAGCACCGAATTCGGCCAGACGCATCGGCAACTCACGGTAGCTTTTCAGGCCCTGATTGAACACTTGCACATGGCACGGGCAGTTCATCGGCTTGATGGCGTAGTCGCGGTTTTCCGACTGAGTGGTAAACATGTTGTCGGCGTAGTTGGCCCAGTGCCCGGATTTCTCCCACAGGCTGCGGTCAACGACCTGCGGAGTCTTGATCTCCAGGTAGCCGTTATCGCGCTGAACCTTGCGCATGTATTGCTCGAGCACCTGGTACAGGGTCCAGCCGTTCGGGTGCCAGAACACCATGCCCGGCGACTCTTCCTGGGTGTGGAACAGGCCCAGACGCTTGCCGATCTTGCGGTGATCGCGCTTCTCGGCTTCTTCAATGCGCTGGATGTAAGCCGCCAGCTGCTTCTTGTCAGCCCAAGCGGTGCCGTAAACGCGCTGCAATTGCTCGTTCTTGGCATCGCCGCGCCAGTAGGCGCCGGACAACTTGGTCAGCTTGAAGGATTTCAGGAAACGCGTATTCGGCACGTGCGGACCACGGCACATGTCGACGTATTCTTCGTGATAGTACAGGCCCATCGTCTGCTCGTTCGGCATGTCCTCGACCAGGCGCAACTTGTAGTCTTCGCCACGGGCCTTGAACACTTCGATCACTTCGGCGCGCGGAGTGACTTTCTTGATCACGTCGTAATCTTTTTCGATCAGCTGCTGCATGCGCTGTTCGATGGCAGCCAGGTCGTCCGGAGTGAAGGGACGCTCGAAGGCGATGTCGTAATAGAAGCCTTCGTCGATGACCGGCCCGATGACCATTTTAGCGGTCGGGTACAGCTGCTTGACCGCGTGGCCGACCAGGTGAGCGCAAGAGTGGCGAATGATCTCCAGCCCCTCTTCATCCTTTGGCGTAATGATTTGCAGCGTGGAATCGCTGTCGATGATGTCGCTGGCGTCGACCAGCTTGCCATTGACCTTGCCGGCCACTGTGGCCTTGGCCAGGCCTGCACCAATGGATGCGGCGACCTCGGCTACGGAAACCGGGTGATCGAATGAACGTTGACTGCCGTCGGGAAGAGTAATAGTTGGCATGGCGCCTCCTCTCCTAGTGGTGACCCCTACCAAAGGTCACGTGGGTTGGGATGAGCCAGTACAAGATCCGATCCAGGCCATTCAATGACGAACGCCTGCCTTACAGCGGCAGGAGCCTTGCGGCCAACCGGAAAACCGAACCAGAGTGACTGGGATTCAAATCAGGGTTATTCGCGCAGTTGCCGCCACGGGACTCAAAGTCATCCGGAGCCTGCAAACGCCCGAGCGAGGCATGCTAGCACAGATGAACGGTCGTCGATGCAACGAGGCTCGCAACCGAGGTCAATCCGCTATTTTTATGCCAGAGTGCTGAACTTGAACCCTGCTTTACCCCTCAGATAAACAAGACATTGACCCACAAGGAGCATCCAAGCATGCGTCTGAATCGTTTGTTCGCCGTAGTCGCCCCCTTCGTTCTGCTGCTACCACTGACCGCCCATGCCGAATGGCCTAAAGACCTGCGTGCAAAGTACATGGAGCAATGTACACCGGCAGCGGCGAAGCAGATCGGTGATGCAGCTGCCAAGGCCCACTGCGCTTGTGGTGCCGACGCCATCAAATCGTATCCAGCCAAGGACCTCCAGGCCCTGATGGACAACACGGCCAACGACGCCCTGAAGCAAAAGGCGCTGACGCAAATTTCCGCGTGCAAAGCCGATTCCAAAGAAAAAAAATAAGCCTGACGACGGGATTTTCACCCCGCCTACGACAGTAAAAAGCTTCTGAAAACCGCTTTTTTTTACAATTTATGCAGGTTTTACAGGTTTTTTTATTGTCTTTACTTTCGGCTGAAAGCCTTCTAATTCGGGGCTTTCAGCGAAACAAAGCAGCAAATAGAACGCGACTGTAGGGCAAACAGCATGTCCGGGGGGCTCCCAAATCGAACATTTCGACTATGATAGTCCCGTGTGCCCAGTTGGCCTGAGCAGCACAGCACTACTGAAAATATAAGTTTCTTGGAGATACACCATGTCTAATCGCCAAACCGGCACCGTTAAATGGTTCAACGATGAAAAAGGCTTCGGCTTCATCACTCCTCAAGGTGGCGGTGACGACCTGTTCGTACACTTCAAAGCTATCGAAAGCGACGGTTTCAAAAGCCTGAAAGAAGGCCAAACCGTTTCCTTCGTGGCTGAGAAAGGCCAAAAGGGTATGCAAGCTGCACAAGTTCGCCCAGAGTAAGTTTCTGGCGCACTAAAAAAACCCCGTCCATGTGACGGGGTTTTTTATGGGCAATACAAAAGCCTGAGCCGATCAGCCGCAGTTGATGCGTGTCACCACCCGGTTGGCATCGGTATTGAGATTCAGGCGATCAGAGCGGTATTCCAAGGTCACCATATCGTTCGGCGCCAGGAACCGTGCATTCTGTGCACCAGCGCGGGTACGCGCCTGTTCCAGCAGTGCGGGGGACGCCGCTTTGCCGATGGCGAACTCTGCCGCCTTGGCCTCACAACGGCTGTGGCCAGTGTCAGTCGTCGTAACAGGGTCTGTCGCAGACTGCGAAGTCGAACTGCTGCAACCAGCCAGCAGCGTGACGGCGAACAAAGTACCCAATGACGCGAGCTTCCAAGGCATGAAGCCTCCTTTTTTCCAATAATTAAGCTGAGATCTTGCGACCGCCAATCTGGCGTTTGGTTTCAAGGTGAGCACCATCGCCCAGCCATTGACCCGCACAAGCGTTGAGTTTGCCTGAGCAGCGCTCTGTCGTTCATCACTCAATCGTGACTGAATATGAACCGCACTCAATAGACGTCAATGTAGTCGAACGGTGGGTTCGGCCAGTTTTCCTTCAGAGCGTTGAAGATCTGCATGACCCAGACCTCGTCGCTCGCCGCGACCAGCCCTACATAACCGGACCCCTTGGCCCAGGTCTCCAGGCGAAACAGTAGGCCGTTAATATCGGTGCCACCCACAACGCCGGATGAAATGTAGGCAATCCCGTCCTTGGTCACACGCAGTTGCGTATGTTCGTCATCACTGGCAGCGGCCAGCAGCTGGCGCACCGCCTCAAGCGTCAAGCCGTCAGGGGTGTTCAAATCGATCTGCACAGCGCGGTCCTTGAAAATCGGTCAAAGACCAAGTGTCGCATAGCCCTACCCTCATGCCTAAGTCGGAGTGCCAAATCTCGCGCAAAATGGTTAACTCGACA
The DNA here is from genome assembly GCF_900103875.1 of Pseudomonas arsenicoxydans. NCBI lineage: Bacteria > Pseudomonadati > Pseudomonadota > Gammaproteobacteria > Pseudomonadales > Pseudomonadaceae > Pseudomonas > Pseudomonas arsenicoxydans. Next base: position 3,439,477 of record NZ_LT629705.1, on the reverse strand, counting down.
TTCAGACTTTCCCGACTTCTCGAGCGCAATCATGACCACCGTAAGCATCGACGCCAACATCACCGTCAAGTGGCCACAGGGCCACAGCTCTTACAGTCCGGGCAGCCCGGAAGAGTTGGCAATCATTGGTATCGATCTGCTGGTCAAGGCACTGGGAGCCGAATCCGCCCAGTCATTCATCAAGCAAGTTTTCGAGAAATATCCTGCTGACCTGAATGGCTCCGTGGAAACCGAGAGAAAATAAAACCCCGCAGGCTGGCACCTGCGGGTCATTGCTTACTTCAGACGAGCCAGACGCTGGGTCAGCAGATCGAAGAAGCCCTGGGCATCGCCACTTTCAACCCAAAAGGCATTCTTCGGCGCTTTCAGGCCGTCATACCAGTCAACGATGGTTTGACCAAAGGTTGGTCCTTCGCGGCTATCAACTACCACATTGACCGAGCGACCGGTGAACAACTCAGGCTTGAGCAGGTAGGCAATGACAGTCGCGTCATGCACCGGGCCACCCGGAATACCGTAGTGCTCCATGTCGCCTTTGACATACTCGTTGAGAATATCGCCGACCAGCTTGCTGGCATTGTTATTGAGCGCGGCGATTTGCTTCAAACGCGCTTCACTGGTGAGGATCTTGTGGGTCACGTCCAGTGGCAGATACGTCAGCTTCACGCCGCTTTTGAGCACCACTTCTGCAGCCTGCGGGTCGGCGAACAGGTTGAACTCGGCCACGGGCGTGATGTTGCCACCATTGAAGTGCGCGCCACCCATGATCACCACTTCCTTGATGCCCTGAACGATTTCAGGTTCCTGGATCAGCGCCAGGGCCAGGTTGGTCTGTGGACCCAGCATGGCGATGGTGATGCTGTGGGGCTTGGCGGCTTTCAAGGTATCGATCAGGTAATTGACCGCATTGCCTTCGGCCAGGCCTTTCTTCGGCTCGTGCACGGTGACGCCCGACAAGCCTTCCTTGCCGTGGATGTTCTCCGCGTAAATCGGTGTGCGCATCAATGGTTTCGGCGCACCGGCATAGACCGGCACCTCTTCACGCCCTGCCCACTCGCGAGCCAGTCGTGCATTTCGTGAAGTCTTGTCCAGACGCACGTTGCCGGCGACGGTGGTCAGCGCAAGAATGTTCAACTCTTGCGGCGATGCCAGCGCAAACAGCAACGCGACTACGTCGTCCGCGCCGGGATCGGTGTCGATGATCAAGTCGATCTTTTCCGCCGCCTGGGCGCTCGTTGCAGTAATCAGGGACAAAAGCAGCAGACTCCGGAGCAGGTGGTGCAGTTTCTGAGCATAGCGGTGCATATCGCACTCCTTGTGCGTGGGGAAACGAATGTCGGTAAGGCGCGTTAGAAGGTCACTCCCGAGACCAGCACGATGTTGCAGTACGGTGCACATTCGCCGGTCCGGACAATCGCCCGCGCCTGACGGCTGAGGACTTTGAACTGGTCATGGCTGAGCAGCTCACGCTGGCCCAGCGCGCCTTTGGCGTTCAGCTCATCCAGCGCGCTCAAGGCGGGCGGTTGCTTGTCCAGGATTTCCTGGGCCAACACATGCCGTTCAACCTGCATTTCACTGAGCACGACCTTCAAGGTGCTGACGAAATCGGGAACTCCCTGAGTCAGGGCCAGATCGATCAGCTCAACACCCGGCGGTACAGGCAGGCCGGCATCGCCGATCACGACCATGTCACCGTGGCCAAGGGAGGCGATCAACCGGGACAGCGCGATGTTGAGTAATGGTGTTTTTTTCATGGTGTTTTGAACGCCTGTACTTCGGACAAAGTGGGAATCGAGGGTTGTGCACCGGCGCGGGTGACTGACAGCGCAGCAGCAACCTGGCCAAAACGGATTGCCTCGGCTTCGCTTTTGCCGGACGCCAGAGCGGCGGCGAAGCCTCCGACGAACGTGTCACCGGCAGCGGTGGTATCGACCGCCTTCACCTGCCGCGCAGGAAAATGTTCAAAGCCTGTGCCGTTGGCGAACAGCGAACCTTGAGCGCCAAGGGTGATAATGACTTTGCTGGCACCCAAGGCAATCAATGCGCTCGCAGCCGTTTCGGCGGACTGCATTGAGTCCACCGGCACACCGCTCAGGGCCGAGGCTTCGCTTTCGTTGGGAATCAGGTAATCGATGGACGCATACCAGTCCGCCGGCAGTGGTCGACTGGCCGGTGCAGGGTTGAGAATTACGGTTTTGCCGAGCGTACGGCCGCGCTTGAGGGCGTAACCCACCGTGGCATCCGGCACTTCCAGCTGACAAATGATCACATCCGCCGCCTGCAACACCGCATCGAACCGGTCGATTACCTGAGGCGTCAGCGCTCCGTTCGCACCGGCAACAATCACGATCGCGTTCTGGCTGTTGTCATCGACCACGATCAAGGCCACGCCACTGGCGCCTTCTACAGTACTGACCGCCTGGCAATCGATCTGCTCGGCCAACAACGCGCCGTGCAGCTCTTCGCCATAGGCATCGCTGCCGACACAACCGACCATCGACACCTGCGCCCCAAGCCGCGCCGCGGCGACGGCCTGGTTTGCGCCCTTGCCGCCGGACACTGTGGCAAATGACTCGCCGATCAGCGTTTCACCGCCACGAGGCAACCGTGGAGCCCGGGTCACCAAGTCCATGTTCAGGCTGCCTATTACCACTACTTTTGCTGGCATACGTCACTCGTCAAATTCGGTTTCAGCGGTATTCGTCGAACACACCGGCGAGCGGTGCAGTCGATTCTCGCAGGACAATACTGGGGGTCACGATCCGTTGATCGGTGGCCATGTCGGGTGATGCAATTCGTCTTAACAGCACTTCTGCCGCCATTTCACCGAGCTGCAGGATCGACTGCCCCACGGTAGTCAGCGCCGGGTAGACATAACGACTCATCTGGATATCGTCGAAGCCGATCACCGACAGTTCGGTCGGCACACGCACATTGCGCTCGGCAGCCGCTCGCAGCACACCGATGCCAATCATGTCGTTGCCGGCGAAGATCGCGCTGGGCGGATTCTTTTCCAGCAGAATCGCAGCGGCGTTGTAACCGCCTGTACTGGTGAAGTCACTTTCCAGCATGCGCTCGCGATGCACTTCGACGCCCGCCTCTTTCAAGGCACGGCAATAACCGGCCAGACGCATCTGCGCCACGCTGGTCCCCGCCGGGCCGCCGATAGTGGCGATATCCCGATGGCCTAGTTCCAGCAGATGACGGGTGGCCAGATAAGCGCCGTATTCGTGGTCGATGCGCACCAGATCGGCATTCACGCCTTCCAGCCCACGGTCGACGATGACCATCGGCGTACGCACACCGGCGAGGCCTTCAGCCAGTCCAGCATCGCCGCCGGCGGATGCCACGATCAAACCGTCGATGCGCTTCTCCAACAACACGCGCAAGTAGCTGCGTTGTTTGTCCGGATTGTCGTCGGAGTTGCAGAGGATCACGCAGTAGCCATTTCGCTCACAGTAATCCTCGATGCCACGCGCCAGCTCGGCGAAGTACGGGTTGAGGCTATTGGGCACCAGCAAACCGATAGTCGCAGTGGTCTTGGCTTTTAACGAACGGGCCACGGCGCTTGGCACGTAGTCCAGGGTCTTGATCGCCGCCTCGACTTTGATCCGCACTTCTTCGCTGACCGGCCGGGTCTTGTTCACCACATGGGAAACCGTTGTGTAGGAAATCCCCGCGAGTGCCGCCACATCTTTTATCGTTGCCATGACTCAGGTCCGCCGACTTGCGCGCTGACTGCGATACGTATCCAGCACCACCGCCACCACGATCACCGCGCCAGTGATAATGCGTTTGGTGGGCTCGGTTGCGCCGATCTGCGCCAGCCCCGCCGCCAACACGGAAATAATCAGGACCCCGAAGAATGTGCTGATGACCGAACCACGTCCGCCCATCAAACTGGTGCCACCGATCACTACGGCAGCGATCACCTGAAGCTCCAGCCCGGAGCCGGCATTCGGATCCGCCGCTTCCAATCGGGAAATCTGGAACAGTGCAGCAATCCCGGCCAACAGCCCCATCAGACTGAACACCAGAATCTTGTAGGGCTTTGGATTGATCCCTGCCAGACGCACGGCTTCTTCGTTGGTGCCGATGCCGATCAGGTAGCGACCGAACACCGTACGGGTCAACACCGCCTGGGCAATGATGATAATCAGCAAGGCGATGATGAACGACGGCGAGATGCCGAACGCGATGGGGTTGGACAACCACGCAAACGCATCACCGATATAAGCGGTGCGCGAACCGGTCATCTGGTACGCCACGCCTCGGGCCATTTCCAGCACGCCGAGGGACACGATGAACGACGGAATCCGCCATGCCACGGTGATCGAACCGGTGATGGTCCCGGCCAGTGCCGCAACCGCCATTCCGAGTATCGCCGCCGGCAAAACACTCCAGCCCCAGCCGAGAATCGCCACGCTGACCGTCGACGCCGCGAGCGCCAGTACCGAGCCGACTGACAGGTCGATGCCACCGATGATCAGCACGAAGGTCATGCCGACCGCCAGCACCATCAAATCGGGAATCTGGTTGGCGAGGGTGCTGAATGTGTCGTAAGACAGAAAATGGCTGCTCAATACCGAGAACAGCGCAACCATCGCCAGCAAGGCACCGGCCAGGCCCAGATAGGTGCCCAGGCCGTAGAAATTGCCACTACGTTTGCCGGCAGAAGATGCAGTTTTCATGGAAGATCCCTAGGCGCTGCTTCATTGAGCAACGCATCACGTTTTTGGTAGCCGGCGAACGCGGCGGCAAGCAAATCATCCTGGGTCCAGCTGTCGCGCTCAAAGGTGTCGATCAGGCGCCCGGCCGACAACACGCCAATCCGATCGCAAATCAACATCAATTCGCGCAGGTCGCTGGACACCACCACCAGCGCTTTGCCCTGCCGCGTCAGCTCACCGAGCAGTGCATAGATATCGAACTTGGCGCCGACATCGATGCCACGGGTCGGCTCATCGAACAACATCACCGAACAGTCGCGCTCCAGCCAGCGGCCAATCACGACCTTCTGCTGGTTGCCGCCCGACAACTCGGACACCAGCTGAGTCGGGCTCGAACTGCGAATGCGCATGGCGTCGATCTGACGCTGGGCCAGGGACATCTCGGCAGTGTTGTTGACGAGACCGCCGCTGGAAATCTCCGGCATATTACCCAACGCAATGTTGGCGCTGATCGATTGGGTCAGCAGCAGGCCTTCGCCTTTACGGTCCTCGGTGATCAGGGCGATGCCGTGACCGACCGCATCGGCCGGTGAACGGATGCTCACCACTTGAGGCGGCGAACCCAGGGCGACGGTGCCACTGTCCGCCGTGTCCGCACCGAAGATCAGACGCAGCAACTCGGTGCGCCCTGCCCCGATCAATCCGGAAATCCCGTAGATCTCGCCGGCACGCACCTCAAAGGACACATCGCGAACCTTGTCGGAGCGGGTCAGGCCCTTGACCGTCAAGGCTGGAGCGCCAATCTTGCGCGGCCCCAGGTCAATGTGTTCGCCGAGTTCACGGCCCACCATCAACGTAACCAGTTGCTCGCTGTTGTAATTGGCCATCGGCTCGACGCACACCAGGTTGCCGTCGCGCAAAACCGCAATGCGCTGGGCGACCCGTGCCAGTTCTTCGAGGCGGTGGGAGATATAGATAATCGAGACGCCACGGGCTTGCAGACGCGTGATTTGCTCGAACAGCATTTCGACTTCGCGAGCGGTGAGCATCGCGGTCGGTTCGTCGAGAATCAATACATGGCAATCGCCGATCAGGTTGCGGGCGATCTCAACCATTTGCTGGTGGCCGATGCCGAGTTCGCCGACCAGAGTGTCCGGGTCGATCGCGTCGAGCCCGACTTGGGCCATGGCCTCGATCGCCGCCTTGCGCAGTTGCTTGCGACTGATCCAGCCGCCGCTGCTGGGCAAATTATCCAGAAACAGGTTTTCCGCCACCGACAGAGTCGGCAACAGATTGAGTTCTTGCATGACCATCCGGATGCCCAGGTCTTCGGCCTGGGAGCGGCTGCCGGGGCGGTAATCCTGCCCCTGGAATTGCATGTGGCCGGTGGTCGGCGTGACCAGTCCGCCAATGATTTTCGACAGCGTGCTTTTACCGGCGCCGTTCTCACCGGTCAACGCCAGCACTTCACCGCGCATCAGCGTCAGGTCGATGCCGGTCAGCACGGGCTGGGCGTAGGTCTTGCCGATACCGCTCACCGAGAGGACAGCGTTCGGGGCGCAAACTGACATAAAAATCTCCATGTGCTCGCCCCGACGGGCGAGCACCCTCGTGTTGCAAGAAGGATTATTTGGTGACCAGTTCCACCGGCGTTTCGATCACGCCATTGGTGCCGCTGTCGACCTTCTCGCCCTTGATGATTTTCAGCGCAGTCTCGATACCGAACACGGCTTGCTTGGCGGCAAACTGGTCAGCGGTAGCCAGTACGCGACCATCCTTGAGCATCGGCTTGATGGCGTTGATGTTGTCGTAACCGACCACTTGCACCTTGCCAGCCTTGCCTGCTGCACGCACGGCGGAAACGGCGCCGACGGCCATGCTGTCGTTGCCGGCCAGCAACGCTTTGACCTCGGGGTATTCGCTGAGGATCGAGGCGGCAACCTTGTTGCCCTTGTCGATTTCCCAGTCACCGGATTGCACGGAGACGATCTTGATCTGCGCCGCTTCCATCGCATCCTTGAAGCCTGCGGTACGGGCCTGGGCATTGGTGGTCGTGGACACGCCCTCGATGATGCCGACTTCGTCCCCGGCCTTCAGCTGCTTGGCCAGGTATTCGCCGACCAGACGCGCACCTTTGCGGTTATCCGGCCCTACGAACGGTACATTGATGTTTTTGCTTTTGACCACGGCCGGGTCCAGCTGGTTATCGATGTTGATCACGGTGATACCGGCATCGATGGCTTTCTTGATCACCGGCACCATGGCCTTGGAGTCGGCCGGAGCGATGACCAGCGCGTTAACCTTGGCCAGGATCATTTGCTCGACGATGCGCGTCTGGCCGGCGGTGTCGGTTTCGTCTTTGATGCCGTTGGAAATCAGCTCGAAATCGCCGGAGTGGTCTTTCTGATAAGCCTTGGCGCCGTCTTCCATGGTCAGGAAGAATTCATTGGCCAGGGATTTCATGACCAGGGCGACTTTGGGTTTTTCGGGTGTCTCGGCGAAGGCCGATGAGACAGGCAGCGCGGCGGATGCGGCAGCCAGCATAGCGACAGCAAGAAGACGTCCAGCGAATGGCAGCTTCATGGGTTCACTCCGATCTTATGATTATTGTGAGCAACGCTTGCGCTGGCGTAGATTGCCGTACGTCCACCGATGGATCAAACCAACGATAACGGCGCGCAAACGTTTGCGTAGACCGAACTATGCGAACCCTGCTTTGATTTGTCAACGACCTGTAGAGGTCTTGTCCGGCGATTAACCGACCCAGACCTTAAGCCGTCGTGCTGACCAAGGCGCCGGCGCTGGATTCTTTGGCCAGTTCTTTCACCAGACTGCCCGCCACCTGTGCCAGGGCACCGTTGGTATCGGCTATCTGCCCCTGGATCGACATGACCGCTGTGGCCTTGGCTTCCGGGGTTGGATAAGACGCGGCCTGAGCCGCCGCCAATTGCTGCTGCTGTTCACGCAACTGCTTCTGCAGTTCCTGCATGCGCTTGAGCAACACCCGCACCGCAATACTTTGGGTGCTTTTGCTTTCTGATGGGCTTTTTTCCGGTGCAGCACCACCGGTTCTTACCTGGTTTTTATCCTTATCTGTCAGCGCAGTCGCGGTGTCGGCTGCTGTGTCGTTCAAGGCATTGATCGTCGCCGAGGTCTTGCCACCGATGGTGACTGTGCTTGGATTTGGAAAACCGACAGATAAAGACATGTGAACTCCCGAAAAGAAAAATCCCTTGAAGTGCCATCGGCTTTTGCGCCGGTTTCTTTAGCACGGATTTATCATCTGGCAAGGCGACTTGCTCGCCAGCGGTCGTAGGCCTTTTCGGAGAGCCGAACGGGAATCCTCAACTTATTCGGAATCCCGGACACCGCAACGTTTAACGCTTGTAATCCATAGGATTAATATCTATATAAATCAAAGAGTTAAAAGTTTTTCTCATTCAACGTAGGGCTGGTACAGATCCTGCTCCTCTCCTGCACCCCCGGCGTTCAGATCTGCATGGGGGCGCATCTAGATGAACCTGCATCAGCACCGTGTCACTACTAGAGAGAAAATAATGAAATCTGCGTTCAACACTTTTATTCCGGGCGCCTTGGCCCTCTTGCTCCTGCTGCCTACCGCTCTTCAGGCAAAAGAAGTCGAAACTCAACAGAAACTGGCCAACGTGGTGATCCTCGCCACTGGCGGCACCATCGCCGGAGCCGGTGCGAGCGCGGCCAACAGCGCGACCTACCAGGCAGCGAAAGTCGGTATCGATCAGTTGATCGCCGGGGTTCCCGAGCTCAGCCAACTGGCCAATGTGCGTGGCGAACAGGTCATGCAGATCGCCTCTGAAAGCATCACCAACGATAACCTGCTGCAATTGGGTCGTCGTGTGGCTGAACTGGCTGACAGCAAGGACGTCGATGGCATCGTGATCACCCACGGCACCGACACTCTGGAAGAAACCGCCTACTTCCTGAACCTGGTGGAAAAAACCGACAAGCCGATCATCGTGGTGGGCTCGATGCGTCCGGGCACCGCGATGTCGGCGGACGGGATGCTGAACCTGTACAACGCGGTCGCCGTCGCCAGCAGCAAAGAAGCGCGCGGCAAAGGCGTCCTGGTGACCATGAATGATGAGATCCAGTCGGGTCGCGATGTCAGCAAAATGATCAACATCAAGACCGAGGCATTCAAAAGTGCCTGGGGCCCACTCGGCATGGTGGTTGAAGGCAAATCCTACTGGTTCCGCCTGCCAGCCAAGCGTCACACCATGGATTCGGAATTCGACATCAAAACCATCAAGAGCCTGCCTGACGTAGAAATCGCCTATTCCTACGGCAACGTCAGCGATACGGCCTACAAAGCGCTCGCCCAGTCAGGCGCCAAAGCGATCATCCACGCCGGCACCGGCAATGGCTCGGTGTCCTCGCGTGTGGTTCCAGCCCTGCAAGCCCTGCGCAAGGACGGCGTTCAAATCATTCGCTCGTCCCACGTCAACGCCGGCGGTTTCGTACTGCGTAACGCCGAACAGCCTGACGACAAATACGACTGGGTCGTGGCGCATGACCTGAACCCGCAAAAAGCCCGCATCCTGGCGATGGTCGCGCTGACCAAGACCAACGACAGCAAAGAGCTGCAACGGATGTTCTGGGAATACTGATTCGCCCTCGCCCGACCGGTTCCGGTCGGGCACTTTCTTCACCCCTTGCCAGCATTGGCAAGGGGTTCATACCCGCCTCTTCCTTCCTCCTGAAAAACTCCCTTTGTCCTACATCAAACGGTAAAAACCGCTGTCAGAGGAATTTCTTGAATTTTAAGCAGTTGCGAAAATGCCTACAGTTAAATACTGTATGCACGTACAGCTTAATAAGGATAATTCCGTGGCCACTACCTCTGCCTCTCCTGACGCCTACGCCCGCATGGGCCTGCGCGTTCAGAAAATCATCAATTCCCCAACTGCTCAGAAAGCCAAAGCCGCGCTGATCTTCCGGTTGCCGGACGAACCCGTGGATGAGTGGGAACAATTGCTCGAGGAAATCGACGAGAACGATAACGTCACCCTCGCCTATCGCGACGACGGTGGTGTGCAGATTTTCTGGGTAGTGCCGAAGGAAGATTGAGTCAATGAGTGTCCGCTGTTTTGCTTTGCTGTTTCTGTTCATCACTCTCGGCGCCCAGGCTGGCGCGCCACGCACCTTCAGCGAAGCCAAGAAGGTCGCCTGGAAGCTATACGCGCCGCAATCCACCGAGTTTTATTGCGGCTGCAAATACACCGGCAACAAAGTCAACCTGGCGGCCTGTGGGTATGTGCCGCGCAAGAACGCCAAGCGCGCGGCGCGCATTGAGTGGGAGCACATTGTTCCCGCCTGGCAGATTGGTCATCAGCGTCAGTGCTGGCAGGAGGGCGGACGCAAGAACTGCACACGCTACGATCCCACCTATCAAAAGGCCGAGGCCGATCTGCACAATCTGGTGCCGAGCATCGGTGAGGTAAACGGTGATCGCAGCAACTTCAGTTTTGGCTGGCTGCCCGTGCAATCGGGTCAATATGGCTCTTGTCTGACCCAGGTCGACTTCAAGGCGAAGAAGGTCATGCCCCGCCCTTCCATTCGCGGCATGATCGCCCGGACCTATTTCTACATGAGCAAACAGTACGGTTTGCGCCTGTCGAAACAGGATCGCCAACTGTACGACGCCTGGAACAAGACCTACCCGGTCGAAGCCTGGGAACGCCAGCGTAACCAGAGCGTGGCGTGCGTGATGGGTCGGGGCAACGAGTTTGTCGGACCCGTGAACCTGAAAGCCTGCGGCTGATCAGTCGCTGAAACGAAAAGGCCTCGGGTTTAATACCCAAGGCCTTTTCGTTTCTATCCATCATTGAAGAAATTTATTATTGGGCCGCGGGACGCTCAAGGACCAACAGTTCAACGTTCTGTTTCTTTGCCCGGGTAAGCGCTGCTGCCACTTCTGCCTGCTTGGCCTCGGCCTCGGCTTTGGAATTGAATGGCCCGACCAGGATGCGCGCCTTGCCGTTTTCCACCACGACATTGGAAACAAAGCTGTGCTCGATCAACCAGCCGCTCAGGTCGCTGACAGCCTGAGTCGTTTCGCCTCGCACCTCGAGATCCCATTGCGGCCCGATTGCCGCCGCAGGTGCGGAAACCAGTGCCGGTTTCGGCTTTTGAGCATCAACACCCTTACCCTCGCCGCATCCAGCCAACGCCAATACTGCGATTACCAAGACCATTTTGCGCACAACGGTTCCCTCTGAATGCCGAAAGCGGCGATTTTAACATTCATGAATACTTCCCGAGTGCCGCAAAATGGGCTCAAAACAACGAGAATGATGGTGACGGCCTCTGTATAGTTACGCCTTGGGAATTAATGCAGCATCTGCGCGTCAGAAAGAGGCACCCAAACCGTGAGACTTAGCACTAATCTATACATAACACCGACCTCTGCACTGTTCGAATCAGGTGCCCTACAAAGCAATCAAGGAGAAGACCATGCTGATACTCACCCGCAAAGTCGGTGAAAGCATAAACATCGGTGACGACATCACCATCACCATTCTGGGCGTGAGCGGCCAGCAAGTCCGCATCGGCATCAACGCGCCGAAAGACGTCGCAGTGCATCGCGAAGAAATCTACCAACGCATTCAGGCTGGCCTGACCGCTCCAGACAAGCCACAAACTCCCTGAATCCTGTTGCAGTCAGTAGCCAGCCCGTTCACCCTCGAACCACGGCTGGCTAAAGATTCAAGCGTCGCCTCGCCATCTGTCATTCGCTTGCCCTCTTTCGGTGTAGAACCTGCAGCCGATACTACCGACAGGCCAGGGTCCTGACTGTCAGACGTTTCGGATTAATCCCGAGGAAGAACCTGATCGGACTTGGTCAACCCAACGCCACGCCGCGCGCCATGCCTGTAGCTGCCACCACCATCAGCAACACCAGCAGCGCTTCAACATGACTGATACGGGCGAACAGCTTCGCACGGCCGATATCGATCGTCGCACCCCGACTCAGGGCAACTCTCCATTTGATAAGCGCGATCATCGGCGCGATTTCCAGCAGCAAGATAACGACGAAAAACGTCATCTTGAGATGGAACAGGGGCTGATGAAGATAGTAATCAGTGCCTTTTTCATACCCGCCGAAGGCCCGCATCCCACCGCTAATCAGTAGAACGACGGCAGAGATGCCCCACAGATTGTCGGCCATCAAAACACTGCGCGCCTCCCCCGCCCCAGCCGCCAGGCGCCTGAATGCAGTCCCCCGCGTGAGCACCGCCCAGAACCCGATGGCAAAAGCCAGCAAGTGAATTGCCGCAAGCGACCAATGAACCAGCATCGAGACCTCCATCAGACAGCGTTTGAGTTTGGCCAGTCAGTAGTAGCCCAGAAACCCGCGGCTCGCCTGATTCTCATGAATGATGATTCGAAGGAGTGAGTTCGATGACAGCGCTTGCCAAATTTCAGGCAAAAAAAAGCCCAAGCAGCTGATGGACGCTTGGGACTCAAAAATGCATAAACCGTGGTGGTGAACGCAGGGCGATAATACCCGACCATTTCACTTGTAACAATATGTTTTGATCACTATTCAGTTAAAAAGAACCGTAACCTATTAAATATCCACATGATTTTTATGGTTCTTTGGGCTCCCCCTATCTGCGACAGCAGCGTACCAGTCATTCTAATAGTCCGATGCGCAGAGCCCAGCGCGTTGGCTGGGCCCTGATCATCTTCGGTTTTCCATCATCTTGTCGGCGAGCGCTTTTGCCCTTTCAATCAACAGGTTTTGCCTGTCGTCATGAGTAACTGCCCCGACAACCGGTGCCGTCAGATTGCTTTCCGCAATCAACGCAGCGCAGAAGTATTGATCCCAAACCATTCGGTTATCAGAGGCTTGTTTGTTCATCTGATTGGCGATCATATGCGGCTCCTTTTGATGAGGTAGCACCGCTATCTTACGCCCGAATTGCGATCAACCTGAGCGCCGCGGACAATCAGCACGCCCAGGACTGGCGGTCCACAAGCCTGGGTTGCCTGATTGGTCATTAGCGAAATGACTCAGGGAAGATGGAGTAGCAGCACGGCCATTCCTACACTTTCCGACGCGGGACAGGTTCATTTAGAAGGACTCGCTAACCTTTTGCAGATTCGTGCCGATGCCTCTAGCTTAGGGCATAGGAGCAATACAGATGAGAAACAATCAACCCGTTACACAGCGTGAGGTCAGCCTTGGATCTCAACAGAAACTCATCTCGACAACGGACTCGCGAGGGGTCATTACTTATTGCAATGATGCCTTCGTGGAAATCAGCGGCTTCAACAAAGTTGATCTGATAGGCGCCCCTCAAAACATCGTTCGTCACCCGGATGTACCCTCCGCAATTTTTGCGCATATGTGGGCCGCTCTCAAGCAAGGCAAACCCTGGATGGGTATCGTCAAGAATCGCTCCAGGAATGGTGATCACTACTGGGTTAACGCCTACGTCACGCCCATTTTTGAAGGCAGCCAGATTGTTGGTTATGAATCGGTCAGAGTAAAACCAGGCATTGAGCAGATCCGCCGCGCCGAAGCGCTCTACAAACGAATTAGCCTGGGCAAGTCCGCCATTCCCGGCAGTGATAAGTGGCAACCCGCCCTGATGGACTGGCTGCCGTTTTTGACGATGGGCCTTGTGGGCGCTTTGGGCAGTATTTTCCTCAGCACTCCTGTGGCGATAGCAGTCGCAGTCGGCGTATCGGTGCCAATAGCGCTGATGGTTTCGCACCGGCAAAAGCGTGGCGCCCAGGACTTGTTGGACATGGCAGAGGCTTCCACTTCCGACCAACTGATTGCACAAATGTATAGCGACAAGCGAGGTCACCACGGGCGACTTGAAACGGCTTTCGTCAGTCAGGCATCACGCCTCAAGACTTGCCTGACGCGCCTGCAAGACACCGCAGAGCAACTGACCGGGCTGGCCGGGAGATCCGATGCTCTCGCCAGCGACAGTTCGCGCGGACTTGATCGCCAGCGAATCGAAACCGAGCAGGTATCGGCCGCCGTCAATCAGATGGCGGCAACCACCCAAGAGGTTGCAAGCCACGTCCAGCGCACAGCCGATGCAACTCAAGAGGCCAACGTGCTGACGAGCCGCGGTCGCGACGTTGCCCGGGACACCCGCGAAGCCATACAGCGTCTCTCCGCAGTGGTCGGTGAAACAGGACAAACCGTTGCCCAGCTAGCCAAAGACAGCAACGAAATCGGGACGGTTGTCGATGTCATCAAAGGCATTGCCGATCAAACCAATTTGTTAGCCCTCAATGCCGCTATCGAAGCGGCACGTGCTGGAGATATGGGCCGCGGCTTCGCGGTAGTCGCGGACGAAGTGCGCCAACTGGCACAACGCACAACTGAGTCCACGGCTCAGATCCATAGCCTGATCTCCAAACTACAAATCTCTTCCAACAATGCCGTGAAGACGATGGAAAGCGGCCATCGCCAGGCTGAAGAGGGGGTAACCTGGGTGCTGGAAGCAGACAAAGCGCTGGTTGGCATCAGTGAAGCCGTTGCCAACATCACTGACATGACAACCCAGATTGCAGCGGCAACCGAAGAGCAAACCGCCGTCGCAGAGGAAATCAGCCGCAACATCACCACCATCGCCAGCCTTGCAGATCAGACGTCTGAGCAAGCCAGGCATTCTGCCGAACTCAGCAAGGAGCTAACGTTGACCGCGACAACCCAATACTCGCTGGTCGAACGCTTTAATCGATAACCCCATCAGCTGTGGCTGGTCCGTATCTTCGGGCCTGCCACGGTTTCTGCGCATTGATGCGTGCACCTGGCGAAGCTGAATCCACAGGTCGTTGGCGGGTTCCCGGTAAGAATCATTGGATTTCGAATGTTTACCAAGTAAAGGCAATTTCCCTTGAGGGAAATAAAGGTTTTAATTGGAAGATGGAAATCAAAGACATTCGCAGAGCCCGGGTACGCCAAATCATCGATCGCGATTTCGGTGGAAAAGACGCTGATTTCGCCGCCAAGGTGGACAAGCAGCCGTCCTATATCTCAAGGCTGTTCACCGATAAGGCTGAGCACCTCAGAAATATCGGGGAAAAGATGGCGCGCGACTTCGAATTGAAGTGCGGGCTTGAGCCTGGATCTCTGGATCGACCATTGAGTGAAGACGACCTCAAATCGGCCGCAATCTCAAGCGCAGCGACACCGCGCATTCCGCCCAGAGTCGCAATGTCAGACATCGAGATATGGGACGACGAAACCCCGCTCGATAATGACGAGGTCTACGTCCCCTTCCTTCAGGAAGTGGAATTGGCAGCGGGCTCAGGCCGATTCGCGATCGAAGAAAGCATCACTTCTCGCCTTCGCTTCTTCAAGAAAGACCTTCGCCACAACAACGTGCAGTTCAGCAATGCGAAATGCGTGGTTGTCAGGGGCAACAGTATGTTGCCCGTGCTGCGTGAAGGCGCGACCGTGGGTATCGACGTCGGTAAAAACTCGCTCGGCGCCATCATCGACGGCGATATGTATGCGATCAGCCATAACGGCCAGCTTCGCGTCAAACAGGTTTACCGCCTGCCCATTGGCATCCGTCTGCGTAGCTTCAACCGTGACGAACACCCGGACGAGGATTATTCCTTTGCCCAGATCCAGGAGCAGCAAATTGGGATTCTTGGGCACGTGTTCTGGTGGGCGATGTACTCACGCTAACCATTGAAAGACAGACTAATGCCCTGCAGAAGGGTTACTAAATGCCGAAAATAAAGCAGGAAAGCAAAGCAGTGACTGCCGCTGAAATTGAGCGCTCCATCCAGGCCCTGAACAAAATGGCAGAACGCCTTTGGGCAGATGGACGGGAAGCTGAAGCGAAAGCCCTTCTCGATGCTCTGGATGCGCTTAACCGGGCGCTGGATCGGATCAGGATCGGGGAGAGTCGCAGGGTTGTGACTCTTCATTGAATGCTGCCATGAACCCAGTGAAGACCAAATGCTCGCGGACGGACAATAAATGGCAGATCTGATGCAAGGGCTCGACGGCCCCCGAACAGCTCAGCAGGAGCTGTTTTACGATCTTGAAGATGCTACCGCCGTCATCGGTTGGGCAGTGGTTGAGCTGACCAACATGGCCAGCGGCAACAAATCCCGCGATGAATCCCTGGCGCTTATGAGGATCTGCGCATTATTGGAGGCTCAGAAAGAAAAGATTCGCCTGCATGCGGATGAAGTTAAGGCTGGAAGGACTGTGCGGACATAACGAGCGCACAAGTGAAGTGCCCTGCCACGCTTACAGATGAAAAACCTGCTCACACGCCGATCTAGCGTAGCCATTAATACTGACCAACGAAGCCCGCCAACCGCGGGCTTTTTTTCGTCTTAGAAAAACCAATGGGATCAGATGTTTACCAACACCAGCATTTTATTTACCTTTATATTTACCATTATGCATTGACGCATAATTAATAGATGGTAAGTTTACCTAAAGCCAACGCAGCACTGACCCGCACTTACACACGAAGCACGGACCGCAACTGGAAGAATAATTTTAGATGGCCCAGTAACTGACGCCAGAAGCGGGCCGCTAGAAAGCATCACCTCTGCCCATTCAACGAGTGGGCAGCGGGATGTAGGCCTGCATCAAACGAGAGGCTCAAACGAGCAAGGCAACATCAACGGAATGAGGCACAAACCATGACTGTAGACATCACCAACTTCACTATTGCTACCCCGCTCCCGATTTCCGATACCAACCCGATAGCGCTTGAGATCATCGGCTGGCGCGCACTGATCGAATGCCCGGACATCGTCTCGATGCTGCCCGATGGCTCGCTGCAGATGACAGCGCCAACACTCGGCGCTTCCAGCAAGAGCACGAAGCGCACCCGCTGCGAATGGAAGGAACCCGGTTATTGGCTGTTCTCCAGCGCCGCAGATCATTGGAACCGTCAGGAGATGCGACTGACCAAGGTCAACTCGCTGCAGAAGGTTGTGATCGCCCAGATTCACGTGAAGGATTCAGAACGACCACCTGTAAAGGTGTTCTGGAACAAAGGCAAAATCATCATGGGGTTCCGGTCGAGCTATCTGCAAGACGATCCGGTCAACTCGACAGTGCTGGAGAACGTGCCACTCGGCGCACTTTTCAATATCAGCATTCACGCCAACTCGAGCGGCGCCGTTTCAGTCTCAGCGAGCTGTAACGGCGTCAAATCCACTTCCGCAATCATGCGTCTCGACAATACCTGGGACACGAAAACGCTCGCCTTCCACGGCGGCGTCTACAACCAGATTGACTATTCCGAAAGTACCGACCCGGAAGACGGCTCGATCTGCATCATCAGTGACCTGTCCATCACTCATGCCTGACTTCGCCGTTGCGTGCGATGGCGATTAACCAACACCACACGCCTGACTTGGAATCAGGGCCGCAGCAAACCCAGGCCGTCGCCACTGGCGGACCTGGGAATTTCACAAATTAGCTTTTGTAGCGAGGCGTAGCGGGAAGCTGACCGAAGGGAACTCCGGAAGAGAAATCAGCGCTGACTAGTCGTCTCTATCGTCACGATCGCGACGGTGATTGCGGTCATACCCCTGATCATCATCGCGACGCTCATATCTGCGCTCACGCCCCCGATCATCGTCCTCGTCTCGGTCATAACCACGGTCGTATTCACGACCATGATCATAGCCACGATCACGACCGTACCTTTCTCCGTCATCCCAGTGAGGCCCACAGCCTCCCAACAGAAGAGAGCCTGAGATGGCCAGGAACATTATTACTGCACGCTTCATTTGAACGTCCAAAATGCAAAGGTCGGCGATAGGACCGTGAGTCTGTCTAGTCCTGAAATAGGTTTACACCTGTTTCACCCTAACGCCCGATGCATCGCCTCGGGCGTTTTGTATTTCAACGACAGGTGCGGACGCTCGCGGTTGTAGATCGATACCGACTCGCTCACCATCTTCTTCGCCTGCGTTAAATCCTGTGGTCGCTGGAGCAAAAGCTCCGTCTTCAATATCCCGTTGACCCGCTCTGCCAAGGCATTTTGGTAGCAGTCATAGCCGTCCGTCATCGAACACCTGATGCCGTGTTTCGCGTGCAGTTCCTGGTACATTCCCGAGCAATACTGGCTGCCTCTGTCCGAGTGATGAACCAGTGGCTGCTCCGTTCGACGGTGCTTCACCGCCCGGCGCAGCGCTTGCGCGACCGACTCGGTGTGCAGGCTTTCATGGACGTGATAGCCCACGATCTTTCGCGAAAAAGCATCCGTCACAAGGCTCAGATAGGCCACGCCTTCCTGAGTGGGCAGATAGGTGATGTCAGCCACCCAAACCTGTTCCGGGCCGCTGGGAACAACCTGTTCAGGCCCCGGTTTGAGCAGGTTCGGATGGCGTCGAAAGCGATGATGACTGTCGGTTGTCTTGTGATACGCCCGCTTTCGCGCTACCAATAAACGCCGTTCGCGCAGAATCGAAAACAGGCGATCTCGCCCTACTTGCAGCTCAAGCAGCGGCTGACATTGCAGCAGGTAATGCAGCTTTCTAGTGCCCAACCGCGGCTGCCGCAGGCGCTTTTGCTGAACGAAATCGGCAACTTTCTGATCCAGAATCAGACGAGCAGCATCGGCGCGATTGCGTTTGTAGTAAGCCTGTCGGCTTATCCCCATGAACTGGCAAGCCCTGCTGATGCTCAGGTTTTGGATTCGTTTTTGCGCGAGGACTTGCCGGGACGCTTTTTTACGACAGAGAGACCGTAGTCATTTTTCAAGACGTCCACGACGGCCTCGAAAAACTGCGCTTTCTGATTGGACAGCGCCAACTGCTCTTCAAGCTCTTTGATGCGCTGCTCTGGCGTTAATGGTCGGTTTTTGTCGGGCATAGACCCCATCCTCGGCGAGCCAATGTAGGTGCCGGGGCTCCAATCTTGACGACCGTGCTTGCGTAACCATGTCAGAACGGTCGTTTTGCCTTGAATCCCGTAGCGCTCCTGAGCCTCTTTATAACTCAGCTCGCCTTTTTCGACCTGGTCGACGACCGACAATTTAAAGGTCAGCGTGTAGTCTCGCTGACTACGCCTTTTTGCGGATTCCATTACGTCCTCCTGAAAAACAGATCAGAAGGTGTAAACCTTATTCAGGACGGGACACAGACAACAAAAAAGGGCCCACCTTTCGGTGAGCCCTTCTAGACCGCCCAGCAGAGCGGATTTTGTTTGGTAGGCGCGATTGGACTCGAACCAACGACCCCCACCATGTCAAGGTGGTGCTCTAACCAACTGAGCTACGTGCCTGCTGTGAGGCGGCATTCTACGGAATTCCGGAGGGGTGTCAACACCTTTTTTCGAGCTAACCCTATGAATATGCAAAATATTTAATTTCGCGGTGGTAAAGAAGATTTTCCGGTGGCTGGCGGTCGATTTTTAACTCGGGTAGGATCGATGCACTCGTAAAATATATTAAACAGAGGCACCAGGATGGCGAACACCCCCTACCCAGAGTCCTATTACGCCGCATCGGCCAATGCGGCTCCGCCGCGCCCGGCCTTGCAGGGTGATGTAGAGACTGATGTCTGTGTGATCGGTGCCGGTTACACCGGCCTGTCCTCTGCCCTGTTTCTGCTGGAGAACGGTTTTAAAGTGACGGTGCTGGAAGCCGCCAAGGTGGGTTTTGGCGCTTCGGGTCGCAACGGTGGGCAGATCGTTAACAGCTACAGCCGTGACATTGATGTGATCGAACGCAGTGTCGGGCCCAAGCAGGCTCAATTGCTGGGACAGATGGCATTCGAGGGCGGGCGGATCATTCGTGAGCGGGTCGCCAAATATAATATCCAGTGCGACCTGAAGGACGGTGGTGTGTTTGCCGCCATCACCGCCAAACAGATGGGCCATCTGGAATCGCAGAAACGCCTATGGGAACGTTTTGGTCATACGCAGCTTGAGTTGCTGGATCAAAAGCGTATTCGTGAAGTGGTCGGCTGCGATCAATACGTCGGCGGCATGCTCGACATGAGCGGCGGGCACATTCATCCGCTTAATCTGGCTTTGGGCGAAGCGGCGGCGGTCGAGTCGCTCGGCGGCACTATTTATGAGCAATCGCCGGCGATTCGCATCGAGCGCGGCGCGAACCCTGTAGTGCATACGCCCGAGGGCAAGGTCAGGGCCAAGTTCATCATCGTGGCCGGTAACGCTTACCTCGGCAATCTGGTGCCCGAACTGGCCGCCAAATCGATGCCGTGCGGAACCCAGGTGATCACCACGGAGCCGTTGGGTGATGCATTGGCCAAGAGCCTGCTGCCCCAGGACTACTGCGTCGAAGACTGCAATTACCTGCTCGATTACTACCGCCTGACCGGCGACAAGCGTCTGGTCTTCGGCGGCGGTGTTGTCTACGGCGCGCGGGATCCGGCGAACATCGAAGCCATCATTCGACCGAAGATGCTCAAGGCTTTTCCGCAACTCAAGGACGTGAAGATTGATTACGCCTGGACCGGAAACTTCCTGCTGACCTTGTCGCGCCTTCCTCAGGTCGGACGTTTGGGTGACAACATCTACTATTCCCAGGGCTGCAGCGGCCACGGCGTGACGTACACGCACCTGGCGGGCAAGGTGTTGGCCGAGGCATTGCGAGGTCAGGCTGAGCGTTTTGATGCGTTTGCGGATCTGCCGCACTACCCGTTTCCGGGCGGGCAATTGCTGCGCACACCATTTGCCGCGTTGGGCGCTTGGTATTACGGTTTGCGGGACAAGTTCGGGTATTAAGCGATACTGAAATCCTTTGTGGGAGCTCGCTCCCACATTGGAAATGAGTGCCTACAGTCGATCCCGCGCGATGCCGCTGCGGATTCGCAGGATGTCAGCCAGTACGGCCAAGGCGATTTCGGCCGGAGTCTTGCTGCCAAGGTTCAACCCGATTGGCGCATGAATCCTCGCCAGATCGGCCTCTCCCAAACCACCAATCCTGCGCAGCCGCTCGAAGCGCTTTTGCGAGGTTTGCATCGAGCCCATCACACCGATATAAAACGCCTCGGTGCGCACGGCTTCCATCATCGCCAAATCGTCGATGCGTGGATCGTGCGTCAACGCTACCACCGCCGTGTCGCTATGGCAGCCGCCGTCCGCAATGAACACAGATGGCAGCTGGCGACGAATCTCGACGTTTTCCAGCACCACGCCTTCCAGCACTTCATCGCGCGGATCACAGAGAATCACCTCGAACCCCAGACCTACCGCGAACTGCGCACACGCCTGAGCGACGCTGGAATACCCCGCCAACAGCAACCGTTGCGCCGCGCCAATCCGCACACGAATCCGGTCGATTTCACGCTCGATGCGCACACCCTGCTCGCGGTCATCCAACAGACTGCGCGCCCCGCTGGCCAGATCGACTTCACGGATCAGCCGGCGCTGGCCCAACAACGCTGACTCCAGTTGCCGCAGATGCGCCTGCACCTCGCAATCAGGCTCAAGCATCTCCACCAGCACATCGAGGACGCCGCCGCAGGGCAGACTCACGCGAGAACGCGGGTCGTCACCTTCGCCGTAACGAACCACGCTGACGGCTTCAACAAACGCCCCCTCGGCGACGCGCTCGAGGAAGTCTTCCTCGACGCAGCCGCCGGACAGCGAGCCGATCCACTGTCCATCCGTGTTCACCGCCAGCATCGAGCCCGGCGCGCGCGGTGCCGAGCCGTAAGTGGCGAGTACCGTGCACAGCCAGATGCGCTGGCCGGCCATCGACCATTCCAGCGCCCGTCGTACCACCTGCAGATCGAGATGCTGCATGTCAGTGCGCCTTATGCTCGAGCGGCGGTGCATCGGCCCGCAGCTTCTGCACGTCGTTTACCGCCAGATCAGCCGACTGACCACCCAACCCCTGACGCAGGTAGTTCAGCAGATCAGTGAGTTGCTCGTGGCTGAGCTTGTCGGCAAATCCCGGCATCGGTTGCATGCGTTCGAACCCGGCAAACTTCTGCTCACCGATCCCGTCGTCAATGACCCGCACCAGGTTGCGCGGATCTTCCAGGCGCAACGTGGTGTTGCCGCGCATGGCCACCGCGATGTGCGGCTTGCCCTCACCGTCCGGTGCATGGCAACCGGCGCAGACGTTCAAGTATTCCTGACGACCGCGTTGGGCACTGGCGCTCAGTTTGTCCATCGGTACGTCAGTCAGCACTTTCGCTGCCGGCGGCTGATCGCCCAACAGGAACGTCGCCATCGCCGCCAGGTCCGGATCGTTGAGGCCTTGGGTGCTGTTGTGGAACACCGGGAACATCTCGTTGAACATCGTGCCTTGGGCGCTCATGCCGTGCTTGAGGAACGACCTCAGGTCCTGATGATTCCAGCCGCGAGCGGCCAGGTCATTGGCCAGCAGACTCGGCGCCAGGTAACCGTTGAGCAGGCCGCCGGTCATGCGTTTGTCCTGCTGCATCGCGCCCGGCAAGCCGCGCGGCGTGTGGCATTCGCCGCAGTGACCGAGCACGTCGACCAGGTATTGGCCGCGTTTGAAGGCATCGCTATTGCCTTCGGTGGACGCCAGTTTCACGTCCTTGCCGTAGAGCATGTTCCAGCCCATCAGGCCCAGACGCACGTTGAACGGGAAGCTCAGGCTCGTGACCGGCGCTGCGCGTTCAATCGGCTCGACGGTTTTCAGGTACGCGTGAATCGCATCGGAGTCTCCACGCGGCATCAGGTGATACGAGGTGTAGGGCATCGCCGGGTACAGGTTCGCGCCGTCACGACGCTTGCCTTCGGTGAGTGCGGCGAAAAATTCGTCATCGCTGTAGAGGCCGATGCCGTGCTCTTTGCTCGGGGTGATGTTGGTGCCGTAGATCGTCCCGAACGGCGAAACGATCGGCAGACCGCCCGCAAACGGCGCGCCACCCGGCGCGGTGTGGCAAGCCATGCAGTCGGCGGCGCGGGCGAGGTATTCGCCGCGTTTCACCTGATCATCCGCGTGCGCCAACAACACCGGGGCCACCAGGCCAACCGCCAACGCCAGGCGGGAAAGTAGAGGCTTCATGCTTAACCCTCCTTGACCAGGCCGAGATCGGTGAGCACGTTGCGCGTCGCGCTGTAGTAACGCACGTAGCCGGTGCAGCGGCAGACGTGGTGACCGAGGCTGTCCTCGATGACTTGCTCCAGCTGGCTTTTGACGATCGGCTGACGCTGCAGTTTTTCCACCAGCACGGTCGCTGCGTTGACGAAACCCGGCGCGCAGTAGCTGCACTGGAAGGCGAACTCATCGACGAAACGCTGTTGGATCGGGTTCAGTTCAGTGACCTTGCCCTGCTCGTCGCGCTTTGCATGGCCTTCGATGGTCCGCACTTTTTTGCCTTCGAAATAATGCGCGCCGGTGATGCAGGTACGCACTTCTTCGCTGGTGCCGTCCGGGTTGTCGACGATCACCACACAGGCGTGGCAGATGCCCTGGCCACAGCCCAGGCGGGAGCCGGTGAGGTTTTTGTATTCGTGCAGGTAATCGATCATCGGCAGGTCATCAGGGATGTCCACCGGGCCGACGGATTGACCGTTGAGGGTCAGTTGAAGCGGACGGTTAGCCATTGAGGGCCTCCTTGATGCGTGCGGAAGTGATAGGCAGGTCGCGGACCCGTTTGCCGATGGCGTGGGCCACGGCGTTACCGATGGCGCCGACCACCGGGATCATCACCACTTCGGCAATGCCCTTGGATGGATCGCTCGGCGACAGCGGCGGCAGTATCTCGGCCGTCTGCTTCCAGACTGCGACGTGGCGCGCCATCGGCAGACGGTAACGGTTGAAGTTCCAGTCACCCTCCCCCGGCCCGCCTTCGTACAGCGGCATCTCTTCGAGCAACGCATGGCCGATGCCCATGGCGGTGCCGCCTTCGATCTGACCTTTCACCAACTCTTCCACCAGCACCCGACCACACTCGACCCACGAGTGATGGTTGAGCACCTGGACTTCGGCCGAGCCCTTGTTCACTTTCAATTCCACCAGCGTTGCCACCGGGCTGTAGTAAGTCACGGCCGCGTTGTTCAACTGGGTGTCCGGGTAATGGACGTTCTGCCGATCCAGCAGATGGAAACCGGCGCTGTTCATCTGCGCCTTTTTCACGCTTGGCGCGCCGTCGCCGTACTTGACTGCCAGGCCATCCAGCGGCAGGCGCTCACGCACGCCGTCGATGCTGAACTCGGCCTCGGCCCAGCTCCAGCGGTTGAAACCGTGCACGGTCGCGCCAGTGACCAGGCCTTTCTCATGAGCGTGCTTGGCCAACTGTTCAAAGCTCAGCGGCTGCATGCCGTTGGCGGTGAGTTTGCCGTCGACCCAATGCGCGTCTTCGCGACGTACCACATACGGGTTGGCTTGACCGCCATAAGGGCCCTGGCCCCAGATCTGCAACGCCGCCGGCCACAAGCCGTGGTTGAACAGCACGCGCGCCGCTTCACGGGTGGCGTGGCTGAAGTAGTACGCGGAGTTGGTCGCCGACGAAGCGGAAGCCAACTTGCCGACCCAGCGCGGATTGCGCAGCACGCTGTCCTGCTCGGCCTGGCTCATGATGTACGGGTTGCCGCCGGTGATTAGCTGCAACTCTTTCCATTCGGTCTCGCCGGTCTTCACTTCGTGCGCCGGGCTGCCAAGGAAATCCGCCACCACCATCGCTTGCGACGTGGACATGCCGGTGCCGATTTCAATGCCGATGTGACGCAGGTGAATGCGGCCTTCAGCATTGAATTCAATGCTGGCCATCGGTGCTTCGGAACCGGTGCCGAAGTCTTTCTGGCAAATGGCGAAACCGACGCCGTACCAGTTGTCCGGGTCTTGGGCTTCGCGTTGTTTCTTGATCGCGTCGCGGTTCTTCCAGACTTCGTGAACGGCGGCCTTGTCGAGAATCTCGTGCAGACGCAGGGCACCCGCCGGCACCGCGCCCTGGGTGTTTTTCATGCCCGAGACCATGGCGTTTTTCTTGCGCAGGTCGATGGCGTCGATGCCGAGGCGATCGGCAATTTCATCGACCATCATCTCGGTGGACGCCATGCTTTGCAGGGTGCCGTAACCGCGCATCGACCCGGCTTCAACGGCGCGAGAGTGATAAGCCGTGACCTGCAGATCGTTCTGCGGCATGTAGTAGATCGACTGCGCTGCCGTGGCGCCAACCGCCGCCACCGATGGGCTGTAGTTGATGCGTCCACCGCCGTCGACACTCATCTCGGCGCGGAAAATCTTGAAGCTGTGATCGGTCTTGTCCACGGCCAATTGGTAGCGGATGTCGAACGGGTGACGCTTGATGCCGCTCTGGAATTGCTCGTAGCGATCGTTGGCCAGGCGCACGGGAACACCGGCACCGTACAACGCCGCCAATGCCGCGTAATAAACGAAAATGTTGTGGTCTTTGGAACCGTAACCCACGGTGTAACCGGGGTGCATGTTCAGGTTGGCCAGGCCGAAGCGGGACGGCGCGATCATCTTCGCGGTTTCCGTCGCGGCTTCCAGTGGGCACTGAGTTGCCACCACGAAATGCAGGGTCTTGGTCGCCGGGTCGTACCAGCCGTTGCCGTTGTCCGGCTCCATCGCAGCAGGTTCGATCGAAGGGGTTTTGTAGCGCTCGTCGAACACCAGCCAATTGTCTGGCGGGGTGTCGATTTGCTGCTTCATGCGGTCGGCGTAGAACAAACCGCGCTCGGTCAGGTTGCCGTGCAGGTTCGGTTGGGAATTCCACACCGGACGGCGGTTTTTCAGCATCGGGAACAGTATCGAATCCTTGAGGCTGGCGAACTCATCTTCGTCCGCCGAGGTCGCACCGCCGACGCGCACGTAGCGGAAGCTGCCGTAGGGATCGCCTTCGTAGAACGGCACCTGAGCACCGTAACGAATCGCTTTGTCATTGAATTTGAGTTTGGCCTTGGCCTGGCGGAAGCGCTCGAAGTCGTTCCAGATCAGGATCGCCACGGGATGTCCGATGAACATCGGCACCTTGCCTTCCGGCAGCAGCGGATCAGGCGCGTGCTCTTCCGGGAAGACGATGCCGTCCTTGTCCAGGTCTGCGGCGGTGACGACGCGGTCAGGCTGCAAATCGGCACCGAGCCACGACAGGTCGTAACCGGCGTAAATGCGGTCGGCCTTGGTGATTTTCAGCAGCATGGCGTGGCCTTGCTGCTCGGGCCAGCCCGGCATGTCCTTGGCGCGGATGTCGCGGGCAAAGACCTTGCTGCCGCAGACCTTGGACAAGGCATCGTTACGCGAGCGCGCCTTGCCGTTGTGGCCGAGCCATTGCTCGGACGGCACGGTCACGCTGTTTTCCATCAAGGCCGCCAGCGCCTGACTGCTGAGCGGCGTGAGCGTGACGCTCACACCCGCCACCAGCCCGCCCTGCAGGAACGAGCGCCGGGATATATCACGGTTGGACATGGATCATCCTCTGGGCGGTTATGGGTCCGCCCTTCTGGTTATGTACGGGGAATCTCGAGTCTTGCAGAAGCCCTTTACGAGGATGCAAAGGGCTGAATTGACAGTGCAAAGCTGACCGAAAGGTTAAGTTTATAGGCTTATACGCTCGCGGCAAATATGCAGATACAAAAAACTGACCAACGAATCAAAGTATTGCGGCGTTGCGCTGCAATAAATCGATGGGCAGCCTTAAGTCTGGCGGGGATCGAGTCTCAGCAGGAATTCCGCGCGACGACGTTGATCGGCTGCTTCTTTGGCCATTAATTCGGGTAATAGCTCGGAAGCTCGCCCGGCCGCGAGGATGAATACGCCGTCGTCGTCGCCGATGGCCAAGTCGCCCGGATGCACCGTCACCTCGCCAATCTGGATCGGCTGATTGACCTCACCCTGGGCGCCAATGCCCCGCGTGGTATAGGCGCTGACGTCGCGACAAAACACCGGCAAGCCTTGTTGGCGCAGTGCGCTGACATCCGTCACGGCGCCCGACACCACGACTCCGGCCAGACCTTTGATCAAACCGGCCAAGGTTCTCAATTCGCCCCAGCAGCCGCACTCTTGATCGCCCACGCATTCGATCACCAGCACATCCCCCGGCTGACTCAGCAACAGCGCCTCACGTAAAACGCTGCCATCCGGAGGAAAGACTTTGACGGTGACCACATTGCCGACCATGCGGATATCGTTAAACAACGGCTTGATCCCGCGCAGGAAGCCACGGTCGGAAAAATGGCCGATGGTGGATGGCGGGATCGTCCGGTATTCAGCGATCAACTCCGGGCTGAGGTTTTGTTGGCGGGGGTTAATCAGGTAACTCATCGGCATTTTTTCCCCGGACGCAGCAATGGGCAGGTCGAGCAGTATTCAGCAGGCTCGGTGGCCAGGTAGTAGAAGCAACAGGTTCGGCGAAAGCGGATGCTTCGTTGCCCCTCATCCACCAGCGTCGGCGGTCGACGAAAATGGCTCAGCGGGTTGTAATCGAGGCCGAACAGCGCCGGTTCGGCTTGGGTCATCAGCCAGGTGAAATCCGCTTCACAGCGCTCACGCACCGCTGGGGCGTCGATTTTCACCATGCGTTTTTCATACAGCGAGTAGACGCGAACGGCCGTGTTTTCCCAGAGGATGCGCCGGGAAACGCCGGTGACCCGGTTGAAGGTTTGCCACAGCGGTTTCAGCAGATCGGCGAACAGCGCTTGAACGATGGATTCGCGCCAGGCTTCGCGTTCGCCCGCTTCATATGTCAATGGAACGGAATGGCTAATCGGCATCGAAGACGTCCATAACCCGTCATCGTGGCCGTATTCGACCACCGTATTGTCCAGCGACATGAGCAAGCCTTTGTCATACACCGACATCGCGTACAAACAGGCACCGGTCGCCAGAAACGATAAACGCTTGCCCAGCAATGAGGCGGTAATCGCCCGCGTCGGCGAGCCGATCACCGGGCCCAACGCATCCAGCAGTTGCACGCACACCTCTTCCTGCAACAAGTCCCGGGCCAGCAGCGAACGCTGCGAGTCGCGTTCGGCGCTGTCCTTGAGCCGCAACCCGGCGGACAACGTCGCCCACTCTGAAGTCGTGAAGTGACCGGCCAGATTCATTGAGGCAGTTCCCGGCCAAACGGAATGCACAGTGGCGTGCCGAAGAACGGATCGGGAATGATCCGGCAATTGAGGTCGAACACGGTTTTGACCAACGCCTCGGTCAACACCTCATCGGGCCGGCCTTGGGCGAACGCGGTCTGGTTGTGCACCGCCACCATGTGGTCGGCGTAGCGGCAGGCCAGGTTGAGGTCGTGCAGCACCATGATGATGGTTTTGTTTTCGAGCCGGTTGAGGTCGCGCAACAGATCCAGCACTTCAATCTGATGCGCCAGGTCGAGGAATGTGGTCGGTTCGTCGAGCAGCACGATGCCGGTGTCCTGGGCCAGAGTCATGGCGATCCATGCCCGCTGGCGTTGCCCGCCAGACAACGCGTCTACCGGTCGATCCGCCAGGGCCAACAGACTGGTTTGCGCCAGCGCGCGGTTGACCATGGCTTCATCTTCCGCCGACCACTGTTGCATCCAGCTCTGATACGGATAGCGCCCCAGCGCCACCAGTTGCCGTACGGTAATGCCCTCCGGTGCGCTCGGGGTTTGCGGCAAGATTGCCAACTCCCGAGCCACGGCGGCAGTGGATTTCTGCTGAATATCCACGCCGTTGAGAATCACCGAGCCCTGCTGCGGTTTCAGCAGTCGGGCGAAGGATTTGAGCAAGGTGCTTTTGCCGCAGCCATTGCTGCCGATCAATACCGAAATCTTGCCTTGGGGCAGTTGCATGTCCAGCGCGTCAATAATCACCTGGCGCTGATAACTCAGGGTCAGGCCGCGACTTGCAATCGACGTCATACGTTGAATTCCTTAATGACGTTGTTTAATCAACAGATAGAGAAAAAAGGGTGTGCCGAGCACGGCGACAAAAATCCCGGCGGGCAGATCCAGCGGCAAAAACAGCGTGCGCCCGGCGAGGTCGGCCAGCACCACCAGGTTCGCCCCGACCAGCGCGGCCATCACTGCCTGGCCACCAAACCCAGGCGCCACCAAGCGCTTGGCAATGTGCGGCGCGATCAGCCCGACAAACGCGATCGCCCCACCCCAGGCAATCGCCGCACCGGCCAACGCCACGCTGACCAGCAACAAACCGGCGCGCAGCCACTGCACGCGCACGCCGATGCCCAGGGCGAGGCTGTCATCCAGTTGCTGCACCATCACCTGCCGCGCCAGGAAAACCAGCAGCGGACATATGCCCAGCAACCAGGCACCCAGCGCCAGCGGTTCGGGCCAACTGGCGCCGTACACGCTGCCGGTCAGCCAGACATAGGCCGACAGGGTCGTGGTCAACGGACTGAACACCAGAATGAACGTGGTAGCGGCGGTCAACATCGCGGAGATGCCGACGCCGATCAACACCAGCCGCAGCGGTGAAGCTCCCTGTTTCCAGGCCAGCAGATAGATCGACAATGCCGCCAGCCCCGCACCAAGCATCGCTGCCAGCGGCAGATACTGTTGACCCAGCGCCACCGAGAAGAACGACAAATACAACACCGCCGCCGCACTGGCGCCACTGGTGATGCCGAGTAAGTCAGGCGAGGCCAACGGATTGCGGATGATGCTTTGCAGAATCAGCCCGGACACCGACAACGCCGCGCCCACCAGAGCCGCCAGCAGGATGCGTGGAAAGCGCAGTTGCTCGACGATAAACGTCAGGCTGGCATCCTGGTTCGACAGCAGGATGCGCAGCACTTCCAGCGGCGAAAGCATGACTTTGCCCAGGGATAGCGAGCCCAGCATGATCAGGGCGGTCACCATCAACGCCGCCAGCAATCGCCACAACGTCGCGATATTGATCCGCCGGGAAAACCCGCTACGACGCCAGGTCAGGACCTTATCCATAACGACCTCCACGGCGCGCCAACAGAATGAAAAACGGCGCGCCGAACAGTGCGGTCATCACCCCCACCGGCACCTCTTGCGGCAAGATCAGCACCCGCGCCAAGGTATCCGCCAGCAGCAAAACAATCGCGCCCAGCAGCGCACACCCTGGCAGCAACCAGCGATGATCAATCGACAAGCCTTTGCGCACCATGTGCGGCACCAGCAAACCGATAAACCCGATGCTGCCGGCCAACGCCACCGCACTGCCCGCCAGGCACACCACCAGCACGCTCATCAGCAGGCGGATCAATCCGGTTCGCTGGCCGAGGCCAGTGGCGATTTCTTCCCCGGCATTCAGCACGTTGACCTGCCCCGCCAACAGCATCGCGCCGAACAACCCGAGCACGCCGCACAGCAGTAACGGCGCGGCGACCGACAGGCTGCGTTCGGTCAATGAACCGGCGAGCCAGAACAGCACCGTGTCCAGCCCATCCTGATTGACCACCAGCAACGCCTGGCTGAATGCGGAGAACAACGCCGCCATTGCCGCACCCGCCAGCACAATGCGCAACGGGCTGAGACTGCCCTGCCCCATGTTGCCGATCAGCCACACCAGACTGCCCGCCACCGCCGCACCGATAAACGCGCACCATAGCCACGCGTCCGGAGACGACAGGGAGAACAACGAAGAAAACAGGATGATAAAAAAAGTCGCCCCGGCATTGATCCCGAACAATCCGGGAGACGCCAGCGGATTGCGCGTCAGTGCTTGCATCAGGGCGCCGGCCACCGCGAGGCTCGCGCCCACCGCCATGGCCATCAAGGTCCGCGACAGGCGCGTGCTGGTGACCAGCACATGGCTGACGCTCAATGGATCGGGATGCACAAACGCCGCAAAAACCTGCGACAACGGTATCCAGGTGGCCCCGACTGCCAGACTCAGCACGCCGCTGAGCAACAACACAACGCCCGCACTCCACATCTTCAACGCATTGCTCATGAAGCTGTAACCAGACGGGAGACATCATCGAGCATCAGATTTGCTCCGAGCATGCCGCCGGACAGGCTCCACGCGACGCCGTCGACCCGCCACACCTGCCCTTGTTGCGGCGCGCGCATTTGCTGCCACAGCGGGTGCTGCACCAGGCTTTCATAATTTCGCTGCACTGCCGCTTTCTCCGCGCGCAAGAAGATGAAGAAAATATCGGCATTCACCACCGCCAGGCTTTCCTTGCTGGTGAGTTTGATCGACACCCCGCTCGCCGCCCGACTGGCTTCACTCCAGTCAAAGCCTAATTCAGTGATGACGGACCCCGGAAAGCTCGCCGGCAGATAGCTGCGGATGTGGTCCTCACGCACATCCAGAATCGACACCGTGGGCGGCCAGCGTCCGGCAAACTTTTGCTGCAATTGCAGACGCAATTGCGCCACACGCCGCTGCCAGTGAGCCAACACCTCATCGGCCCGCTGCTGCCGGTACAAGGCAACGCCCATCAGCGCCAAAGTCTTTTTGAACTCGAACACTTCCTCCAGCATCACCACCGGGGCGATCTGCTTGAGCAACGGGGCGATGCGTTCATGGCGAAAGCGCGAGGCGATGATCACGTCCGGTTTCAGTAGTGCGATGTCCTCCAGGCTGGGCTGGGTTTCCAGCCCGACATGGGGCACCGGGTCCAACGCCGAACGCAGATAGCGGTAGGTGGGTTTCTCGCTCCACGAATCGACGATGCCGCACGGCGTAACACCCAACGCCACGGCGCTGTCGGTGGCGCCCTGAAACAGGGTGATCACCCGCAGCGGCGCGGCGTCGGTCTGGGCCCACACCGGCATGGAAAACCTGAGTGCAAGCGCACCCAACGACAGGCGCAACAGCGTACGCCTGGAAGGATGAGCTTGAAGGTCAGTCTTCACGATGCAACCGGTGGAAAGGGTTCACCACCTGGCCTTTGCCGAACGGCATGCTGCCGGGGCCGCCCGCCCGTTCGATCATCGGCGTAAGCAGCAACTTCTGTGGCCAGTGCAGTGCTTCGAACAGTTGCTGTTTAATCATCGCCCGAGCTTCGGTGTCGAAGTCGATGGTGTCAATCAACTCGTTCAGCTCTTCGCCCATCGCCGTCCATAAAGTAGCGGCCGGTAACGAGTAAACCTGCGCCAGCGTATCGATGATCGCGCGCAAGTTGACCTGGATCCCGAGGGTCTGCAGCCAGAACAACAGGTCTTCAGGACGCTCGTGATACAGCGTGTTGGCGTGCCCCTTCTTCAGTCGATACGCAGGATCGGCGAGGCCGTTGCGTTCCAGCCACGGCACGAAGATGCGCAGCGAATCGTGATCGCGCAGCAACAAGCCTTGGGCATGACCGGCCTTCCACACCAGTACAGCGTTCTGCCCGTGGATCTCGCCGAGCATGCCGATACGGAACATCCGCAGGTTGATGTCGAAGAAGCTGTGGCACAGCTCGCGGAACAATGTCATCACCGACGCAGCGTTGGCGGGCAGTTGTCGATAAGCCATCCAGTCATCGAAAAAGTGCTGATTGCTGCCGGGCAGCGGCGTGCCGAGAGCGGCCATCGGCACCAGTCGGGTGTCCGGGTCTTCCAGCAGTGCCGGCGGATAACCGCGGACCATGGCGGCCAAGTGACGCGGAGCCTCGTCGAACAGCGTCGCGTCCGGCGGCATGAACGCCCACCATTTGGTTTCATCGCACAGGTGCAGTTTCGTTTGCAGGGTTTCATCTTTGCCCAGCGCCTGACGCAGCAGCTTTTCACTCAAGCCGCCGTTGATCATTTTTACCGCGGGCAGGTAACGCGAGGCCCCCAGTGAATAGATCGCCATCGGCAACTTGAGGTAGTCGGCGCTGTTGAAGCACGGGGTCATCGAACGCAACGACGAGGTGGCGTAGAAATCACCGTCGGTGAAGTCGAGCCGCTGGCAATTGCCATTGGCGAAGGCGTCGCCGAGTTGCGCTTCCAATACATGATCGAACTGCCACGGATGCACCGGCATCGCGATATGGCTCTCGAAAATACCCCGTTGCTGCATCTCGTGTTGCAGGCCGGCCTGTAACGCGAATGGCAGCAGGTACTCGGCGGGATTATCCAGCGCCAGGTCTGTCACGCCGTCGCCGCATTGCAGCAACGTACGGTCGATGGCGACCCAGTTCAACGTCACGGGGCGGGCGAATTCGGCTTGGTAGTGTTGATATTCCGCGTCATTCAAACCCTGTTTGGCCTTGGCCAATGGGTGATACGGACGATCACGCAATGAGGCCCACTGCTCCATGGTCAGGAAGAAATCGGCGTTGCTTTTCTCCAGCAAGCGCTGGCTGTTGACCCGATGGGCCAGGGACAACTCGGTCTGGCGCACGCTGGTGCGCAGCACGTCGAGGAACAGCGCGAAGCCCTTTTCATTGTCCTGATAGCGGTCAGTCATCCCGGCCAGTACCTGGGTCATGAAAACTTCGGGGGACAGTTCGGTCAGACGCTCATGCTCTCGACCCAATACCGGCGTGCCCGGTACTTTCTCCCATTGCTGAGTGATGCCGGGGCGCAGGGCGACGAAGATTGAACCCTGCCATTCCCAGATGCGCTGATCGGCACTCAACCCGGTGAACGGCTGATCGTCTGCGGGCGCCATGAGATTCAGCGGTTCGGTCCCGAAAAAATGTTCGGCCAACAAACAATCGACCAGGTCCTGCATCACCCTGTCGGCGGCCATTGTGGTGAAGTTCATCAGGTTATTTTCCTTCTGCTGAAGTGGCGGCCAACTTGGCCTGAAGGGCGCGAAAAGCAATGCCACGCTCGTCACCCAAAACAAAACTGTTTACGCCGCGAGCCAACCACCGTTCGTGGTCGCCTGGCTGGCGTGGGATCGCGCAATACGGCACGCCCGCCGCACTGGCCGCTTGCCAACTGGCGAGCAGCGCTTGCTGCACTTCGGGGCGGTCGATCTGCCATGGCAGGCCCAGGGTTTGCGATAAGTCCGCAGCACCTTCGAGGATCATGTCGAGGCCGGGTACCGCTGCAATTTGCGCCGCGCGTCGCACGCCTTCGGCGCTTTCGATCATCGCCACGATCATGATTTGCTCGTTGGCCAGCGCGATGTAGTCCGCCAGGCTGTGTTTGCCAAATGCGCCGGGGCGCCCAGCGTTCAGGCTGCGGTGGCCCTGCGGATGGTATTTGCAGGCGCGAATGCTCTCGGCCAACGGCTCAGGGCCCTCGATCATCGGCAACACGATGCCTTGGGCGCCACCATCGAGCAGGCGCAGCATGGTTTTCGGGTTGAGGTCCGCCACCCGCACCAGCGGCGTGAGCGCGTAGCTTTCGGCGGTGCGGATCATGTTCTCCACGGTTTCGGGATTGATCAGCACGTGTTCCATGTCGATGATCACGAAATCGAACCCGGCTTCGGCGATCAGCTCGATGGCCGCTGGCGCTGGAATCGAACTGATCAGACCGTAGGCCGGTGCCCCGGTGGTGAGTTTCTGCTTGAGCAGATTGGTCCTCAGCATGATTGCGGCCGGAACGCGTGTAACGGATTCGGCACCTTTTTGAACCGCCGCTCGGCATCGCCCAGCAGGCGGCGTTTGGTCAGTTCTTCGACTTCATAGAACGGCGCGAACACATCAAACGACTCATACCGCGCACGGTGTTGCGGGTGTTCGGCCTGGTAGCCGGTGATGATCTCGGCAGTCATCTGCCAGAACTCGGTTTCGGCCAGTTGATAGTGTTGATGCATGAAGATCGCCATCTCGGCCAGGGCGATAAAAAAGAACGAGTCACAGGAGAAATCGCGCACCGCATCCACATCGTCAGTGAGGATGAACGAGTTGCGATTGAGCTTGGCGTGGCTGGCGGGCAGCGGCACCAGGGTCGGGCTGAGTTCGGGGCGGCCAAGGTGCTGCGGCGAATAGCGCACGCCGTCGTGGAAGTCTTTCAGGGCAATGCGTTGCGGCCAGCCCTGCTTGACGATCAGGACGATATTTTGACCGTGGGACTCCATGCCGATGCCTTCGGCGTAGAGCATATGAATG
This sequence comes from Pseudomonas arsenicoxydans, assembly GCF_900103875.1. Taxonomy (NCBI): domain Bacteria; kingdom Pseudomonadati; phylum Pseudomonadota; class Gammaproteobacteria; order Pseudomonadales; family Pseudomonadaceae; genus Pseudomonas; species Pseudomonas arsenicoxydans. The sequence goes on along the minus strand of NZ_LT629705.1, from coordinate 3,404,952 downwards.
ATCGGCGACACGGCGACCTGCAACAATTGGCGGGTCCAGGCTTGCAAGCCGTATTGCTTGATCCAGGCGTCGATAAACGGGGTTTGCTCACCGCTGCCGTAGCGATTATCCACGGAGCTCAAGCCATTGAATGGCACCGCTTGCTCATCGTCTTCCAGGTACTGGTGAATACTTTCGCGCCACAGGGTGCCCATGGTCCCGTAGGCCTGGGACATGCGCGTGGTGGGCAAGTGATCGTAGTCGAAACTGACGCCGACCACTTCGCCGAGAATCACAAAACCGAGGTCACGGGCGGTGCTGTCGCTGCGGATCAACCGGTGCAGCCAGTCGGTGATGATCGGGCCGTTCATCACGGTATGCCGGGCGAGAATGCGCGTGCTGGAGGTGTTGGTCATGCTCAGTGCGAGCTTGACGTAAGGCCGCTGTTTCTCAGAGACGTTGGCCAGGGTGCGGATCGATTGCTGCGCCTGGTAACGGTCATCGGTGGTGCCGAGATGGATCACTTCACCACTGACCAGCTCTGGGTAGAACACCGGAACAATGACGTTTTCCCACTGCCATGGGTGTACCGGCATAAGCCAGTAATCGCCCATCGACTTGCCTTGGTCGGTGAGGCTTTCAGCAAGCTCCTGCCAGCGTTGTAGGCCAAATTCTTGCTGGATGAAGTCGTCGTAGTTCAGATGCTGTGAGATGTTCATCGCACCGCAGCTTTTCGCCACGGCCAGCCACACGATGGCGACCGGCGCGGCAAATTCAGGCCCGTAACTGGCGTTGTCTTTCAGCGAAAAACCAATACGCGACTTGTAGCAAGGGTGGTAGCTGTGGGCGTCCATGAAATGCTGTTCCAGCGCATCGACGTCCAGTTGATGGCTCGGTCGGGCCGCTTGATAACCCTGGCTGCGCGATTGCAGATCCTTGAGCAGGGTTTGTTCCAGTTCATGGGTGAAACGTGGCAGGTGCGGGCTGTCCTGAAGCTCGCTCAGCAGTTCGGCCAAGGCCTGATGCAAGCGGGGTTGACTGTGCTTGCCCTGGGCATCGACGCGCTCAAGGCTGGAGTAATCGAGGCGGATCAGTTCGAAGCTGGCGCTGAGCAAACCGGTGCAGTGGTACTCCACCGGTTGCTGCTTCGCATCGACGCCGCTGACGACAAACCGGTATTGGCTGCCGGCCAAGGGTGAATGGCTGTACGACAGCACATTTTCATACAGCAGGGTTTGCAACAGCTGGCCGACTACCCGCTGTTCTACTTGTTGATAGCATCGGGTGTCGGCGGTCGCCAGCCAGACGCCAGGAGCCTGAGGTGTTGCCTGAAATGAGGTCGCCATTTTCATACCTTGTCGATTAAAGAATTAACGCTGTTCGAGGGCCGAAGGCAGTGCCTCGGCCGGCTCGTCGCGGGCGTGTACGGGAAAACGCCAGGCGCAGGGCAGCGCTAGCAGGACCAGGACGCCGGTGGCCATGAACACTTCGCTGATCGCCCCCGGCGTACCGGCAGACTGAACCCCTGCCCCCAGACGAAACTCGAGCCAGAGTGAAGCGATGACGATGGCCAGTGACGACACGAGGCGGCGGGAAATGTTGTTCATCGCCGCGCCCTGGGTGACCATCGGTTCGGGCAAGGCATTGAGCCCGGCAGTGGTAATCGGGATGTAGGACAAACCAAGTCCGGCACCGCGCACCATCATCAGGAAAAACACCACGCCGATGGAGGCGCCTGCGCCGAGCATGCCCAGGCCCAGCGTCGCGGCGCCGGTCAGCAGCAGCCCCCAAAGCACCACACCCCGTGGTCCGTGGCGGTCCAGCCAGCGACCTCCGAGGTGCCCGAACAGACTGGCAAACGCCGCTGTGCACAGCAGCGACAGGCCCGTCCAGATCGCGCTGTAACCCATCACCACTTGCACCAGCAACGGCAGCAACACCAGGCACTCGAACATGCCGACCGACTGCACCACCGCGATGATCACGCTCAGGCGATAACCGCGCAGGGCAAAGATCCGCAGGTTGAGCAGCGGCGACGTGCGGTTCAGTTCCAGGCGCACAAACGCGACCAGGCACAGGATCGCCGCCAGCAACATGCCGAGGTTGAGCGGATCCGTCAGGGCTTGCGCGTGACGCAAGCGCCCCACCGCGATCATCAGCAGGCCAATGCCCGCCGCAATCAGCAGGTAGCCCGCCAGGTCGAACGGTTTGCGCTCGGCGGGTTCAGACGCCGGCAGCACGGCCACGCCAAGAATCAGCGCCACCAGGCCAATCGGCACGTTCATCAGGAACAGCGAACGCCAACTGAACCACTCCAGCAGCAGGCTCCCACACAACGGCCCCAACGCCGGCGCCAGCATCACCGCTGCGCCCCACAGGCCAGTGACCCGCCCCCGCTCGCCTTTGGCGTACACCGAAAAAATGATCGCCAACGACAACGGAATCATCAGTCCACTGGCAATGCCTTGCACCACACGAGCCGTGATCACCAGCGCGATGGAATTGGCCAGCGCGCCCATCAGCGAGCCGCAGACAAACAACGCGACTCCCCACAGGTAAAGACGTTTGCGCCCTACCCGTTGGCTGAGAAAACTGGTGAGCGGCATGGTCATGCCCATGCTCACCATGAACGCCGCGACGATCCATGTCGCCAGCAGCGGACCGATGTCGAAGGCGCTCATGAACGCCGGCAATGCCGGGTTGAGCGAGCTGTTGTTGAGGCTGACGGTCAGGGTGCCCAACAGCACATTGACCACCACCAGCCAGCGCGGAACGGCGACCGTCAAACCCAAGACGCGCCTCCTGCATCTTGCACAAACAGCTGTGGCGGTCGCGGATGACAGAGGAAATCGGCATGGGAAATGTTGTAGCCGTAGGCCCCGGCCAGCGGCAATACCAACAGGTCGCCGACCTCGACACCGGTCAGCGGACAATCGCGGCTCAGCACATCCTTGGGTGTGCAGAGTTGCCCGACCACGGTCCAGTCCCGCTGCACTGCGCCGCAAGTTACGGGGTGCCTGGGCAGATGAATCACCGGGTGATCGTGCCCTTGCGCCACCGGCAAGCGGAAATGGTGAGTGCCGCCGCGACAGACCAGAAAATGCTTGCCATGACTGGTCTTCGTGTCCAGCACTTCAATGGCGTAGTAGCCGCAATACGCGCTGATGAAACGACCGGGCTCGAAGCGCACGATCGGCGCATCGGCACACGCCGCCAAGGACTGGCCCAAGTGCGCGCACAAGCGCTGCCAATCGAACTGCTGCGGGCCGAGATAATTCACGCCGATGCCGCCGCCGACATTAAGGTGGGTGATCGTCGCCGGAGTCGCCGACAACGCCTTCCATTGCGGCCAGCGTTCCAGGTACAGGTCGAGCAGTTGTTCGTGACGTTCCACCCGCGACTGATGGGACATCGCATGCACATGGAAACCCTTGAGCCGCAAGTGACTGGCGTTATCCACCCAACTCACCGCCTGGGCCAGCTGCGACTCGTCAATCCCGAATGGCGTGGCGGTGCCGGCCATGGCCAATTTGCTCGACAGCGGCGAAGGCAGCTCCGGATTGATCCGCAGCAACACGTCCTGTACCCGTCCCGCTTCCAGCGCCAGCCGTTGCAGACGGACGATTTCATTCAGGCTTTCGATGTGGATTGCTTCGACTTGATGCTGCAGGGCTGAACGCAGATCGGAATCGAGTTTGCCGGGGCCGGAGAAGATGAACGGCTTGGCCGTCGGACAGGCCTGCAGGCGATCGATTTCGCCGCCGGAGGAAATCTCGAAGCCGTGCACCAATGGCGCTACGGTGGCGAGGATTTGCGGTTCGCTGTTGGCCTTGATTGCGTAGTAGAGTTCCACGCCTTCGGGCAACGCCGCCATCACCTGGGTCACGTGCTGTTTCAGTGCATCCAGATCGTAGATGAATAGCACCAGCGGGTCTTCGTTTTGGAGGCGGGCTTGGTCGATAGCGGCCAGTACCGTTGCGGGCAGCTTATCCATGCTTGACCTCCTTGCCCCACGGCGACTCCAGGGTGACGTAGCCGGCCTGACGATCAGCCTTGGCCGCCAGACGGACTTTCAGGTTGGTTTTGCAGGCAATCGGCTGACCGGCGATCAGCGCATCCAGCTCCGGTGCCGCGCGGCTCAATTCGGCGCGGATGCTGATCAACTGCTGCTCGACTCGTTGCCACATCAGCGGTGCCAGGTGCGCACGTTCCCAGCTCAGGGCCAGCACGGCCTCGGACAAATTGTTGACGAACAGGCAATAGACGATGCGGTTCCAGCCTTGCTGACGGGAATAGAGAAGCGACTCGCGGACGCGCGGATGAACGTCGGCATCGATTCGCGAGGCGCCCAGTTCTTCGGTGAGTTTTACCCCTTCAAAATCTCGCAGCAGCAGGCGTTGCGGGCGACCGTTGTCGTGCACCATCACGCTGTTTTGCAGATGCGGCTCCATGACGATGCCGTGGTTGAAGAACAGTGCCAGCACCGGCCGGAGCAGCAGCGCCTGATAGTCATCGAACCAGCTCAACAGCTGTTGGTCGTCGATGTCATTGCCGTTGAAGCGAGTGAGGAATTCATGCACCAACGGCCGCAGGTGCAGGCCGCGAGCGAATAGCGTGCCGGCCATGATGCTGCAGTCGGTGCCGCTGTCGAGGCAGAAGTTCTCGCGCAGGATCGCCCCGGTCTGTTCGCGGAACCAATGGCTGTCGGCCTCGCTGGCGCCGTGCGGTGCCCAGCTCAACAGGCCCGGCTCGGCGACAACCGACAAGCCGCCGAGGGTCTCGGGTTGAGTCAGTTGCAAGTTACGGAAAATGCGGTCGATCATCAGCGCGCTTTCCAGTTCGTACCAGGCGTTTTTCCTGACGCAATTGGTGATGCGCACGTTCAGCGAGCCCTTGATGAAAAAGTCATGGCCCTCGATGTACCAGGTGCGGATCGACGCCGTGGGATTGGCCATCAGGCCCGTGGCACCGAGATCGACGATGGCCTTGGACTTGAGCAATTGCTGCACACGGCCGTCCTGCATGAACAACTGCGCCTGGACCGGGTGCATGCAAATCACCGCGTGTCCTGGCCGCGCTTGGGCTTGATCGGCAAAACCGGCCAGCACCTGGGCTTTGCTCAGGCCGTTGGCGCCGACGTTCAGCCCTTCCAGCGGTACTTCGAACAGGTGCAACGCTGTACGCGCCTGGAATTCAGGGGCGTAGGTTTCCTGGGACAGATGGGCGGGCCACAACCGCGCCTTGGGTGCCGGGTGGTTTGGGTGACCGAACCACAAGCCTTGCTCGCTGGCCAGATAACCGCTGAGCGGGTCCGCGTCCTTCGGTGTGTTATGGCCGACGATAGCGGCCGTCAGTAACTGACTTTGCAACACCTGATCCAGCAACTCGTCGTTGCTCGCGCGGGTCATGTGTTCGCACGCCGCGAGCAACTGCTCAACGAACCCGGCAAACCTCAGGCTCGACCAGTCACCCTCGCCGCGCCGGGCATAGACGTCCGACAGGTAACGGTGGCTGCCAAGACCGTCGCGGCGATCCACCATCACAAAGAACTGCTGCTGGTTCGGCAGCTTGATGGTCAGGGGAATACCCTTCCATTCCAGGCCGTCGAGGTAACTGCCCGGGGCAATACCTTGCATCTGCGTCGGCCAACTGTAGCTGAGGCAGTTTTCCGGCAAGGCGAACTCTTTGATCAAGCAATTCAGCAACGCACAGGTCGTTGCCAATTCACTGACTCTATTCGATAACACATTGCGATCTGGATGATTCATGGGTGCTCCACAGTAGCCCGTGAGGTCACTGAATACGTTATCTCGCGAAAAAATTAGTTGCTGATCGACTGATTTAACGGCCGACAAAACTCCACATAACGACATGACTTCGCCAAGCCTTTTTAAATAATCAAGGACACTTGCGCCAACGCCATCGAACTGCAACATGGCGGAGGTTTAACCAACTTCAATGGACTCATTCAAGGTCGCAATTGCGATAACGCTGTGGCCACGGCTTTATCAAAACGCTGGATCACTTGTTGGCATTGTTCTTCGTCGATAATCAATGGCGGCAACAAGCGGATGACATTGCCCTTGCGCCCACCGCGTTCCAGCAGCAGGCCCTGTTTGAAACACTGTTGCTGGATGGCCACGGCCAGCGCCGGGTCTATCGGGAAATGTCCGTGGCGATCAGCGGGCTCGCGCTCGTCGACGATCTCGATGCCGAGCATCAGGCCGCGACCGCGCACCTGGCCAAGGGCCGGATAATGGGACTGCAACTCGACCAACCGGTCCTTTAGCCACTGGCCACGACGCTCGGCATGTGCGGCAAGGTGTTGCTGTTGCAGCACCTGCAAGGTGGCCAGTCCAGCAGCCATGGCCATTTGGTTGCCGCGGAAAGTACCGGCGTGGTTGCCAGGTTCCCAGGCATCGAATTCACGACGGATGCCCAGCACCGCCATGGGCAAACCGCCCCCGAGCGCTTTGGACATGACGATCAGGTCCGGCTCGATTTCAGCGTGCTCGAAAGCAAACATCTTGCCGGTGCGACCAAAACCGGTCTGTACTTCGTCGAGGATGAGCAGGATGCCGTGCTTGCGGGTTACCTCGCGAATCGCCCGCAGCCAGCTCACCGGGGCGCAGTTGACCCCGCCCTCGCCCTGCACCGCTTCAAGGATCACCGCCGCCGGCAGCGACACGCCGCTTTCGACGTCTTCGATGAACTGGGTGAAATAGTGGCTCAGGGCTTCGACCCCGGCTTCACCGCCAATGTCCAGCGGGCAACGGTATTCATGAGGGAACGGCATGAACTGCACCCCCGGCATCAGGCTGGCGATGGCATTTTTCGGCGCGGTGTTGCCGGTCAGCGCCAGGGCGCCGTGGGTCATGCCATGGTAGGCCCCTGAGAAACTGATGATGTTGTTGCGCCCGGTGCAGGTCTTGGCCAGCTTCAGCGCGGCTTCCACTGCATCCGCCCCGGACGGCCCGCAAAACTGCAGGCAGTAATCGCGGCCCTGGTTCGGCAACAGGCTGAGCAGGGTTTCGCTGAAGGCATCCTTGACCGGTGTCGTCAGGTCCAGGGTGTGCATCGGCAGGCCAGAGGTGAGGAAGCTGTCGAGACTGGCCATGATGGCGGGATGATTGTGCCCCAACGCCAACGTGCCTGCGCCGGCCAGACAGTCGAGATAGGTATTGCCCTCGACATCGGTAACCCAGACCCCGTGCGCCTTGGCAATTGCCAGTGGCAACTTGCGTGGATAACTGCGCACATTGGATTCGAACTTGCTTTGTCGAGTCAAATAGTCGGCATTGGTTTTTTGCAAAGGATTAGAGCGCAATAAGCCATCATTCAACATCGGTTTATCCTCGATTCATTTCGAGATGAAAACTATTCCCATTTAGAAAATAGCGCAACTGTTGGTGCGCACTTTTTTGGAATATTAATATCACTCGATAATCAGTTATAAAAAGTGTTCAGGCACACAACATCACAAGTTATAGAAACCTGATAGTTGATCATCAGCGCCGTTATCCGGCCATGTTCTTGTTATTAAACTGACAACTTCGTTATCACCTTGATACAGGTATTAACGTATAGAAAAGTATCGCAATAGATTATCCAGTCGGGATGGACATGTATTTTTCCTCTACAAACATCCGCTGATACCCACCGGCGGCGCCCTTCCCTGTGGCGCGGCGCTCGACGGGTTAGGCTCAGAAGTCGACGGTGGCCGACAGGAGATAGGTTCGTGGGGTCGAGAGCGTCAATCCAGGCTCGCTGTCATCCGAGGCACCGGCCGAACTCCAGTAGCGCTTGTCCGCCACGTTCTCGACATTGGCCCGCAAGGTGACGTTCTTCTCGTCGACCTTGAACGCGTAGCGAGCACCGACGTCCATACGCGTCCAGGCGTCGATTTCCTTGACGTTGGACTGGTCCAGGTACTGCGAGCTGGAATAGATGGCGCGGCTGGTCAGGGTCAGGCCTTCCACGGACCGCACGTCATATTCAGCGCCCACGTTGACGTTGTATTTCGGCGTGGCGGGTGCGCGGTTGCCGTCGTAGGTGCCGTTGGTGGTGTTGGTCAGCTCGCTGTCGATGTACATGACACCGCCCAGCAGGCGGACACCGTTGAGCGGTTCACCGAACATGCTCACTTCCACACCGGTATTTTCGCGCTTGCCGTTCGGGCCGAAGACCCGCGTGATGGCGTTGGTTTCATAGGCGGGTTGCTTGATTCGGAACACAGCTGCCGTTACAGCGAACGGACCCGCGTCATATTTGGCGCCGACCTCGACCTGGCGACTGATGAATGGCGGGAAGATCTCGTCTTCGTTCACCGAGGTCGATGGCGCAATCTTGCCTTGGCTCAAGCCTTCCATGTAGTTGGCATACAGCGACAGCTTGTCGGTGGCCTTGAACAGGATGCCGCCCGACGGCGAAACTTTTTCCTCGTCGTAAGCCGTGTCGCCTTTGATATTGTCCGACCAGTCGTCGACCTTCACGCGCTGCCAGCGGGCACCGAGTGTCAGCAGTACGCGGTCATCGAAGAAGCCAAGGGTGTCGGACAACGCCACGCCGCTGAAGCGGTTCTCGGTGTAGACCTTGGGATCCTGTCGCGTGGGGCGGACCGGTGTCGGTGTTTCCACGGGGTCATAGAGGTTGCTGGGGGACGCGGCATAGCGGGCGCCGCCATTTTCGAAGTCCATGTAGAAGTAGCTGGCCGCCAGGTTGACTTCATGGCTGACAGGACCTGTGTGGAACCAGTTGCGCACGCCTACATTCGCCGTGCGGACATTTTCGTCCCGGGTGAAGTCACGGGGCAGAACGCTGAAATCACCGGCGTCATTGGTAATCGAAACGGCATGCCGGAGGAAGTCATGATTGCTTTTACGCGCCCCGACACCGCCGTACAGCATGACGGAATCACTGACGTCGAACTCGCCGTTCACCATACCGAAGGTGTCCTTGGTCCGCGCCTTGCTCCACGGCTGCGCATAGTTACGGCTTACATCGCTTGCATGGGGAACCTGCGCGTTGGCGCCGACGGTCACACGTTCCTGCGGAGCGTCGGTATCGCGCTCTGTGTGCCCGACATCCGTCGACAGCCGCAGGCGATCACCGCGAAAATCCAGGCCCAGTACCGCCATGTCGCGGTCGACACTCTGGTGGTCCCATTCGGTATCACCGGACTGCTTCACGCCGTTGAAACGAATCCCGAACTTGTCATCTTCACCAAAGCGCCGGCCGATATCCACGGCACCGCCGATCTGGTTGTTGGAGGCGTAGTTGGCGGTTAACGAGGTGATCGGCGTATCGGTGGCGCGCTTGGGCACCACGTTGATCCCGCCACCGACGCTGCCCCGTGGCGAGATGCCGTTGATCAGCTCGCTGGGGCCTTTGAGGATGTCGACGCGGTCGGCCATCTCCATGTCGATCGTATACGTCGGCAAGACGCCATAGAGGCCGTTATAGGAAACATCGCTGTTGAACAGGCTGAGCCCGCGAATGGTGAACTGCTCATAACGTCCGCCCGCCGGGTTAGTGACGCGAACCGACGGATCGCTGGCAACCAGGTCGCCCAAGGTACGCGCCTGTTGGTTCTTGACCACCTCGCTGGTGTAGGTGGTCATGCTGAACGGCGTTTCCATGAAATCTTTCGAGCCCAGCAAGCCTTGCGAGCCTTTGCGCGCGACCTGACCACCGGCATACACCTCGCCGTCCGCCCCGCCCGTGGCACCGAGAACCGAAGTCGGCGCCAATTGCAGGCTGCCGCCTTCTGGCGCCGGGGTCAGGATGTATGACTGCTCGCCCACCGACTGCAATTGCAGACCGGAACCCTGCAACAGTCGAGCAAAGCCCTCCTCGACCGCGAACTCACCGGAAAGACCAGGGCTGTTGCGACCGCTGACGAGCGACGGATCCATTGACAGATTGACCCCGGCCAGCCCGGCGAAACGGGTCAGCGCGGCGTCGAGACTACCGGCTGGCACCTGGTAACTGCGTCGAGAAGCATCGTCAGCCCAACCAGCAGTGATGAACAACGGACAGGCACTCAGGCTCAACAACAGACTCAAGTGCAACAACGGGCGCAGCCTGAAGGGAGCCAGACGCGTACTGCAAGACATCACTGCGGGCATTGAGAATCTCTCTGATTTCGTTTTACATGCCTTGAATGACAAGCAACACGAAAAAAGGGGACACGCCTCAAACACTATTTTTGCGCGGCTGCAGCGTTACCCAATAACGCGTACGCGAATGCACCTCCACGGGGAGACTGGCGGCCAGCAACGCAAGGATGCGATCAGTGTCTTGCAGACGAAAACTGCCGGTGACGCGCAGAGATTCCAATTCGGGCTCCCAGCGCAATACGCCTGGGCGATAGGTACTGAGTTCACGCAGGAAATCCCCCAAGGGTTGGTTCTGCGCCATCAGCACACCGTCGCGCCAGCCTGGGGCGAACACATCGAATGGCTCCACAGCACCCGCGCCCTTCGCTTGAAGGCTGACTTGCTGGCCCCCGCGCAACGAAAAGACAGGCCCGCGCAGAGGCTGCAACTGTACCGTGCCTTTAAGCACCGACACCTTGCACCCCGCCTGCCCCTGACGAATGCACACGTCGCTCTGACTGACGATCACGTGCCCAAAGTGCGTCTGGATCGTCAGCGGTGAGGTGCCAGACTGATTCAGCGCTATTTCGCCTTCTACGAGCTTCAGAAGCCGATTCTTCAGATCGAGATCGACGGCGCTCGCGGTGTTCAATTGCAGCGTACTGCCATCGATCAACTGGACTTTCTTGTCCTCCCCGGTCGCGGTGCGCAGGTCGGCTCTCCAGACATCCAGCGGTAACTGCCGACTGATCAACCAGGCCGTAGGCACCAGCGCCACCGCGCCGACAGCGCACTTGAGGACGGTGCGCCGACTTGCTTGCGGGCGGTCCAGACTAGCCATCGCCAGGGCGGGCGGCAGGTCGGCAAAGCGTTGGCGCAAGAGTTGCGCCTTTTGCCAGGCCTGCTCGTGACTGGAATGACTGTCGCGCCAACTCTGCAATTCGGCACGATCGCGCTCATTGGCAGAACCGGACTCCATGAGCGCCAGCCACTGCGCGGCGGCCCGCACGACTTGACGGGCTTCAGCCGAAGGTGCTGAACCGATCACAACTCCACCAGCAGGCAATGTTCGTAGGCTTGGGCCATGTAGCGCTTGATCGTGCGCTCTGAGACTTGCAGGCGCTCGGCGATCTCTTGATAGCCCAGGCCTTCGAGCTGGCTCCAGAGGAATGCCCGGCGCACCGGCCTCGGCAAGCCATCGAGCAATTCGTCGAGCGCTTGCAGGGTTTCCAGCAGGATCCAGCGCTGCTCGGGGGACGGCACACAGTCTTCAGGCAACAGCGCCAACGCACTGAGGTAGGCCTGCTCCAGACTGCGACGCTTGTAGAAGTTGGTCAGCAGGCGCTTACCGACGGTCGCCAGGTAGGCGCGGGGCTCTTGCAGGTCAGCAATGCGTTGGGAACTGGCGAGTAAACGCACGAACGTGTCCTGGCTGAGGTCCGCCGCATCGCTGCCATTGCTCATGCGTCGCCTCAACCAACTTTCCAGCCAGCCCCGGTGGTCGCGGTACAGGTCGTGGAAGGTTTGCCCCGTCGGCATCGCTGCATCACTCATCTATAGGAACCCTGCGCGAAGAAATATTTTAAATGAGACTCATTCTAATTAGTGTTGATGCGTCAAATAAAGCGCTTTGTGCGCTTTGCACCCAGTGACGACTTGAATAAATGAGCAACGGACGGGAGATTTCGGCGTGCAGGCACCGGTTAATCAGGGCTGCGGGGGAATTGAGGGGAATTATCACGAGACGTCAAAATTCATTGCAGATCATGCATTGGAATGACGGATGCGAATCCCTGGTGGGCAAGGGAAAGGAGAGAAGCCAATTCGCAGACACAAAAAACCCCGGTCTTTCGACCAGGGTCTTTGCTATCGACTCAAAGATAGCCAGCGGCTTTCTTTGTAGCTTCAAGGCGTTCAGTGGGCCTTGAAGCAGATATGGCGCAGCGGACGGGACTCGAACCCGCGACCCCCGGCGTGACAGGCCGGTATTCTAACCGACTGAACTACCGCTGCGTATCGCTTTGAGCTGACGCTCAATTAACTCGTCTGACTGGAAGCTTCGAGGCTTTCAATCTCGAACCAGGCGAACCTGACTCGGAAAATATGGCGCAGCGGACGGGACTCGAACCCGCGACCCCCGGCGTGACAGGCCGGTATTCTAACCGACTGAACTACCGCTGCGCGTCGGTGGAGGCTTTTAAAAGCTTCCATCTTGCTTTCGCAAGACTCTCAAGAAGTGGTGGGTGATGACGGGATCGAACCGCCGACCCTCTGCTTGTAAGGCAGATGCTCTCCCAGCTGAGCTAATCACCCTTTGCTTCGTTGAGGCCGCGAAATTTACGCAGGTAGCGAACCTAAGTCAATAGCAGGATTGAAGTTTTTTCAAAACAGCTTCAAGTCATAAGCTTCAAGCGGCAAGTAAAAGCAAGATTGCGTATCGAAGGCCTGCACGGGCTCGCCTTGACTTGCCGCTTCTAGCTTGAGACTTGCAGCTTCTACTTGTAGACCATCTTCTTGGTCATGCCGCCATCGACCACAAATTCCTGGCCCGTGACGAAACCGGCGTTCTTCGACAGCAGCCAGGCCACCATCGCCGCGACGTCTTCGACCGTCCCTACCCTGCCCGCCGGATGCTGGGCATGATCGGCATCAGTCAGCGGTTCGGCACGTCGTACCGCCGGATCCCGGGTATCGATCCAGCCCGGGCTCACCGCGTTGACGCGAATCTCCGGCCCCAGACTGATGGCCAATGCGTGAGTCAGGGCCAACAGACCGCCCTTGCTCGCAGCATAGGCCTCTGTGTCCGGTTCCGACTGCGCGGCGCGGGTCGAGGCCAGGTTGACGATCGCGCCGCTGTGAGCGCGCAGATACGGCGCACAATGCTTGGCCAACAGCATTGGTCCGCTGAGGTTGACTGCCAACACACGGTTCCAGTACGCCAGATCAAGACTTTCCAGCGTGATGTTGTGCGGATCAGCCACCGCCGCGTTACACACCAGAGCATCCAGACGCCCGAACTGTCCCAGCACCTCGGCGACACCCAACGCCACTTGCCCCTCGTTCGAAACGTCCATGGCGATGAACCAGGCGTTTTCGCCCAGCACCTTCGTCACCTTCGAACCCCGCGCTCGATCCAGATCGGTCAGCACCACCTGCCAGCCTTCGCAGATCAGCCAGGCAGCGATCCCCAGACCAATGCCTCGCGCGGCCCCCGTGACCAGCGCAACGCGGCCATGGGTGCCAGTGCCCGGCGTGGACATCTCGATCACAAGGCAGCCAACCCGCGCGCCAGATCGGCTTGCAGGTCGGCCACGTCTTCCAGACCGACCGCAATGCGGATCAGGCTGTCACGGATACCCGCCGCTTCACGCTCTTGCGGCGCCAGACGGCCGTGGGAGGTGGTGCTCGGGTGCGTGATGGTGGTTTTAGTGTCACCAAGGTTGGCGGTGATCGAAATCAGACGCGTCGCATCGATAAAGCGCCAGGCGCCATCTTTGCCGCCCTTGACCTCGAAACTCACCACGGCGCCGAAACCCTTCTGCTGACGCAAGGCCAGTTCGTGCTGCGGATGGCTCTTGAGGCCGGCGTAATGGACTTTCTCGATACCATCCTGCTGCTCCAGCCACTCGGCCAGTTGCTGCGCGTTGGCGCAATGCGCTTTCATGCGCAGGCCAAGGGTTTCGAGGCCCTTGAGGAAGATCCACGCGTTGAACGGGCTCAGCGTCGGCCCGGCGGTACGCAAGAAGCCGACGACTTCTTTCATTTGCTCGCTGCGACCGGCCACAACACCGCCCATGCAACGGCCCTGGCCATCGATGAACTTGGTCGCCGAATGCACGACGATATCAGCACCCATCTTCAGCGGCTGTTGCAGCGCCGGGGTGCAGAAGCAGTTGTCGACCACCAGCATCGCGCCTTTGGCGTGAGCGATTTTCGACAACTCGGCGATGTCCACCAGCTCAGCCAATGGATTGGAAGGCGATTCGACGAACAGCAATTTGGTGTTGGCCTTGATCGCCGCATCCCAGCCGGACAAGTCCGCCAGGGGCACGTAATCGACTTCGATGCCGAAGCGCTTGAAGTACTTTTCGAACAGGCTGATGGTCGAGCCAAATACGCTGCGCGACACCAGCACATGGTCGCCGGCGCTGCACAGGCTCATGACCACGGCCATGATCGCGGCCATGCCGGTGGCGGTGGCCACGGCTTGCTCGGCGCTTTCCAGAGCGGCAATGCGCTCTTCGAACGCACGCACGGTCGGGTTGGTGTAGCGCGAGTAAACGTTGCCCGGCACTTCTCCGGCAAAGCGAGCTGCCGCGTCGGCAGCGGTGCGGAATACATAGCTGGAAGTGAAGAACATCGGATCACCGTGTTCGGCTTCCGGCGTACGGTGCTGACCGGCGCGTACGGCCAGGGTATCGAACGCTACGCCTTCGAGGTCGCTGTCCAGCCGACCGGCATCCCAATCCTGACTCATGCTGTCACTCCTTGCCTTGCTCTTCTAGTAGATACAAAACCGGCCCCTCAGGGCCGGTTGTTACTCAGTTGTTATACAGATCAATGATCGCGCTGACTGCCTGCGTCTTGACCTTGGAGGCATCGTTACGAGCCTGCTCGATCTTGTTCAGGTAAGCCTCGTCGACGTCGCCGGTGACGTACTGGCCGTCGAACACCGCGCAATCGAACTTGTCGATCTTGATCTTGCCGCCACCGACCGCTTCGATCAAGTCAGGCAGGTCCTGATAGATCAGCCAGTCAGCGCCGATCAGGTCGGCCACGTCCTGGGTCGAACGGTTGTGGGCGATCAGCTCATGAGCGCTCGGCATGTCGATACCGTAGACGTTCGGGTAACGAACGGCCGGGGCGGCGGAGCAGAAGTAGACATTTTTCGCGCCAGCTTCACGGGCCATCTGGATGATCTGCTTGCACGTAGTGCCGCGAACGATCGAGTCGTCCACCAGCATCACGTTCTTGCCGCGGAATTCCAGTTCAATGGCGTTGAGCTTCTGGCGTACGGATTTTTTCCGCGCTGCCTGGCCCGGCATGATGAAGGTCCGGCCGATGTAGCGGTTCTTCACGAAGCCTTCGCGGAACTTGACGCCCAGGTGGTTCGCCAGCTCCAGGGCCGCGGTGCGGCTGGTGTCCGGAATCGGGATGACCACGTCGATGTCGTGTTCTGGACGCTCGCGCAGGATCTTCTCGGCTAGCTTCTCACCCATGCGCAGACGGGCCTTGTAGACCGACACGCCGTCGATGATCGAATCCGGACGCGCCAGGTAGACGTGTTCGAAGATGCAAGGGGTCAGGGACGGGTTGGTCGCACACTGACGGGTATGCAGCTTGCCGTCTTCAGTGATGTAGACCGCTTCGCCCGGCGCCAGGTCGCGAATCAGGGTGAAACCGAGCACGTCCAGGGACACGCTTTCGGAGGCGATCATGTACTCGACGCCTTCGTCGGTGTGACGCTGACCGAACACGATCGGGCGGATGCCGTGCGGGTCGCGGAAACCGACGATGCCGTAACCGGTCACCATCGCCACAACCGCATAACCGCCGACGCAACGGTTGTGCACGTCAGTGACCGCCGCAAACACGTCTTCTTCGGTTGGCTGTAACTTGCCGCGCTGGGCCAGTTCGTGCGCAAACACGTTCAGCAGCACTTCCGAATCGGAATTGGTGTTGACGTGGCGCAGGTCAGATTCGTAAATCTCCTTGGCCAACTGTTCAACGTTGGTCAGGTTACCGTTGTGCGCCAAGGTGATGCCGTAAGGCGAGTTGACGTAAAACGGTTGAGCTTCGGCCGAGGTCGAGCTGCCTGCGGTCGGATAACGCACATGGCCAATGCCCATGTGGCCGACGAGGCGCTGCATGTGACGCTGATGGAACACGTCACGCACCAGGCCATTGTCCTTGCGCAGGAATAACCGGCCATCATGGCTGGTCACGATACCGGCAGCGTCCTGGCCGCGGTGCTGGAGCACGGTTAGCGCGTCATACAGCGCCTGATTGACGTTCGACTTACCGACGATACCGACGATGCCACACATGCGACGCAACCCCTACTTAATGGATCTGAACTGAACACAACTCACTGAGGCGTTTTGGCCATCGGCAAGAGGTGATCCTTGAACGGTATTTCAGCGGGTACGCTGATACCGCTGGCAAGCCACTGACTGCTCCACCCGAGGATCAGGTTTTTGGACCAGTCTGCGACCAATAGAAATTTTGGCACGAGCTGTGACTCTTTCCACCACCCGTCCTGCTGTACCGGCCCCAGGCTCAAGAGCCCGACCGCCACGACCACCAGCAACACGCCACGCGCGGCGCCGAAGGCCATGCCGAGGAATCGATCGGTCCCGGACAACCCGGTGACGCGAACCAACTCGCCGATAAGATAATTGATCATTGCGCCTACGATTAACGTGGCGACAAACATGATGGCACAGCCCGTGATTATACGAGCCGATGGCGTTTGGATGTATCCGGCGAGGTACTCGGACAATGAACCACCGAACATCCAGGCGACGACTCCTGCGATGATCCAGGTCACCAGCGATAATGCTTCTTTGACGAAGCCGCGGCTCAGACTGATCAATGCGGAGATGGCGACGATTGCAACGATCGCCCAGTCAACCCAGGTAAATGGCACAGTGCAGCCTACAGACGGATAAGGCGGCGCATTTTAGCAGAGCGCATGACTATCGGTAAGCTGCGATTTTCAGTGCATTTCAAATCGGGGCGATAGTTTTAATTGCGCTCAGGCTGGAAGCGCACCACAAACCCCTTGAGGTTCTTCTGACGACCCAGCAAGTCACGCAGACGATCGGCCTCGGCGCGCTCGATCAGCGGCCCGACAAATACCCGATTCTTGCCATCGGCGGTACGGATGTAGGCATTGTAGCCCTGACTGCGCAGGTCTTTTTGCAGACTTTCGGCGCTTTCACGACTCGACAGGCTGGCCAGTTGCACCGACCAGCTGACCGACAGGCCATTGGCGTCGACGCGGCTCTGAGTGGTGTCAGGCTTGCCCGGCGCAGCTGAAATCGGCTGAGACGGCGCGGCTGAAGGCTTGGCAGCCAAAGCAGGCACCGGGGCTGGCGCTGGTGCGACCGGCTTGGCGGCAGGCGCGACGGGTGCGGCAGGCGCAATCGGCTTCGCCGGCACTGCCTGCTGAGCGATCTCGTCATCACTCGGCACAGGCTCCTGAGGCAGCGCCTGTGGTTCAGGCACCACCACAGGATCGACCTGCACTTGCGGCACGGACGGTGCTTGCGGCGCGGATGGCGCTTCGACGGTTACCTGACGCTGTTCGTCCTGACGGGAAAACAGCATCGGCAGGAAAATCACCGCCAGCGCCACCAGAACCAGGGCGCCAACCATGCGTTGTTTGTATGCCTTATCCAGCAATGCCATTTGCCGCTTCCTCCGTGGAGCGCCGGGCCAGCCATTCAAGGGCCTCGGCGACACAATAAAATGATCCGAACAACAGAATCTCGTCGTCGCTTGTCGCCAGCGCGCACTGCCCTTCCAGGGCCGCAGCCACGCTGTCATAGGACGTTACCGCGGCGCCAAGGTTCTGCAACGCGGCCTGCAAATCGGCTACCGGACGCGCCCGCGGTGAATCCAGCGGCGCAACCGCCCATTGCTGGACACTAGCATTCAATTCGCCGATGACACCATCCAGATCCTTGTCCGCCAACAATCCGAACACTGCCAGACGCTTGCCGACCGGCGGACGGCTGGCCAGACGGCGAGCCAGGTACTCGGCGGCATGCGGGTTATGCCCCACATCCAGCAACAGATTCAGACGCTTGCCCTGCCAGTCGAACTGACGGCGATCAAGGCGACCGACCACCCGCGTCGCTTTCAGCGCTTCAATAATCTGTGCATCTACCCACGGCAACCCGAGCAACAGGTATGCCTGCAAAGCCAATGCGGCGTTTTCCATCGGCAGGTCGAGCAACGGCAGGTCGTGCAATTCGACCACACGCCCTTGAGCGTCCAGCCCGCGCCATTGCCAGTTGTGATCGGTCACACCGAGGTCAAAGTCGCGGCCACGCAGGAAAAACGGGCAAGCCAGCTCACGTGCCTTGTCCAGCAGGGGTTGCGGGGGATTCAGATCGCCACAGAGCGCAGGCGCGCCCTGGCGGAAGATGCCGGCTTTCTCAAAGGCAACGGACTCGCGGGTGTTACCCAGATAGTCTGCATGATCGACGCCGATGCTGGTGACCAACGCCATGTCGGCGTCGACCACGTTGACCGTGTCCAGACGCCCGCCCAGGCCGACTTCCAGCACCACGGCATCAAGCCCCGCCCGTTGAAACAGCCAGAACGCCGCCAGGGTGCCCATTTCGAAATACGTCAGGGACGTGTCGCCACGGCCCGCCTCGACCGCAGCAAAGGCTTCGCACAGCTCGGCGTCCGTGGCTTCGACGCCATTGACCTGCACCCGCTCGTTGTAACGCAGCAGGTGCGGAGAATTGTAGACACCCACCTTCAGGCCCTGCGCCCGCAGCAATGAAGCCACGAATGCGCAGGTGGAACCCTTGCCGTTGGTGCCGGTGACCGTGATCACCCGAGGCGCCGGCTTGCCCAGCCCCATGCGGGACGCTACCTGTTGCGAACGCTCCAGGCCCATGTCGATGGCCGAAGGGTGCAACTGCTCAAGGTAGGCGAGCCATTCGCCAAGGGTACGTTCGGTCATATGTTCGCAGGTACCGGTGGAACCACGATCGGCTCGATTGGCGCGGCGACGAATTTCGGCGTCGGCAGGCCCATCATTTGTGCCAGCAGGTTGCCCAGGCGCGGACGCAGTTCCTGACGGTGAATGATCATGTCGATCGCGCCGTGTTCCAGCAGGAACTCACTGCGCTGGAAGCCTTCCGGCAGTTTTTCACGCACGGTTTGCTCGATCACGCGCGGACCGGCGAAGCCGATCAGGGCCTTGGGCTCACCGACGATCACGTCACCAAGCATTGCCAGGCTGGCGGAAACGCCGCCGTAGACCGGGTCGGTCAGCACGGAGATGAACGGAATACCTTCTTCACGCAGACGCGCCAGCACCGCAGAGGTCTTGGCCATTTGCATCAGGGAGATCAGGGCTTCCTGCATCCGCGCACCACCAGAGGCGGCGAAGCAGATCATCGGGCAACGGTTTTCCAGCGCGTAGTTGGCGGCGCGGACAAATCGCTCACCAACGATGGCGCCCATCGAACCACCCATGAAGGAGAATTCGAAGGCCGAGACCACCACCGGCATGCCCAGCAGGGTGCCGCTCATGGAAATCAGTGCGTCTTTTTCGCCAGTCTGCTTCTGGGCAGCGGTCAGGCGATCCTTGTACTTCTTGCCGTCGCGGAATTTCAGACGGTCAACCGGCTCCAGGTCCGCGCCCAGTTCGGCACGGCCTTCAGCGTCGAGGAAGATGTCGATGCGCGCGCGCGCGCCGATACGCATGTGATGGTTGCACTTGGGGCAAACGTCCAGGGTCTTTTCCAGCTCTGGACGATACAACACAGCCTCGCAAGACGGGCATTTGTGCCACAGACCTTCAGGCACCGAGCTCTTCTTGACCTCGGAACGCATGATCGAAGGGATCAGTTTGTCTACTAACCAGTTGCTCATGCTTTCTTTCTCCAGTACCGGCGGCCCGAACGCTCTGGTTCGCAGCCCCGCGTATGCCCTTGAGCTAAATTCATATGTGTGGCGATGATCAGTGGATGGCCGGGTCAGTGAAGCGTGACCTGCGTACAACCCAAAAATCCTCAGCCATGCGTGTGGACGGCGGCAGTGTGCCAGCCGTCACATCGACGTACCGCGTACCGCGTTGATGAATGCCTGAATCTTTGCGTGATCCTTGATGCCCTTGCTCGCCTCTACCCCACCGCTGACGTCCACCGCGTAAGGCCGTACCCGGGTGATGGCCTCGGTGACGTTTTCCGGCGTCAGGCCACCCGCGAGGATGATCGGCTTGCTCAGGCCTTGTGGTATCAAAGACCAATCGAACGCCTCACCGGTTCCACCGGGCACGCCTTCGACGTAAGCGTCCAGCAAGATCCCGCTGGCACTTGGAAACGCATCGCATGCCGCGGCGATGTCGTCACCGGCCTTGACCCGCAACGCCTTGATGTACGGACGGTGCCAGCCTTCACACTCGGCCGCGGTTTCGTCGCCATGAAATTGCAGCAAGTCCAGCGGCACGGCGTCGAGCAATTCGCCCAACTCGCAGCGACTGGCGTTGACGAACAAGCCCACGGTGGTCACGAACGGCGGCAGCGCGCTGATGATCGAGCGTGCCTGCTGGAACGTGACCGCCCGAGGGCTTTTGGCGTAGAACACGAACCCGATGGCATCCGCCCCGGCCTCGACCGCCGCCAACGCATCTTCTATGCGGGTAATCCCACAAATTTTGCTGCGAACGGCTGACATGTCGATAGAACCTCAGGGCAAATCCGAGAAAGTCCCGGATGGTAACAAATGCATTCGAGGGCGTCAGCCGTCAAGTTCCGTGAAACCGGTCAGGAAGTGTGGGCCGATGTAACGCTCGGGCAGTTCGAACTCGTCGCGATACTCGACCTGCACCAGATACAGACCGTACGGATGCGCCGTCACCCCGCCGGAACGGCGAATTCGGCTCTCCAGCACTTCCTTCATCCACTCCACCGGACGCTCGCCGGCACCGATGGTCATCAGCACGCCCGCGATGTTGCGCACCATGTGATGCAGGAAGGCACTGGCGCGAATGTCCAGGACGATCATCTTGCCGTGACGCGTGACGCGCAGATGATGCAGCTCCTTGATCGGCGACTTGGCCTGACACTGGCCGGCGCGGAAGGCGCTGAAATCGTGAATGCCGACCAGATACTGCGCTGCCTCAGCCATGCGCTCGACGTCCAGCGGACGGTGATTCCAGGTGATTTCTTCATTCAGGTGCGCCGGGCGGATCTGATCGTTGTAGATCACGTAGCGATAACGCCGGGCTATGGCCTTGAAGCGCGCATGAAAATGCGCCGGCATGACCTTGGCCCAACTGACGCTGACATCGTGGGGCAAGTTGATGTTGGCGCCCATGACCCAGGCTTTCATTGAACGCTCGACCTGGGTGTCGAAATGCACCACTTGGCCACAGGCATGCACGCCGGCATCCGTACGCCCGGCGCAGAGCAGCGACACCGGCGAATCGGCGACTTTGGACAAGGCTTTCTCGAGGGTTTCCTGCACCGTGAGCACGCCAGAGGCCTGACGTTGCCAGCCGCGGTAACGCGAGCCTTTGTATTCGACGCCCAATGCGATCCGGAAAAAGCCCTCGGCTGCCATTTCGGCGGCCGGGTTATCTAAATTTGCCAAGGAGTAACAGCCTGCTGATATGCGCAAAGGCGGGCATTATAAGGCCGTCGCACCGGGACGCCAGAGGCGTGTGGATTTTGTGTCGTTGCATCGCCCGGGCAGACTTCGTTATATAGATGACTACACAACGAAAAAACAGACACCACCGAGACCTGATGATGACCGCCACTCTCAAAGAAGCCGTCGGACTGGCCTACAGCCTGGACGGCATGCTCCACGCCAAACGCAAAACCTGGGAAGCCATCGACGAAATGGCCCGACGCGTGAAACCCGGCATGCGCGAATCCGAAGCCCTGGCGATGAGCCTCGAAGTGCTGAACGAACTGGGGATGGACCGCATCTGGCACCCGTCCAAAATCCGCTTCGGCGAGAACACCCTGAAAACCTTCAAGCAACCCTCCGACGGCGATCCGGTACTGGCTGACAACGACATTTTCTTCATCGACCTCGGTGTGGTCTGGGATCGTCATGAGGGCGACTCGGGCGCGACGTTTACGGTGGGCAATGATCCCGACATGAAAGCCTGCGCGACGGCGGCAAAAGCATTGTTTGATCAGGTCCACGATTACTGGCGAACCCATCAAGTCGCCGGCCCTGAGCTGTACCGCTATGCCGATGAACAGGCGACGGCCATGGGTTGGAGGTTGAACCTGGAGATCAAGGGGCACCGGGTCAGCGACTTCCCCCATGCGATTTATCGCGCCGGTGATCTGGGGAGTTTCGAGGCATGCCCGAATGTCGGGTTATGGATTCTGGAAATCCAGATCGCCCACCCTACTCGACCGTTTGGCGCGTTTTATGAGGATTTGCTCGCCTGATCCCAAGCGCATCACGGAAACAAAAACGGCAGCCTCAATGAGCTGCCGTTTCGTTTATTGCCGACCGATCATTCAAGCCAGGCGCGAAAGCATTTCCTTGGCTTCGGTCTTCTGACCGGCATCACCCTCGGTCACGACTTCATTGAGGATGTCCCGGGCGCCGTCGGTGTCGCCCATGTCGATGTAGGCCTGGGCCAGATCGAGCTTGGTGGCCACTTCATCGGTGCCGGAGAGGAAGTCGAAGTCCGGCTCGTCAGCCATCGAAGCCGCCGCGTCTTCCGCAGTGAAAGTCGGCTCGCTGATGCTCTGGGACAAACGATCCAGCTCGGCGTTGACGTCATCCAGTTCGGCAGCGAAGGCATCTGGCTCAGCCGGGGTGGCATCCATTTCATCGGACAGCGACAGGTCGAAATCGGCCGGCAACTCCAAATCGTCCTGCGGAACCTCAGGCTTGACAGGAGCAACAGGCTCGACCGGCAGGTCCTTCACGCCTTCATCCAGATCCAGCAGGAAGTCGTCTTCGGCGAGGATCGCAGGCGAAGGGTCGCCGCCCAGGTCCATGTCGAGGTCGAAGTCCGACAGGTCGTCGAGGTTTTCCTTGATTTCAGTCTGCTGCTGCAACACCGATTCAAAGCTCAGATCGTCGTCCAGCGGGAATTCGTCCAGTTCGGCCGCAGGTTCTGGCTCTGGCGCAACCACCGCCGGAGAAGCGGCTTCCAGATCATCCAGGCTCAAGTCGAAAGCGCTGTCGAAATCGTCATCCGCGGCTGCCGGTGCTTGCGGCTCGTCCAGCAGCAGGTCCTTGACGTATTGCGCGTCGAGTTCGGCGGCGAGGGCCGCAGCCGCCAGCCCACCGGCAACTGCAACGGCCATTGCCGGGAAGCGGGTTTTAAGCTTTTCGACCTGAGCGAAGTTGTCACCGTTGGCCACCAATTGGCGCTCCTGGGCAACAAACGCATCGCGATCACCCTGCTGACCGTAGACTTCCATCAGCTTGAGGCGCAGATCGCTGCGCTGCGGCTCCTGCTTGATGCCGTCTTCGAGCATGGCGGCAGCCTGATTCAAACGACCAGCGGTAATGTGCGACTGAGCTTTGCTCAACACATCGTCATCGCGCTCCGCCGCAGGCGAAATCAGTGGCGCGGCAATGGGCTGTGTGACCACAACCGGCTCAATGACTGGCGCGGGAGCCGGAGCTGGCACAGGTGCAGGCGCAAATGCAGGTGCAAAGGCCGGCGCGGTCGCGAGTTTCACGTTCGGCGGCGGCACTTCCAGACCTTCGAAGCTGCTTTCTGGCAGTTCCTGCTCGGTGGAGAATTCCTTTTCGTCCTCCAGGGCACGGGCCATGCGCAGGTGTTTCTCGGCTTCTTGCTGTGCTTTGCGTCGACGCGCCAGCAACAACAGCAAGAGCAGCAGAACCACTGCACCACCACCGACCAGACCCAGCAGAATCGGGTTGGTCAGCAGTTCGTTGAATTTTTGATCGTCAGAGGTCGCAGGCGTCGGCTCGACAGGCTTCTCGGCGGGGGCCGGAGCAACTTCAGCGACGGGTGTTTCAGGCTTAGGCGTTGCAGGCGCCACGTCCACTGGCGTTGCCGCAGGGCTTGGCGCCAGCTCGGCGGAGATCGCCGGAGTATTAGCAGTAGCCGCAGCAGCAGCGGGCGCACCGGCTGCGCCTTCTGCCTGTAGCTTGGCCAGTTGATTGTTTTTCAGCTCGATCAGACGTTGCAGCTTATCCAGCTGACTTTGCAGATCGGTCATGC
This sequence comes from Pseudomonas arsenicoxydans, assembly GCF_900103875.1. NCBI lineage: Bacteria > Pseudomonadati > Pseudomonadota > Gammaproteobacteria > Pseudomonadales > Pseudomonadaceae > Pseudomonas > Pseudomonas arsenicoxydans. Next base: position 3,380,952 of record NZ_LT629705.1, on the reverse strand, counting down.
GGCTTTTCAGTTCGGCGTTGTCACGACGGGTCGTGTCGAGGCTTTCCTGGGTCACCGCCAATTTATTGCTCAAGGCCTTGGCATCACCCCCTTTGCCACGACCTTTAGCGGTCTCGGCCGACACCAGGCTCAGGTTGTCCTTGGCCGTTTGCGATGAAGCGGCATCACCCCGCCCGCGCTTGGTCGCATCGAGCTGCTGTTGCCCGGTCCCGGGCTTGGCCACATAACGCCGCCCCTGACGCCACGCAGTGTTCTGCGCAGCAACTTCAGCGATGGCTTTAGGTTGCGGCAGGCTGGTGGTTTGGGTCTGATCCGGCATGCGCAGCACCTGGCCGGTTTTCAACCGGTTGATGTTGCCGTCGATAAAGGCATCCGGGTTCAACGCCTGGATGGCCAGCATGGTTTGCTGGACCGATCCGCCATTACGCGCCTTCGCGGCAATTTCCCACAGGGTATCGCGCGGCGTGGTGGTGTATTGGGCAGGCTTGGCAGCACCAGTGACCGGTGAAGTGATCGCCGGAGTCGGTGCAGGCTGCGCAGCCGCTTCAGCGGTCTGCGGCGAGAATTTGGAAGGATCGAGCAAGACGCTGTAATCACGCATCAGTCGACCGCTTGGCCACATGACCTGAACCAGGAATTTCACCATCGGCTCGGACAGTGGTTTGCTGGAGGTCACGCGCAGGACACTTTTACCGCTGGGGTTGAGCACCGGGGTAAAAGTCAGATCGTTGAGGAATGCCTGGCGGTCGACGCCAGCCTTGGCGAAATCTTCGGGCGAGGCCAGGCTCGGCACCACTTCGGCAGCGGTGAGGTCCTTGACGTCGAGCAGCTCGATTTCCGCCACCAAAGGTTGGTTCAGCGTCGACTTCAGGGTCAATTCCCCGAGCCCGAGTGCCTGCGCCATACCGGAGGACAGCGCCGAGGCGGCCGCTATTGCTAACACCAGTTTGCGAACTTGAACCATAGCCTCATCCTTTGTTTGAACATTCCTCGGCCAGCGAGAAGGTATTAATAGTCGCTGCCGTAAGGCATTGCGCGCAGCGCCGAAGTGTCGTCGCGCGCGATCATTTCTTTCATGCCCGGAAAGCCCCGTAGGGTGACTCGCCATCAGCAATCCGCCCCAGCATAGCGCTCGACCGGACTCATTCGAAAAATTGTTGCCAAGTATCTTTTACAGCAGGTCTTTTATCAACAATTCAGCCACCTGCACAGCATTGAGCGCGGCGCCTTTGCGTACGTTATCTGACGTCAGCCACAGATTTAGTTCCGACAGGTCGTCGACACCATGGCGAACCCGACCGACGTACACCACGTCCTGCCCTACCGCGTCGCCGACTGGCGTCGGGTAATCGCCGGCTTCCACCAGCTCGATACCGGGTGCATCTTCCAGTGCCGCGTTGACTTTCGCCAGGTCCACAGCGCTCGCAGACTGCAAGGTCACGCTAAAGCTATCGCCAAAAAACACCGGGGCTTGAATGCAAGTGACGGAAATCTTTAATAAAGGCAGGGCCATGACCTGACGCAGCTCACGCACAAGGCGTTTTTCCAACAGGGTATGCCCCTGCTCGTCAGGCTTGCCGACCTGTGCCAACAGGTTGAACGCCATCTGCCGATCGAAGAACGTCGGCTCCAGAGGACGCACGTTGAGCAGCTCGGCGGTTTGTCGGGCCAGCTCGGTGACGGCTTCACGGCCTTGCGCGGAGACTGCCAGGCACGCGGTCAGATGGATGCGTTGCAGATCGAGCAAACCGAGTAGCGGCGCCAGCACCACCGCCAGGGTGGTGGCCGACGGGCTTGGGCTGCTGACCTGGAACGGTTTTTTCAGACTGGTCAGGATGTCGGCGTTGGCTTCCGGCACCACTTGCGGCGCCTTATCGGCCGGCAAGGCGCCGGACAGGTCGATCAGCGAGCAACCGGCGGCGACGGCACGCGAGGCAAAACTCAGGGTCACCGCCGGACCTGCCGCGAAAAACACCAACTGCACTTTGCTGAAATCGAATTCGTCGACCTCCCGCACCCGCACGTTCTTGCCGCGAAACGGCACCGAATGACCGGCGGATTCGCTGCTGGCCAGCAGGTGCAGGTTGCCCACCGGAAAATCGCGCTCTTCGAGAATCTGCACGAGCGTCTCGCCGACAGTACCGGTGGCGCCGATCACGGCAATATCAAAGGACTGGCTCATGGTTCTACCTCTGGCGAAACGGGGGGAGCGGCACTTTACCGGGTGGTTGGCGTGCAGGCAATTATGTGGCGTCTGATCCAACCTCATCGCGGGCAAGCCCGCTCCCACAGGGATCTCGTTGAACCTTGTGGGAGCGGGCTTGCCCGCGATGGCGGCAGATCAGACACTGAAGAAGCGTCAGGCTGCCGGGATAAAAAAACCCGCGCCTCTTTCAAGGCACGGGTTCTTTCACATCTTCAACCGATCAACGCTCAAGCAGGATCCGCAGCATGCGACGCAGCGGTTCGGCCGCGCCCCACAGCAGTTGGTCGCCGACGGTGAACGCGCCTACGAACTGCGAACCCATGTTCAGTTTGCGCAGACGGCCAACCGGGACGTTCAGGGTGCCGGTGACTTTCGTCGGGCTCAGTTCCTGAATGCTGGCTTCACGGTTGTTCGGCACCAGCTTGACCCAAGGGTTGTGCTGGCTGATCAGCCCTTCGATATCGGCGATCGGCACGTCTTTGTTCAGCTTGATGGTCAGCGCCTGGCTGTGGCAACGCATGGCGCCGATGCGCACGCAGATACCGTCGACCGGGATCGGGCTCTTGAAGCGACCGAGGATCTTGTTGGTCTCGGCCTGGGCCTTCCACTCTTCGCGGCTCTGGCCGTTCGGCAGTTCCTTGTCGATCCACGGGATCAGGCTGCCGGCCAACGGTACGCCGAAGTTTTCGGTCGGATACGCGTCGCTGCGCATGGCTTCGGCCACACGACGGTCGATGTCGAGGATCGCGCTGGCCGGGTCGGCCAGTTGATCGGCAACGGCGGCGTGGGTTGCGCCCATTTGCTTGATCAGTTCACGCATGTTCTGCGCGCCGGCACCGGAGGCCGCCTGATAGGTCATGGCGCTCATCCACTCGACCAGACCGGCTTCGAACAGGCCGCCCAGGCCCATCAGCATCAGGCTGACGGTGCAGTTGCCGCCGATGTAGTTCTTGGTGCCCGCGTCGAGCTGCTGGTCGATGACCTTGCGGTTCACCGGGTCCAGCACGATCACCGCGTCATCCTGCATGCGCAGGCTGGAAGCGGCGTCGATCCAGTAACCCTGCCAGCCGGCTTCGCGCAGCTTCGGGAACACTTCGCTGGTGTAGTCGCCACCCTGGCAGGTCAGAATCACGTCGAGGGTTTTCAGCTCTTCAATGCTGTAAGCGTCCTTGAGCGGAGCAATGTCCTTGCCCACGGACGGGCCTTGGCCACCGACATTCGAAGTGGTGAAAAACACCGGCTCGATGAGATCGAAATCCTGCTCTTCCAGCATCCGCTGCATGAGCACGGAACCGACCATACCGCGCCAACCGATCAGACCTACACGTTTCATCGCAACTACACCTTCTTTAAAAAGTGGGCCGCTGCTTTCGAAGTTGAAAGTGGCAGCGGGCCCGAGAGATTACAGATTCCGCAGCGCGGCGACTACTGCGTCACCCATTTCCTGCGTACCGACTTTAGTGCAACCGGCCGACCAGATGTCACCCGTGCGCAGGCCTTGGTCCAATACCAGACTAACGGCCTTCTCGATCGCATCCGCCGCATCCTGCAGATTGAAGCTGTAACGCAACATCATGGAGACCGACAAAATGGTCGCCAACGGGTTGGCAATGCCTTTGCCTGCGATGTCCGGCGCCGAACCGTGGCACGGCTCGTACATGCCTTTGTTGTTGGTATCCAGGGATGCCGACGGCAGCATGCCAATGGAACCGGTGAGCATCGACGCCTGGTCGGACAGGATGTCGCCGAACATGTTGTCGGTGACGATCACGTCGAACTGCTTGGGTGCGCGCACCAGTTGCATGGCGGCGTTGTCGACGTACATGTGGCTCAGTTCGACCTCAGGGTAATCCTTGGCCACTTCCTCAACGATTTCACGCCACAGCTGGCTGGACGCCAATACGTTGGCCTTGTCCACCGAGCAGAGCTTCTTGCCACGCACCATCGCCATGTCGAAACCGACACGGGCAATGCGGCGGATTTCGCTTTCGCTGTACGGCAGCGTGTCGTAGGACTGACGCTCGCCGTTTTCCAGGGTGCGGGTGCCACGTGGCGCGCCGAAGTAGATACCGCCGGTCAGCTCACGGACGATCAGGATGTCCAGGCCGGCAACGATTTCCGGCTTCAGGCTCGATGCCTCAGCCAGTTGCGGATAGAGGATCGCCGGACGCAGGTTGCCAAACAGGCCCAATTGCGCACGAATTTTCAGCAGGCCGCGCTCAGGGCGGATGTCACGATCGATGGCGTCCCATTTCGGACCGCCAACAGCGCCCAGCAGAACCGCATCGGCCGCGCGGGCACGGTCCAGGGTTTCGTCGGCCAGTGGCACGCCGTGCTTGTCGATGGCCGCGCCGCCGATCACGTCATGGCTGAGTTCAAAGCCCAGGCTGTACTTGTCATTGGCCAGTTCCAGCACCTTGACCGCTTCGGCCATGATTTCCGGACCAATACCATCACCCGGGAGAATCAGAATCTGCTTGCTCATGCTTTCCTCATGTCATCAGTCGGCGCGCCCGCGGGCACGCGGGCACGCCGTGGAAAAAGTCTATTGTCAGGCGCTTATCGTTCAGCCATCAGCACCAATACATCGGTACTGAACGAACCATCGGCCTCAATCTCAAAATATTCGCGTACTTCGCTGCCCATCGACTGCTGCAATTCGCGGATTGCCGCGCGCATCACCTCTGGCGTGCGCATGCGCTCGACCCACGACGTGTATTCCAGACGCAGCCGCTGGCGCGTGGTGCTGCGGGTATGCAACCCCGCTTCGCTGACCTGGCGCAACCACTCACCGGCGGAATAATCGCGCACATGGCTGGTGTCGCGCAGCACTTCGACGCTTTGCAGGTAAGTGTCGAACAACGGGTTGCCCGGCGACAACACGTCGATGAACACCGCCACGCCGCCCGGCTTCAGCACCCGACGGACTTCCCGCAAGGCCATGCCGAGATCGCTCCAATGGTGCGCCGAATAACGGCTGAACACGAAATCGAACTCGCCATCGGCGAACGGCAGGCGCTCGGCGGCACCGTTGACGGTGATCACGTTGCTCAAACCACGATCCTGAGCGGCGGCAGACACCACGTCGAGCATTTGCCGGGACAGGTCGTAGGCCACGACTTCCTTGACCAGCGATGCCACATGAAAACACACGTGACCGGCGCCGCAACCCAGGTCCAGAACCCGCGCATCGCCCTGCCCGGCCAGTTCGGCCTGTAGCAGCGCGAATTCGGTGCCTTGAGCGTGAACGGCGCTGCTCAAATAGGCCGAAGCCTGCTCACCGAATTGCTTTTGGACTACCTGGCTGTGCTGGGCGGTGCTGGTCATGGGGACTTCCTTTTGGGGTTAAGCCTTGTGTTGTTCGGGCTGCCGTCTTCGCGGGCAAGCCCGCTCCCACATTTGAAATACATTCCCCTGTGGGAGCGGGCTTGCCCGCGATGAGGCCGGAACTGCCTACATCAATCCCGGATCAATCAAGCGTCGCGAAACAACCACGGCTGGCTCGCACGATGCTTGGCTTCAAACGTCGCAATCGCCTCGTGATCCTGCAAAGTCAGGCCGATATCGTCCAGACCATTGAGCAGGCAGTGTTTGCGGAACGCATCAATCTCAAAACGCAGCACCTTGCCATCCGGACGGGTCACGGTCTGGGCTTGCAGATCAACCTGCAACTGATAGCCAGGGGTCGCTTCCACTTGCTGGAACAGCTCATCAACTTCAGCGTCGCTCAGGATGATCGGCAGCAAGCCGTTCTTGAAGCTGTTGTTGAAGAAAATGTCAGCGTAGCTCGGCGCGATGATGCTGCGAAAACCGTATTCTTCCAGGGCCCACGGCGCGTGTTCGCGACTTGAACCGCAACCGAAGTTCTCACGGGCCAGCAACACGCTGGCGCCCCGGTAACGTTCGGCGTTGAGGACGAAGTCCTTGTTCAGCGGACGCTTGGAGTTGTCCTGATACGGTTGCCCGACATCCAGGTAGCGCCACTCATCGAACAGGTTCGGGCCGAAACCCGTGCGCTTGATCGACTTCAAGAACTGCTTCGGGATGATCTGGTCGGTATCGACGTTGGCACGATCCAAAGGCGCGACAAGACCAGTGTGCTGGGTAAAAGCTTTCATGCTGCGCTCCTTTAGATCAATTCACGGACGTCGACGAAACGACCGTTTACCGCGGCGGCGGCGGCCATGGCCGGGCTCACGAGGTGGGTACGGCCACCGGCGCCCTGACGGCCTTCGAAGTTGCGGTTGGAGGTCGAGGCGCAATGCTCGCCCGACTCCAAACGGTCCGGGTTCATCGCCAGGCACATCGAGCAGCCTGGTTCACGCCATTCGAAACCGGCGTCGAGGAAAATCTTGTCCAGGCCTTCCGACTCGGCCTGAGCCTTCACCAGGCCCGAGCCCGGCACCACGATGGCTTGCTTGATGGTCGACGCCACTTTACGGCCCTTGGCGATCACCGCCGCAGCGCGCAAATCTTCGATCCGCGAGTTGGTGCAGGAGCCGATGAATACGCGGTCCAACTGAATGTCAGTGATCGCCTGATTGGCGGTCAAACCCATGTATTTCAAAGCGCGTTCGATGGAGCCGCGTTTGACCAGGTCCATTTCCTTGGCCGGGTCCGGCACGTTCTGGTCCACAGCCAACACCATCTCAGGCGAGGTGCCCCAGCTGACTTGTGGCTTGATCTGGGTCGCGTCGAGCTCGACAACGGTGTCAAACACCGCATCTGCGTCGGACACCAGGTCTTTCCAGGCTTCGACGGCCAAATCCCATTCCGCGCCTTTCGGGGCAAACGGACGGCCCTTGACGTAGGCCACGGTTTTTTCATCAGCGGCCACCAGACCTACGCGAGCGCCGGCCTCGATGGACATGTTGCAGATGGTCATGCGGCCTTCAACCGACAGATCGCGAATCGCGCTACCGGCGAATTCGATGGCATGGCCGTTACCGCCGGCGGTGCCGATTTTGCCGATGACGGCGAGAACGATGTCTTTGGCGGTCACGCCGAACGGCAGTTTGCCTTCGACCGACACCAACATATTCTTCATTTTTTTGGCGACCAGACACTGAGTGGCGAGCACGTGCTCGACCTCGGACGTGCCGATACCGTGAGCCAAGGCACCGAACGCACCGTGGGTCGAGGTGTGGGAGTCGCCACAGACCACGGTCATGCCCGGCAAGGTGGCGCCCTGCTCCGGACCGATGACGTGGACGATGCCTTGACGCACATCATTCATCTTGAATTCGACGATGCCGTATTCATCGCAGTTGTCGTCGAGGGTCTGAACCTGCAAACGCGAGACCTCGTCGGCAATGGCTTCGATGCCGCCCTTGCGCTCCGGGGTGGTCGGTACGTTGTGGTCCGGGGTCGCGATGTTGGCATCGATGCGCCAAGGCTTGCGCCCTGCCAGACGCAGGCCTTCAAAGGCCTGCGGCGACGTCACTTCATGGATGATGTGACGATCGATGTAGATCAGCGCAGAGCCATCGTCGCGCTGTTTGACCAAATGCGAATCCCAGAGCTTGTCGTAGAGCGTTTTGCCGGCCATCAGACGGTTTCCTCATCAGCTTGTTTCTATGCCCTGGGTCTTGAGAGATTCAATAACCCCTTGGCTTGTGAGGTCGATCCTAGGGGGTTACATTAAATAACTCAAATTCATATTTTTTATGCTTTGGATAACCAACTGGAATACAGCAATGGACCTCGCCAACCTCAATGCCTTTATCGCGATTGCCGAGACCGGGAGCTTCTCAGGCGCCGGCGAACGCCTGCACCTGACGCAACCGGCGATCAGCAAGCGGATTGCCGGGCTGGAGCAGCAACTGAAGGTACGGCTGTTCGATCGGCTGGGCCGTGAAGTCGGCCTGACCGAGGCCGGACGCGCCCTGCTGCCGCGGGCTTATCAGATCCTCAACGTGCTCGATGACACGCGCCGCGCGCTGACCAACCTGACGGGCGAAGTCACCGGCCGCCTGACCCTGGCCACCAGTCACCACATCGGCCTGCACCGTCTGCCCCCCTTATTAAGGGAGTTCACCCGCCGCTACCCGCAAGTGGCGCTGGACATTCAGTTCCTCGATTCGGAAGTGGCCTACGAAGAAATCCTCCATGGGCGCGCGGAACTGGCGGTCATCACCCTGGCGCCCGAGCCTCATTCCCTGGTCAAAGCTACGCCGGTATGGGACGACCCGCTGGATTTCGTGGTCGCCCCGGAGCATTCGCTGATCAGCAACGGCGCCGTCAGCCTGGCGGATATCGCCCGGCACCCGGCCGTATTTCCCGGTGGAAACACCTTTACCCATCACATCGTCCAGCGTCTGTTCGAGGCCCAGGGATTGACGCCGAATATTGCCATGAGCACGAATTACCTCGAAACCATCAAAATGATGGTCTCGATCGGCTTGGCGTGGAGCGTTTTGCCGCGCACCATGCTCGACGATCAGGTTGCGCGAATACCTTTACCGGGCATACAACTGACTCGCCAGCTAGGCTATATCCTGCACACCGAACGGACGCTGTCGAATGCGGCACGGGCTTTCATGGCCCTGCTGGATGCACAAATCGATCTCCCAGGGACTCAAGGCTAACGTGTGCAATTGCCATAAAGCCGCGAACTCCTGTGCCTAACGCCCAATTCCGCCCAAGGCTTGCTGCCAATGCCCAAATCTGTTGACCGTATTCCGCCGATGCCGCGTATTCAGGCGCTAGACCCAAAACGATCCGAGCAGAGCTGGGAAAGTGCGCCGCAATTGCTGGCCGCCCTCAATGGCGCACGTCTGGGCGCCTGGTATTGGGACATCGAGCGCGGACAGATCAGCTGGTCGCGGGGCACTCAGGCGTTGTTCGGTTTCGATCCGCACCAACCATTACCGGCCGATCTGGAATACCTCGACTTGCTGCCGCCGGAGGATCGGGCGAAAACCATCCGGGCCTTCCATGCGGTGATCGCCGGAGCTCCGCTGGAGCAGGCGATGCATCACCGCATCCGCTGGCCCGATGGCAGCCTGCACTGGCTGGAAATCAATGGCAGTTTGCTGCCGGATAAACATGGACGGCCGCGAATGATCGGCGTGATCCGCGAAATCACCCACCAACGCCAGCGCGAACAGGCGCTGAGCAGCTCCGAAAAGCGCTTCGCCACGCTATTCCACCTCTGCCCGAACATGGTGTTGCTGACTCGCCAGGAAGATGGCCTGATTACCGAAGCCAACCAGTATTTCGAAAGTCTGTTTGGCTGGCCGGTGCAAGACGCCATTGGACGCACCACTGTCGAGCTGGGTCTCTGGGTACACCCGGAGCAACGGGACGTACTGGTCAAGGCGACCAAGGCCAAGGGCGAACTGACCAGCATGGAGGTGCAGTTTCGCGCCAGCAACGGCCAGATCCACGACGGCATCCTCAGCGCACAAAAAGTCGAACTCGAAGGCCAGCCGTACTTGCTGAGCACCTTTCTCGACACCACCGAACGCAAAGCCGCCGAACATGCCCTGAAGGACAGTCAGGAACGCCTCGACCTGGCCCTGGATTCGGCGCAACTCGGGACCTGGGACTGGCACATTCCCAGCGGCATGCTCTACGGCTCGGCCCGGGCCGCGCAACTGCACGGGCTGGACCCCATACCTTTTCATGAATCCTTCGAGGCGTTTTTCGAAGGCGTGCCCGGCGAAGAACGCGACAGCATGCGGGACGCCTACCGCAGCCTGCGTGAAGGCCCGGCGGGCAATTATCAACTGACCTACCGCGTGCAACTGGACGACGGCAGCTCACGCTATCTGGAAAGCCGCGCCCGGCTTTACCGTGATGAAAACGGCGCTCCGCTACGCATGGCCGGCACCTTGCTGGACATCACCGATCAGGTGGAGCGCGAGCAACGACTGGTAGCCTCCGAAGAGAAATTCGCCACGCTGTTCCAGGTCAGCCCGGACCCGATTTGCGTGACACGCCAGGACACCGGCCAGTTCATCGAGATCAACTCCAGCTTCACTCAGACATTCGGCTGGAGCGCCGCAGAAGTGATCGGTCGCAGCGCCGACGAAATCGGCCTGTGGGACGCTTCGGCAAAGAGCCTGCAACGGATTGAACAGGTCATCCGCGAACAGAGCCTGAACAACGTAGCCATCGTCGCTCAGCACAAAGATGGGCAATCCCTGACCTGCGTGATTTCCAGCCGACAGATCAGCGTCGGCGAACAACCGTGCATCGTCACGACGCTGCGCGACATCACCCAGCAGCAACGCTCCGAAGCGGCGCTGAAGGCCAGCGAGGAGAAGTTTGCCAAGGCGTTCCATTCAAGCCCCGATGCCATCACCATCACCGAGCGTGACACCGGGCGCTACCTGGAGGTCAACGACGGCTTCTGTCGCCTGACGGGCTATCGCGCCGATGAGGTGTTGGGCCGCACGGTGTATCAGGTCGGTATCTGGGCTCAAGAGAAACAACGTTCGGCGCTGCTGGCCGAGTTGCAGATCAAGGGCCGCGTACACCACCAGGAGATGATCGGCCGCAACAAGCGTGGCGAACTGCTGACCGTCGAAGTCTCGGTGGAGCCCATCACCCTCAACGAAACCGCGTGCCTGTTGCTGACCGCCCGGGACGTCAGCCTGCTGAAAAATGCCGAAGCGCAAATTCGTCACCTGGCGTACCACGACCCGCTGACCAACCTGCCGAACCGCGCGCTGCTGATGGATCGCCTGAGCCAGCAAATCGCCCTGCTCAAGCGGCATAACTTGCGCGGCGCGCTGCTGTTTCTCGACCTCGATCACTTCAAGCACATCAACGACTCACTCGGTCACCCGGTGGGCGATACCGTGTTGAAGATCATCACCGCGCGTCTTGAAGCCAGCGTGCGCATGGAGGACACGGTTGCGCGCCTGGGCGGCGATGAGTTCGTGGTGCTGCTCAGCGGCCTGGAAGGCTCGCGCAACGAGGTCAGCGCCCAGGTCCGGGAATTGGCGGACACCCTGCGCGAATTGCTGTCGGAGCCGATGTTCCTCGACGGCCAACGCCTGCAGGTGACACCGAGCATCGGTATCGCACTGATTCCCGACCACGGCTCGACACCGACCGACCTGCTCAAACGCGCCGACATCGCGCTTTACCGCGCCAAGGACTCGGGCCGCAATACCGCTCAGATGTATCACAACACCATGCAGAAGGCTGCCAGCGAACGCCTGCGCATGGAAACCGACCTGCGCCTGGCCCTTTCCCGTGGCGAGTTTGACGTGCATTACCAACCCCAGGTCGACGCCCGGGGGAACCGCATTGTCGGCGCCGAAGCACTGGTGCGCTGGAACCACCCGGAACTCGGTCCGCAATCGCCCGCCGAGTTCATCAAGGTGCTGGAAGACAGCGGACTGATTCTGGAAGTCGGCACCTGGATCCTTGACGAAGCCTGCGCCGCGTTCAAGCAACTGGTTGCCAAAGGCCTGGTCAATCCGCTCAGTTTCAGCCTGTGCGTCAACATCAGCCCGAGGCAATTCCGCCAGAACGATTTTGTCGAACGCATAGAGCACAGCCTCGGCAGCCACGGCCTACCCTGCTCGCTGCTGAAACTGGAAATCACCGAAGGCATCGTCATCCAGAATCTGGAGGACACCATCAACAAAATGCGCCGCCTGAAAAAACTCGGCGTGAGCTTTGCGATGGACGACTTCGGCACCGGTTACTCCTCGCTGACCTACCTCAAGCGGCTGCCGGTCGACACACTGAAAATCGATCAGTCGTTCATCCGTGACGCCACCACCGACCCCAACGACGCCGAAATCATCCGCGCGATTGTCGCCATGGCGCGCAGCCTGGAATTGAAGGTGATCGCCGAAGGCGTGGAAACAGCGGAGCAGCTGGAGTTTCTACAAGGGTTGGGCTGCCATTTTTACCAAGGGTATTTGCACAGCCGGCCGTTGCCGGTGGAGGAGTTTCAGAAGTTGCTGAAATGAAGACACAAAAAAGGGCGCCAATGGCGCCCTTTTCGTAGCTCCGACTCAGTGCTGCAAAGCCGGTTTTTCTGCCCCGTTGATCGGGATTCGTTTGGCTTTCGCCTCTTCCGGAATCACCCGCAACAGGTCGATGCTCAACAAACCGTTGCTCAGGCCGGCAGCCTTGATTTCGATATGGTCCGCCAGACGGAAGGACAGTTTGAAGGCGCGCTGTGCGATGCCCTGGTACAGATAGGTGACGTCTTCGTTTGCGTCACGCTTGCCACCACTGATGGTCAGCACACCTTTTTCCACTTGCAGGTCCAAGTCTTCTTCCTGGAACCCCGCGGCCGCTACGACGATACGGTATTGGTCGTCACCGTGTTTTTCCACGTTGTAGGGTGGGTAGGTGCTGCCTGGCTCATTGCGCAGGGCGGTTTCGAACAGGTCGTTAAAACGGTCGAAGCCCACCGAGGAACGGAACAGAGGCGCCATCGAAAATGCAGTACTCATGATTCAAATCTCCTGAAAACAGATCAGCAAGTTTTTTTGTCTCCGCGACCCGGATTCGGCATCGCGTAATCCTTAAATAAGGATCGCCGATTGCTTTTCAAGAGATTTTTTTCGGTTTTTTTAAAAAAATTTACGCCGCTTCGGACACCTGCAACCCCAGCAAACGCGAGACCTGGTCCAGCTCGGTTTCACGACGCAGGACGGTAAACAGCTCGACCGCTTCTGGATAATTGCGGGTCAGCATCGCCAGCCATTGCTTCAAGCGACCCGGCGATTGGCGTGGCGTCATCTGCGCCTTGGCTTGCAGCCAGAAGTCCTGGATCAGCGGCAGCAACTCGTTCCAGGTCATCTCAATGACCTCCTCACCAGCCCGCGCCGCCGCGATTTGCCGGGCCAGGTCCGGGCGAGAGACCAGGCCGCGACCGAGCATGATGTCTTCGACGCCGCTGATTTCGCGGCAACGGCGCCAGTCTTCGACGCTCCAGATGTCGCCGTTGGCGAAAACCGGCACCTTGACCACGTCCTGTACCCGGGGGATCCATTCCCAGTGCGCGGGCGGCTTGTAGCCATCGGTCTTGGTCCGCGCGTGAACCACGATGTGCGCCGCGCCGCCTTCGGCCAGGGCCGTGGCGCAGACCAGCGAGCCGTCCGGACTGTCGAAGCCCAGGCGCATCTTGGCGGTGACCGGAATGTGCGCCGGCACCGCGCGACGCACGTGTTCGACGATCTGGTTGAGCAGTTCAGGCTCTTTGAGCAACACGGCGCCGCCGCGCGATTTGTTGACGGTCTTGGCCGGGCAGCCGAAGTTCAAGTCGATGACCTCGGATCCCAACTCACACGCCAGCGCAGCGTTTTCCGCCAGACACACGGGGTCGGAGCCGAGCAACTGCACCCGCAACGGAACACCCGACGCGGTGCGCGCACCGGTCAACAGTTCCGGGCCGAACTTGTGGTAATAGGCAGGCGTAAGCAGTTGATCGTTGATCCGGATGAACTCGGTCACGCACCAATCGATACCGCCCACACGAGTCAGCACGTCCCGCAGGATGTTGTCGACCAACCCCTCCATGGGCGCCAAAGCAATTTGCATGAAAAACACACTCGACGAAAAACGTGCGGCAGTTTACAGGTTTTGCTCCTGTAGGAGCTGTCGAGTGAAACGAGGCCGCGATCCTTTGATCTTGATCCTTACAAAAGCAAGATCAAAGGATCGCGGCCTCGTTTCACTCGACAGCTCCTACAAAGGGAGGGTTCAGGCTGGGATTTGCAAGGCCGGGCCGTAGCCTTCGATGAACTCGGCCGGCATGCGCTTGGGCTTGCCAGTGGACAATTCGATGCAGACAAAAGTGGTTTGCGCCCGCAGCAGCGTAGTGTTGTCGCTGGGGCGCTTCAACTGGAAGTGTCGGGTCATTTTCAGGCGTTGGTCCCAGTCGACGATCCAGGTCGCCAATTGCAACTCATCGCCTTCATAGGCCGCGGCCAGGTAATCGATTTCATGCCGCACCACCGCCATCGCCCGGTCCAGCCGACGATACTCGACCAGGTCCAGGCCCAGACGCTGCGAATGGCGCCAGGCGCAGCGTTCGAGCCAGGTCACGTACACCGCGTTATTGGCGTGACCCAGCCCGTCGATGTCTTCGGCGCCGACTTCCAGATCAATGATAAATGGCGTTGCCCGATCCCAGCCCATGCCCCACTCCCGGTCAGATGATGTTGACCGGGGCAGTGTAACGGATGCTTACGCCGATTGGCGCGATTGCAGACTGCGACCGGCCAGCAATGACAGCACGCCGTCAATCACTCGGGGATCCGCCAGCACGCGCTGATGGCCGCCCTCTTCCAGGCGCAACAGCCGACTGTCGAACCAGGCTTCATTGATCAACTGGGCTTCTTTGACCGAGACCAATTTGTCATCTTCGGCATGAACGATCAGGCCCGGCATGTCGAGTTGATAATGGGCGACGTCCAATGCTGCAGCACGCATACCGACGTCTCTCTCGACCTGACGAATGAACGCAGAGCGCGCCTTGGGCGGCAGCCGCACATAGTGGGCGAAACCCCGTAACACACCAAGAATCCGCGCTGGCGCGGCAATCGTCACCAGGGTTTCGGTACGCAGGCCCAACTGAACGGCGAGCATGGCACTCGCCCCGCCCATGGAGTGACCGATGACCGCTTGCAATGGTGGCAATTCAGCGGCTGCTTCGAGCATGGCCCTGGCAAATAGCACCACGTTGGCCTCACGACCAGGGGATCGGCCGTGCGCCGGACCGTCCAGCGCAACCACGGAGTAACCGGCATCGACCAGCGCGGTGATAAGGCTTGCGAACTGCGTCGGCCGGCCCTCCCAGCCGTGCATCAGCAATACCGCCGGCCCTTGCCCCCAGCGCAGCGCGGAGAGGCCGAAGCGCAGAGTGATTCGTTCGGATCTTGCCAGCAGCGGCAGCTCCCAATCACGTGGTGGCAGTTCTCGCGGCGTCATGAACGCCAGTCGCATCTTGCTCGCGACCAATTTCGGAGCAAACCAGCCCAAGGTGCCATTAACGCCACGAACCCACTTCAACGTGCTCATCGCTCTCACTCCCCAGGCCTTGCCTTCAGGTCATAGCACCGCCGATTTGGCGGCGCGCAGCAATCGATCAGACAACTCTCCTGGCCCCAGCGCCCGCGCCAGAGCCAGACCACCGACCATCAAGGCCATGTCGGCCAAGGCTTTGTCGGTGTCTTCCGGGCTGGCCGCCAACTGCGCGACCATCATTTCAACGTGCTCATTCAACGCCACACGAAACTCGTCCGGCAGACGCCCCAACTCGCCAACAGACGCCGGGATCGGGCAGGCTGACTCAGAGGAGTCACGGTGTTTGCGCGACAAATAGAACGCCGCCACTAACGCTCGGCGCTCTTCGCCGGTCAGTTGGGAGTCCATCTCTGCGATCAAGCCACGGCGATGACCGAGCAGTTGCTTGAATGCTTCCAGCATCATCGCGTCCTTGCTTTCGAAGTGCGCATAGAAGCCACCAACCGTCAGGCCGGCTGCACCCATCACTTCGCCCACGCTCGGTTCGGCCGGGCCACGCTGAATCAGCGCTGCACTGGCGGCCTTGAGGATGCGTTCGCGGGTTTGAGCTTTTTTATCGTTCATCGTTGCCTCCGAATATTACGACTAGAATATTATTCTCATAATAATTTTCCGCAAGTCGTGGATGTGACCGCTGGTCTGAAGAACAGTTTGAAAGAAACGGGGGGATTTGGCCAAACGCCAGACAAACAAAAGGGCCATTCAATAATTGAATGACCCTTATAAAATCCCGCAGAGCGGGTAATCGTGGCGTCCCCTAGGGGACTCGAACCCCTGTTACCGCCGTGAAAGGGCGGTGTCCTAGGCCACTAGACGAAGGGGACGCAAAACCTTCTATACAACTGATCAGTGCTGAGAGCTGATCGATTCAAGGCCGGTGTGGCCAGACCTTGAACTGTAAAATTGGTGGAGCTAAGCGGGATCGAACCGCTGACCTCCTGCATGCCATGCAGGCGCTCTCCCAGCTGAGCTATAGCCCCGGATTTTTCGCCTCGCGGCGGAGCGACATCTTGCAACATCGCTTCTGTAAAACTGGCGTCCCCTAGGGGACTCGAACCCCTGTTACCGCCGTGAAAGGGCGGTGTCCTAGGCCACTAGACGAAGGGGACGCAAACCCTTCTATACAACAGATCAACGCTGAGTGTTGATCGCTTCAAGGCCGGTGTGGCCAGACCTTGAAGTGTAAATTGGTGGAGCTAGACGGGATCGAACCGTCGACCTCTTGCATGCCATGCAAGCGCTCTCCCAGCTGAGCTATAGCCCCTCATCGCTGAGGACGGGGCGAATCTTAATGGCGCATCGGAAACGTGTCAAATTTATTTTCAACAATTTCCAAAGTTTTTTGCCGACATAACAATCACTTACCGCCCTCCCCCCGAAAAACCGGGGGTGTCGCCGAAGGCAGGATCAAAAGATCACGGCCTCCGGCAGCTCCTTCACGGGATCAAATGCTCTCAGGCGATGTTGCCCAAGAGTTTTTCCCACTCCTTGTTTTCCTTTTTCGACACGCCGCCCAGCAGGTCGATCGCTTGGCGCAGACGGAAACGGGTCAGGTCCGGACCGAGGATCTCCATCGCATCGAGTACCGACACAGAGCTGGCCTGGCCGGTGATCGCGGCGAACATCAGCGGCATGGCGTCACGCAGCTTCAATTCCAGCGACTCGACCACCGCCTGAATCGTCGCGGTGATGCTGTCTTTCTCCCACTGACGCAGGCTTTCCAGCTTCCACAGGATCAACTGCATCAACTGACGCACCTGATCGCCCGACAGCTTCTTGGACTCGAACAGTTTGGCATCCGGGTTCACGCCACCGGCGAAGAAGAAACCGGCCAGCGGTGCAACCTGGCTGAAGGTTTCTACCCGGCCCTGCACGTGCGGTGCGATTTTCATCATGTATTCTGGGTTCAGCGCCCAGGTTTTCAGGCGCGAAGCGAATTCTTCCACCGGCAAATCACGCAGCCACTGGCCGTTGAGCCACGACAGTTTCTCGATGTCGAAAATCGGCCCGCCGAGGGACACACGGCTCAGGTCGAAGTGGTCGACCATTTCCTGCAGCGAGAACTTCTCACGCTCGTCCGGCATCGACCAGCCCATGCGGCCCAGGTAATTGAGCATCGCTTCGGGCATGAAGCCCATGCGCTCGTAGAACGTCACCGACGTCGGGTTCTTGCGCTTGGACAGCTTGCTCTTGTCCGGGTTACGCAGCAGCGGCATGTAGCACAGCTGCGGTTGTTCCCAGCCGAAGTACTCGTACAGCAGGATCAGCTTCGGCGCAGACGGCAACCATTCTTCGCCGCGCAGGACGTGGGTGATGCCCATCAGGTGGTCGTCGACCACGTTGGCCAGGAAGTACGTCGGCAGGCCGTCGGTCTTCATCAACACTTGCATGTCCATGCGATCCCACGGGATTTCGACGTCGCCACGCAACATGTCCGGGACCACGCACACGCCTTCGCTCGGCACCTTCATGCGGATCACATGCGGCTCGCCAGCGGCCAGGCGGCGCGCGACTTCTTCTTTGGACAGCAACAGCGCACGGCCGTCGTAACGCGGGGTTTCGCCGCGCGCCATTTGCTCGGCACGCATCTGGTCCAGCTCTTCGGCGGTGCAGAAGCACGGGAAGGCATGGCCCATTTCGACCAGTTGCTGGCAGTACTTCTGATAGATGTCGCCGCGCTCGCTCTGACGATACGGACCGTGCGGGCCGCCGACATCCGGGCCTTCGCTCCAGTCGATACCCAACCAGCGCAGAGCGTCGAAAATCTGTTGTTCGGACTCGCGGGTCGAACGCAATTGGTCGGTGTCTTCGATCCGCAGGATGAACTCACCGCCGTGCTGCTTGGCAAAGCAGTAGTTGAACAAAGCGATGTAAGCGGTACCTACGTGGGGGTCCCCGGTAGGCGATGGCGCGATGCGAGTGCGGACGGTGGTCATGGCAAGTCTCGAAATGAAGATAAAACAAAGGGCGAATGGTAACAGGCGATACCCGCCCGGCTCCAGTCAGCAGGGCATTTAAGCCAACGTTGCGTCTACAACGGGCCTGAGCCGCGATGAATGATCGATTATCAGCCGATGGCATTTACCCACTATCGCCTGTATGCCAAATTCGCCTGCTGATAACTTCCCTTACAATTTCTCGACTACAGTCTGCCCCATGCCTGCCCAACTCAAGCGCCGCCTATTTATTTTCCTGTTGATCGTCCTGCTGATTGCCGGGGGCTTTTTCGCCCAATGGTTCTTCAAGGGACGGTTTTATGAGAGCACCGACAACGCCTATGTCCAAGGCGAAATCACCCGTGTCTCGAGCCAATTGGGAGCGCGCATCGAGCAGGTGTTGGTGCAGGACAACCAGCACGTCGAGAAAGGCCAACTGCTGATCAAGCTCGAAGGCGATGACTTCCACCTCGCCGTCGATCGCGCCAACGCGACCCTCGCCACCCGTCAGGCCGAACGCCTGCAAGCCCAGAGCAAACTGACCCAGCAAGCCAGCCTGATCGCTGCCAGCGAAGCGCAAGTGGCTTCCAGCCAGGCGAGCCTGGGCCGTTCGCAGATCGACTTGTCCCGGGCGCAGACCTTGCGCAAACCCGGCTACGTGTCGGAAGAACGGGTCACCACCCTCTCCGCCGACACTCACATCGCCCGCTCACAAGTGACCAAGGCTCAGGCGGATGCGCAAAGCCAGCGCCAGCAAGTCAACTCCCTGAGCGCCGAGATCAAGCGCCTCGACGCCATGATCGCCAACGCCAAGACCGACCTCGCCCAAGCCGAACTGAACCTGACCCGCAGCGAAATCCACGCGCCCATCAGCGGCCTGATCGGCCAGCGCGCGGCTCGCGAAGGCCAGTACGTGCAGGCTGGCGCGTATCTGTTGTCGATCGTCCCGGATCAGGACATCTGGATTCAGGCCAATTTCAAGGAAACCCAGATTGGCCACATGCAGCCAGGGCAGAAAGCCAGGCTGACCTTCGACGCCTACAGCGACACGCCGATCGAAGCGCGAGTCGACAGCCTGTTCGCCGCCTCGGGGGCGCAGTTCAGCCTGTTGCCGCCCGACAATGCCACGGGCAACTTCACCAAAGTCGTACAACGGATTCCGGTCAAACTGACATTCGCTGCCGACAATCCGCTGCGCGGCAAGATTCGCCCCGGGATGTCGGTCACCGTCAAAGTGAACATCAAAGACGCCCCTGACGATGGCCGGTGATCAACTGATCCGTCCGGACGGCGAACCGACCCGGCGGGACTGGATCGCGGTGATGAGCGTGATGCTCGGCGCCTTCATGGCCGTGCTCGACATCCAGATCACCAACTCGTCGCTCAAGGACATTCAAGGCGCGTTGTCGGCGACGCTGGAAGAAGGCTCGTGGATTTCCACTTCGTACCTTGTCGCGGAAATCATCATGATCCCGCTGACCGCGTGGCTGGTGCAGTTGCTCTCGGCACGACGCCTGGCGGTCTGGGTCTCGCTCGGCTTTCTTGCCGCCTCCCTGCTCTGCTCCATGGCCTGGAGCCTGGAGAGCATGATCATCTTCCGCGCCTTGCAGGGGTTCACCGGTGGCGCGCTGATTCCGCTGGCGTTCACCCTCACGCTGATCAAACTCCCGGAACACCACCGCGCCAAAGGCATGGCGATGTTCGCCATGACCGCGACGTTCGCCCCCTCTATCGGCCCGACACTGGGTGGCTGGCTGACCGAGAACTGGGGCTGGGAATACATCTTCTACATCAACATACCGCCGGGCCTGATCATGATCGCGGGCCTGATGTACGGCCTGGAGAAGAAAGAAGCGCATTGGGAATTGCTCAAAAGCACCGACTACATGGGCATCCTTACGCTCGGCGTCGGCCTCGGCTGTTTACAGGTGTTTCTGGAGGAAGGCCACCGCAAGGACTGGCTGGAGTCGAACCTGATCGTGACCCTTGGCAGCATTGCGCTGGTGAGCTTGATCACGTTTGTGATCGTGCAATTTTCCAAACCCAATCCGCTGATCAACCTCGGCATCCTGGGCAATCGAAACTTTGGTTTGTCGAGTATTTCCAGTGTCGGCATGGGCGTCGGGTTGTACGGCTCAATCTATTTGCTGCCGCTGTACCTGGCGCAGATCCAGAACTACAACGCCCTGCAAATAGGCGAAGTGATCATGTGGATGGGCGTGCCGCAGCTGTTTCTGATTCCGCTGGTGCCGAAGCTGATGAAGATTATTTCGCCGAAATGGCTGTGCACCCTGGGCTTCGGACTGTTCGGGTTGGCGAGTTTTTCATCGGGGGCGTTGAACCCGGACTTTGCCGGGCCGCAGTTCAATCAGATCCAGATCATCCGGGCGCTGGGTCAGCCGCTGATCATGGTGACCATCTCGTTGATCGCCACGGCGTACATCCTGCCGCAGGACGCGGGGTCGGCCTCGAGCCTGTTCAACATCCTGCGCAACCTCGGCGGCGCCATCGGTATCGCCCTCCTCGCGACTTTGCTGGATGCGCGAACCAAGACCTACTTTGATTATCTGCGTGAATCGATCGTCCCGAGCAACCCGCAAGTGGCGGAGCGGATGGCGTCGATGACTGACCGGTTTGGCAGTGAGACGGCAGCGCTGGGCAAGCTGAGTGAGATCGCCCATCAGCAGGCGTCGATCATGGCGTACAACGATGCGTTTCATTTTGTCGGGATTGCGCTGGGGATCAGCATGATCGCGGTGTTGCTGACCAAGAAATTGCCGGCGGGGTTGAAGGCTGGCGAGGCGCACTAGTCACCGCCGATCGTTCCCACGCAGAGCGTGGGAACGATCACCTATCAAACAGTGATCAACCGCTCCCGCAACTTGCCAATCTCATCACGCATCTGCGCCGCCGCTTCAAATTCCAGATCCCGCGCCAAGGCGTACATCTTCTCTTCCAAACCTTTAATGCGCTTGGCGATTTCACCCGGCGAACGCAATTCGGCCTCGTACTTGGCACTCTCCTCGGCAGCCTTGGCCATGCCTTTGCGCTTCTTGCTGCGCGAGCCCGGCACGGTGGCGCCTTCCATGATATCGGCAACGTCCTTGAACACGCCTTTGGGGGTGATGCCGTTGGCCAGGTTAAAGGCGATCTGTTTGTCGCGGCGACGCTCGGTCTCGCCAATCGCCCGCTCCATGG
This sequence comes from Pseudomonas arsenicoxydans, assembly GCF_900103875.1. NCBI lineage: Bacteria > Pseudomonadati > Pseudomonadota > Gammaproteobacteria > Pseudomonadales > Pseudomonadaceae > Pseudomonas > Pseudomonas arsenicoxydans. The sequence continues at coordinate 3,359,607 of NZ_LT629705.1, read as the reverse complement.
AACCGGTGATGCGATCCGCGTACAGAATCGCCCGTCCATTAAGGTTGCGCGCCGCACGGCCAATGGTCTGGATCAGCGAACGCTCGGAACGCAGGAAGCCTTCTTTGTCCGCATCAAGAATGGCCACCAGCGACACTTCCGGCATGTCCAGGCCTTCACGCAGCAGGTTGATCCCCACCAGTACGTCGAAGGTGCCCAGACGCAGATCGCGGATGATTTCGACCCGCTCCACGGTGTCGATGTCCGAGTGCAGGTAACGCACGCGCACGCCGTGGTCGGCCAGGTAATCGGTCAAGTCTTCGGACATGCGCTTGGTCAGCGTGGTGACCAGCACCCGCTCTTCCAGCGCCACTCGTTTGCCAATCTCGGAGAGTAAATCGTCGACCTGGGTCAATGCCGGGCGGATTTCGATTTGCGGGTCCACCAGACCGGTCGGACGGACCAGTTGCTCGACCACACGTCCGGCATGTTCCGCCTCGTAGTTGCCCGGCGTTGCCGAAACAAAAATGGTCTGCGGGCTGATGCTTTCGAACTCGTCGAAACGCATTGGGCGGTTATCCAGCGCGGATGGCAGGCGGAAGCCGTACTCGACCAGGGTTTCTTTACGCGAGCGGTCGCCCTTATACATGGCGCCGACCTGCGGCACGCTGACGTGGGATTCGTCGATCACCAGCAAGGCATCGGCCGGCAGGTAGTCGAACAAGGTGGGTGGCGCCTGGCCGGACTCACGGCCCGACAGGTAGCGCGAATAGTTTTCGATGCCGTTGCAATAACCAAGCTCGAGGATCATTTCCAGGTCGAAACGGGTGCGCTGCTCCAGACGCTGGGCTTCCACCAGTTTGTTGTTGGAGCGCAGGTAGTCCAGACGCTCCTGCAGCTCGACCTTGATACCTTCCACAGCGCCGAGCAGGGTTTCTCGCGGCGTCACGTAGTGGCTTTTCGGGTAGAACGTGAAACGCGGCAGCTTGCGGATGACCTCGCCGGTCAGCGGATCGAAAGCAGACAAGCTTTCGACTTCGTCATCGAACAGCTCGATGCGGATCGCTTCGAAATCGGATTCGGCCGGGTGAATGTCGATTACATCGCCGCGCACCCGGAAGGTCGCCCGGGCAAATTCCATGTCGTTGCGGGTGTATTGCAGGTCCGCCAGGCGTCGTAGCAAGGCGCGCTGATCGAGCTTGTCGCCGCGATCCACGTGCAAAACCATTTTCAAATAGGTTTCCGGGCTGCCCAAGCCGTAGATGCACGACACCGTGGTGACGATGATCGCGTCTTTACGCTCCAGCAAGGCTTTGGTCGCCGACAGCCGCATCTGCTCGATGTGGTCGTTGATCGACGCATCTTTCTCGATAAAGGTGTCCGACGACGGCACATACGCTTCCGGCTGGTAGTAGTCGTAATAGGAAACGAAATACTCGACGGCGTTGTTCGGGAAGAACGCCTTGAACTCGCCGTACAACTGCGCAGCCAGGGTCTTGTTCGGCGCCAGCACCAGAGTCGGACGCTGAACTTGCGCGATCACATTGGCGATGCTGAATGTCTTGCCTGAGCCGGTCACACCGAGCAAGGTCTGGTGCGCCAGCCCGGCTTCAATGCCCTCGACCATCAGGCGAATGGCTTCCGGCTGGTCGCCGGCGGGCTCGAAGCGGGTGACTAGCTGGAATTCAGACATGAAATACCTCTGATATCGCGCCAGCGCGGTCAAACCGGCAGCAACGAGAAAGGCCGCAAACGACTGACGTCGCCCGAGGAAAAAACTGGATTGTGCTCAATGTGGAGCCGAATGCCTTCGCTTTCAAGGCAAACGTCCTACATCGCGTAAAGACTTTGACGATGCCATTCGACTAACGGTCGAAAAATAATCGGAAAAACTTAACTTAAAAGCCGAATCGTCTGTCGCCTTCAATCGCAGATGGCCTCTATACTAGCTCCCCGTTTGTGCACCGCTCTAGTGCATTCGGCTGGAGCGCGACACGTCCCTCCACTCTCCATTCAGAGCCGCCGCAAAAATGAGCCTGTTCTCCGCTGTCGAAATGGCACCACGCGATCCAATCCTGGGCCTCAACGAAGCATTCAACGCCGATACACGCACCACCAAGGTCAACCTGGGGGTCGGTGTTTACTGCAACGAGGAGGGGCGAATTCCACTCCTGCGCGCCGTTGTCGAAGCCGAGACGATTCGCGTCGCTCAGCACGCTTCCCGTGGCTACTTGCCCATCGACGGCATTGCCGCCTATGACCAGGCCGTTCAAAAACTGCTGTTTGGCAATGATTCGCCGCTGATCGATGCTGGCCGCGTCATCACCACCCAGGCCGTTGGCGGTACGGGCGCCCTGAAAATCGGTGCCGATTTCCTCAAGCAACTGCTGCCGAACGCCGTCGTGGCCATCAGTGACCCTAGCTGGGAAAACCACCGCGCCCTGTTCGAAACCGCCGGTTTCCCGGTGCAGAACTATCGCTACTACGACGCCGCGACCCATGACGTTAACCGCACCGGCCTGCTCGAAGACCTGAACGCCCTGCCGTCCGGCTCGATCGTTGTGCTGCACGCGTGCTGCCACAACCCGACCGGCGTGGACTTGAGCCCGGCGGACTGGAACAACGTTCTGCAAGTGGTTAAAGCCAAAGGTCACGTGCCATTCCTCGACATGGCCTACCAGGGCTTTGGCGACGGCATCGACGAAGACGCGGCGGCCGTGCGCCTGTTCGCTGAATCGGGCCTGACCTTCTTCGTCTCCAGCTCGTTCTCCAAATCCTTCTCGCTGTACGGCGAGCGCGTTGGCGCCCTGTCGATCGTCAGCGAATCGAAAGAAGAAAGCGCGCGCGTGCTGTCGCAAGTCAAACGCGTGATCCGCACCAACTACTCCAACCCGCCGACCCACGGTGCAAGCATCGTCGCTGCCGTGCTCAACAGCCCGGTACTGCGCGCACAGTGGGAAGAAGAACTGGCCGAAATGCGTCTGCGGATTCGCGGCATGCGCACCCAGATGGTCGACCTGCTGGCGAAAAACGCACCACAGCGTGATTTCAGCTTCGTCGGTCGTCAGCGCGGCATGTTCTCCTACTCCGGCCTGACCGTTGAGCAAGTCACCCGCTTGCGCAACGAGTTCGGCATCTACGCCCTGGACACCGGCCGCATCTGCGTGGCTGCGTTGAACCAGAGCAACATTGATGCAGTGACCAAGGCCATCGTTGCGGTGATCTGAGTGGTTGCGTGATATGAAAAACGGGAAGCCAAGTGGCTTCCCGTTTTTTATTGTTCGCAGATAATTCTCGGTAACTGGAACGAGACCTTTAAACTGCTCCCACAGATATTGTGTACACCCGAGAATTCTTCAGAGAACCCACATGAAAAACGATGACCTACGCGCCGACCGTGACGAGCTGGACGATTTCGTCCCTCGCACCCCGGCCAAACGCGGTAACAACCTGGTGTTGCAAGTGGCCGCTGGCGTATTTCTCGGCGGCCTGGCGCTGTGGCTGGTGCAGCTGGGCGCTACGATGCTGTACGCCAAACTGATGCTCGCCACAGTGACGTTCGGCGGTTAAGCCAGTTCGCCGGCACGCTGACTGGCAGCGTCGTCATAGGCGACGTAGAGCGATTCGGCAACCTGACTCTTGATGGCTTTGGCGCTTTCCAGACCAAGTACAAAACCTTCAGCCTTGCCGCCTGCACGATTCAAATCGTCTGCGGTGCTGGCCTGGGTGATTGCATCGAACAGTTTCTCGGCGTGCGGGCCGACACCTTTGGGCAGGCTGATCTGAGCGATGCTCATGCGAACACCCCGTTGATTTGAGAGGAGAGGATTGGGTGATTCATGGCGCGTACCTTTTCGGCGAATGGCCGGCAGCGCGTGTAACCACTTCCGGGCGGCCATGGTAGACCTCTGAGGCGATTCTGGTAACCGCCCACGGTCGATAAACCACCGTCCGTCCCCATGAACCTGTCATGTTCTACACAGACGCTTGACTTCTCTTTTTGAATCAGTAACATACACGCCATTCCGCGATAGCTCAGTTGGTAGAGCAAGTGACTGTTAATCACTGGGTCCCTGGTTCGAGTCCAGGTCGTGGAGCCAGACAGCAAAATCGAAAAGCCCCTGAATCGAAAGGTTCAGGGGCTTTTTTGTGGCCAAAAGATCGCAGCCTCGTTTCACTCGACAGCTCCTACAGGGGATCGCGTAAACCTGTAGGAGCTGTCGAGTGAAACGAGGCTGCGATCTTTTGATCTACTCGCTTTTCAAGCAATACAACAATCAGACATGCTCACTGCTTTTGGCATGAGCCGCTCGATGCTCACCCGACTCATGCCCCGCCTCCACCACCGGAATCTCATTCCCGTCACAGTCACGCAGTTTGCCTTCGCTGAAATAATCTCCTTCGCGCAACGCCGCCAGATCCTGATAACGCAAAACGCGTTCAGTGCCGGCCGCGAACACCGACTGCTGATCGGAGTTGCCGGCAGTCAGGTGGTTGAAGGTCAGGTTGAGCACGATGGCCATGATTGCCGAGGAGCTGATGCCCGAGTGGAAGATCGTGGCGAACCAGCTTGGGAAGTGGTCGTAGAAGTTCGGTGCGGCGATCGGGATCATGCCGAAACCGATGGAGGTGGCGACGATGATCAGGTTGACGTTGTTGCGGTAATCGACCTTGGACAGCGTACGAATACCGCTGGCCGCCACGGTGCCGAACAGCACGATGCCAGCGCCGCCAAGGACAGACGTCGGCACCGCGGCAATAACCCGGCCCATGAAGGGCAGCAAACCAAGGATCACCAGGAACAAGCCGCCGGTGGCGACCACAAAGCGGCTCTTGATACCGGTGACGGCTACCAGCCCGACGTTCTGGGCGAAGGCGCTCTGGGTGAAGGAGCCGAAGATCGGCGCGATCATGCTCGATAGCATGTCGGCGCGCAGACCGTTGCCCAAGCGCTTGGAGTCGACCTTGGTGCCGATGATTTCACCGACCGCCAGGATGTCCGCCGAGGTCTCCACCAGGGTCACCATGACCACGATGCACATCGACAGGATCGCGGCGAAGTGGAACGTCGGTATGCCGAAGTGGAACGGCGTCGGGAAGCCGAACATCGGGCCTTGCGTGACCGACGAGAAGTCCGCCATGCCGAGGAACACCGCGATGACGGTGCCGATCACCATTGCCAGCAGGATCGACAATCGGGAGATGGTCGCGCTGCCGATCTTGCTCAGCAGCAGAACCAGCACCAGCGTAACCGCCGCCAGACCAATGTTAGCCATGCTGCCGAAGTCCGGGGCATGGCTGTTGCCGCCCATGGCCCAGCGAGCGGCCACTGGCATCAGCGTCAGGCCGATGGTGGTGATCACAATGCCCGTGACCAGCGGCGGGAAGAACTTGGTGATTCGCGAGAACACCGGCGTGATCAGCAACCCGATCAACGACGCGGCAATCACCGCCCCGAGAATCGACTGGAACCCGCCCTCCCCGCCACTGCTGACGATCGCCACCATCGTCGCGACGCCCGAGAAAGACACGCCCTGCACCAGCGGCAACTGACAACCGAAAAACGGTAACCCGAGGGTTTGCAGCAATGTCGCCAAGCCCCCCGCAAACAATGAAGCAGCAATCAACAAACCGATGTCCGCCGGCGAAAGCCCGGCTGCCTGACCAATGATCAATGGGACTGCGACGATGCCGCCATACATGGTCAGAACGTGTTGCAGGCCGTAAGCCATATTCGCGCCGACCCCGAGGTTTTCGTCCTCGGGCCGTTGGTGTGAAACATGGGGCGTTTTCATGGTTGGGGGGTTCCCTGGTTTTTTGTTATGCGCACACTGTATGCAAGACTCAGGACAAATGTCCATAGAGTTGTATACAACTGACCGGTCAGATTATGGACATGTGTCCACACGGCCCTCTACCTGTGCGGCCTCCCCCACGTAAAAATTTTTGAAATACATCATTCCTCTGCCCGCTCCCCTGCCCGCTAGTCTTCAGAATTCAAAGCGACCGGCGGCACGGAAGATTCTCTCGTTGTGTGCAATTAGACGCCTATGCCGCGGCGATCAATCGCCCAAGCACCTGTTTCAAGCCCGCATGCTCCGGCAGCAGAATGCCGAACTCACGCTCAAGCACCTCAATCAACTCCTCGACATCCGCCACCTGCCGCCGCTCGCTCTCGGCACCCACTCGATGGATCGCAAAACTGCCATTGTTCAACGTGCGCCTCCAACCCTCACCAGTTCGCGCGACCATCAGTTGCCTGGCAAACAAGGAGTCGGGATGGGTCGAGACGTACCAGTTGCCTAGGGCGTAATCGATGTCTTCCTGGCGTTGCAGGTCGAAAATGTACATCGCCCGCCATTCGCCGCCGACATTGGCGCGCAAGGTGTAGCCGTCTTCATGGCGCTCGACGCGATACGGTTCGTGTGGCGTGCGTTGTTCGGCATTGGTGTCGAGCACCAGCGGTGCGGTCGGCACCATCCCGCCGAAACCCACATCGGTGATGTAGCGCACGCCGTCCAGCGTGACCAGGCTCAAGCGATGTGTGCGGGCGGTCCAGGCGCCTTCGGGCTGCCCCATGACCACGCGACCGGTGATGCCGCGCGCCTCGAAACCCAGTTCCTGGAGCAAGGCCAGGAACGCATTGTTGAGCTCGTAGCAATAACCGCCGCGCCCCGCGTGCAGAATTTTCTGCTCGATGGATGGCAGATCGATGAGCACCGGATCGCCTGACAGCGTGGTGAGGTTTTCGAACGGGAAGGCACCGGTGTGGCGCAGCTGAAGTAGGCGCAGGGTCTCCAGGGTTGGCGCCGGTGGCGCGTCGAAGCCCAGGCGTTGCAGGTATAACGCACGGTTGGTCAGGCGTGGCTCGCTCATTGCTCAGTCCTTATGCATCGGGCCGCGGATCTCTCCGCCGATGGGCGCCATGTATAAGGGATAAAGCGGCCCGACTGACAATTGATTTAGCCAATCGCCTGGCTCATTGAAATCAACGCCGCTTGCGCGAACCCAGTCGAATCCATGTCGGTGCGTGATCGCTGGCGTGCGGTTCGTTGCGCACCCACGCGTCCACACCGGCCTCTTGCAGATAAGGACTCAACGCCGGGTTAAGCAGCAGGTGATCGATGCGCAGTCCGGAGTTTGTCTGCCAGTGCTGCCTGAAATAATCCCAGAAGGTGTAAAGCCGATCCTCTGGATACAGATGACGCAGGGAATCGGTCCAGCCCTGTTCCAGCAAGCGCTGGTAACACTCGCGACTTTCCGGTTGCAGCAAGGCGTCCTTAAGCCATGAGCGCGGGTTGTAGATGTCCAGGTCGGTGGGCACGACGTTGTAGTCACCGGCCAGCACCACCGGATGGTCGCTGCTCTGGAGGTCCTTGGCATAGGCGATCAGCCGTTCGAACCACGCCAGTTTGTAATCGAACTTGGGCCCCGGCTGTGGATTGCCGTTAGGCAAATACAGGCAACCCACCAAAATCCCATGCACCGCAGCCTCCAAGTAGCGGCTATGGGTATCGGTGTCATCCCCCGGCAGACCACGCCGACTCTCCAAAGGCTGGGCACCACGCGCCAGAATCGCCACCCCGTTCCACGACGACTGGCCTTGCCAGATGGCACCGTAACCTGCCGCTTCAAGTTCGGCGGCAGGGAATGCGCTGTCGACCGATTTGAGTTCCTGCAAACAGGCAATGTCCGGTTTTTCTCGTTCAAGCCAGGCAAGCAAGTTGGGCAAGCGGGCACGCATGCCGTTGACGTTGAAGGTGGCGATTTTCAGGTTCTTCATGGTCCCGGGCTCGTAACGGATTGACGGTATCCAGTTGTGACCGGGGCGCGTCGTGGCAGTTGCCACGACACACCAGGCAGGCGACTAAAGGTGTGAGTCCTGTGTCGGATAGTCGTCTTGCGAAGCCTTGAGCAACGGCAACAGCGCCTGTTTTTCCATCGGCCGACTGAGGTAGAAACCCTGCACCTCGTGGCACTCGTCAGAGATCAGGAAGTCCAGTTGCTCCAGTGTTTCGACCCCCTCTGCAGTCACGGTCAGGCCCATCGCCTTGCCCAGATTGATGATCGCCTGCACCACGGCACGGTCATTACCGGCGCCCCCCATGGAGGAAATGAAACGCTTGTCGATCTTGATCCCGTCGAACGGGTATGTGCGCAAGTAACCCAGCGACGAATAGCCGGTGCCGAAGTCGTCCATGTTCAGCCGCACGCCCAATTCTTTCAGTGCGTTCATGGTCGCCAGGGCGCCATCGACATCATTGAGCATGACGTTTTCGGTGATCTCCAGTTCCAGCCGACTGGCCGGCAACCGGCTGTGGATCAATGCCTCCCTGACATCCTCCACCACGTCACTGCGAATAAACTGCACGGGAGACAGATTGACCGACACCATCAGCTCACCCGGCCAGCTCAGTGCCGTCTCGCAAGCTTCGCGCAGCACCCAGCGTCCCAACGGCACGATCAGATCGGTTTGCTCCGCCAATGGAATGAACGTATCGGGCGCCAGCAAACCCTGCACCGGATGCTGCCAGCGCAACAACGCTTCGACCGAGACAATCTGCTTGCCATCAACGTGATAACGCGGCTGATAGTGCATCACGAACTCGTTGTTCTTGATCGCCTGGCGCAAGTCGTTTTCCAGTTTGCGTCGATGCTGGATCTGATCGTTCATGTGCGGCGCAAAGTAGCACCAGGTTTTCTTGCCGTCGGATTTGGCCTGATACAGCGCAATGTCGGCACACCGGATCAGCTCTTCCGGCATGTGCCCCTGACGCCTGCTCAAGGCGATCCCGATACTCGCGCCGATGTGCAGCGTGTGATGGTCATAGTGGATCGGCTGTTGCAGGCTCTCGAGAACACGCTCGCAGATCCGGTCGATTTCCGTGTGGCTGTCCATGCCATTGAGCACCAGCACAAACTCGTCACCGCCCAGTCGGGCGACCAGATCGATATCCCGCGTGCACTCACGCAAGCGCGCGGCAACCTCCAGCAGTACTGCATCGCCGGCCGGGTGGCCGAGGGAATCATTGATCGGCTTGAAGTTGTCCAGGTCGATCATTAACAGCGTCAACGCCGCCGAATGCTCCTTGAGCACCAATGCCTCTTCGAGGTAACGCGCCAGCTTGTTGCGATTGGGCAGGCCAGTCAGGGCATCGTGCAACGACAAGTGCTGGATTTGCGCGTGGGCGGCCACTTCATCGGTGATGTCACTGGCCGTCCCGCGATAACCCACTACGGTGCCTTTGTTATGGATCGGGCGGGCCGACACCCGGCAGATGCGCTGCTGCCCGGATTGATCACGATAGGAACAACGCAGGTGACTGACGTTGTGTTCTTCATTGAGCCTGTTCAGCCACAGTGACAAGGACGTGGTATCACAAAATAGCAATTGCTCGATGTCTTGCCCCAGCCATTGCTGCTCGGAATACCCGGTGACGGCACCGAAGCGCCCGGACAGGTACGTGATGTGATGCCTGTCGTCGATTTCCCAGATCCAGTCGGAAGCCGCCTCGGCCACCGCGCGAAAACGTTCTTCACTGGCCTCCAGCGCCTGGTTCGACAGGTCGAGGTTGATGTAGCTGGCATCCACGTGGCCGGACGCGCGCAACACATAGCGGAAGAAATAGACCGTCAACAACGCAAGGATCAGTAAGGCGCCACCCAACGGTGGCAGCAGCGACCAGAGTAGTTGATGGCCTGGCCGTTCGAGCCGGGACACCAGGCTGAAACCGGTGCCCGTGAGTGCCACTGCAGGCTGACCGGGAACGAGGGTGTTGTCAGCTGCAAGGCTCAAGTCATGCAAACCGTAATCGGTGCTCAAGTCATTGAGCTTTTGAGGGCTCAATTGATCGACGAACACCAGCACCGAGGTGCTGTGGGGATCGACCGCTGGCCGCTCGTCATTGGGGGTGATCGCGGCAGCCGTCAACAACGCGGGCTGGCCTTCGAACATCGTGAACTGGCAGACCGGAACGAGCAGGCTCTCCTGCGCCTGCACGACCTTGATCAGCTCCGCCATCGATGTCGACACTAAGGCTGCAGCGTCATCGTGCGATTGAACGCCGCGCACCACCGCGTATTTGGTCCGCTGAGGGTCGACCACCAGGACAGCGTCGTAATGGTCCGTGGTGAACAGGGTTTTACCCATGTTCTGCTCGGTATACGCCCACTGCACATCGACCTCACCGTTCAGGTGATCGTAGGCGGTTGTCCAGGTGGCGTAACTGGCGACGTAGTTTTTCGAGGCGGAGATGCGGTTTTCCAGCGCACGCTGGGTGTAGAAAGTAGTCTTGGCCAGGTCCTGGGCATCGAGCCGGCCGGCAATGTTGAACAGTGCAACCAGGGCAATCAGCACCCCGAGGACAAATACCAGCCCGACGGCCCAGACCAGGTTACGTGTGATCGGGGTATGGCGCGCAGGGGCGGCAGTGGTAACGGCAGTCATTTCCATGCACAAATCCTGTCAATCGATTGCCTGATCCGGTGCATGACAGGCAAGCGTCCATTGACCATAGCAGTCCTCCTTGGTCACTGCCTTTGAGGTGTCAGTGAAAGCTGTTTTCGACCACTCGTCATCCAGCCAACACCCACCACCCTCCCCGGCACACCATCATCAGGTAACGACTCATACTGGGAGGCGTGCCCCGATGAACATCAAAATCACCTCGCTGCTGTTGATCGGTTTGCTGTGTGCGGCAACCGGGGCTGCTTATGCAGTCTCCGGCAACGGCGCTGACGCGACCGGAATCCAGTCCGGCGCAACTCGCGGCTCGTCGGTGCCGCCCGACAACACTCCAGGCTCACCGGCATCCGGCAGCAGCGCAGGCAGTGGCACCGGCACGTCTGCCGGCGCCAGCGGTTCAGGGTCCGGCGCGGGCGGTGGCACGGGGGCTGCCGGCGGCGGGACCGGGGGCGCCGGAGGTGGCACTGGCAGCTGGACGCATAAAAGCAGCCCATGATGAACATCGTGGGCTGCTTTTTTACGCGCGGTATTTACAGGCGCTTGATGGGAGGTGGCTCCCATTTGCCATTGAGCGCTTCAGGCTTGGGCCCATATAGGCGCATGGTCAGGTTGAACGGGCCTTTGGGCGCGGGAAGCCAATTGGCTTCAAGTTCCTTTCCCGGGCTTTCGTTCTGGAAGTAGATATCCAGCGATCCATCCGCGTTGGCCTTGAACGGCATCCAGCTACTGACCGCAAAACGGTTGAGCTCATTGCCGACCTGGAAACCTTCAGGGTCGTACAAGGTGATCGACCAGAACGCATTGACCGGCGGCGCTTCGCCTTTGTTGAAATGCAGCACGTACCGGTTAGCCCCTTCGAGCGGCTTGCCGGTGTCGTCGCCCATGTTCAACGGATAAATCGCATCCTCGGGCAAGTTCGCGCCCAGCCCCACTTGTGCAACGATCGCGCGCTTGAGGTAGTAGTTGCCATAGACCCCCATCGTGTCGGTGTTCATCGACCAACCGTTGACCACCCGCGCAAGGGTTGCGACCTTCCACTTCATCAACGCCTGGGCCTCCTCGGGCACCGTTTGAAGCGCTGCTTTTACGTCGGGATCGAGCGCATCGATATTGAACGGCTTGCCGGCTTCGATACCGATGCGCTGCATCTGCGCCAGGATCGGTTGATCGGTGATGTGAGGTGGATGGACCTTGAGCAACGCGGCGGCGTAGGTGAAGTAATTGGCTGCCGACATCGTATCGACCTGAATCTTCGGCGGCGTTTTCATGTCCACCGTCGGGTCGATGACCACCTTGACCGGCTCGGCTTTTTTGCCCATTTGCGACAACGGGGTCACGGTGTAGCCCGCCTGGATTTTATGCACCGCGTCGTAGTCCGCTGCCCCGTCGGTCTTGGTGCGACCAATGACCCAGACGAAGGGCGTGGGCGCCGGCAATTGATTCAATCCGGGCGGCACCATTCCAGTCCATCCCGGCGGTGTCACCAGGAACTGACTGGCCTCGGTGCCAGTCGTGCGCCAACCCGGCGAGGCGAACACATCGCTCCACATGTCGAGCATCGGCAGCAGGTAAAACCGCCCGGCGGTGTCCGGTGCGCTGATCACCAGCGGCTCCTTGGTCAAGTCGAGCCACGCGATGGAATACAGCGTGTCGAAGTTCGGCCGCACCACGCCCTTGAAATTGGCGGGCGGGTACTGCGGCACACTCACAAACATGTTCATCGGGCCTTTACCGAACTCCTTGCCGGGTTCGATATTGGTGAACTGCTTGCGGGTGATGTCCATGGTCAACAGCGGGTAAAAATACAGGTAGGCATCAACACCGATGGTGTGAGCCTCTGCAGGTGTGATTTTCGATTGAGCCTGGCTGGCCAATGGGAAGACGGCGCAGGCGGCAAGGCTTAGAGCAACAGCTGTCAATGTTTGAGTGATCAACATGTTGGCAATCGTCCGTGCTGTGGGGAGATCCGCCGGGCTCGGCAGAGCTACCGCAACTCTAGACGATCAAAACAGACGGATATGACAGGGAGACAAACGGCCAAAAACTGTTGCAAGCCTGAAACAAACACACGAAATTTATCAACGATCGGAGCGCATCAGCGCCTCCACCCCGCCTTCCATCGACAACACGGCTGCACGATTTCGCCCCGAATGCTTGGCCTGATACAACGCCGCATCGGCGCGTTCGATGAACACTTCGATGGTGTCGAGCGCGGTCGGCACAAACGCATAGCAGCCAAGACTGACCGTCAGATAGCCCGTCGGTGAACCACTGTGGGTGATGTTCTTGCCCATGACGCTGCGGCGGATCTGTTCGGCAATGACCAGCGCGCCATGAATGTTGGTGTCGGGCAGCAATACGGCAAACTCCTCCCCGCCATAACGCACCGCCAGATCGGCTTTTCGATGGCAGCAACTCTTGACGGCTCGCGCCACCTCAGCCAGGCAATGGTCCCCCGCCACGTGACCGTAAGCATCGTTGTAACGCTTGAAATAATCGATATCGAGCATGATCAGGCTCAACGAACTCGACTGCCGGGCACCCCGGCCGAACTCGATGTCCAACGCCTGCTCGAACAGCCGGCGATTGGCCAGCCCCGTCAGGCTATCGTGAGTGGCAATCAGCTTCAGCGCGTCCTTGGCCTTGCGCAAATCCGCCTCGACTCGTTCGCCGAGGCGCACCTGACGCACGAACACCCAACCGAACAAACCGATACCCATCAAAACCAGCGCCACGATCACGCTGGATTGAAACGCCGTGCCATACCAATCCTTGAGAATCGAATCCCTGGACGACGCCGCCGACACCACCAGCGGATAAGCATCGAGTTGACGGTAGCCATACAAGCGCACAGTGCCATCCACGACCGAGTTGATCATCGCGTTGCCGGCGGGCGCGTTGATCAAGTGTTTCTGAAAGATGTCACCCTTGGCCAACGATGAGCCGATCTGCGACTCCACAAACGGCCGGCGCGCCAGTAACGTGCCGTCGGTCAACGCCAAAAACATCGAACCGTTGTCATCGATGCTGAAGCTTTTGAAGAACTGATCGAAGTAGGACATTTTGATCCCGGCCAACAACACGCCCTGGAAGTTGCCGTTCTTGTCGTTCACCCGCTTGGAGACCGGAATGATCCACTCGCCATTCTGCCGACTGCGAATCGCCGGCCCGATGTGCGCGACCGTGGAGGCGTTCTGCTGGTGGAATTTGAAGTATTCCCGATCCGCAACGCCCGGGCCTCGGGGCATATCCTCGAACGAGGTGACAATCCACTGTCCCTGCTTGTCGAACAGGAAAATCCCGTGCAACTGCCCAAGCGCCTGCGCCCGCCGGGCCAAGGTTTTCTGTAAGCGAGGCCGTTGCGCGGTGCCGTAGCCATCGATCTGGATCCAGTCCACCAGACTGGTCAACACCAGATCGGCTTTCATTAAAGCGTCTTCGGCCTGCTGCGCCATTGCGCGAGTCAGGTTCGACGACGCCACTCGCGCCAATTCCAGATCGTGGCGGCGCGATTGCTCCAGCTGCAGATACAGAAGCGCACAGAGACAGAGGCACACCGTCACGATAAACAGCACCGCCGCCTTGAGCAGCGGCAACCGTTTCAACGCACCGCCCGGGGCTTGATCAGGGTCTTGAATGGGGATAGGCAAAAGCTCTTCCTGTAAGGGCAAGGCATGGGCAACGGCCCAAAGCCCTTATTTTTTGTGAGCTTAGTCTACGCAAGAGTGAGGGGCAATTGTCCTTTGGATAGCCGGTGCATCGCACTGTGCATATGCGCCCGTGTGATCTGGTGGAGTTTTTGTCCCTAGAGCTAGCGGTGTCGCAGAACAGAGCATTTGCCCAGAGATGATTTGTCACGATTGTGTAGCCGACATGACGCAGGGCAAAACCAGGGTTACGCTCAAGCAGCTACGATTACTCATAGACCACCACAGGGAATCGAAATGAGTAAGGCAGACGAACTCGCGGCGAAGTTGAAACAACGGCAGCCCCATGCTGAGCAGGTGATCGACAGTTGGCCGGGCCAGGTCTACGAGCTGTACCATCAGATCGAGGCGTGGCTGGTGCCCGTAACCGAAGTGGGCCTGGTCCTGCGGCGCAATCCCACTCATGTCTTTGAGCGCGATTTGGATGGTGAAACGTTCGACTATGCGATCGATCAATTGCTGATCGAGGGTAATGATCATCGCATCACTTTCGATCCTGTTGCGCGTTTCACCGAAGATGGTGCGGGCCGCGTGGAGATTCACGCCAAAAACAGGGAGCTTGCCCTACTGCGCACCGTAGGTGAACACGGCGAGACGCATTGGTGGTTGCAGGCGATTGAACATTACGGGCAACAACCGGATGCGGTGGCGTTGACCGAGCATAACCTGCTGGCGGTGGTGCAGGAGGGGCTAGAGCTCTGAGACCTGCGGGCGACCTCAAGGTCGCCCGCTACTACTGCCGTGCCGACGCCACTGAACCGACCGCCGAGTGCAAATCCAGCACGGGCATCGGCGAAGGCCGGTTCAGTGCCCGCAATACCGGTTCGTCGTACCCATACACATCAGGTTTGAACACCACTCGTCCGTCACTTCCCAGATCAACGGTCCAGTAGGCCAGCAACACCGGCACTTTGACCGGAAGCCGGATGTTCTCGGTCTTGCCGTTGGCCAACTGCTTTTGAATGCCTTCGCTGTTCCATTTAACCGGGTCGTTGAACAACAGCTCCACCAGTTGCAGCGGATTCTCTACCCGAATGCAGCCGGAACTGGTGGCGCGCACGGTTTTGGCAAACAGCTCGCGGTGCGGTGTGTCGTGAAGGTAAATCGAATACTCGTTGGGAAAACGGATCACCACTTGACCCAGCGAGCTGTCCGGTCCTGCGTCCTGGCGCAGGGTCAGCCCGCGCGGGTTGCTCCAGTCGACGGTCGAGGGATCAAGCACATTGCCTTCCCGGTCCAGCACGCGAATACGGTTGGCGGCCAGGTAGCCGGGATTGTTCTGGATCTTGGGCAGCACGTCCTCCTTGAGGATCGTCGGCGGCACGGTCCAGGTCGGGTTGAACGTGATGTAGCTAATCTGCGCCTGGAAGATCGGCGTGTTGCGCGCCGTTTTACCGACCTGCACCCGGGACCGCCAGATCGGTTGACCATCGCGGTACATCGCCACCTTATAGCCGGCGATATCGACAATGACGAAAGTGCCCTGGAGTTTGTAGAGCAGCCAGCGCGCCCGCTCCATGTTCACCCGCACCTGATCGATTCGCGCCTGCACGGGCACGTTCAGCGCGGCCAGAGTTGTCGCCCCGGCCATGCCGTCCGCGCCCAGGTATTGCTCGTTTTGATACTTTTTCACCGCCGCGGTGACGGCGCCGTCGTATTTCGTGCCGTGGATCAATCGAGGGTCGAGGAAACCGGCTGCGACCATCCTCGCGCGCAACTGCGCGACAGCCGGTTCGTCCATGCCCGGTTTGAGCGAATGGTCCACCGCCACTTTCGGCCAACCGCCCCGATCCCGAATACCACGCAATTGCGCCAGGGCCTGACGCAAGCCGACGTACACCGCCTCTTGCGGCGGCGCTAGAGCAAACGCCTTCGCCACGTCGTGATGGTCGAGCGCGGCGAAGAAGGTGTTGACGTCGTCACGGGGGTCGACGCCATTGGAATCAAAATTCCAGTGGATATCGAGCCGCGAAGGATCGACCTTACCCCGGCGCAGCTGCAACAGCGCGGTGATAAACGTATGCGTGGTCGCCACATCGAACGCCGCGCGTTGCTCGGGCGTTACCGGGGTCGCCTGTATAGCGGCGTGGGAGCGGACCAACTCATCGACATGAAAATCCGCGGGGATCAAGCCATCGGCGTCGGTCGCGTTCAGGCTGGCGATCAATTGTGCGACATCGCTGTCATCGGTCCACGCGGCGCGATAAGCACGGTGCGTATAAAAATCCATGACCAGACGGCTGACGTCCACCCGCCGATAGCGTGGCGCCGTGAGCAGCGGTGGGAACGCGCTTTTCAAGGGCTCGAGCGACGCCTGAATCGATTGAGCGACGTTATCGTCCGCTGCCGCCTCGATAACGGAGATAGGCGCATCTACAGGCTCAATCGGCGAAGTTTCCGCAAAGGCCGTGCCGCTGATCAGAAAGCCCATAAAAAATATGCGGCTTATGAAGAATAACCTTGTTAAAAGCACCATGAATAATCCTTAATCTCCCGCATTCAACGTCCAGCTTTCAATGCCCCTGCTAGACTCGAACTTAACATGATGAGACATCTATATGGCGCCACTACGTTTTGGCTATCTACTTGCGGGCCTGCTTTTGACTGCAATGTCCGTACCGTCAGCCTACGCCGATTCGCTCTCCGCCGCCCTCATCAAAGCGGCTCCGAACGCTAACGCCAACGTCATCAACCTCGCCGTTCGCGCTTCACAATGCAGCATCGCTCAAGGCGCTGGCCCGGTGCAAAGACTGGCGATCATCGATTATTCGCTGCCTTCGACCGAACAACGCCTGTGGGTGTTCGATTTAAAGAAGCGCAAGTTGCTGTTTCATGAACTCGTCGCCCATGGACGCAACAGCGGCGAAAACATGGCCGTCAACTTCTCCAATCAAAACGAGAGCTTTGCCACCAGTCTCGGCTTATATCGTACGCAACAGAGCTATGTCGGACAAAACGGCTACTCGTTGCGCATGGAAGGCCTGGAGCCTGGTTTCAATGACAACGCGTTTGACCGTGCAATCGTCATCCACGGCGCACCTTACGTCAGTCCGGTACTTGCCCGCATCAACGGGCGGATCGGCAGGAGCCTCGGTTGCCCCGCCGTCCGACCGGCGGTAGCTCGTCGACTGATCGATTCGATGAAAGATGGGCAGCTTCTGTTTTCCTATTATCCGGATCAGCGCTGGCTGAAGTCCTCTTCGTACATCAATTGTGGCAGCGGCACGATGGCCTCAGCCGGCAAAAACACCGTGCGCAAGTAAACCCGGCGTGAACCTGTCAAAACTGTAATCCCCGCCTCAGACTTCTGAAAGGCAGCGCTCGTTAGCCTCCCCGTCAACTTCCCAAGTTGACGGACCGGGTAAACGGCATGCACTCCAGCACCACAAGACGCACCTTCGTTAAAGGCCCGGCCGCGAGCGGATTGCTCGCCGGCCTCGGTTTATGGCGCACGCCTGTCTGGGCGGTTACCAGCCCTGGCGAACCTCAGGTGCTAGCGGGCACCGAGTTCGAGCTGTCGATCGGCGAAACCGCGGTCAACATTACCGGCAATCCGCGCACCGCCATGACCACCAACAGTAGGGTTGGTCGCCTGGCTGGGGACTTTAAGCCCGCAAATGAGCGAAAACTAACGCAAAGGGGCGTCACTTGATATGGATCAATGACAGCCTTTCGCTCAGGACTAACCTCAAGATATCCCTCTTGGATCGGGCTCGATTCAACGATTAAAACCCACCTGCGCGTGCCGGCTAGCCGTCCTTACGTTTTGGTTGCGCCTCTCTGGCGCGTCACGTCCCTGACTCCCTGGAGATTGCCATGCACAAGCACCTCAAATCCGTCGTCGCCGCACTGCTCATCAGCAGCCCATTAATGGCCATGGCCCTCGACGAACAGTCCTCCGACACAGCGCCCACCACTCCGGCCGCCACCTCTCAAGCCGCGCCCGCACAAGACAAGGCCATGAGCGAACAGATGCAGAAAATGCGGGCGGCCCACGAAAAAATGGCCGCTGCCAAAACCCCTGCCGAACGCCAGATCGCCATGCAGGAAGGCATGGCAACGATGAAGGACAGCATGGGCATGATGCACAAAAACTGCGAAGGCATGAGCATGGGCAAAGGCATGTCCGGCAGCAAGGACGGCCCAGACCAGATGATGGGCATGATGATGAAAATGATGGATCAGCAGTCGAGCATGATGAAGATGCCAATGAGCAACTAACGTGCTGAAACAAGCGCTTGACCTTGCCATCGTGGCAAGGTCAACCATCGATCCATGTCATCACATCAACGCTACTCACGGCAAAAGAGGTACACGCAATGAACGGTACTGAACTACAAGTCGAAGGCATGAGCTGCGGCAGCTGCGTCAAACATGTCAATGCTGCGTTGCAACCGCTTGCCGGAGTGGGGGAAGTGACGGTCGATCTGGCGTCCGGCCGGGTCAAAGTGACCGGCAACACCGACAGCGATGACCTGTTGTCGGCACTGAAGGAGGCAGGGTATCCGGCAAGCGTGCGGGCAGTACAAACACCCGAACCCGTACAGAAAAAGTCGGGGTGCGGCGGTTCCAGCTGCTGCTGTCGCTGAGTCCGAACGGCAAGGGCCACATCGCGTCCAGACGGGACACACTGTTGAAAAAAGGGCGCTCCCACAATGAGCGCTCTTTTTCGTCATGGATGACAGCCGAGAAACTGTTTTACTACACTCCCCTTCCTTCACCCCCACTCCATCACAAAAGCCCGCCAGAAATGAAAACCATAACAAGCACAATGATGCTAGGTGGCCTGCTTGCATTGTCCCTCAGTGCTCAGGCAGCGGAAGGCCCCTCGCATCTGGACAGCGTCATCCAGCAAGGCCAATTGCGGGTTTGCACCACGGGCGACTACAAACCCTATACCTACAAAGCCGAAGACGGCGAATACTCGGGCATCGACATCGCGATGGCTCGCACGCTGGCCGACAGCCTCGGCGTCAAGGTCGAGTGGGTGCAGACCACCTGGAAAACCCTGATGCCCGACATGCTGGCGGGCAAGTGCGATATCGGTGTCGGCGGCATCTCCGTCACGCTGGAACGCCAGAAAAAAGCCTTCTTCAGCACCACGTTGGACGTCGACGGCAAGATCCCGCTGGTGCGTTGCGAAGATCAGGCGCTGTACCAGACGGTCGAGCAGATCAACCAGCCTGCGGTTCGCCTGGTTGAACCGGCCGGCGGCACCAACGAAGCGTTTGTCCACGCCTTTCTTCCCAAGGCGCAGTTAAGCCTTCACGACAACGTGACGATCTTCCAGGAGCTGCTGGACAAGAAGGCCGACGTGATGATTACCGATGCGTCGGAAGCGCTGTACCAGCAGAAACTCAAACCCGGTTTGTGCGCGGTGAACCCGAGCCAATTCATGCAGTACGGCGAGAAAGCCTACTTGCTACCCCGTGATGACATCACCTGGAAGTTGTACGTCGATCAGTGGCTGCACCTGACGAAGGTCACCGGCAACTACCAGAAAATTCTGGGTCAATGGATCGCAACGCCCGCCTCCAAATAGCCGCAACATGCGCGATCCCCGCAGCCTGCGTCCGACTGCGCGGTGGTCGACGGGGCATCAGGCAATGACGTGAGCAGGCCAGATTTCCCCCGCCGTCGCGTCACACCTCAGTCATCGTGCAACAAACCCGAACTGTACTGACTGAAACTGTTGCCGATTGCACTTCCACCGAACTTCAACTGGTTGGCACCATGGCCGTCGAAAGATTGGCAACCTTGTGAAAAACACGTGTTGGTACTCACGCCCGAGCAAGCGCTCAACAGCAAAGCACCGGCGATCATCACGACTTTGAGGAGGTTCGGGATCATTTTTCAGTTTCCTGTGGGTTCGACGCGTGGCCATACGAATGTGCGCACTTCATCCTAGGCCGCAAATGCGTCAGACAAGATGAAATCTGACGGGTCGACAGGATCTGTTCAGCTGCTGCGGCATTGTCATCGCAATGACGGCAAATCCGATCTCGATACAAACAATGCGAGCACCGCAGCCAGTAAAAGAAATACTCCACTTGCGATGAACGTTGCCTGGTAGCCAACTCCGTCATAGAGCAAACCGCCCACCGTCGCGCCGAGCGTGATCGCCAACTGAATCACCGCCACCATCAGGCCACCTCCGGTTTCGGCATCGTCCGGAAGCGTGCGCGATAACCATGTGAACCAACCGACAGGTGCACACGTAGCAATCAGGCCCCACATGCCCAGCAGGACGGCGGTCGCCCACATCGAGCTGCCAAATACGAGTAGCGCCGCAGCAATCCCCGACATCAACAATGGGATGATCATCAGCACTCGATGAAGACTTGTGTTCAACACCGAGCCGATCACCATGGTGCCCAGCAATCCGGCCATTCCGATAATCAGCAATAGCAGGGAGAGTCCAGACACATCAACGCGGGTCACCAACTCCAGGAATGGACGCAGATAGGTGAACAACGCGAACTGCCCCATAAACAAAAATGCCACTGCGGCCATGCCCAGCGAGACTTTGGCGTTAGCCAGTAGCCGAAACACATCCGTTACGGAGCCAGACTCATTTTGCCCAGGCATTTTCGGCAACGTAAATGCTTGCCAACAGAGCGCCAACGCGGCGAGTGGAACCACGCAGAAAAATGCACCTCGCCAGCCGATCAGCCCACCCATGTAACTGCCAATGGGAGCCGCGACAGCCGTTGCGAGTGCCGTGCCGCCCTGAATCAAAGCGATAGCCTTAGGCACAAAATGCTCAGGTGCAATCCGCATCATGACGGCAGTCGACATCGACCAACTGCCACCAATAGCGATTCCCAAAATGGCTCGGCCCACCATCAGTGTCGAGTAGTTCGGGGCAAAGGCGACGAGCGCGCCTGAGGCAATCATCAAGCCGGTCAGGAAAAGCAAAACGGGCCTTCGGTCGAGTCGACGGATGACTGAAGAGATGAAGAGACTGGTGACGACCGCGAAGAGGCCTGAGATGGAAATCGCTTGTCCGGCCTGCCCCTCCGTCAGGGCAAGATCAGTCGCAATCGGTGTGAGCAAGCTCACCGGCAGAAACTCCGAAGTCACCAGGGCAAAGGCGCACAGAGACATCGCGAGGACGGCTCCCCATACCTGTCGACTCGCGGCCTGGATAGGAAAGGTGGTGCTGCTCATGATTTTCTCCAACACGAAAAGCTCCAACGCCAGCAAGGAGCACGTGGCGTCGGAATCGTCTTTTGGTCACTTAAGGTGGGTTCGGAAGAACGAGGTCAGCTTGGCAAACGGAATAAGATCGACCCGGTCATAGAGATCCACGTGGCCTGCACCTGGAATGATGACAAGCTCTTTGGGTTGGCCGGCCAGTCGATAGGCCTCTTCACTGAACTCACGCGAGTGAGCATTTTCACCGGCAATGAACAGCATTGGGCGCGGCGAGATCGTCTCGATATCGTTGAACGGATAGAAGTTCATGAACTTGGCGTTGCTGGTGAGCGTCGGATGAGTGGTCAGTAACGGTGACTGACCTTTGGGTGTGAACTCACCGCGTGGTGTGCGGTAGAAATCGTAGAACTCGCGCTCGATGGGGTTGGATGTGTCAGTGAGCTCATGGACCGTTCCGCTGGTGTACTGGGTTTCGCCACCTGTGAACTCGACATATCGCTGCTCGGCAGCAGCGGCGATAGCTTGCTTCCTCTGCTCGACAGTGACGGAATGCTTCAAGCCGTTTCGGTTGGCTGCGCCCATGTCGTACATGCTGACCGTGGCAACGGCCTTCATCCGAGGGTCGATCTTGGCCGCGCTAATGACGAAGCCGCCGCTACCACAAATGCCCAGGACGCCTATGCGATTGCGATCAACAAATGTCTGTGTGCCGAGGTAATCCACTGCAGCACTGAAGTCTTCAGCATAGATGTCTGGCGCAACCGCATTGCGCGGTTGCCCCTCACTTTCGCCCCAGAACGACAGATCGATAGCAAGTGTCACGAAGCCCTGCTCCGCCAGTTTCTGGGCATACAGGTTCGAACTTTGCTCTTTGGCCGCCCCCATGGGATGGCCAACGATGATTGCCGCACTTTTGCTACCGGGCTTCAGATCTTTAGGGACAAACAGATTGCCTACCGTGTTCATCCGGTACTGATTTTTGAAGGTCACCTTTTGCATCGTGACCTTCTCGCTTTTGTAAAAATTATCGGCTCCGTTGGACATGTCTGCTCCCAGTGCGCAGAGCGACGCCATCAGAAGGCCGAGCAACAAAACCAGGTTTCTCATGAGGTGCTTCCATCAGTGAGTAGGTGCTGATCGACCTGCTTTCCAGGGTCTGAATCAGCGAGTGGTATGAGCAATACCTGTAGCGACAGGCGAGGCTTGCCCTATTCTCTGGGAATACGTCATGCTTGATAATCTAATGAAAGCTTGTTGAAGTTATAAGCACAGCTAATCAATCCGGATAGGCGGGCTTCGATGTCACGACATAACCTGAACGACCTTCTGGCCTTTGTGACGGTCGCCAGAGAAGGCAGCTTTACCCGAGCGGCCGCCCATCTGGGTGTCACGCAGTCCGCCCTGAGCCAGACGATTTCCGCACTTGAAAAACGGCTGAAAATTCGCCTGCTTACGCGCACCACTCGTAGCGTTTCGCCGACCAGCGCAGGTGAACGCCTGATGCAGGCCATCGGTCATCGTTTCGACGAAATCGAGTTAGAGCTGGATGCTTTGACGGAGCTTCGTGACAAGCCTGCAGGTACGGTGCGCATTACCTGCGGAGATTTTGTCCTGAAGACCATCCTGCTTCCGCGACTCACTCCACTGCTCCTCGAATACCCTGACATCAAGGTTGAGTTTGATATCAACTATGGCTTCCGGGACATCGTCGCTGACCGCTTCGATGCGGGCATCCGATTTGGTGACACCGTCGATAAAGATATGATCGCCGCTCCAATCGGACCTCAGGTACGGATGGCCGCTGTGGCATCGCCTGCGTATTTCGCACGCAAGGGCATGCCCAAAAAACCGCAGGATCTGGTGAATCACCAATGCATCGACATACGCTATCCAACCCTTGGCGGAGTTGACGCCTGGGAATTCGAAAAGCGTGGTCGAAAGCTCAACGTGCGTGTCACGGGCCAGGTCATTGTGAACACCAGCGCCCATGTCCCGGCGGCGGCAGTCAACGGCTTGGGTATCGCCTACTTGCCGGAAGAAGAATTTGCACCGCATCTTGAGGATGGCCGCCTGGTACGCGTCCTGGAGGACTGGTGCCCTCTGTTTTCGGGTTATCACCTGTACTACCCAAGTCGTCGCTTGCCAACACCCGCCTTTTCGCTAGTGCTGAACGCTCTACGTGGAGAGTCTTTGGAAGACATGCCGAGGCATGTCTCCTGATATGAGTTGAGTCGACGTTGGGTGCCTGGAGCGACAGTTAACGGGCGCTGTTGATGATTTGGCCGTTTCAGCTGTACGTTCCCGTGCCGGGGCGGCCTGTTTGCGGGCGAATGTCCGGCACTCTTGGTAAACTGGTGACCCTTTGTTTTCAGGCGGACTAAAGACGCCTGAAAACGACCCAGAATGCGCAGAGAAAAATGCTAGCTAAAACTGTGACAACCCCACAAAACACAAGCACTGCGCTGTCTCGGCGGTTTAGTGTTGCGCCGATGATGGATTGGACAGACCGCCACTGCCGGTTCTTCCTGCGCCTGCTCTCAAAACACGCGCTCCTCTACACCGAAATGGTCACCACCGGCGCGTTGCTCAACGGCGATCACGAGCGTTTCCTGCGACATAACGAAGCCGAGCACCCGCTTGCGCTGCAACTTGGCGGTAGCGTTCCGCTGGACCTGGCCGCGTGCGCGCGCATGGCTCAGGAACATGGTTATGACGAGGTCAATCTGAATGTCGGCTGCCCGAGTGATCGGGTGCAGAACAACATGATTGGTGCGTGCCTGATGGGGCATCCGCAGTTGGTGGCCGATTGTGTGAAGGCGATGCGCGATGCGGTGTCGATTCCGGTGACGGTAAAGCATCGGATCGGGATCAACGGGCGCGACAGTTACGAGCAGCTGTGTGATTTCGTCGGCACGGTTCGGGATGCCGGGTGCACGAGTTTTACCGTGCATGCGCGGATTGCGATTCTGGAGGGGCTGTCGCCGAAGGAAAACCGTGACATTCCGCCGTTGCGTTATGACGTGGCGGCACGGCTGAAGGCGGACTTTCCGGAGTTGGAGATCATTCTCAACGGCGGAATCAAGACGCTGGAGGCCTGTCATGCGCATTTGCAGACGTTTGACGGCGTGATGTTGGGTCGTGAGGCTTATCACAATCCTTATGTGATGGCTGAAGTGGACCAGCAACTGTTCGGCAGTACAGCCCCGGTGATCAGTCGGGCCGAAGCGCTGGCCCAGTTGCGCCCTTATATCGCCGCGCACATTGATGCGGGTGGTTCGATGCACCACATCACCCGACATGTACTGGGATTGGGCACCGGATTTCCGGGGGCGCGCAAGTTCCGGCAATTGTTGTCGGTGGATATTCACAAGGCGAAAGAGCCTTTGGCGTTGCTGGATCAGGCAGCGGCGCTGCTTGAAGGGCGTTAAAAACTATCCGCGTTACCACCAGGCTGTTGATCGACAGCCTGGTGGTTAGTGTCAGAGCGCTGCAGCTTCAGTCCAGTTGACCCAACCGAACAGCCATGTAGCCAGAATCAACAACCCAAAGACGATCCGATACCAGGCGAATGCGGCGTAACTGTGGCTGGCGATGAACTTGAGCAAGCCGCGCACGGCGATCATGGCGAAAAAGAACGCGGTCACGAAACCCAGGGCAAAGACTGGCAGGTCAGCGGCCTGGAATAGATCCCGGTACTTGTAGCCTGAGTAGATCGCCGCACCGACCATGGTTGGCATGGCCAGGAAGAATGAGAATTCGGTGGCGGCCTTGCGTGACAGGCCGAACAGCAGCCCACCGATAATGGTCGAGCCGGAACGCGAGGTGCCCGGTATCATCGCCAGGCATTGGGCGAAGCCGACTTTAAGCGCGTCAGTCCAGCGCATGTCGTCAACATGGTCGACATACACCACGTGCTCCCGCCGTTCTGCCCACAACATGACGATACCGCCTACAACCAAAGCCACCGCGACGGTAATTGGGTTAAACAAATATTCATGAATCTTGTCGGCGAACAATACGCCCAAGACAACAGCCGGTATAAAGCCGATCAATACGTTGAAAGTAAAACGTTGCGCGTTATGTTGCGTTGGCAAGCCTTTGATAATCTCGAAGATCTTGCGCCGAAACTCCCAGACGACCGCCAAAATGGCGCCCAGTTGAATAATGATGTTGAACGCCATCGCACGTTCACCGCCGAAGTCGAGTAAGTCCGCGACAATAATCTGGTGCCCTGTACTTGATATGGGCAAAAACTCCGTCAGCCCTTCGACCACACCCAATATCAATACCGCCACTGTCGTCCAAAAATCCATTAGTTCCTCTCACTGACAAAAGCACATCAACTGATCTGCTTAAGATGTGTCGCCAACGAGAAATTAAAACGCATCCAGCCACGTATTAAAACTTAATGTTATTAAATGTCCAGCCACCCCTTATCAAGAGGGATGTTATATAACAACAAACACGAGTTATAGGGGAGCCGAAGAAACGCCAAAACCTCTCTTCCAACTAGACCTGCCGTGGCCATTATTAACGTCCTTGGAAATCGGTATGTAACTGAATGTGTGAGCCGCGTGTAACGTTCATTGTTCTGGAAAAGCGAGAGATCACGAAAAAAGATGGCACAATGACACTCTTTTGCCATCCACGTGCTGCATGCCGGAACCGCGAAGAATCACGTCGTAGCCCCCTGCAATGTTAAAAAATATGTGATGACCGCTGGAAAATTCCGTGAAATGTTACCAATTGTCAGTCACAAATGAGAATTGGTGCTTTAACATCCAAATGTCAGCACCCAGCCGAGTCAAAGCATGATGCTTACAGGGAAAATAACGACGACCCGCCACAACCACGTGAAGGAGGTGCCAGGCATTCTCACCATGGGGCGGACCCATTCAATAGCAGAGGATTTTAGAACTTTAGTTGCCAGCCACATTGCCCGTGATATACCCGTCGATACAATGTGCTACAACAACCCATTTAGAAAAAACAGGAATACTCATTCGTATCGCGCAATCTTCATTGTGATTGACAGCCCCCAGGTGTTTATTGAAAGCCTTGCGCTGGTAGAAAGTATTCGCGCCCACAACCAGGCCAGTATCATATTTGTAGCGATCACAGGAAAAGGCACTTACAACAAGATGAAATATTATCTTGCCGGCGCCGACCACTGCGTTAAATTCACGACTTTACCGAGTGAAAACTGCGACGTACTTGCTGATTTTTTCGACAGTGCAGAGTGGCAGAAGAAGCACAGCTTGCTTCTCGATCCGACGCGCATGTGCCTGATTGGAGATTATAAAAAGCTGGACGTTTCGTTTCCCGAAATGAAAATTCTTGAAGCATTTTCTGAAACCAGAAACCAAATATTGAGCCACGACGAAATCGCCAGAATCATGGGGCTAAATATAAATTTTTATGACCCAAGAGCCTTGGAAAAATCGATAAGCCGCCTTCGCGGCAAAATAAAAGGCATGTACGGCACCAACGCCATTCAAAGTATTCGTGGTCATGGATATCGTCTAATCAGGGGTCTGATCGCGACCGCTTGACGAGTTAACAAGCAAGGGAGTTATTGCATTATGAACGCACCGGGGAGCGCGTCTTACGTCTATCCTGCGAGTCATTATTTGTCTCGACAATTGATCCTCACTCGCGATGACTGCCCTTTTGGCAGCGAGATCAGAATACAGTTTGACGACCTTCAGGCTCAGCCCACTCCTGCACGGGTGAACCCGATGAGCGGACTTTACAGTGAAGTACTCACGCAAACCCGGCAGATTGCCTGCTCGCTTAAAGATCGCAATACCTCAAGCGAAAGCAAGTACCTGAGCCGTCGATTCGTCTGCGTCAGGCAGTCGGATCTCGCCAGCTCCGCCCTCGCTGAAGAGCTGATCCAGTGCGGCGATGCGCTGGGAAATCTTGGCCAGACGCTGGTGATCGCACTCAATGAGCTACCCCTCTCGGCGGTCAGCTTCGTCGAAAAAAAGAAAATCCTCAACAACCTGTACCTGTTGAAAGATCACGGCATTGAAATCGCCTTCGACAATTACAACATCGACGATGAAAGTATCGAGATGTTTACAACCCTGAATTTATTCGACTATATAAAGATCCCGCTTTCAACCCTAGACTTGAGTCTTAAACTCACTGGCAACCCAGAACTTTTCAATCGACTCCACGAACGCATGACGATGCTGACGCATACCACAAAAGTTGCATTTATTGCGGACAGAGTGGAGCAAGCTGCTAGCCATATACTGGCTCGCGCATTGCCGTTTGAATACTTTCAAGGGAGCCATTACTCCCCTGCCGACATCCTATTAAACTGAAATCGAGCGTACCCTTCAGGAGAGAGACATGGAAAGCAGTACACCCCTCCCCAGAAAATACTTTGTCGTCGTTACCCACAGCCCGGCATTACAACTTGAGCTTGAAGCCTTACTCTCGAGCGAGCGATATAACTCATTCGGCACGTCACAGGCAAAAATGTTTGTCGAAGGTGTTACCCTTCCCTCTTCAACGCCCAAACTCATGGAGTTTATCTCCCCTCATCTGGACATAAATGTCCCGCCTGTTATCAAACATGACACTCAGCGCATACTCTCGACATTTGAGTCCGAGTGGTTAGCCGCGCAATCCGACACATCTTTTAATAACATCACTTCACCGACAGGTGACACTCGGGACGAGTCCGTCTCAATGAATGTGAAAGCTCACTATCCGTGCTCGGACGCCTGGCAACTGAGCAACGGTAATGGCGCGCTGATCAAAGATGATGTCGAGATTGTCTTGACCGGTCTTGAGGCGACGCTGGTCGAGAAAATGCTCCACCATGATGATCGAGTGGTCAGCAAAGATGATCTGATTCGCAGCATTGGCAGAGAACCCGAGCACTATCGCGGTCTCGAAATGTGCCTCAGTCGATTACAGGAAAAATTTAAAAATGCCAGTAATGGCGAGCGCCTTTTCCGCGCAGTTCGAAACCGTGGCTATTGCCTGATACAGAAAATCACCCGAGGGAAAAATAACATCTGAGCGACTAACAATCCTTTTGATAGTGCACTACAAAAATAAGAAAGCACTTCATGACTCTACCCCCTTCATGCCCCTGATTTATTTCATACCGACCGGCCTTGCGCCCCCTCTTTAATTATCGACCATTTCTAACACCGTTCATAAATCGCAATAGAAACAGCAACTAACACTCCGTTAGAAGTCGTCAGACTGCTTTTAGATCGATCAATTAATCTATTCACTGACGAGCGCGCCGCACAGTGGCGTTTCGATCGTCAACGCGGCGCCATCCTATAAAAACAATAACGCTGATTTATCAACTTTGGCTGTTGTCTGTCGACGCGCAAATGGACGTATTTTGGGGATATCGCATGGTTAACAATCTTCGTATCAATCGAAATACCCACCTCAAAGGACTGACCTTCTGGGGACAGTGGGCATTGGGTCAGGGCTATGTAACGGCCCTGTTGTTTTTATTGGTTTATTACCAGACCGGAACGCTGGAGTTTTATTATCGAGTCTGCGCCATTCTGACGGTATTGGCCTCGGTACCCGCTTATACATGGTGTGGCGTCTATGCCAAGAAGGACAACTACCTGGCGGGATTGGGACGTTTGCTGATGGGCTGGTCAATGACACTCGCGGCATTGGCCTGCGTGGCGTTTATCTGCAAGGCTGATGAGCTGTTTTCACGCGAGATCATCCTGGTATGGGCGGCAGTCGGTTACCTCGGGCAAGCGCTGCTGTACGTGCCATTGCATGGATTCTCGCAATACTATCAACGGTCACTTCAGAGCGAGCATAAAACCCTGATCGTCGGCACAGGCGAGTTGGCATTGGGGCTCGCCAGAAAGCTGCGCAGCCTTGAGCACTTTCCGCTGGTGGGTTTGGTCAGCACGGACACCACGCTTCCGCTGGGCTTGGGGGCACCGCGTATCGTCGGTCCTCAGGAACAACTGCTGGAGTTGATAAAAGCCCACGACATCCGTCGTTTGTACATAACACTACCCCTGAGCGAAGCGGCAAAAATCGAAGCCATGTACATCGATCTGCTGGGGGCCAATGTCGATGTGGTCTGGGTGCCGGATTTGAACAGCCTGACGCTGCTCAATCACTCGGTACGGGTCGTGGACGGTTTGCCGGCGATCTACTTGAACGAAAGCCCACTGACCAGCCAGCCCACCGCCGCACTGAGTAAAAGCCTGTTGGAAAAGAGCGTGGCGCTGTTGGCCATTGTCCTGCTCAGCCCCCTGCTGTTGCTGATTGCCCTGGCCGTGAAACTCAACTCTCCAGGGCCGGTGTTCTTCAAACAGGACCGTCACGGATGGAATGGCAAGGTGATCCAGGTCTGGAAGTTCCGCTCGATGCGCGTGCACGACGACCATGAAGTCAAACAAGCCAGTCGAAACGACTCGCGGATCACCGCGGTCGGAAGGTTTATCCGCCGTACCTCGCTGGATGAGTTGCCGCAACTGTTCAACGTGCTGCAAGGCCATATGGCCCTGGTGGGTCCACGTCCGCACGCGGTTGCGCACAACGATTACTACTCCGGAAAAATTCTCGCCTACATGGCCCGTCACCGAATCAAACCGGGGATTACCGGCCTGGCTCAGATCAACGGATGCCGCGGCGAGACCGACACCCTCGACAAGATGCAGAAACGCGTGGAAATCGACCTCAAGTACATCAACAACTGGTCGTTGTGGCTGGACCTGAAGATCCTGGTGAAGACACCGTTCACCCTGCTCTCCAAAGACATCTATTGATGGCTTGGTGACCGGGCGCAGCAGAATGACAAGGGGACGCAAGTCCCCTTTTTCGTGGGCGTCTATCAAGCTTTGCCGACCTATCAAGACCATTGACCGAGCGTGACTAGACCGCTGCCGAGGGATCTGGCTGACGGTTCTCAGTGGGGCGGGATAACGCAGCGAACGCTGCACAGAAGAGGCTTTACCGTACGACCTTCAGGGCATGGCCCTTACGGTTGAATGCATCGCGAGCTACAGCACTGATCGCCCTGTAGCCCGCTCGCTTTCACTCAGTGATCTTGTCGAAGTTGCGGTAGAACATGTCGCTGTCACGGCTATCGGTCATGGAGTGTAGATAGTAGCTGCGATTGAGCCGCGCGCCACCGTCCCGGGTCAGGGGTGACCAGACGATATTCGCTCGACGCATCGTCGACATGCTCATGAGTTCGTCAAAAGGAATCGAAAGGTAGATGCCTTTGTCGAAGCTGCCTTCGCCATATTCTGCTGTGGTTGCAGTGGTCAACGTGGCCCAGGCACCGAATCGCACGCCATTGGCAAACTCCCGCGACAGGTCGATCGTGGTGCCCCAATCCCGAGCCAGGTAACGTCCAACGCTGACGGCTGCCTGGGTATCAAAAGGCAAATCTGTGTAGCCGGTGATGTGGCCTGTCACGGTCGAGTAATCCCGCAGGCCAAAGCCCTGATTGAACTCGCGCTGACGCACGTAGTTCAGGTCCGCGCCCACCGACCAGCGCTGGCCCGTCGGACGAAACAGCACCTCACCGCCAACGCCGGCGAACATCGATTCCAAATAACCGCCGTAGACCATGCCAAACAGGTCTTTATCGAGCTGCTCGGCATGGCTGAGCTGGAACGTCGGCATGGTGACGTCAGAGGTCGTCAGGTACTTGCGCAGGTCGGTGCGCACTCGGGGCAAGCCACTTGGCGCGTCGTAGGTGAAGTGGTCGTAGTTGTTCGCCAGATTGGCGCTGAGCATGCCGCTCCACCAAGTGTTGCGCGTGAAGCGATACTCGGCGTCCGCATCGACGCTCAATTGATAGAGCAAACCATCGGGGCCACCGATGTTCTGTTTGTAGCCCAGCCCGACACCGTAGTTGAACGGATCACGCGCTGCGGTATAGAGCGTGGTCTCGGTATGGGGCATCGCCGCATTGACCTCGGTGCTGCGGTGCAGGGTTTGTAGCGTCTCCTCATTGTTGACCACTTCGCGAAAGGTCTCGCGCGGCACGCTGGTTTCCTCCAGCGGCATGTCGTAGCGCTTGTTCACCAGGGTGAACCAGTCGATGTCGTCGTTGACGCTGTTGTCCAGAATCCGGCTGGCGCGGCCGACCGCTTTTGCCGCATAGAAATAATTCGTCTGCTCGCCATACACAAACAACTCTGAGCCGCGCTGGGTAATGCGCTCGACGTTGTAGCCGGCGTTTTTCTGCAATCGTTGCGACACGTTGGCCCAATTGACCTGGTCCGGCGCCGTGTTGGGTGCGTGTGCCGGCAGACGCTCCGCCGGCGGATCGTAAGTCTTGGCCGGCGCCTTGCGGCTGACGAAGTTGGTGTGCAAGGTGATGCCGAACATCGCAGTATTGCCGCGTTCCCAGCCAGCGCTCAGATCAACCGAATCGGTCAGCTTGAACACCGCGCCCAGGTTGATGGGCGAGTCTTGCTTGATCACGTTGTCCTTCGGTTCGTTTTTATAGTCGTTGCCTTCGTACTCGAGTTTCAGGCTGAGCGGCTCCCAGGGAGTCTGGTAGGTCACGCCGCCAAACAACGAGGGACGTCCACGGAAATAGGCATTGGTGTTGACGTCACCGGTGCCCTCGCCGTCCGGCCGGGTCTTGAAGCGATCATCCGCCCAACCCAACGGGTTTTCGAAATCGCCTCGATTGCCGATATAGCCCCAGGCAATGCCCGCGCTGAAATCGAAGTCGTCATAGCGTTTGTTGGCGACCAGGAACTCGCTGGAGAACAGACCTGTGCCGCCCACGTCGCGAAAACCCAGGGCCACATCAGGTGCCCAGTGGGTTTCTTGCCACAGGCGCACCTTGAGGTCCACGGCCTTGTCTTTATAGCTCTGGTCGCCGCTCAACGATTCGGGACCGTACCTGCGGTTGGTGATGGCGGTGTAGCGAAACGAGCCTTCCAGCCATTCAAACGGCTGCAATGAAACGCTGTAGCGACTGTAGGGGCTGGTCCGACTGGCGTTCACACTCAACTCGCCGGCCGGGGCCATTCGGGCGGTCGGCGTCTGCATCAAGCCCACGCCGCCGAAATCACTCTGAGTCAATCGCGGCTCTGCGTGAGCCAGACCACACGGCAATAACAACACTGCTGCAAAACGTAAATTCAAGGAACCACCTCAGCCAGTTGCGTGGCAAGAAATTCGGCCAACTGCTGATTCAGTTCAGGTATAGGCGGATTAAGATCATCGTTTTTGACGGGGACCAGGATCTTGCTGCCCGCGGCAGGCACCTGACCGCTTTCGCGATTCCACGGCGCGATGCCGACCCGTCGGGTGATGCCATCGGGCTGAATGATCCACAGGTAATCGGCTTCGGCGTCGCCGCTCAGCGGAGAACACGCTTGCAAGTAATCACGAGCCTCTTGCATCGGGCGATACGCGAGCTCGCACGGTTCGGCGACCGCGCCCAACACTTCAACCACATTCGAACGCATCGGGTAGATCAGGCTGTCGCCGTCATCGAGGCGAAAGTTGCGCGCGAACCCAACCTCGACCGCGACCGGGTCCAGCACGGCCACCTGACGCCCGGTCACCGGCAAGCGACTGACGTGCTCGTACATCTGCAGCGCCAGTGCCGCGCGGCTGGGGCGATCAAAGAGCAACGCTGTGCGCTGCAGCACTTTCAAATCGAACAAGACGCCGGCTTTGAGCCGGGTCTGCTCTTCGAGCAGCGACCGTCGCAGCCAGGCCGCCGCCAGCCAGTAGCCTTCAGGATTGGGCCGCGCCAAGCGCATCACATCCAGCGCGCGGCCACCGGGTTGCAGGTCGACCGGCCCCGGATGGCCGACGTCGCCATCGACGCTGACCGCCGCCTGACTCGTGCCTCCCGCGACCCACAACAGACACGTGCATAACACCTTTGAAAGCTTCAACGGACCGCCCCGCGTTCAGCGGTCAACTGCACGATCTTCACCCGCAATTGCGTCGTCAGTTGCTGCTCACTTTGCAGGATGAAACCACTGTCGGGATCGACCCAAAAATGATTAGTCGCGCGCAGGCCGATCGCCGGCGCATCAATCTGCTCATCGACACGCAGCACAGCGTATTCCTTGTCCAGAATCCTGATGGTTTCCATGGCTTGGCGGGTGAAGCGACTGTTCACCGCTACTCCCACTTCGTAGCCGTGATAGAGATCGATCCAGCGCTGGCTGGTGTAACCGTCGGGCAGCCGATGAAGGCCTTGCCTGAACGGCGAGACCGCGTCAAAACGGGTCCCGTCCAGATCACCAGCAAAGCCCAGACCGACACTGCGAACCGCCAGTCCATCGCGCAGCATCAGCACTTGCTTGCCGGACGCGACCCAGTACTGCAAGTCGCCTCGGGCGCGCACCATTGCCAACACCCCGACGCCGGACGGGGTGGTCAACTTGAGTTGGGGGTATCGAACCTCGGCCACTTGGGCCGGGGTCAGTTCCAGGTCGTCGGGTCCGCTGGCCACGGCTTTGAAGTTCGCCAGCGTGGCCTTCATCAGGGGATTACATCCACACAACAGCAAGGCCGCCATCAAGCAGACGCTAACGTTCAACGTTCTCACAGTGGGACCAGGCCTTATCTGCTGTTGGCTTCACTTAAATTGTTTTGTGCCGCTGCGCCCATACCGAGAATCGAGGCGGATGGCACCAACTGACTGATGAAGCGGTTCCAGCGGGTGACGTTGGCAGGGCCCACGTAGACAATGTCTTGCGGGCGAACATCGAAGTGAGTGGCGAGCGCCATGGCGGACGGCGACTCAGCTTGCAACTGATAGATTTTTGCAGGTTCTACATCAAGGTTTTCCACACCCCGGATGACGTATACGGCGTTGCCGTTCGACGTGGTCTGGTTCAGGCCACCGACCGAGCCGATGACGTCAGACAGGTTCATGGTGCGGGTCCTGAAGGTCAACGCGCGCGGCTGATTGACCTCGCCCATCACGTAAATCTTTTTGCTGTCGTTGTACGGCAGGTACAACTGGTCGCCGCCCTTGAGGTAGACCTTTTGCAGCTCGGCATCCTGTTGATTGATCGCATCGAGATTCAGCGGGTACACCCGCCCGTTGCGCGTCAACAGCAATCCGGACAAGTCGGCATTCACCGGGTCGATGCCGGCCGAACCCAAGGCTTCGACCACATTGAGCGCATTGGTGGAAATCGCTTGCGGACCGGCTTTCAATACGGCGCCCGAGACCACTACTTTCTGACTGGCAAAGCGCAGCACAGCGACATCCACTTGCGGGTCCGAGATGAAAGTCGACAACTTCTCGGCGATATCGGATCGCAGTTGCTGGACGGTCTTGCCGGCGGCCTGGACTTCTTTGATGTAGGGGTAATAGAGCGTGCCGTCGGAACGAACCAGGCGGCCGTTGGCATCGATTTGCTGTTGCGCCCCCGAGGGGGCGGTCAGTTCCGGGTGATCCCATACCGTGATGTACAAGACATCGTTGTTACCGATGCGGTACTCCTCGGGCGGGGTCAACAATTCTGCGGGCAGTGACTCATGTTTCTGCGTGGCCCTGTCCATGGCGATGAGCTTGGGAGTAATCGGAATAAGCTCGACCCGACTGCTTTCGCTGGCACCTTCACGCGTAATCTCGCTGGTACTCAGATGTTGACCCGGAGAAAACATACAACCTTGCAAAGCAATACTTGCCAGCATTAAAAATGGAACACTACGAATCATAATGGCACTACGCTATTCAAGGGCAAACCCAAAACAAGATCGCCCAGTGTTAGCCGGGCAATCTTGTATGACACCTGCGATATTTATCAGTTACTTGTGCCGGTCGTCCCGGTAGTGCCCGTTGTCCCGGTGCTGCCGGTTGTTCCGCCATTGGAACTTCCGCCGCTGTTGGACGCGGCCACGGCAGCGGCCACCAATGCGGTGCTGGCCAGCGCCGCTTGGCCAGCCGTCACGTCACCCACAACTTTAGTGTCCAGGGTGAGCGCCTCTTCCGCGGCGAGTGCCCAGCCGCTCGTCATGGACAACAAGGCAATTAGCATTATCTTTTTCATATCAAACTCCTTCCGGCGTGTTCTTTATATCTACGGACTTGCCGGTGCTGTTTCCAGTCAATTTTCCCGACCTTAATTAACATCACTGCCGGATATAACAATCGGGCTGAAAACACCGCGTTGAACGCACGCCTATCAGCCTTGATCGAGGTATCCCCTGGGATGGTTCGATTGCCAGCGCCAGGTGTCCGTCATCATTTCCTGCAAACTGCGCGTGGCCTTCCAACCCAGTTCCTTCTGCGCCTTGGAGGAATCGGCCCAACACTCGGCGACATCGCCCGAGCGGCGCGGCATCACGCGATAAGGCACCGACCGCCCCGAGGCCTGCTCGAATGCCCGTACCACCTGCAGCACGCTGTAACCATCGCCGGTGCCGAGGTTCCAGACATTGATTCCGCTGCGCGTCGAGATCGATTGCAGTGCCTTGAGATGCCCGTCCGCCAAGTCCACCACATGAATATAGTCGCGCACGCCGGTGCCATCGACCGTGGGGTAATCGTCGCCGAATATCGACAGTTCCTGCAGACTGCCGACTGCGACCTGGCTGATGTAAGGCACCAGGTTATTGGGAATCCCGCTAGGATCTTCACCCATATGCCCACTGGCGTGAGCGCCGATCGGGTTGAAGTAACGCAACAGCGCGATGCTCCATTTCGGCTCTGCCGCGCACAGGTCACGCAACACGTTTTCGATGATCAGCTTGGATTGCCCGTAAGGATTGGTCGGCGTGCCCGTGGGGAAATCCTCGCGAATCGGCATTTGCTCGGGCGCGCCGTACACCGTGGCCGACGAACTGAACACCAGCCGGAACACACCGGCCGCGGCCATCGCCTGGCACAGCGTGATGCTCCCGCAGACGTTGGATTCGTAATATTCAAGCGGCTTGCGCACGCTCTCGCCGACAGCCTTGAGGCCGGCAAAATGCAGAACGGCATCAATGGAATGCTGCTGAAAAATCCGGTCCAGCAAGGGTCTGTCGCACACGTCCCCGTGAATCATTAACGCGGATTTCCCGCAGATGGCTTCTACCGCGTGCAGCGCGGCGTCAGAGCTGTTGCACAGGTTGTCCAGCACGACCACTTCGAAGCCCGCTTCAAGCAGCGCAAGTGTGGTGTGAGAACCGATATAACCGGTTCCACCCGTTACCAGAATCTTCATAGAGCGGTCCATAGTGGGGGTATTTAAGTGTTCAACTGTCCGGCGCCGGGTATATAACCTCCGGCACACATCACACAGTGACGCCCACTACTTATTAGCACCTCACCCCAACTAACACTATTAACAGAGACCGACCAAAAATAACTAAAACCGTGCAGGACCGACAACTAATAACATTTACAAAGTTACAAGCGTGCCACTAATTGCCATGAAACCACTGCTGGGGTATTAAAGTACAAACGCTGTATTACATCGATATTCACAGTTCCGTCTTTTGTGATCTGTGAACAATGACTTTCCAGGAAATATCTATGATTCGTAAATGCTTGTTCCCCGCCGCTGGCTATGGCACGCGCTTCTTGCCTGCTACCAAAGCAATGCCAAAGGAAATGCTGCCGATCGTCAACAAGCCTTTAATTCAATACGCCGTTGAAGAAGCTCGAGATGCCGGCTTGCAGCACATGGCAATTGTGACTGGCCGGGGCAAACGTGCACTGGAAGACCATTTCGATATCAGCTATGAACTGGAACACCAGATTCGCGGCACCGAAAAAGAGAAGTTTCTGGCCGGCACCCGCGAGTTGATTGAAACCTGCACTTTCGCCTACACCCGCCAGGTCGAAATGAAAGGCCTGGGCCACGCGATTCTCAGCGGGCGCCCCTTGATCGGCGATGAACCATTTGCCGTCGTGCTGGCCGATGACTTGTGCCTGAACCTGCAAGGCGACGGCGTCCTGGCGCAGATGATCAAGCTCTACAAAAAATTCCGCTGCTCGATCGTGGCCATTCAAGAAGTCCCCCGTGATCAGACGCACAAGTACGGCGTCATTGCCGGCGAACTGATTTCCGAAGGGATCTACCGGGTCAACAGCATGGTCGAGAAGCCGGCCCCTGAGGATGCGCCGTCCAACCTGGCAATCATCGGCCGCTACATTCTGACCCCGGACATCTTCGACCTGATCGCCGACACGCAACCGGGCAAGGGTGGCGAAATCCAGATCACCGACGCACTGATGAAGCAGGCGCAAAATGGCTGCGTGCTGGCCTACAAGTTTGAAGGCCTGCGCTTTGATTGCGGTGGTGCGGAAGGCTATATCGACGCGACCAATTTTTGCTATGAGCAGCTGTACCTCAACGGTCTTTAAGCACTGCTCACCCTGCGCATCCGTCATCGAACCCATTCATCCAGGCAGGCCACTATGACCACCGCAAAACGCTCGGCAGACATCGAACCGAAGGCGAGCAACTTCGCAGTGATGGCCTGGCTGGGCACCAGCCTGCTGGTGGAGCGTATCGGGGTGTTTCCCTCGTCGGGCGATCTCCTTCGCCCGGTCAAGGAGTTGCTTCCCCTGCTCGCTCACCTGAAGAGCCTGTACGTTCACCAGGCGCTGGATATCGAGGAGCACAACGGACTTAAAATGATATTCAACGACTGGCGATTCCGGGTTCGCCCCCACGACAGCGACCCGGTTGTCGTGATCACGATTGAAACACGCTGCGATGCGGATCTGATGCCGTTGAAAACCGCAGAGCTGCTGGGTCATCTGGAGCATTTTGAGCGGTGACGATTATTTCAAACCCCCAGCGCACCCCTGCTCCTCGACCCCACCGACGATCAGTCGATAAAGATGATCGGCGATCAGCCGACCGCCCGAACCGGGGATGGGATGTATCTTGTCCGGGCCGATCATCGGGGTCGGCCCGTCGCTGGCATAGCGTTTGAAGTCAGGGCCGAACGCACACTGCAAACTTGAATACGTGATGTTCTGCGAACGTGCCCAGGGTTCCAGCACACGGGCATAATCCGACATCGGATAGGCACTGGATCGCGTGGTGTCCTGACGCAGAATCACGTTGATGCTCGCCGCCGGATGGATCTCGCGAATCATCCGTACCAGTCCTTTCATATTCTCCAGATAGTCCTGGGGCTTTACGCCGAAACCTTGATCGTTACCGCCCAACATAATCAGGTACACGTCCGCCGGTATCTTTGAAACAACGGCCTTCCACTGGGTTTGCCACTGGTTGTCGTCTTTATAAAAGTCAGCGGAAGCGGCGCCGGAAGCGGCGAGTTTGGAGACCCTGACGCCACCACGGTTATTGGCCAGCCATAACCCGAACAACGTCGGCGCACCCTTCACCACTTCGAGCCTTAACGCCCAATCCGCGCTGGCGGGGACGCTCAATTGCACTTCCTGAACCCCGGAGCCCGCCATCGTCAACGCCTGCCAAGGGTCTGAAGGTGACCACCGATAGCGCAACTCATTGGTTTTACCGTCGCCCAGATAGAGCAATCTGGCTTGGGCAATAGAGGTATCGATCACGGCCGTTCGACTGGAATCCACCTCAAGCCAGGCCCCCGCACGGCCGGTCACGGTGCGGCTGTCCGGGCTCGCTTGGCCTAGCCTGGAAACGTCCCAATCACCACTGAAGTACTTCTCGCTGCTGCGGGTGTACTTGACGTTGGTACCGCCGAGCGCGGCGCCGTGGTTGAACCCGACATAACCGGGCCCGGCGAAACCGAAATCCTTGGCCAAACGCTGAGTCAGGGCGTTCAGATAAAAGTCCTGCCCGGCGCTGTAGCTGTCGCCAATCACCGAGATGTCCAGCACATCCCCTGCTTTACCCTTGCCCAGCCCGGCAAGTCGTTCGCTGGAACTGCGCACCTCGACAACCGGAGCCGGCACGGGACGCACATCATCGACATAGGCCATTGGCTCATCCCTTATCAAATCACCCGCTGAACGCTGCTCAGGATTGAGACACTTTCAACTCGGGTGTTGGCGTCTTTTTACCGGTCGCGCGTTCACCCAGAAACAGCATGGACGTCAGGGCGAAACGACTGAACACATTCGACAACAGTACCGGCCCCAACAGTCCGCAGAGCACTCCGCCGATGACCAGGATGCTGTCGTCCGTAATGCCCAGACGACCGAACGCGAACCGTGAACTGGCCGCAAACAACACGTGAAACAGGAAGATCGCGTAAGAGTATCCGCCCAGCCAGATCAGTGCTTTTGAACGCATGTCACTCGACAGCAGCGCCACGCAGGACGCACAGCCGACAAGTAATCCGACAAGGCTTCTGCGATCGACGATCAGTTCGCGGTCCACCGCAGCAATGTAGAGCAATGCGATGGAGATCAACACAAACACCACCGGCCCGATCACTTTGAGCGATTGCTTTATCACCGCGACCTTTTCGTGGCAGATCATCCCCGTGACGAAAAACGGCAGCAAATAGAACGCGCCATTAATGCCAAACGCATCGACCGCAAAGGGCGGCAACAAGAACGCCACCGCTGAAAACAGGAACAACAGGTACAGCCGCGTCGTCGTCTGCAACAGCCCACGCCACTGAAGAAAACCGACAAACATGAAAATGATGAACACCGCCTGCAAAAACCAAAAATGGTTAACCGGCACATAAAACGACAACAAGGCCTGGATTAAACCGACGTCCTTGTTCACACCCGGCGCGACAGCCTGCAACACCGAAAATGGAACACCGACAAAAAACAACGGCACGATCAACCGTCTCACCTTGCCTGTGCAGTAAGCGGAAAAATCATTGCCTCTGATTTTGTAGATGGAATAGATGTAGCCCGATATGAAGGTAAACAGCGGCATCCGGACGTACACCATCGAGTCAGCCAGCACTCGAAACGGCGACCCCAAATCTATTTTCAATCCGCCGCCCAACGGCCCGATCACGTGATAGAGCACCAACAGCAAACACGCCAGGCCTCTGAGGGTTTCTATTTCCAACGACTTCTTCTTGCTTTGCATACAGCACAAACCTCAGTTCAAGACCCGTGATTCAACCGGCTCGGGTTTTCTTGCGCGCAATTGCAGCCCGAGCCCCAGAAAGAGCACCGGCACCACCATGGAGAAGTGTCGTGCGAACGAGCCGAAGTCAGGCTCGAACAAGCCCTGCACCAACAAAAACGACAGCGGGATCGCAATCAGCTCTTTGACTTTCGGTTCGATGAACGAGCCCTTGTAGTGACTCGACGTCATCATTTTGAAGATCAACAACGAGGTCATCATCATCAGCACGACAAAGATGATCTGGCCCAGTCCAGACAACAGGATCAACTCCACCGGGAACGACAACCTGAAGAAGATGCTCATCGAGTCCACAGCCTGGGAAACGAAGTCACCGCCGCTGAGCCACGACACGATCAATGACTTCGAGCCCTCCTCCCCCAGGGTCCGCTGTTCGTTGTTACTGGCGCGAATGGACGACACCGAATAACCGACCAGCAGTTGAATCGCGGTGGCAATCACCAGGTAGAACATGAACAACATCACGAAAAAGCTGAAGCGCGATACACGCTTCTTCATCACGCACACACCGACCCAGACCAGCGAAAACAATATCCAGTAGGGTCGAATCAGCACGCCATAGAACAGCGCAGAAAGAAAAAAGCCCGCCCGGTAGCGCTTCGAAAAGGAAAAAAACAGGATGACGATGACCGCCACCGAAACAATGATTTCCTTGGTCAGGTTATCCAGAAAAAACGACCTGACCACGCCCCACAGGCACAGGGTCAGAAAGATCGTCAGCGGTATTCTTCTGAAGATGAAGATCGGGATAGACGTCAGGAACAAGTTGCACAACATGCCGTAGGCCCACGCGTTGTCCAGGTTGATCCCGGTGGGACGCAACAGGTAGGCGGAACATTCGTAGGAAGAGCGGTCTGGCGAAAACGGATTCCAGAAGTTGCAGTTGTCCGAGCGAGCGTAGGACGTCCACAAGGTCATCGCATCAGGGCCAGGATCGCGGTGCATCAACAGCGGCATCGCAATGGACAGGAAAAGACCGCAGAACAGAATCAGGAAGGAAATGGACGAATCCAGTTTTCTGCCGCGAAACTCGATGGAAGGCAGGGATAACGCCATTACACAGTCCCCTTCGTCCGGGCAAACTGAGTCAGCAACGCAATAACGACCAGTTGCACCGTAATCGAAAAGACATTGCCCCACGCCGCGCCATAGATTGAATAGTGCTTGATCAGCACGTAGCTGACGGGCAGCGAAATCACCAGGCAGATCGCCGCACTGGCCAATGACACTCGACTGTTCTTCGAAGCGATAAGGCCTCCCCAAACGATGTCGCCAATGGCACGAAGCGCAAACGAAAAAATCAGCACCGCTAAAATCCTGTTGTCCGGCCGCGGAACAGCTGCATCGACATAATCCAGCAGGATGTTGAAAAAGGCGTAGATCGCCACCGCCACGGCGCCGGAAACCACCAAGGATCGCAGCACCCATTGATTCAGGAACAACTGCCGAACCGTGAGGGCCTGTGGATTATTCTTGTAGCGCTTGGCGAGCACGGGAATGCCGACGACAGCAACAACCGCGTAGGACAGCGCTTGCAGGGTATTGGCGGCGGACCAGGAATACACGTACTTGCCAAGGCTCGCGTAGGGCTCGATGTCCAGAATAAGAAAGCGCTCGGCGTATTGGCTCAACGCAATCAAGCCGCCGCCCAGATAAAAAGGCAGCCCGGCTTTCCAGACGGACACCGTGGTGACGGCACTGACCTCCCGCTCCCGGTGAACGTTAACCACAATGAAGTAGCCGGCCAGGATCACCAGCACGTTGGTGACCACCCACAACCACAGAACACTGGCGATGGAAGACACGACGCCCGTCATGAGTCCGCCCACGGCAATGAGAGCCCAGAGCCCGGTTTTTATGAAGAACAGCAACGCGCCCCAGTTGGCTTTCTGTGCGGAAAAGACAAACGAATTGATTTCAAAGGACAGATGCTCACTGAGCAACAACAGCGTCACGCAAGCGATCAACGCAGCACTCGCCTCGACATCACCGATCAATGAGTAAAGCGTGACCGTTACCACCGACAACAACAAACCCACAGCCAGGTACAGGATCAGCACCTTATCGACGACACCTCGCGAACTGCCGCCAACACTGATCAGCCGGTTGATCTCGGAACTGAATCCGACGCTGTAAAACTTCGAGGCTATCAGTGAGGCCGCCACCACGACGCCGTAAAAGCCCAATGCGTCATAGCCCAGATAATGAGTAATGGCCAACACCAGCAAAAACTTGGCGCCGAGTGCGCCGCCCCGCAGCAACAGCCGGAATATCATCGAACAATCCCTTTGATGATAGTGTCCATCTGCAGCGTTTTGGCTTCGATTTCCTTACAGGTGTCCGTGAGTCTTTTACCGAATCGGCTCAGAGCATTCGGCGCATAGACAGTGTCGATGATGGTGTCGACGTTGATGTCTGCACCATTGATCACCCAGTCTTCCACGCCCATGTCTTCATAGGCGCCAAAGCCTTTGCGCTCATAACTGATATGGAACGCCGGTACGCCGGCCAGCAGCGACTCGATGGCGCCGTGCAGTCTGACGGAAATGACCAGGTCGGGCTGATACTTGGCCAGCGTCGCCTTCAACGGCAGCAGGTCCTCGGTAATACCGAGTTCACGATAAAAAGCTCCGTCATCGTTGCCGCGCACGGCGCTTTGTACCGCGCACACCACTTTGCTCTTGGCCCGCAATCGCTGCAGAAGAAGTTTCAGATTGGCCACGTAGCCGACTTTCTTGTCTTTGCTCCATTGCGGCGGTTTGCGTAACACCACGCAAACTACGGCCGGCGAAGCTGCACAGCGGGTGAACTTGGGTTGCAGCAGGATCTTCTTGGCCAACGCCTGGACCGCCAGATCCGGCGCGCGATACACGTTTTCATGGGCCGCGAAAATGGCTGAAGAACGGTTGTCCCGGACAAACACTGCATCGGCACTGGCGTAGTGCTCGACGATCTTGCTGCTCTGGCCATGGAACGGACCGATACTTTGCGGCAGGTAAACCGACGGCACCTTGCTCAAGATGGCCGTTTCGAGTTGCTTGGCATGCCCCAATTTCAGCTTGATATGTTCAAAGGCGCTTTTGGAGCGCATGTACCCACCGCCGACCCCTACAATCAAATCACAGGTGCTCAACAGATCAGCCAGCGCGGTGTAAGACTGGTTGAGAAACACCGCTTCCTTGACCCGGCCAAATCCTTTAGCCGCCATGACAGGTGCGTCATACCGTTTATAGGGAAGATAACTAAATGATTGGGGGTCCGACGCAACTACGTTGATTAAAGTGTCAGGCCCGAAATTTCGCAGCACCAAGGCGATTGCCAAATCCACGAGAAGGCCATCGCCCGAGTTGGACGCACTGTAGCCATGCAAAATAGTTACGTTCATCATCTTGATTTCTACTTAATAAGTTTGAGCGGAATACACGTCGTAGGTTTGCTGAATCATCAAGGTCGCACTGAACCGCTCGCGCACTTTCTTGCGGCTTTCGGTCCCGAGCTCGAACAATTTTTGCTTTTTGATGTTCAGTAGAATGTTGGCCAGCGCCTGGTAATCGCCCGTCGAAAACAAGTAGCCGGTGATGTTGTCCGTCACCAGTTCAGGCAGCGAAGTGCAGTCACTGGCAATCACTGGCACGCCCATGGCCATGCCTTCAAGCGGCACCATGGCAAAGCCTTCCCAACGACTGGGAACAATCAGGGCGTCGGCTGTTTTATACAGCTCGTTGACTTCCGCAGGCGTCACCCAAGGCAGGTATTCCACGGCATCGATGGCCGGGCACTCGACGGACTCTTCATTGACCGCACTCCCCACAACCGTAAGCCGCAAGTCCGTTCGCTCGACTTCAGCAAACGCCTTCAGCAGGACATCGAAGCCTTTCTGATAGTCGAGTCGCCCCACGAACAGCAGCTGAATGTCCGTGCTCTCGCCAGACTTGTTCTCATCGCTTCTGTAATGAATACCGTTGTAGATCAGCTTCATCCGGTGCCGGTCGATACCGAACGAGGCGGCCTTATCCATTTCGTACTGGCTGACACAGATAATGACGTCGGTGAC
Organism: Pseudomonas arsenicoxydans; assembly: GCF_900103875.1. Taxonomy (NCBI): domain Bacteria; kingdom Pseudomonadati; phylum Pseudomonadota; class Gammaproteobacteria; order Pseudomonadales; family Pseudomonadaceae; genus Pseudomonas; species Pseudomonas arsenicoxydans. Next base: position 3,315,225 of record NZ_LT629705.1, on the reverse strand, counting down.
TTTCTGCAAAAGCCGCTCGACCAGTGAATACACTTTCTGTTTGACCGGAGAGCTCTCCATCAAGAAAGAAAATGCGTGCGGGCAGTAGATGATCTTGGGGGCACGCCATGGACGCATGAGCAGACAGACACACCGGCCAATAACACCGGAAAATGTACTGTGCAGGTGCACGACATCAGGCTTTTCCTTGAAGATCACCCGGATCAGTTGCCAGGCAAACCGCAGGAGGGAGATCACATCCCGCTTATTCCTCGAGAAGGTCCTGATGTCTTTTTCATCAATACCGTGCAGTTCTTTTTTCTGATCGAACGGGATCAGATACACCAACTCATATTGACGAGCGTCGCCCTCGGGGGGAGTCGATATCGTACGAATGACCGTTGCCACTCCGCCTTTAATCGTTTCGGCCACGTGCAGTATTTTTTTCACAATCTATCCATCTCCATGATCGTAGTCGCAGGCGATAAAGCGCTGAGCGTGGGTATTGCTTCACCCCACGCTCGGTTCAATTTCCTGGCAGATAGAAATCGCGTCACGCCTTGTCGGAGGCGTATTCATAGTTGTAATAGCCGTAGCTGCTATTACCGTAATAACTGGACGCCCGTTTCTCGACGCCATTGAAAATGGCGCCCTTCAACTCGATGCCGTTTTGAGCAAACCGGCGCATGGTCAACTCGATCTCTTTGGCCGGGTTAACGCCAAAACGCGTCACGATCAGATTGATTGCCGCTTCACGTCCGACAATGGCCGCATCGGTGACAGCCAAAAGCGGTGGTGTGTCGACGATGACCACATCGTAGCGTTCGCTGAGTTCCGCCATCAGCTCTCGGAAGTTGGCATGCATCAGCAGTTCCGAGGGATTAGGCGGTACTTGGCCACGGCTGATGAAGTGCAGGTTTTCGATCTCAAGTTTATTGATCGCCTGGTCCAGACTGCAGCGTTTGACCAACAGGTCCGACAAGCCATTGTTGATCGGGGTCGCCAACGTCTTGTGCAAATGACCTTTACGCATATCCGCATCGATCAGGATGACCCGCTGCCCGCTTTGAGCCATGACAGCGGCCAGGTTAGAGGAGACAAATGTCTTGCCGACCTGAGGGCTTGGCCCGGAAATCATGATGCGATTGTTGGTCGCGTCCAGCCCCGCAAAATGCAAACAGGTTCGCAGGCTGCGTATCGATTCGATGGACAAATCGGTGGGGTTACGCAGCGCCAATAGAAAGCCCTGGTTAGGGCTACCGTCGCCCAGCCGGAGTTTCTTGGTGTCCTCTTCCTGCTGCAACGCGCTGTACGGAATAGAGGCGTAAACGGGCAGCCCAAGTTGCTCGATGGCTTCGGGGCCTTCAAGTCCTCGGCTTAGGGATTTGCGCACCAACACCAGGGCAACACCGACAAACGCTCCCAGGAAAGTCGCAATAAGCACGATAAGGATTTTACGTGGCTTGACCGGGGTGGTGATGTCGACATCCGCCGTATCAATGAGCCGCGCGTTGCCGACCGCACCGGCCCGCACGATGTCCAACTCCTGGGATTTGTTCAAAAGTTGGGTGTAGATCTGCGTTGCCACTTCGACATCACGGGTGAGGTTCAACAACTCTTGTTGCGTCGCCGGCAGCCCCTGAACCTTCTTCTCCAGTGCTCGGCGCTGGCTGTTCAAATCGCCCATCTGAGCCATCAACGCGCGGTATGCCGGGTGCTCGCGGGTGAATTTTCGATCAAGGTCGGCTTGCTGCAGCTTCAAATCCGAGAGGCGCGTGTCCAGCACCACAATCTGTTCCAGGACAGACTTGGTTTCCAGGGAGATATTCACGGTATTGCCGCGAGTCTGGTAGCTGTTGAGCGCGTTGCTGGCTTTGACCAGATCGTCTTTGACTTGAGGAAGTTGTGCCTGCAGGAAGTCCAGACTCTGGGCCGCCTCGGCAGACGTGCGTTGCACGTTCTGCTGCACATACAGGGTCGATATCTTGTTGAGTATTTTCACCGCCAGGGCGTAGTCGGTGCTGGCCAGGGCCAGGCTGATGATGCCCGACTCCTTACCTTGCTCGGAGACATCCAGGGCGTCCTGGTAACTTTGAATGGTGACGATACGTGGATTGCGCACCACCTCGAATTTCGTCCCCGGGTTGGCGGCCATCCCCGTTACGAGCATCTCGACGCCATTCTCTGCGACAGCAACGCCTGCGGCACCGCTGGCCAACAAACCGCCGTTGTCATCAAACAGCTGGAACCGGTTTTGCTCGCCGGCAATCAGCATCAGCTTCTTGCCCAACAACTCATCGGGCAGTTTGAGCTTCTCGATCTCGAGGCGCTCACCGCCCCAGGCAAAACTGCTCAACCCAAAGCGTGCAGGTGACACCGGTTGATCAGGAGCGCTTTTATAACGACGCGCCAGAAAGCCACCCACTACGGGAAAGGTGTTGGGCGTGACCACAATATCCAGGCGCAGATCATCGACCGTTTTACCAATGACTGCGCGGGACTTGATGATGCCAATCTCGGTAGCCGCTGGCGATTGTCCGCCAAGCATGCTGCTGATATCCGAGAAGCCCAACATGTCGTTCTTTTTCGGCTCGACCTGTACCAGCGCGTTCGCCAGATACACGGGCGCTGATAAAACCGAATACGCGGCACCGGTCACCATGAACGCACCGGTGATAGCACCTATTAACCATTTGTGGTCAATCAATGTGCCGAGTAAACCGAGAAGATCAATCTCGTCTCTATCTTTATCCCGGGTGCTGATTACTGACGGTAACTGCATAAGGTCTATTCTTTTACCATTATTGCTAATCTGAAAATCATCCATCAACGTCCGAGGCGCTGCGCCCATGAGCAAACAGCCTCTTCAATCAATGCATGGGCATGGACAAAAGCAGCTTTTCCTTGACGATACGGATCCTTTATTTCGCGCTCACGCTGCCACTTCCCCAGAAGAAACACTTTGCCTCTGGCATGTGATGCAATATCGAGCACGCCTTTTACATGCTCTTTTTCCATGACCAGAACGAGGTCTGATTCATTAACGATGGCCGCTGTTATCTGCCGTGCTTTAAAGTTCGGCGCGGCGCGCCCATGTTCTTCCAGTACCGAAAGTGCGTCAGGCGCCATAGACTCGCCCACCCGCGCGGCGAGGCCCGCAGAGGTCACTGAAATTGAAGGTTCCAGCGCATTGCGCAGCAACATTTCGGCTGTGGGACTTCGGCAAATATTGCCGACGCAAACGACAAGAATTTTTTTGAACAAGGCTACTCTTCCCGTTGTAGTGTCGAATTGGCCAATGTGCAGCGGGAGTTGAGTGAACCCATAAGATCGTCCCGCATTCAGCGCTGGACCCATCATGAAATTACAAGTGTATTAAATACCATGACCCACAAAAAACGCCCAACCAGAATAACTGGACCAAAAATAACAACAGCATTCTTGTCGTTGTTTATCCGACAAAAAATAACAATGGCGTGTTTTAAGTAAACGATTAAGGGTATGGCTGTATCGACTGACCGATGTTACTTTCATTCGACTAACACCGGGACGATATACTTGATTACCAGGAAAACTGCCAATGACCTTGACGCGCTATCGACTGATTACAACTTCCATGCTCTTTCTATTCGCCGCCAGTCCTGCTTACGCCGGGCAGCCTTTTGCAGCACTGGCGAAAGACCACAAGACAATAGGCGTTCAGGTAAAAATCCAGAATTTCACCGCTAACGATGCCCAACAGATCAAAGCCTCAGGGTTTGGATTCGTGCGCTTTGGCGTATGGACCAACAGCTTGGGCACCCCGTCGTATCAACAGCAGATCAGCGAAGCTTTCGCCGCTGCCAAAACTGCTGATCTACCGGTATTGATGACCGTCCGCTCAACCAAACCTTTGACCAGCACGACAACCAGCAGTGACAGCGATCTCGCCACGGCAGGTGAGGCATTCGCCCGCTCAGTCATCAGCCTGGACAACGCATACCGCACCCAACTTGTCGCCATCGAAATTTGGAATGAACCGGACTTGCCGAAATATTGGCCGACTCAAGACTTCGAAGTCACGTTTGCGCCATTCATGAACGCCGTGTGCAGCGGGCTGCAAAAACGCGACACTTCAACCCCGCTGATCGGCTTTGGATTTGCAAAGGCACCTGTCCAGGGTTCCAAGGCTACCGTCGCACTGAACAAAATCATCAATGACCATCCAAAGTGCCTGAGCGCGGTGTCCTATCACCCCTACGGCATGTCGAGCGCGCAAATCAGCGATGCTCAAGCCTTCATACTCGATAACTTTCATCTGCCGGGTGTCATCAGCGAATGGGGCGTGCCATCGCTCAGCTCCATCGGCGGTACCACCGGGCAAGCCTCGCGAATCACCCAGTTCATCAGCGACACGCAAAAACTGAACATACCGCTGACGTCTATCTACGAATGGAAGAACAGCGATTCTGGAGGCAACGATCGCGAGAGAAGTTTTGGGATCTTGTCGTCGGACGGGACTTCAAAACCTGCGGGAATCGCGGTCAAGTCATTATTAAAATCACACTAGTCAATCAGTGCCCCTTTATGGGAGAGGGGCTTCTCTGTCCAACTGCGAATAACGCTCGATGTCCATCGCCAGCGATGCCTCCACCAGCGCATCAAGCAGAACGACTTGCGCTTGAAAACGCTGGTCTTGCTTGAACGTCTGCGCATCGTTCATTTGCTCGATCAACACATGGGAGACCTGGAGGGGTGTGCTGGATTCCACGCGTTTCAGCCAGAAGGGAATGAGGGCTGCGCCTTTGACACTCCCCATCTCCAGCAAACCTTGCATATTGTCCGGGTGGTGTTGCCTGGAGACTTCCATCAACGTTTCAAAAACGTCGGTCAGTTTTTTCAGGACATAACCCAGAATCAGGTTATCGACGACCTCCACACTGACGCACGCTTGTTGCTCCTGTGAAGCCATGTTCCGATCCACTGCGTCCATTTATCAGCAGCACATTACACGGCATCCGCACCTCTCTATTTGACATCTTATAACGCCTGCACCCGACCCTTTTTAACAACGGCAATGGCTCAAATGCAGGCCTGGAAGTGGACGCACTGGCGCTGATCGAGCAATGCCAACGGTCAATCGCTTTGAACCTGTGCCTTGTTTTGGCATCGTATTCATCACTACCGTGCCCCGCCTTTCAAACATCCGTTTTCCGGTTGTTGCCGCAGGGACCCTCGATACGTACATGCGCCCTTGAGTGGCTGTCAGCGCTCGGGTAATGTCATTAGACCCATAGGACAGAGCACGCCCATGACCTCCAAGCTGGAACAACTCAAACAAATGACTACCGTGGTTGCCGACACCGGCGACTTCGAAGCTATCGCTCGCGTTAAACCCGTGGACGCTACCACCAACCCTTCCCTGCTGCTCAAAGCCGCAGCCATTTCCGGTTATGCCGAGTTGCTGAACGCCTGCGTTCACGACTGCAAAGGTGATGTAGGCCTGGCCAGCGACCGTTTTGGCGTTGCCGTCGGCCAGGAAATCCTGAAGGTCATACCGGGTCGCATTTCCACCGAAGTGGATGCACGCTTGTCGTTCGACACTGACGCCGTATTGAAGCGCGCGCACCGTCTGATCGAGTTGTATGACAAAGCCGGCATTGGCCGCGACCGCGTACTGATCAAGATCGCTTCCACCTGGGAAGGCATCCGCGCTGCCGAGATCCTGGAAAAAGAAGGCATCCAGACCAACCTGACGTTGTTGTTCTCGTTTGCCCAGGCTGCCGCGTGCGCCGATGCGGGCGTGTTTCTGATTTCGCCTTTCGTCGGTCGTATCTACGACTGGTACAAGAAAGCCAACGGCAACGACTACACCGGCGCGGATGATCCGGGCGTGCAGTCGGTGACGCGCATCTACAACTACTACAAGGCCAACGACTACAAGACCGTGGTCATGGGCGCAAGCTTCCGCAACCTGAATCAGATCGAGCAGTTGGCCGGGTGCGATCGCCTGACCATCAGCCCGGATCTGCTGGAGAAGCTGGCGGCCGACACTGGCAAGCTGGAGCGCAAACTCGCGCCGGGTCATGCCGGTGAAGCGCGTTTGAGCTTGAATGAAGCGCAGTTCCGCTGGTTGTCCAACGAAGATGCGATGGCGACCGAGAAACTGGCTGAAGGTATTCGCCAGTTCGCTCGCGACCAGGAAAAACTCGAAGCATTGCTGCAAGCCAAGCTCTGATCCGGTAAGGCTGTCTAGTCCTGAAATAGGTTTACACCTGTTTCACCCTAACGCCCGATGCATCGCCTCGGGCGTTTTGTATTTCAACGACAGGTGCGGACGCTCGCGGTTGTAGATCGATACCGACTCGCTCACCATCTTCTTCGCCTGCGTTAAATCCTGTGGTCGCTGGAGCAAAAGCTCCGTCTTCAATATCCCGTTGACCCGCTCTGCCAAGGCATTTTGGTAGCAGTCATAGCCGTCCGTCATCGAACACCTGATGCCGTGTTTCGCGTGCAGTTCCTGGTACATTCCCGAGCAATACTGGCTGCCTCTGTCCGAGTGATGAACCAGTGGCTGCTCCGTTCGACGGTGCTTCACCGCCCGGCGCAGCGCTTGCGCGACCGACTCGGTGTGCAGGCTTTCATGGACGTGATAGCCCACGATCTTTCGCGAAAAAGCATCCGTCACAAGGCTCAGATAGGCCACGCCTTCCTGAGTGGGCAGATAGGTGATGTCAGCCACCCAAACCTGTTCCGGGCCGCTGGGAACAACCTGTTCAGGCCCCGGTTTGAGCAGGTTCGGATGGCGTCGAAAGCGATGATGACTGTCGGTTGTCTTGTGATACGCCCGCTTTCGCGCTACCAATAAACGCCGTTCGCGCAGAATCGAAAACAGGCGATCTCGCCCTACTTGCAGCTCAAGCAGCGGCTGACATTGCAGCAGGTAATGCAGCTTTCTAGTGCCCAACCGCGGCTGCCGCAGGCGCTTTTGCTGAACGAAATCGGCAACTTTCTGATCCAGAATCAGACGAGCAGCATCGGCGCGATTGCGTTTGTAGTAAGCCTGTCGGCTTATCCCCATGAACTGGCAAGCCCTGCTGATGCTCAGGTTTTGGATTCGTTTTTGCGCGAGGACTTGCCGGGACGCTTTTTTACGACAGAGAGACCGTAGTCATTTTTCAAGACGTCCACGACGGCCTCGAAAAACTGCGCTTTCTGATTGGACAGCGCCAACTGCTCTTCAAGCTCTTTGATGCGCTGCTCTGGCGTTAATGGTCGGTTTTTGTCGGGCATAGACCCCATCCTCGGCGAGCCAATGTAGGTGCCGGGGCTCCAATCTTGACGACCGTGCTTGCGTAACCATGTCAGAACGGTCGTTTTGCCTTGAATCCCGTAGCGCTCCTGAGCCTCTTTATAACTCAGCTCGCCTTTTTCGACCTGGTCGACGACCGACAATTTAAAGGTCAGCGTGTAGTCTCGCTGACTACGCCTTTTTGCGGATTCCATTACGTCCTCCTGAAAAACAGATCAGAAGGTGTAAACCTTATTCAGGACGGGACAGGCAAACGCAAAAAGGGCGAACCTTGACGAGTTCGCCCTTTTTTATGCGTTGGTTTTGGCGCTTGTCGCGCAGCCTAGGGGGAGCTTGCTCCCTCGCCAGACGTCAGTGGCGCTCGAGAGCGTTCACCAGGTCATGGAACGCTTCACGATTGGAGTCGTTCAGGCCCATGAGGATCTTGTGCGCTTCCAGCACTTTGATTCGCACCACTTCTTCGGACTGGTCCTGATCCGGCAAGTCAGTCAGGCACTCAGGGCACGGAATCGGGCGGTCAACAATGTTGAACACTTGCTCGAAGCCCATGGACTCCAGCAGACGCGTGATGTCTTCGTGGGTGGTGACGACGGTCGGCAACAGGCCGACCTTTTGCCGCGACAGGATCGACAATTTGGCCAGCAGGCCAAGGGTGGTGCTGTCGATGCTGCGGGTTTCGGTCAGGTCGATCACGATCGCGTTGAAGTTCAACGCTGTGAAGATCCGATCAATAGTCGCATCCAACGCCGAACACAGGGTCAGGCGAACTTCACCGACGAACTTCAGAACGAAGGTGCCGTCCTGCTCGGCGAACTGGATTCTACCGGTACTCATTAAAGATTCCTGCTCAACACCAACAGGGCGATATCATCCGGCATCTCCCCTAGCGTGGCCAATCCAAAAACCTGCCGCAGACCATCCAGGCTGCCGCCCGCTGCCTTGACCCGTTGGGGCAAAGCCGCTTCTTTTTCTTTGAGTGTAGGTTCTGGCAAAAGGTCCAAAATGCCATCGGACATCAGCGTCAGGCTGAACGTCGGCGGCAGCTCCAGTACGTGGTCTTCGTAGGTGGCTTCATTGAAGAGGCCCACCGGCAGGCCACGCCCTTCCAGATAACGAACACTGTCTGGCGTGTACAACACTGGCAACGGCAAATGACCACCGATGCTATAGGTCAACAAACCTGTCTCCTCGTCGATGACTCCACCGACCATTGTGACGTGTTTACCCAGCTTACAACTGATCAGGCCCCGGTTGATATGACCAAGAACCTCTGAAGGCTTGAATTCCGGCAATGTACCGCTGCGCTTGGACTCGAACAGCAAGCGCGTGGTCATGAATTTCAGCAGCACAGTGACGAAGGCTGAGGAAGCGCCATGACCGGAAACGTCCGCCAGGTAGAACGCTACCCGACGCTCGTCGACCCGAAAGTAGTCAACGAAATCACCCGACAGGTACAGCGACGGGATGATCTGGTGAGCAAACTGGAACTCATCGATGGTCCAGGGGCTGACCGGCAGCATGTTCATCTGCACCTGGCGACCGGCGTTCTGGTCTTCCTGGAGCAGGTTCAGGCTGGCGGCGAGCTCGCGGTTGGCTTTTTCCAGCTTCTCGCGGTACCGCTGGTTTTCCACCAGCAAGCGTGCGCGATCCAGGGCCCGGCGCACGGAGTGCTCGAGCACAGCCAGATCTTCGAGAGGCTTGATCAGGTAATCCGCAGCGCCCAGGCGCAAGGCCTCGACCGCGTCGTTCATCACCCCGGCACCCGACACCACGATCACCGGCGTTTGCGGTGACCGCTCGGTGACCTGGCGAATGAGTTCGAGACCGCCCATCTGCGGCATGCGCAGATCGCAGATGACCAGGTCGGGCTTGTCTTGCTCGAATACCTGAAGACCCTGCTGGCCGTTACTGGCCTGCAGGACACTGAAACCACTGTCTTCCAAATAGGCCGCGAGGCTCGCGCGCACTACTTCGTCATCATCGATTATCAGCAGCGTGGCACTGGTTTTTGGCATGTGGGCAAACGGCGCCAGAATTAGGTTGGCGTAGCAGGCGGGGCTGTGGCCCGGCTCACACTACTGGATTCGCTTTCTAGCCTCTCTGTCGCACCATTTTCGAGCATCCGCCCTACTCACAGGTCCACCAGAGGTGCCCTTCTAAGGCGCAGACGGTACTCCCATCCGCGGGGCGTTTCAAGCTCACGCCGATGGTCGCTTGACGACTTTACTTGTCAAATCACCGGGAGTTATAAGAACAGACAAAACCGTAACCCAATGGAAGGATGGAGACCATGCCTCAAACCGATCGGGACTACAGCGAAAAGCGCGATTTCATCCGCATGCGGGTCGATGCCGATGTGTCGCTGATTCATGAAGGCGATGAGGTGCAAGCCGTCTGCATCGACCTTTCCAGCAGCGGCATGCAGGTCGAGGCGCCGCGTTTGTTCAAGGTCGGAGACCGGCTCAGCGTGCGGATCGATTCCGATCATGCAGCACTCAAAGGGCTTGAGGCTGACACTGAGGTGGTGTGGGTGAAGGAACAGGACGGTGGCAGTCAGAAACTCGGGCTTACAATCTTGAAGATGAAATAACTCCCCAAACGCAAAGAAGGCGGCCAATTGGCCGCCTTCTTCGTTTTACCGCTCGAGATCAAAAATCGTCGACGACCTTGCCGTCTTTGACTTTGAATTCGCGGTTCTGCAAATACGCATTGCGAATGAAGGTGTATTTGTCGCCGGTGATCAACTTCTCGCTCGACAGCAGACTGGCGCGGGTGTCGACAATGTTCAGGCCGAAGACCGAGTTACGTACAGGCACATCGTTGATGTACGGGTATGGGCCGGTGTAGTTGTCGACGACCTTGGATGGCGCATCACGCAACGTGCTTGGGCCCAACAGCGGCAGCATCACGTACGGACCGCTGCCCACGCCCCAATACCCGAGGGTCTGGCCGAAGTCTTCGTCGCTGCGATTCAGGCCCATTTTGGTGCCTACATCGAAGAAGCCCAGCAGGCCGAAGGTGGTGTTGAAGATCAGGCGAGCCGTGTCGACGCCCGCGGCGGCTGGTTTGGCCTGCAAGATGTTGTTGGCAAGGTTGGTGACATCACCCACGTTGCGGAACATGTTGTGGATGCCGTCTTCCAGAAACTGCGGCGTCACGAACTCATAGCCCTGCGCGATGGGCTTGAGTGCATAAGTATCGACGAAGTCATTGAACTGGTAGATCGGACGGTTGACGCTTTCCCAAGGGTCTTCTTCCGTAGCAGCCTGGGCTACAAACGGAACCAGTACTACACTGGCACACACACAAAACTGAGCTAGATGATTGCTCCAGCGCATAGAAAACTCCTTGGATTGTACTGGCACGGGCGCATGAGCCCAGGCGTTAAGCTGGTTAGTATAAGACGGAAACGCCGGTTTAGGCAGCCTCACGCGCAACAGGCTACAGATGAATCACAGGATCAGGAGCGCTTCATATCCCTGTCACTCAACTGTCATGGAGGACGCCTAGCTTTATGGCTATTTCAAGGACGTTGATATGCCGCACGCCGAAACCTTGCCCCTCGCTGCACCCAGCCTGACCGCCGTGTTGTTCGGTCTCAGTGGTTGCCTGGTGGATTTCGGTGCCCGGACACGCCACGGCAACCCCGCCCCCGAACATGCCGAGGCCACGCCCGGCGCGCTGGACAGCCTGCGCAGCTTGCAGCGTCAGCAGATTCCGTGTGCCTGGCTCGACGAATTGCCCCCCACCCTCACCCACTCGCTGGCCGCTGCCCTGCCTTCGTGGATCAAATCTTCACAACACCTTGCAACGAACAATCCCTGGCCGGCGCCGAACGCTTGTTGGCAAGCCCTGATGGCGTTGAACGTCGGGCAACTGGATGGCTGCGTGCTGGTCAGTGGCGAGCCTCGCTTGTTGCAGTCAGGCCTGAATGCCGGGCTGTGGACCATCGGCCTGGCCTCCTGCGGCTCGCTCTGCGGATTGGCACCCAATGAGTGGCTCGCCTTGAGCCCGAAGGAGCGCGAACACTTGCGCGGCCAGGCAACGGTGCAGCTGTTCGGCCTCGGTGTGCACTCGGTCATCGATCACCTGGGGGAACTCGACACCTGCCTGGCCGATATCAGCCTGCGTCGGCTAAAGGGCGAAAAGCCCTGACTGAGATCATGCACGTTGCGCGCGAGTGGATTAATCTAAAGGTCAGCCATAGACCTTTGGCGTGCTGCTGCGGTCTATGCCAGTGCCTATCGATAAAAGGAAGAACGCCATGCCTGCCCGCGAACTGCAAGAACAGCTCAATACTCTGCGCGAGCAACTGGAACAGAATCCACCGCTGTCCGAAGCCGAGCGCGCCGACCTGCACGCGCTGATGCAACAGATCGAACTCGAACTTGAGCTCGAAACCAAAACCAAGGATTCCAACCTCGCCGACGGTGTAAACCTGGCCGTCGAACGCTTCGAACTCGAACACCCCGTTATTGCCGGCACCTTGCGCAGCATCGCGCAGACCCTGGGTAATATCGGAATCTGAATCCCGCAGATGCAAAAAAGCCCCGCTATCGCTAGCGGGGCTTTTTCATATCCGTGATGTGCAATGCAATCCCTGTGGAAGCGAGCCTGCTCGCCCCCGCATCGGCTGTTTACTGGCGGACCAGGCGATGGTTCGGCAGTTGCACGTCTTCGGTACTGCGATACGGGTTGATGTCCAACCCACCGCGGCGCACATACCGCGCATATACAGTCAGTTTCTCGGGTTTCAGCAAGCGCTGCAGGTCGAGGAAAATCCGCTCCACGCACTGCTCATGGAAGTCCGAGTGCTGGCGGAAGCTCACGATGTATTCCAGCAGACTAGCGTGATCCAGCGCCGCGCCACGGTACTCCACCGCTACGCTGCCCCAGTCCGGCTGGCTGGTCACCGGGCAATTGGATTTGAGCAGGTGACTGTGCACGCTCTCTTCCACAATGCGCGATTGATCGCAGCGCAGCAGCTCAGGGCGCGGATGCTCGTAATTGCTGACGCTGATCTCCAGGTCGTCGATGCATACGCCCGGCAACGCCACGACACCTTCGGCTTCAACCTCCTTGAGGCTGCGGATGCGCACGCCGACCGGTTTGCCGGCAGCCGCCGACAGGTCTTTCACCAGGGTTGTTTCAAGGGTGGCGGTATCGGCGAACGGCGTCTGGTTCAAGGAGTTCAGGTACAGCTTGAACGACTTCGATTCGATGATGTTCGGCGAATCTGCCGGAATGCTGAACTCACCAATCGCCACCACGGGTTTGCCGGACGGCAGCAGCCATGACAGCTCAAAGCAGTTCCAGAAGTCCACGCCCTTATATGGCAGGGTTTCAGCGGTCAGGCCCAGCTCCGCCCATTTCGCGGTGCGCGGGATCGGGAACAGCAAAGACGGCGTGTAAGTGGCGATGTATTCGCTGGATTTGCCCAGCGGCGAGTGTTCGGCTGCGGGATGCATGGCGGAAACCTGACTGAAGAATCAGCGGATTCTACCAGCCTTTGCTCCCGCCTTTGAGTGCTTACTGACTGACAGTCAACTTACCGACCATACCGGCCTGATAGTGGCCTGGAATATTGCAGGCAAACTCCAGGTTGGTGGCCTTAGTAAAGGTCCAGGTCAGTTCAGCTGTTTTGCCCGGTTCGACGAGGACGCTATTGGGATCGTCGTGTTTCATCATTCCATGGTCCATGCCAGCCATCGAGCCGTGGTCCATTTCCTTCATGCCGGTCGGCGTGAGCATGCCACTCTGCTGCATCTTCAGCATTTCCTGCTGGTGCCTGGCATGCATCGCCGCATCGCCGAGGTTGAATTCATGCAACAGCTGGCCTTTGTTCACCAGAACAAAACGCACCGTCTCACCGGCCTTGATATCGATGGCCTTGGGGGTGAAAGACATGTCGCCCATCACCACCTCGACACTGCGGGTCGCCTTGGACGCAGGGGCCGGTTGACCGAAATCGTAGGTCGACGCAGGCGAGGCCCATACCGGCGAGCTCAGCACCAGCAAACAGGCGGCCAGCAGCAGCGGTTTGCGCAAAAACATAGTCGTACTCCAACAAGATAAGGTTCAGCCTGTGGAAAACTCTAAACTGCTACCGCTGCCCGCAAGCTGACAGCCAGATTACAACTTTGTCAGGTTGACCTGTAATAACGCTGCCCACGGTATAAAGCGTTCGTTCCACTTGCCTCGAGTTGCCCATGAAACTGCTGATTGTCGAAGACCAACCGAAAACCGGCCACTACCTGCGCCAAGGCCTGACCGAGGCCGGCTTCAACACGGAACTGGTGGCCGACGGCAACACCGGACAGCAACTGGCGTTGAGCGGCGATTACGCGCTGTTGATTCTCGACGTGATGCTGCCCGGGCGCGATGGCTGGCAGATTCTGCAAGCCGTGCGCGGCGCCGGTCTCGATACGCCGGTACTGTTTCTGACCGCGCGAGATGCGGTGGAGGACAGAGTCCACGGCCTCGAACTGGGGGCCGACGACTATCTGGTCAAGCCTTTCGCCTTCTCCGAGTTGCTGGCCCGGGTCCGCAGCCTGTTGCGCCGTGGCAGCGCCTCGCCCCAGGAAACCAGCCTGCAACTGGCCGACTTGCGCCTGGACCTGGTCCGGCGCCGGGTAGAGCGTAGCGGTCAGCGCATCGACTTGACCGCCAAGGAGTTCGCCCTGCTGGAAATGCTCCTGCGGCGCCAGGGCGAGGTACTGCCCAAATCGCTGATCGCCTCTCAGGTCTGGGACATGAATTTCGACAGCGACACCAATGTCATCGAAGTCGCGATCCGTCGTTTGCGCCTGAAGATCGACGATGAATTCCCCAACAAGCTGATTCACACCGTGCGCGGCATGGGTTACGTCCTTGAAGAGCGCCCTGCCTGATGCGCCGGCTTTCTTTAAGCAGTCGCCTCGCGCTGTTGTTTGCCGCGTGCACCGCCGTGGTTTCACTGTTCGCCGGGGTGTTGTTCAGTCGAGCCAGCGAGGCGCACTTCGTTGAACTGGACCAGCAGTTGCTGGACGGCAAACTGATTGGTCTGCGCCGGGCACTTCACGACATTCAATCGAGCGAAAGCGAAATCAGGCTGGCCGATGAACTGAGTCGACAAGCTGATCTGTCGCTGCGGATCACCGGCAGCGACGGCAAGCGCTGGTATGACAGCTCGACAGGTTTGCCCGAGGATTTGCCGCATCAGCCGGGCCTGTCGACGGTCAGCGACGAAGGCACGGACTATCGCGTATTGAATGCTCCGCTGTATCTCGACAAGCCCGACTCGCCCCAACTGACCCTGCTGCTGGACATCACCCATCACCAGCATTTTTTACAACGCATGCAGCACCTGATCTGGCTGACCGTCGGGTTGTCAGCGCTGGCCACGGCGCTGCTGGGTGCATGGGCGGCGCGTAGCGGGTTGCGGCCGTTGCGCAGGATGAGTGCGATTGCCAGCGGGGTTTCGGCGCAATCGCTGAATGCCCGACTGCCCGAAGAGAATATGCCGTCAGAACTCACGGAATTGGCCCACAGTTTTAACGCCATGCTCGGACGCCTGGACGATTCCTTCCAACGCCTGTCGGCGTTTTCCGCCGACATCGCTCATGAACTGCGCACCCCGCTGTCGAACTTGTTGACCCACACCCAAGTCACCCTCACCCGCCCGCGCGCCCTCGAGGATTACCGCGAAGCGCTGCACAGCAACCTCGAAGAGCTGCAATGGATGGCGCAATTGGTCAACGACATGCTGTACCTGGCCAAGGCTGACCATGGATTGCTGACGCCCAATCGAGAGCCATTGGAGCTGGCAGAGGAAGTGGATGTGTTGCTGGAGTACTTTGCGCCGCTGGCCGAAGACGCTCGTGTGGCGCTGAGCCGCGAAGGAAGCGCGCACATGGAAGGCGACCGAAACATGTTGCGTCGAGCGCTTTCCAATCTGTTGGATAACGCATTGCGCTTTACCCCCGCCGATGGCGAGATTCGGGTGCGGATTGCCGATCAGCTCAACGGCTTGAGCCTGACGATTGAAAACAGCGGGGATGGGATAGATGAGGCGTTGCTGCCGCGCTTGTTCGATCGCTTCTACCGCGCTGATCCGGCGCGCCAGGAAGGCAGTAGCGAACATGCGGGATTGGGGCTGGCGATCACCCAGTCAATCATCCGTGCCCATGGTGGGCAGATTCATTGTGAGTCGGAGGAGGGATGGACGCGGTTTGTGATTGAGTTGCCGAAGGGGGATTGAGGCCAGCAGGTCTGGCCTCTTCGCGGGCAAGCCCGCTCCCACAAGGTCCGGAGTCGTTCACAAATTTGTGGCTCAACTCGGTCACTGTGGGAGCGGGCTTGCCCGCGATGAGGTCTGACAGATTACGAATACCGCAACGCGGTAGCCGGCTCGACTTTCGCCGCCCGCCACGCCGGATAAACCGTCGCCAAAAAGCTCATGATGAAACCGGCGGAGCAGATCAACAAGACATCCCCGCCCTGCAGTTCCGACGGCAGATTGCTGACGAAATACACATCCGAACTGAAGATGTGCTGCCCGCTCACCCGCTCCATCCAGCCCACCAGCGCACTGACGTTCAACGCCGCAATCACGCCAAGCACGCCGCCAATCAAGGTGCCGACAATCCCGATCACAGTGCCCTGCACCATGAAGATCGCCATGATTTCCCGGGGTGTCGCACCGATGGTGCGCAGGATCGCGATGTCCGCGCCCTTGTCGTTCACCACCATGATCAGGGTTGCAATGATATTGAACGCGGCCACGGCAACGATCATCAGCAACAGCAGGCCGATCATGGTTTTTTCCATCTTCATCGCACTGAACAGGCTGCCCTGGGTGTGGGTCCAGTCGTCAGCCTTGTAAGCAGTGCCCAGGGCGCCGGCAATATCGCTGGAGACCTTCGGCGCGGCGTACAAATCCTTCACCGCCAGGCGCACGCTTTGCACCTGATTCGGCTGCCAATGCTGCATCTGTGCAGCATCGGCCATGTGGATCAACGCCATCGAACCGTCCAGTTCGGCGCCCACCTTGAACACGCCGACCACGTTCAGCCGCTGCATGCGCGGGGTGATGCCACCCGGCGCGGTGCTGACTTCCGGCACGATCAAGGTGATCTTGTCGCCGACATTCAAGCGGAAACGCCGCGCGGTGATCTCGCCGATCACCACGCCGAATTCGCCCGGCTTCAAGGCCTCGAGACTGCCCTGCACAATGTGCTTGGCAACGATCGACACCTTGCCTTCCAGCGCGGGATCGACACCGCTGACCTGGATCGGTTGCATCGTGCCTTTATAGGAGAGCATGCCTTCCATTTCAGTGAACGGCACAGCGGCGGTGACTTCCGGGTTCTTCATCGCGGCGGCGGCCACCGGCTGCCAATCGTCAATCGGATTGACGCCGACGATGGTCGCGTGCGGCACCATGCCGAGGATGCGGGAGCTCATTTCGCGCTGGAAGCCGTTCATCACCGACAGCACCACGATCATCGCCAGCACGCCAAGGGCGAGGCCGATCATCGAGGTCATCGAGATGAAGGAAACAAAGCGATTGCGGCGCTTGGCGCGGGTATAGCGCATGCCGATAAAGATCGATAACGGTCTGAACATTCGCTGGGGCACCGTATAAAAATAAAAGACCCGACGCACTGTTCAGTGCCGTCGGGTTTCGGCCAGTCAGATGGGGGTCAGGCAACCTTCCTGCAAATGCAGGACGCGATCCATCTGGCGGGCCAGGTTCATGTCGTGAGTCACCACCAGGAACGCCGTGCGCATCGAGGTGCTGAGTTCCAGCATCAAATCCTGAATGCCCTGGGCGGTGTGGGAGTCGAGGTTGCCGGTCGGCTCGTCGAGCATCACCAGGCCCGGCTTGTTCACCAGGGCGCGGGCGATGGCCACGCGCTGACGTTCGCCGCCGGACAATTCGGACGGTTTGTGTTCCAGGCGATGGCCCAGCCCTACCCGCTCCAGCAATGCCGTCGCACGCTGACGCGCCTCCGGGATCGCCGTCTTGCCGATCAGCAGCGGCATGCAGACGTTTTCCAGTGCGGTGAATTCCGGCAGCAAGTGGTGGAACTGGTAAACGAAACCCAGCGACCGGTTGCGCAACAGGCCGCGATTCTTCTCGCTCAGGGCCGACAGCTCTTCACCGTCAAGCCAGACGCTGCCCTTGGTTGGCGTGTCGAGACCGCCCAACAGGTTGAGCAAAGTGCTTTTGCCCGAACCGGAGGTGCCGACAATCGCCACGCGCTCACCCGGATGCAGCTCCAGTTGCAGCCCTGCCAGAACTTCTACCGACTCCGGGCCTTCCTCATAGGATTTGCCCAGGTTGCGGCAGCTCAAGATTGCTTTATCACTCATGCCCGACTCACTCATAACGTAGCGCCTCCGCAGGCTGGGTGCGCGCGGCACGCCAGGCTGGATACAGGGTGGCGAGGAAACTCAGGACCAACGCGGCGGCGCAGACCATCAATACATCCTGGCTCTGCACTTGCGACGGCAGGTAATCGATGAAGTAAACGTCGGCGTTGAGGAATTTATGCCCGATCAAGCCTTCGAGGACCGAGATCGCGGCGCTGACGTTCAGCGCGGCGATGATCCCGACCACGGCGCCGATCAGCGTACCGATCACACCGATGACCGTGCCCTGCACCATGAAGATCGCCATGATCTGCCCCGGCGTGGAGCCAAGGGTGCGCAGGATCGCGATGTCGCCCTTCTTGTCGTTGACCACCATCACCAGCGTGGAAATGATGTTGAAGGCCGCGACGGCGACGATCAGCAGCAACAGCAGGCCGATCATGGCTTTTTCCATGCGGATCGCCTGATACAGGTTGCCGTGGGTGCGCGTCCAGTCGCGGGCATAGAAGCGGTCTTCACCGAGCTGCTGGGCGATCGTCCACGCCACGCGTGGCGCCTGGAACAGGTCGTCGAACTTCAGGCGGATGCCCTGGACCTGATCCGGCTTCCAGCGATGCAGCTTCGCTAGATCCTGCAGGTTGGTGACGCCCAGGTAACCGTCGATCTCGCCAGCGCCGACATGGAAGATGCCGACGACGGTAAAGCGTTTCATGCGCGGGAACATGCCGGCCGGGGTCACCGTGACTTCGGGCGCGACAAACGTCAGCTTGTCGCCGATGGCTGCACCGAGCTTGGCCGCGGCCTTGTCGCCAATGACGATGCCGAAGCTGCCTGGCGCCAGATCGTCGAGTTTGCCCTGGAGCATGAACTTGTCGATGATCGAGACCTGCCGTTCCAGCGCAGGGTCGACGGCATTGAGCAGCACTTTGGACACCTTGCCGTTGTTGGTCAGCAGGCCCTGCATCTGGGTGAATGGCGCAACGGCCGTCACCTGCGGGTTCTGCTTGACCTTAGCGGCCAGGCTTTGCCAGTCGCTGATCGGTTCACTGGACTCGATGGTCGCGTGGGGCACCATGCCCAGCACGCGGGTGCGCATCTCATGATCGAAGCCGTTCATGACCGACAGCACGACAATCATCACGACCACGCCGAGGGCCAGTCCGATCATTGAAGTCAGGGAAATGAACGACACAAAATGATTGCGACGCTTTGCACGGGTATAACGCGTGCCAATAAATACGAAGAGAGGTCTGAACATGTCGGGGCTTGTTCGGAGGGAAAAGGAACGTCCTTGTGGCGGGGGTCGGTAACCAGCTTTACACTCAGACCACCGCCGCTACCATGGGTTCGCCATGTCGACATTAGATGAAGAAGATCGCCGCGAATACTACCGTATCGAGGACATGATCGCACTGGAAATTCGGCCCCTCTCCGCTCCCGAAGCCGCAGGCCAGGAAGTGTTGCAGGATGCTTCCCCACTATTCAACTTGCTCAGCGAGCTGCACCTGAGCGAATTCGAGTCGCAGCACCTGCTGCGCCAGATCAGCGAGCGTGACCGCAACCTCGCGGCGTTCCTGAAATCCCAGAACAAACGCATCGATTTACTGAGCCAGGTGATCGCCATCACCGTGCTCGGGCAGATTGGCGAACCGCAGCCGGTGATCATTTCCGAAGGCGGTATCGACTTTCAGCACCCGACCCCCATCGCCGTGGGCGCGCACCTGTCGGTCAAACTGGTGTTGATGCCGCAAGCCCTCGGCCTGTTGTTGCGCGCGCGCGTGACCCATTGCGATCGCAAGGGCGAAGGCTACGACGTTGGCACCGAGTTCGAGTACCCGACCGATGCCCAGCGCCAGTTGCTGGCCCGTTACATATTGCAGAAGCAGGCCCAGGAACGACGTCTGGCCCGCGAAAACGAATCAGGCATTTAATTTAAGGAAGAACCGTGACCCTCATCTACGGCCATCGCGGCGCCAAGGGCGAAGCACCGGAAAATACCCTCACCAGTTTTCAGGAATGTCTCAAGCACGGCGTGCGCCGTTGCGAACTGGACCTGCACCTGTCCAAGGACAACGAGTTGATGGTCATCCACGACCCGACACTCAAACGCACCACGGAACGGCGCGGCAAGGTCGTCGAGCACACGGCGGCCGAGCTGGTGACCTATGACGCGCGCAAGGGCGGCCCGGGCTGGATCAAGCCCTGCCCGATTCCGACACTGGAAGAACTGTTCGAGAAATGCGATTTCGAGCATTGGCAGCTGGAAGTCAAAAGCGCTTCACGTACCCGCGCCGCGACGACCGTGCTGGCGATTCGCGAGATGGCTCAGCGTTTCGGCCTGCTGGATAAAGTGACCATCACCTCAAGTTCGCGCGAAGTGTTGAAAGCCGCGCTGGACCTGGTGCCGGACGTATCCCGCGGATTGGTGGCCGAGTACGCCTGGCTCGACCCGTTGAAGGTCGCGCAAAGCTATGGCTGCGAGATTCTGGCGCTGAACTGGACCCTGTGTACGCCGGAACGCCTGCAAAAGGCGCAGCGTCAGGGATTGCATGTGTCGGTATGGACAGTCAACGAGCCCGCGCTGATGCGCAGACTCGCCGACTTCGGCGTTGACAGCCTGATTACAGACTTTCCCGGTTTGGCCAGCGCCACGCTCGAGAATTGCTGAAATCGGTCTCCCCGGCCGGCTCAGGCCACCGGCCGGAGCCGCTCAAAAAAGCCGGTTGAGGCCATCGTACGCCGCTACCCGATAGGCTTCGGCCATGGTCGGGTAGTTGAACGTCGTGTTGACGAAGTACTTCAGCGTGTTCAGTTCGCCCGGCTGGCTCATGATCGCCTGGCCGATGTGAACGATCTCCGACGCCTGATAGCCGAAGCAGTGAACGCCCAGCACTTCCAGGGTCTCGCGGTGGAACAGGATCTTCAGCATGCCCTGAGGCTCGCCGGCGATCTGTGCACGCGCCATGCTCTTGAAGAACGCCTTGCCCACTTCGTACGGTACTTTGGCTTGGGTCAGCTCCTGCTCGTTCTTGCCGATCGAGCTGATCTCCGGAATGGTGTAGATGCCGGTTGGCACGTCATTCACAAAGCGCCAGCTGTTGTTATCGACGATGCTGCCAGCGGCCGAACGGCCCTGGTCGTGCGCGGCACTGGCCAGGCTCGGCCAGCCGATCACGTCACCGGCACCGTAAATGTTCGGCACGCAGGTGCGGTAGGCTTCGTCGACTTCGATCTGGCCACGGCTGTTGACCTTCACGCCGATGTTTTCCAGACCCAGCTGATCAGTGTTGCCAGTACGGCCGTTGCACCAGAGCAAGGCGTCGGCCTTGATCTTCTTGCCGGACTTGAGGTGCAGGATCACACCGTTGTCCACGCCTTCGACGCGGTCGTAGTCTTCGTTGTGGCGAACCGTGATGTTGTTGTTGCTGAAGTGGTAGCTCAGGGCCTGGGAAATTTCCGAGTCGAGGAAGCTCAGCAACTGACCACGGTTGTCCACCAGCTCAACCAATACACCCAGACCACTGAAGATCGATGCGTATTCGCAACCAATCACGCCGGCGCCGTAAACGATGAGTTTGCGCGGGGTGTGGCCGAGGCTGAGGATGGTGTCGCTATCGTAGATACGCGGGTGATGGAAATCGATGTCCGCCGGGCGATACGGGCGCGAACCGGTGGCGATGATGATGTGCTTGGCCACCAGCTTTTCAACCACGCCATTGGCGCAGACCACTTCGATGGTTTGCTCGTCGGCGAAGCTGCCGGTGCCGAAGAACACGTCGACACGGTTACGGGCGTAGTAGCCGGTGCGCGAAGCGACTTGTTTGGAAATGACTTTCTCAGCGCTTTTCAGCACGTCCGGGAACGAGAACCAGCGCGGCTCACCAATGGCCCGGAACATCGGGTTGGTGTTGAACTGCATGATCTGCCGGACCGAGTGACGCAGTGCCTTTGACGGAATGGTGCCCAAGTGGGTGCAGTTACCGCCGACCTGGCGACGGCTATCGACCATCGCCACCTTGCGCCCTGCTTTAGCGGCGTTCATTGCCGCGCCTTCTCCCGCCGGGCCGGAACCCAGCACCACCACGTCGTAGTTGTAGACAGCCATGCGTACTCCTCAGAACAGGCCGCGGCGCCCTCGGCACCTGCGGCTAAATCACGCCATCTGCGGCGTGAAGGAACAATTTGGGGCCAATGCAGAACCCGGACACAGTCTATAGAAGCGTCAACGCCGGGCACATTAACCCTTGGTCGCGTCGTAGGCTAGTTTTGCCTGCACTACAACGCCAGTCTTCAATGCGCGAATCGCCGTGATCATTCGGTTTTGCCGGCACTGAGCCGCTCAAAAGCCTGATTGGCTCGTGTGACAAAACCTGTATCGGCACGAATCACAAAAAATGCGCCGATATCGTGTTTTTCTGCGTAGTCCCAGCCCCGTTCGGGGCCGAGAATCAGCAACAGCGTCGATAAGCCATCGGCCATCAACGCGGAAGGATTAATCACCGTGACGGATGCCAGGGTGTGCGAGACCGGCGCGCCGGTGCGAGCATCGAAGGTGTGGGAATAGCGCCGGCCATCCTGCTGAAAATAATTGCGGTAGTCGCCGGAGGTGGACAAACCGTAGCCGTCGACTGCGATGATTTTTTGCGCGACCTGCTGATCGTCACGGGGCTCTTCCAGCGCGATCTTCCAGGGCGAGCCATCGAGCTTCTTGCCCGACGCCTTGAGCTCCCCGGTGGCTTCGGCGAGGTAATCGTGGATGCCCATCGCTTCCAGTTTTGCGGCAATCGTGTCGACGGCGTAACCGGCGGCGATGCTGTTGAAGTCGACTTCGACGGCGGCGTCCTTGCACAGTTGATCGCGGTCGATGCGCAGGTGCTGATAACCGACTCGCTGCCTGACATCGGCCAGCGCCTGGACGGTGGGGACTTTTTCCTCACGAGCCTGCGGGCCGAAACCCCAGAGATTGAGCAGCGGCTCCACCGTCAGGTCGTAGGCGCCTTCGCTTTGTTCCGAGAGTTGCTCACCGACGCGGATCAGTTTGAGGACCGGCGCAGGCATTTTCTGACAGCGATTGGCGGGCAAATCGTTGAAGCGTTCGATGTCGGAATCGCTGCGGTAGGTCGACAGTTGCTGATCGACCTCGGCGAGGATTTTTTCGACTTGAGCCTGGACTGCGTTCGGAGCAGGAAGACCGGCGTGACGTACGTATTTGATCGAATAGGTACTGCCCATGGTCGGGCCACCGAAGCTTTCCATGGAATCGCCGCTGCCGCAGCCAGATAACGCGGTGATCGACATTAAGCATCCGCACAGCCGCCATTTCGACAAATCCTGCATCCCCCTGAAGATTTCCCTGGCACACCGCCAGGGCCAGCCATTATGCGACAGAAAGGCTCGTTCACATTTGGTCTGCGTCGTTCACAAGCTGTAATTCACTCCAGTCCTCAATTCATACCGGCTAATGGCTATATCGTTTAAGCAGCAACCTAACTAGTTGTTGCCTATCCATCTTCATACACATATCGTTACAAAGTTGTTCGCCGAAGGAGACCTGCCTTCATGGCGGCGGCGAGGACGCGTCTAGACCAGGGATTTACAACAAGACAACTAAAAGTGAGTACGTACACATGTCCTCGAATACGGGCAAAGGCAAAGCGATATTTCGCGTTGTCAGCGGTAACTTTCTCGAAATGTTCGACTTTATGGTCTACGGCTTCTACGCCACGGCCATCGCCAAGACTTTCTTCCCTGCCGACAGCGCCTTCGCTTCCCTGATGTTGTCACTGGCCACCTTTGGTGCCGGCTTCCTGATGCGTCCGTTGGGGGCGATATTTCTCGGCGCCTACATTGACCGTCATGGCCGTCGCAAAGGACTGATCATCACCCTGGCATTGATGGCTGCCGGTACGGTGTTGATTGCCTGCGTGCCAGGTTATGCCACGCTGGGTGTCGCGGCGCCGCTGATCGTGCTGTTTGGTCGATTGCTGCAAGGCTTCTCGGCCGGCGTGGAGTTGGGCGGCGTGTCGGTGTACCTCGCTGAAATCTCCACCCCGGGCCGCAAAGGCTTCTTCGTCAGTTGGCAGTCTGCCAGCCAACAAGCCGCCGTGGTGTTCGCCGGTCTGCTGGGTGTGGGTTTGAACCACTGGCTGAGTCCGGAACAAATGGGTGACTGGGGCTGGCGCGTGCCATTCCTGATCGGCTGCATGATCGTGCCGGTGATCTTCGTGATTCGCCGCTCGTTGGAAGAAACCCCGGAGTTCCAGGCGCGCAAACATCGCCCTACCCTGCGGGACATCATGCGTTCGATCAGCCAGAACTTCGGCATCGTTATCGCAGGCATGGCGCTGGTGGTGATGACCACCGTGTCGTTCTACCTGATCACCGCCTATACGCCGACTTTCGGCAAAGCCGAGCTGCATTTGTCGGATCTGGATGCGTTGCTGGTAACGGTGTGCATCGGGCTGTCGAACTTCTTCTGGCTGCCGGTGATGGGCGCGCTGTCCGACAAGATTGGCCGTAAACCGCTGCTGTTGGCGGCGACAATCCTGGCAATTCTCACGGCTTACCCTGCCCTGTCGTGGCTGGTGGCGAACCCGAGTTTCAGCCATTTGCTGATCGTCGAGTTGTGGCTGTCGTTCCTGTATGGCTCGTACAACGGCGCCATGGTGGTGGCCCTGACCGAAATCATGCCGGTGGAAGTTCGTACGACCGGTTTCTCATTGGCCTACAGCCTGGCGACCGCGACCTTTGGTGGTTTTACACCGGCAGCATGTACCTATCTGATCCATGTGCTGGACAACAAGGCAGCGCCGGGGATCTGGCTCAGTGGCGCAGCGGTGTTGGGCTTGATTGCCACGCTGGTGTTGTTCCGCGGCAATCGGCATGAGTTGCGGACCGCGCAGGCAGCGGTGGTCGGCGGCACTCGATAGATCGCCATCGCGGGCAAGCCCGCTCCCACAGGGTTCGGTTCGCGAATGCTATCGAGTGAACACCATTGAACCTGTGGGAGCGGGCTTGCCCGCGAAGAGCCCCGCCCAGGTAACACACCTGCAACTGACAAACCGCACAAACAAAAACGCCCCGACCTAGGTCGGGGCGTTTTCATGTGCAGCTATTGAAGCTTAGCGCGGGAACGCTGGCGGGTTTACACCGGCCATGTCTTCCATCACGCGAACCACCTGGCAGCTGTAACCGAATTCGTTGTCGTACCAAACGTACAGAACAACGCGGTTGTCTTGGGTGATGGTCGCTTCAGCGTCCACAACGCCTGCGTGGCGCGAGCCAACGAAGTCGGTGGAAACCACTTCCTGCGAGTTGACGTAGTCGATTTGCTTATGCAGATCGGAGTGCAACGCCATGTAGCGCAGGTAATCGTTCATCTCTTCACGGGTGGCGGCTTTCTCAAGGTTCAGGTTGAGAATGGCCATCGACACGTTTGGCGTCGGAACGCGGATCGCGTTACCGGTCAGCTTGCCAGCCAGCTCAGGCAATGCCTTGGCAGCAGCGGTGGCAGCACCGGTCTCGGTGATTACCATGTTCAGCGCGGCGCTACGACCACGGCGATCGCCTTTGTGGAAGTTGTCGATCAGGTTCTGGTCGTTGGTGTACGAGTGAACGGTTTCGACGTGGCCATTGATGATGCCGAACTTGTCGTTGACAGCCTTCAGTATCGGCACGATGGCGTTGGTGGTGCAGGAAGCGGCCGAAACGATCTTGTCATCAGCGGTGATTTCACCGTGGTTGATGCCGTGAACGATGTTCTTCAGCTTGCCTTTGCCAGGCGCAGTCAGCACGACGCGGTCGATACCCGGGCAGGACAGATGCTGGCCCAGGCCCTCGGCGTCACGCCATACGCCGGTGTTGTCCACCAGCAATGCGTCTTTGATGCCGTACTGGGTGTAATCCACCTCAGTCGGGTTTTTCGCGTAGATCACCTGGATCAGGTTGCCGTTGGCGGTGATGGTGTTGTTGGCTTCATCAATGGTGATGGTGCCATCGAACGGGCCATGAACCGAATCACGACGCAGCAGGCTTGCACGCTTGACCAGATCGTTCTCGGCGCCCTTGCGGACAACGATGGCGCGCAGACGCAGGCCGTCGCCACCACCGGTTTTCTCGATCAGGATGCGCGCCAGCAGACGGCCGATACGACCGAAGCCGTAGAGAACCACGTCAGTACCTTTGCGAGGGGCAACGTTCTGCTGGCCAACCACGTCAGCCAGTTCTTCACGGACGAACTGCTCGGCAGTACGGCCATTGCCTTCGGCCTTGAACTTGACCGCAAGCTTGCCCAGGTCGACCGAAGCGGCGCCGAGCTTGAGCTCGCTCATCGCTTTGAGCAGTGGGAATGTTTCGTGGACGGACAGTTCGCTGTCATCGGACTGGCGGTGACGAGCAAAGCGGTGAGCTTTGAGAATCGCAATGACTGAACGGTTGATCAGGCTGCGGCCATAGATCGAGCTCACCACGTTGTTATTGCGGTAGAGCTGACCGATAAGCGGAATCATCGCTTCTGCGAGTGCTTCACGGTCGATCCATTCACCAAGACACTGGTCGGGCTTCTGAGTCACGGGAACCTTCCACATGTAGGGGCAGAAAAAAGGGGCTACATTATGCCGCCGAGTGCCTCCCGTAGCAATGCGCGCCTGTCGTGCGATCCGTAACAAATTTCTGTTCAAAAAAATCACGCATCGCTAAAGCCCAGTAAATACGCGGCTTTCAGCGCAGTCAATTTTTTGGAGATACCGCTGTCTTATCCGTAACCCTCCGTAACACTCGGTCGATTTGCCACTACATAATCATCAATTTTCAGTAAAAACCGGCCGGATTTTGTCTTTACCACTACATTTCGCCAAACCTGCGTAATAGACACACTAGCAACTGACAGGCGGCACCCGGGGCCGCTACAATTACCGACTTTGTCGCAACGCTTGGAGCTCAACCTTCCGTGCCCGTTCTGCGTCTACCGCTTCTCCCTGCTGCGGCAGGTAAACAGCACTGGGGCAACTTGCCCGGTGCCGCCCTGAGCCTGGCCATCGCCGAGGCCGCTAGCGCTGCCAAGCGCTTTACCCTGCTTCTGACCGCCGATAGCCAAAGTGCCGAACGGCTGGAGCAGGAGCTGAGTTTCTTCGCCCCGGATTTGCCGGTGCTGCACTTCCCGGACTGGGAAACCCTGCCCTACGATTTGTTTTCGCCACACCAGGACATCATTTCCCAGCGTATCGCCGCCCTTTACCGATTGCCGGAACTGAGCCACGGCGTGCTGGTGGTGCCGATCACCACGGCCCTGCATCGCCTGGCGCCGACCAAATTCCTGCTCGGCAGCAGCCTCGTTCTGGATGTCGGCCAGAAGCTCGATGTCGAGCAAATGCGTACCCGACTGGAAGCCAGCGGCTATCGCTATGTCGATACAGTTTACGAACACGGTGAATTCACCGTACGCGGCTCGCTGATCGATCTGTTCCCGATGGGCAGCAAACTGCCCTTCCGGATTGATCTGTTCGACGATGAAATCGAGACGCTTCGGACATTCGATCCGGAAAACCAGCGCTCCATCGACAAAGTGGACACCGTTCGCCTGCTGCCCGCGCGGGAATTCCCGCTGCAGAAAGATGCGGTCACGCGCTTCAAGGCACGCTTTCGTGAACGCTTCGATGTCGACTTCCGCCGCTGCCCGATCTTTCAGGACTTAAGCAGCGGGATCACCCCGGCCGGTATCGAGTATTACCTGCCGCTGTTTTTCGATGACACCTCGACGCTGTTCGATTACCTGCCTCAGGACACACAAGTGTTCTCCTTGCCGGGCATCGAGCAGGCGGCGGAGAACTTCTGGAACGACGTGCGCAATCGCTACGAAGAGCGCCGCGTCGATCCGTCCCGTCCTTTATTGCCACCGGCCGAGCTGTTCCTGCCAGTGGAAGATTGCTTTGCCCGCCTGAAAAACTGGCCACGGGTGGTGGCCAGTCAACAGGACGTGGAAACCGGAGTCGGCCGCGAACGCTTCCCCGCGCGCGAATTGCCGAACCTGGCCATCGAAGCCAAGGCCACCCAGCCATTGGCGGCGCTGGCCGGTTTCCTCGACGAGTTCCCCGGACGCGTGCTGTTCACCGCCGAGTCCGCGGGTCGTCGCGAAGTGCTGCTGGAATTGCTCGAACGCCTGAAGCTACGACCGAAGACCGTCGACAGCTGGCCAGACTTCGTCGCGAGCAAGGAGCGCCTGGCAATCACCATTGCGCCGCTCGACGAAGGCCTGTTGCTGGACGATCCGGCCCTGGCGCTGGTCGCCGAAAGCCCGCTGTTCGGGCAGCGCGTGATGCAACGCCGTCGCCGCGAAAAACGCGCCGACGCCAACAATGATGCGGTCATCAAGAACCTCACCGAGCTGCGCGAAGGCGCACCGGTGGTTCATATCGATCACGGCGTCGGTCGTTACCTGGGACTTGCGACCCTCGAAATAGACAATCAGGCGGCCGAGTTCCTGACTCTGCAATACGCCGAAGGCGCCAAGCTGTACGTGCCGGTGGCCAACCTGCACCTGATCGCGCGTTACACCGGCAGCGACGATGCCCTGGCCCCACTGCATAGACTTGGCTCCGAAACCTGGCAGAAAGCCAAGCGCAAAGCCGCCGAACAGGTGCGTGATGTGGCCGCCGAGTTGCTCGACATCTATGCCCGTCGCGCCGCTCGCGAAGGTTATGCCTTCGAAGACCCGAAAGCCGATTACGCGACGTTCAGCGCTGGCTTCCCGTTCGAAGAAACGCCAGATCAACAAACCACCATCGATGCCGTACGCGCCGACATGCTCGCGCCGAAGCCGATGGATCGACTGGTCTGCGGCGACGTCGGTTTCGGCAAGACCGAAGTGGCGATGCGCGCCGCGTTCATCGCCGTGCATGGCGGTCGCCAGGTGGCGATCCTGGTGCCGACCACCCTGCTCGCCCAGCAGCATTACAACAGCTTCCGCGATCGCTTCGCCGACTGGCCAGTGACCGTGGAAGTCATGAGCCGCTTCAAGTCGGCCAAGGAAGTGAATGCGGCGGTCGCAGACCTTGCCGAAGGCAAGATCGACATCGTCATCGGCACGCACAAGCTGCTGCAGGACGACGTGAAAATCAAAAACCTGGGGCTGGTGATCATCGACGAAGAACACCGTTTTGGTGTCCGTCAAAAAGAACAGCTCAAAGCCCTGCGCAGCGAAGTCGATATCCTGACCCTGACCGCCACGCCGATTCCGCGCACGCTGAACATGGCGGTGTCAGGCATGCGTGACCTGTCGATCATCGCCACGCCACCGGCCCGTCGCCTCTCGGTGCGCACCTTCGTCATGGAACAGAACAAGAGCACGGTCAAAGAAGCCCTGCTGCGTGAGCTGTTGCGTGGCGGCCAGGTCTATTACCTGCACAACGACGTGAAGACCATCGAGAAATGCGCCGCCGACCTCGCCGAGCTGGTGCCGGAAGCACGGATCGGCATCGGCCACGGACAGATGCGCGAGCGTGATCTCGAACAGGTGATGAGCGACTTCTATCACAAGCGCTTCAACGTGCTCATCGCCTCGACCATCATCGAGACCGGTATCGACGTGCCGAGCGCCAACACCATCATCATCGAGCGCGCCGACAAGTTCGGCCTGGCGCAGTTGCACCAGTTGCGCGGCCGGGTCGGTCGCAGCCACCACCAGGCTTACGCGTATCTACTGACACCGCCGCGCCAGCAAATCACCCCGGATGCGGAAAAACGTCTGGAAGCGATCGCCAACACCCAGGACCTCGGCGCGGGCTTCGTCCTGGCGACCAACGACCTGGAAATCCGCGGCGCGGGCGAACTGCTGGGCGACGGTCAGAGCGGTCAGATCCAGGCCGTCGGTTTCACGCTGTACATGGAGATGCTTGAGCGCGCGGTGAAGTCGATCCGCAAGGGCGAGCAACCGAATCTCGATCAACCGCTAGGCGGTGGCCCCGAAGTCAACCTGCGAGTCCCGGCGTTGATTCCCGAAGCCTATTTGCCCGACGTGCATGCCCGATTGATTCTCTACAAACGCATCGCCTCGGCCACTGACGAGGAAGGCCTCAAGGACCTGCAGGTGGAGATGATCGATCGTTTCGGCCTGTTGCCAGAGCCCACCAAGAACCTGATGCGCATCACGGCGCTGAAACTGCAGGCCGAACTGCTGGGCATCAAGAAAGTCGACGGCGGCCCGCAAGGTGGTCGAATCGAGTTTGCGGCGCAAACACCGGTTGATCCGCTGACGCTGATCAAACTGATTCAGGGCCAGCCCAAACGCTACAAATTCGAAGGCGCCACGATGTTTAAATTCATGGTCCCGATGGAAAGCCCGCAAGAGCGCTTTAATACTGTAGAGGCGCTGCTTGAATGCCTCATCCCGAAAACTGCTTGAAGGACGCCGCATGCGCCTGTTTCGTTTACTGACCTTGCTGACAACGTTGTTGATAACGTCGTTCGCCTCGACGGCGTTTGCCGATGACCTGTATCAGATTGAAATGATTCTGATCCGGCAAAACGCCGTGCCCGCCATTGTCAGCAAAGCCGCACCGGAAGACTGGGCGGCCGGCGCCCAACGCATCAGCCCCGACAGCTTGCGCACGCCAAGCCTCAACAGCGAAGTGGCAAAACTCACCGCCAGCACGGATTACACGGTGTTGCTGCACAAGGCCTGGCAACAGACCCTGGGCGAAGAAGCCACTAAAGTTGCGATCACCGACGGCAAGGAACAGTTCGGCCAGTTCCCGATCGAAGGCACCCTGACCCTGAAACTGGGGCGTTTCACCGACGTCGACGCCGACTTCTGGGTCAACCGGATTGACGCCAACGGCCTGGTCACTGCCAGCGAACGCATGAAGCAGAACAGTCACACCAAGAACGGCCAGCTGAATTTCCTCGACAACGGCCACCTGGCCCTGCTGATCAAAATCACCTCGCTGACCGTCCCTGCGCCTCGGCCAGTCCCCGATGAAATTCCGGACTGATTGAAGTCCTTATGGCCCCGACCCTGAGCAAACCCCTGGCACCTTCCTGGGTCAGCCGATTCAAGGAACAAAGCCTGGAGCGCGGCCGCCGCTACGCGCTGGAGAATCGCGTCAGGATCGTCGAGGCCGGCGACTCAACGATCCTCGCTGCGTGCGAAGGCTCTGGCGGTAACGTCTACCGTCAGACCATTCGCCTACGCGAGTCAGCCAAATCCACGCTGCTGATGGTCGATGCGACGTGTACGTGCCCGGTGCACAGCAACTGCAAACATTGCGCGGCGGTGTTGCTGAAAGTTCAGGAAACCTTGGCCTACCCCGCCGCCGCACAAGATGCCGATCTGCTGGAAAAACTTCAGGCGGTGCTGGAAAACCGTAGCCCCAAGGCGCCGCCACAAGTGCTGGTGGATAACGTGCAACCGGTGCCGCGCCTGTGGCTGGCGAGCATCGAGTTCAGTGCCTTCGAACCGCGCAACGGCAAAATGCAGCGCTACATCCAGCATCGCGCGGCGCTGTCATTCAACTATCTGGATGAATACGTCAGCGGGCAGAAGAATGCCGACATCCTGATCCGTCAGGAAACCCAGACACTACGGATAAAGCGCCACCCCGAAGTCGAACAGACCTACAGGGAACAGCTGCGAATCCTCGGTTTCAAAGTCGCCACTCGGCAAAGCAAAGCCTTGCCGGAAAGTGCCGGCGAACTCTATGAGATGGTCAACGACAGTGCCTGGCTGACCTTCACCCTCAATGAGCTGCCGAAGCTGCGCACCCAAGGCTGGGAGCTGCAGATCGACGAGGATTTCGGTTTCGACCTGACGGCGGTAGAAGATTGGTACGCCACCGTCGAACAGGCGCCGGACCGCGACTGGTTTGATCTGGAGCTGGGGATCATCGTCAACGGCGAGCGACTGAGCCTGCTGCCGATCCTGCTGAACCTGATGCGCTCCCACACCGAAATCCTCAACCCGGAACGCCTCGCCCGCCGTCGTGATGACGAGCTGATTTTGGTGAACATCCCCAATCGCCCGAATTCCGAGCACGGCCCCTTGCAGGTCGCCCTGCCCTTCGGTCGATTGAAACCGGTGCTGGCGACTCTCGGCGAGTTTTATCTGCAGGAACCCGGCGAAACCACATTGCGCCTGAGCAAGGCCGATGCGATACGCCTGAATCCACTGGAAGGCATGCCGCTGCTATGGGAAGGCGGCGAGCAGATCCGCACCTTCGCCCAGCGCCTGCGCGACATCAAAGACTACACCGCTGCCGCGCCGGAAGGCTTGAATGCGACCTTGCGTCCGTATCAGCTCGAAGGCCTGAGCTGGATGCAGTCGTTGCGGCAACTGGAAGTCGGCGGAATTCTCGCGGACGACATGGGCCTGGGCAAAACCCTGCAAACCCTGGCGCACATTCTCAGCGAGAAGATCGCCGGACGCCTCGACCGGCCGTGCATGGTGGTGATGCCCACCAGTCTGATCCCGAACTGGCTGGATGAAGCGGCGCACTTTACGCCGCAGCTCAACGTGCTGGCGCTGTACGGTGCCAGTCGCAAAAAGCATTTCGATAAGCTGGCCGATTACGACCTGATCCTGACCACCTACGCATTGCTGCCCAAAGACATCGAACGCCTGGCCGCGCAGCCGCTACACGTACTGGTTCTGGACGAAGCGCAATACATCAAAAACCCCAACAGCAAGGCCGCCCAAGCAGCCCGCGAGTTGAACGCGCGCCAGCGCCTGTGCCTGAGTGGCACGCCGCTGGAAAACCACTTGGGCGAACTGTGGTCGCTGTTTCACTTCCTCTTGCCTGGCTGGCTCGGCGACGTCAAAAGCTTCAACCGCGATTACCGCGTGCCGATCGAAAAGCGTGCCAGCGAAATCAGGCTTCAGCATTTGAACGGCCGGATCAAACCGTTCCTGTTGCGCAGGACCAAGGAACAAGTCGCAACGGAATTGCCGCCCAAGACCGAAATCATCCATTGGGTCGAACTCAATGAAGCGCAGCGCGATGTGTACGAAACCATGCGCCTGGCGATGGACAAGAAAGTCCGCGACGAGATCACCCGCAAAGGCGTGGCGCGCAGTCAGATCATCATTCTTGAGGCGCTGCTGAAGCTGCGTCAGGTGTGCTGCGACTTGCGCCTGGTCAACGATGCCGTATTGCCCACTCGCGGCAGCACGTCGGGCAAGCTCGACAGCTTGATGGAAATGCTTGAAGAACTGTTTGAGGAAGGTCGGCGGATTCTGCTGTTTTCGCAGTTCACCTCGATGCTGGCGCTCATCGAAGTGGAGCTGACTAAACGCGGCGTTGAATATGCACTGCTGACTGGACAGACCCGAGACCGGCGGGCGCCAGTGAAAGACTTCCAGAGCGGCAAGCGTCAGATCTTTCTGATCAGTTTGAAGGCCGGTGGTGTTGGCTTGAACCTGACCGAAGCGGATACGGTGATTCACTACGACCCGTGGTGGAACCCGGCGACGGAAAACCAGGCGACTGACCGGGCGTATCGCATCGGTCAGGAGAAGCCGGTATTCGTCTACAAGATGATTGCCCGCGGGACGGTGGAAGAGAAGATCCAGCACCTGCAAAAGGAAAAATCCGACCTGGCGGCCGGCGTGCTGGACGGACGCCAGACCGGGGACTGGAAGTTGCAGAGCGATGATATTGAAGCGTTGTTTGCGCCGTTGCCGGACAAACTCGAAAAGCGCTGAGGTGTGCGTTGCCAGTTACATTTCCATCGCGAGCAGGCTCGCTTCCACAGGCTAAGCGCTGAACCTGTGGGAGCGAGCCTGCTCGCGATTGGGTCGACTCGATCTAATGGCTAGTCAGCCCTTAAGCACCCGCGCCAACGTCGACTTCACCTTGCCCATCCCGTCATGCAACGCCTGCTCGATCTCGGCCATGGTGATCACCGCCGAGGACTTGCCCGCTGCCGGGTTTACCACCAGCGCCAGACAGGCGTAATCCAGTTCAAGTTCTCGCGCCAACGCCGCTTCCGGCATCCCGGTCATGCCGACGATGTCGCAGCCGTCACGCTCCAGTTTCGTGATTTCAGCAACGGTTTCCAGGCGAGGACCTTGAGTGCAGGCATACACGCCTTGATCGCTGTAGCCCACGCCTTCAGCCGCCAGCGCCGCAATCAATTGCTGACGCAGTGATTCGCTGTAGGGGTAGCTGAAATCGATGTGAGTGACGTGTTCCAGGTTATCGGCGAAATAGGTGTGTTCGCGGCCGCTGGTGTAGTCGATCAGTTGGTGCGGCACGCAGAAGTGGCCGGTGCCCATCGCCGCGTGAATCCCGCCTACGGCATTGACTGCCAGGATCGCTTCGGCGCCAGCCTGCTTCAGTGCCCAGAGATTGGCGCGGTAGTTCACCTGATGCGGCGGGAACCGGTGCGGGTGACCGTGACGCGCGAGGAACAGCACTTCCTTGCCCGCGTACTCACCGATCTGCACCTCAGCCGAAGGGGCTCCATAAGGGGTGTCCACCGCCAGTGACTGACGAATGTTCAGGCCTTCGAGCTGAGTCAGGCCGGTGCCACCGATAATCGCGTAAACCGTCATAACAAAAAGTCCTTAATCAATCAGTTGAGCTTCTTTGAGCGCGCCAACAGCGGCGAGCCAGCGCGGGTCCTGACGGTATTCGGTGCCGGCGAACGACTGCCCGCGCATCCGCGCAATACGCGGCGACGGCTTGACCTTCATGCGCTGGGCGGCGCTCAGCGCCAACTCTGCGGCAGCACGGTCATTGCAGACCAAGCCCATGTCGCAACCGGCAGTCAGCGCAGCTTCGATTCGGCTGGCCGCATCGCCGACCACGTGGGCGCCAGCCATGGAAAGATCATCACTGAAGATAACCCCGTCGAACTGCAACTCGCCACGCAGGATGTCCTGCAACCAGCGCCGGGAGAAACCGGCAGGCTGGGAATCGACCTGTGGATAAATCACATGGGCCGGCATAACGGCAGCCAACTGCTTGCTCAGTCGAGCAAACGGCACCAGGTCTTTGCTGCGAATCTCGTCGAGGCTGCGCTCGTCGGTCGGAATGGCGACGTGGGAGTCCGCCTCGGCCCAGCCGTGACCCGGGAAGTGCTTGCCGGTGGCGGCCATGCCGGCGCTGTTCATCCCGCGGATGAAGGCACCGGCCAGAAGCGCGGCGCGCTCCGGGTCACCTTCAAAGGAACGGGTGCCGACAACGGCGCTGCGCTGATAATCCAGGTCGAGCACCGGGGCGAAGCTCAAGTCCAGACCAACGGCCAATACTTCGGTCGCCATGATCCAGCCACATTGCTCGGCCAGGTATTCGGCGTTCGGGTTGTCGGCGATGGCACGCATGGCCGGCAGCCGGACGAAGCCCTGACGCAGACGCTGAACCCGCCCGCCCTCCTGGTCTACCGCCAACAGCAGATCGGGGCGAATGGCGCGGATCGCGGCGCTCAACTCGCGCACCTGGCGCGGGTGCTCTATGTTGCGCGCAAAAATGATCAGGCCACCCACTTCGGGATGACGCAACAATTGGCGATCTTCGGCCGTCAGCCAGGTACCGGCGACGTCCACCATCAACGAGCCTTGCAGGCCAGCAGTCATAGAGATTCCTTGAAAACGATGAATCCGGCTCGCACGGGTTCGCCGCCGTGGGCGGTGCCCGGCAGGACGGCGATATCAATCGGGAGCGGGTTCAGAACGAGAGTCGGCATGGGCGGCTAGCTTAGCGGATGTCAGCTGCCCCGCCCACCCGTGTGCGGTTAAACCTTGGCGGCAACCGGGGCTGATTTGCTGCGCGGGCGCAACTGCGCAGTGGCCATCGCCGAATCGGTGACGCCGGTTTCGGCGCGCATGCCAGCGGCCAGGAACGGCACCATCAGGCGCATGACCTGCTCGATGGAGGTGTTGACGCCGAAATCGGTTTCGGCAATCGCACGCAACGCCTTGATCCCCGACATGCTGAATGCAGCGGCACCGAGCATGAAGTGCACGCGCCAGAACAACTCGATCGGAGGGATACGGGGTGCAGCTTCGTTGACCAGCATCATGTAGCGGCGGAACACCTTGCCGTACATGTCTTCCAGATAGCGCCGCAAGTGGCCCTGGCTCTGACTGAAGGCCAGGCCCAGTAACCGCATGAAGATAGACAGATCGTTGCCACTGCGTGGCTGCACGACGAGCGCCTGCTCGACAAGAATTTCGAGCAACTCTTCAAGCGTCGGCTTGTTTTCAGGCTTGGCCTGACGGCGTTCGAGCTCTTTATCGAGGCTCAGGCAGAACGGGCCGAGAAAACGCGAGAAGACGGCCTGAATTAGCGCCTTTTTCGATCCGAAGTGATAATTCACCGCCGCCAGATTGACACCGGCCTTGCTGGTGATCAGACGCAAAGAGGTTTCCGCGAAACCTTTTTCCGCGAACAACTGCTCGGCAGCATCAAGAATGCGTTCAACGGTTTCCGACTGGGCCATGGCTACTCCGCCTGACAAACACTTGTTTGAAACATACGTTTCAGCCTGTGCGTTGTCAAGCCTGCCGGTTCGTTTTGGGAATGGTCGGTCAGCTATTTAACCATACATCGTCGACGCTTTAATAAGCCGCCTGATTGACCGTCCAGCGGCCAGTAAAAAAAGGGGCATTGCCAAGACCGATCCACTGTATATAATCCCAGTCACTGTATAAAAAGACAGAGCGATCAATATGCTAAAGCTGACGCCACGCCAAGCAGAGATTCTGGCCTTCATCAAACGCTGCCTAGAAGACAACGGTTACCCGCCGACACGTGCGGAAATCGCTCAGGAATTGGGTTTCAAATCGCCCAACGCGGCGGAAGAACACCTGAAGGCACTGGCCCGAAAAGGTGCTATCGAGATGACCCCGGGCGCCTCCCGCGGCATTCGCATCCCTGGCTTCGAAGCCAAGGCCGACGAGTCCACACTGCCGATCATTGGCCGAGTGGCCGCCGGTGCGCCGATCCTGGCCCAGCAACACATCGAAGAGTCCTGCAACATCAACCCTGCCTTCTTCCATCCGCGTGCCGACTATCTGCTGCGCGTTCATGGCATGAGCATGAAAGACGTCGGCATTTTCGACGGCGACTTGCTGGCCGTCCACACCACCCGTGAAGCCCGCAACGGCCAGATCGTCGTGGCACGGATCGGTGATGAAGTGACCGTCAAGCGTTTCAAGCGCGATGGCAGCAAAGTCTGGTTACTTGCCGAAAACCCTGAATTCGCCCCTATCGAAGTGAACCTGAAAGATCAGGAACTGGTGATCGAAGGCTTGAGTGTTGGCGTCATTCGCCGCTAAAGGAGGCTCTATGCAGTTCCCACACACACCACAACAAGCCCAACTGCCGTTGTTCGAGGCATTTCTGGCACAGCCATTGGCACCGATCCTGAAAGACGTGGTCGAGGCGCCTTGGGGCGCAGAACCCGAAGTCTTCAGCGAGCTGTCATTGCGTGGTGCGGCGGGGAACTGCCTGAATCTTCTGGCGCCCATTCTTCGGGAGCTGAGTCAGGATCAGGACGCACGCTGGCTGACATTGATTGCTCCGCCCGCCAGCCTGACTCAAGTGTGGCTGCGCGAAGCTGGCCTCAACCGCGAACGCATCCTGTTGCTGCAACCACGCGGCACTCAGAGTGCCCAGCAGCTGACTTGCGAAGCCTTGCGCCTGGGCCGCAGTCACACGGTTGTCAGCTGGCTTAACCCGCTGAACACAAACTCACGGCAACAACTGATCAGCGCAGCCCGTATCGGGGATGCTCAAAGCCTGAATATTCGACTGGGTTAACGTGCAACAAAGCGCCATTAATAGCGCAGGGCTTCTCAACGGACAGAGAAGCCGGACTGGAGCGGTATCAGCAGAAAGCGACGAACGGGATCAATGAAGGACCCGCGAGCTCTCATCCGTATTGAATTCACCTTCAACCAGGCGCCCTGCCATCTGCACGCCGACGCTCAACATCGCCTTGGCGACTTCCACGTGCTGGCCTTGCAAGAACACTTTGGCATCCTCGGAGAAATCCAAAGTAACCAGAGAACCTTCGTCCTCGGCCCTGCGCAGCTCGATTCGGCCGTCTGGTAACTCGACAATTTCTAGAAAGGACGTTGGCATAAAGGTCTGTTCTCCACGAAAGGCGGGGATTATATAGGCATCGGCCAGGCTTCGCTCAGTAACTTGACCAGATGTCATCACGAAGCAACATCTACCAGCGCTCATCCCTGAGCAGACGACACATCGGGTCATCCTTCCCTTAACACTCGTTCAAACCTTCGCGAAACCGAATCGCCAACCCTTTCAGGTTCTGACGCCAGCTCTCCAGCTCTTCCCGACTCAGCTCCTCTGGCGCCTCTTCATCATCCAGGTTAACCGCCAGGATGAGGGGTTGCGTCACATCGCCTTTAGGCTTGTGCGGAGCGCGAGGTGGTTGAAACAACGCTGCGTGGGCCGCCAACAGTTTGGCCAGCCAGGTTTCAGGGTTTTGCGCCAACTCGACCATCTCGGCCATTTCGGGAATGGCGATGGTGTCCAGCACCTCGCGAGTCAGCAGTAACTCGGCCCGAGGCGCGTTGGCCTGAGGCAGGCGATAGAAGCCGGCGATTTCATGACACAAGCCCAGCAGCGCACCGTACAGGTGGAACAGCGCCGATTCACGTCCTGCCTGAATCAACGCCAGGGAGTTCATTGCCCGCCCCTCTTCGGCTTTGGCCAGCGCTTCCAGCGACAAGCCGGCGAAATAAATCTTCTGGTTGGTGCGGGTATAGAGTTCGTGGGCCATGACGGCAGTCTCCACAACGAAATAATTGCTTCACGCAGGTCAGACAGTGTCGTGGATCACCTCCGCCTCCCGCAAGCACAAAACAAAAAGGCCGCATGAAAACCCGAGGGTTTGCATGCGGCCTTTTGCATACAGCGTCTGTTTAAGCCTTGGCTGCCGGACGCTTGTCTTCAACGGTCCACTTACCGCCGTCGTAATACGCCTTCCAGCCAGTCGGCTTACCGTCGACTTCAGTCTGCACGTATTGCTCTTTGGTCTTGCGGCTGTAACGGATCACGGCAGGCAGGCCGTCCGGATCCTTTTTCGGTGCTTCGCAGAGGAAATGATACTTCGGATCGATCTCATCCTTGTGCGGCACAATTTCCATGACCAGCGGAGCACGCGTCTCGCGGTTTTTCGGGAATTGGCTGGCGGCCAGGAACAGACCAGAAGCACCGTCACGCAAGATGTAGGTGTCGTTGACCTTCTCGCATTTCAGCTCAGGCATCTTCACCGGGTCCATCTTCGGCGGCGCCGCGTCACCGCTTTTCAGCAGTTTGCGGGTGTTCTTGCACGTTGCGTTGGTGCAACCGAAGAACTTGCCGAAACGGCCAGTCTTGAGCTGCATCTCACTGCCGCACTTGTCACATTCCAGGCTCGGACCTTCATAGCCCTTGATGCGGTAGTTGCCCTCTTCGACTTCGTAGCCGTCGCAATCCGGATTGTTACCACAGATGTGCAGCTTGCGCTTTTCATCCAGAAGGTAAGCATCCATCGCAGTGCTGCAAATCGGGCAACGGTGTTTGCCGCGCAGGACCAGCGATTCCGATTCACCCTCGTCGTCCGCAGCAATTTCATCGCCTGGCACCAGGTTGACGGTGGCCTTGCAGCGTTCTTTCGGCGGCAGGCTGTAGCCCGAGCAACCCAGGAACACGCCAGTGGACGCTGTACGAATCTGCATTGGACGACCGCACACCACACACGGAATGTCAGTCATTACCGGTTGGTTGGCGCGCATGCCGCCTTCGGCGCTCTCGGCTACTTCGAGCTTCTTCTT
Source organism: Pseudomonas arsenicoxydans (assembly GCF_900103875.1). Classification (NCBI taxonomy): domain Bacteria; kingdom Pseudomonadati; phylum Pseudomonadota; class Gammaproteobacteria; order Pseudomonadales; family Pseudomonadaceae; genus Pseudomonas; species Pseudomonas arsenicoxydans. Next base: position 3,275,821 of record NZ_LT629705.1, on the reverse strand, counting down.
GAAGTCGCCGTAGAACTCGTCGAGCACGTTTTTCCAGTCGCGTTCGCCTTGGGCCACGTCATCGAGGTTCTCTTCCATGCCGGCGGTGAAGCCGTAGTCCATGAGATTGGAGAAACTCTCGGCCAGACGTTCAGTGACGATATCGCCCATCTTTTCCGAGTAGAAACGACGGTTGTGCAGCGCGACGTAGCCACGGTCCTGGATGGTCGAAATGATCGCTGCGTAGGTCGAAGGACGACCGATGCCGCGTTTTTCCATTTCTTTGACCAGGCTCGCTTCCGAGTAACGCGCCGGCGGCTTGGTGAAGTGCTGGGTCGGATCAAGCTTGATCAGCTTCATCGCGTCGCCCTGGGCCATGTCCGGCAGCACGTCGTCATCGCCTGGCTTGGCGATTTGCGGCATGACGCGGGTGTAACCGTCGAACTTCAGGATACGGCCCTTGGCGCGCAGCTCGAAATCACCGGCGCCGACAGTAACAGTGGTCGACAGGTATTGAGCCGGCAGCATCTGGCAAGCGAGGAACTGGCGCCAGATCAGCTCGTAGAGCCGCTCTGCGTCACGCTCCATGCCCGACAGCTTGCTTGGCTCGGTATTGGCGTCGGACGGACGAATCGCTTCGTGAGCCTCTTGTGCGCCTTCCTTGCTGCTGTAGACGTTCGGGGTTTCCGGCAGGTACTTCTTGCCGAACTCGCCTTCGATATAAGTGCGCGCCATCGTCACGGCATCGGCCGAGAGGTTGGTGGAGTCGGTACGCATATAAGTGATGTAGCCCGCTTCGTACAAACGCTGGGCCATCATCATGGTTTTCTTCACGCCGAAGCCCAGGCGGTTACTCGCCGCCTGTTGCAGGGTGGACGTGATGAACGGTGCCGACGGCTTGCTGCTGGTCGGTTTGTCTTCGCGCTTGACGATGCTATAGCTGGAAGCCTTGAGCTTCTCCAGCGCCGCCATGGCCTGGGCTTCGTTGAGCGGCTTGAAGGCCTCGCCTTTCTCGCGAGCTACGTCAAAGCGCACGGTCGCGCCCTTGGCGGTGCCCAGGTCGGCGTGGACTTCCCAGTACTCTTCCGGGTTGAACGCGCGAATTTCACGCTCACGCTCAACGACCAGCTTCACCGCCACCGACTGCACACGACCGGCAGACAGGCCACGGGCAACTTTGGCCCACAGCAGCGGAGAAACCATGTAACCCACGACACGGTCGAGGAAACGACGTGCTTGTTGTGCGTTTACACGATCGATGTCCAGCTCGCCCGGTTTGGAGAAGGCTTCCTGGATCGCTTTCTTGGTGATTTCGTTGAACACCACGCGCTTGTAGCGGCTGTCGTCACCACCGATGGCTTCGCGCAGGTGCCAGGCAATGGCTTCCCCCTCGCGATCCAAGTCGGTTGCGAGATAGATGGTGTCAGCATCCTTGGCGAGCCGGCGCAGCTCTTCGATGACCTTTTCCTTGCCCGGGAGGATCTCGTACTTGGCTTTCCAGCCATGATCGGGATCGACACCCATGCGCGAGACCAGCTGCTTGCGCGCTTTCTCTTTCGGCGTGAGCACCGGACCTTCACCCGCGGCGGCCTTGCCGCGCTTGGCGGCTGGCTCTTTGCTGGCGCTAGCCGAACCGCTGGTGGGCAGGTCTCGGATATGGCCGATACTCGACTTCACCACGTATTGGTTACCCAGATACTTGTTGATGGTCTTGGCCTTAGCCGGGGATTCCACAATGACCAGCGATTTGCCCATGGATCAGAAAATTCCTGAATTCTAGAAGTGAAAGGCGGTTGGCGCCTGACGCGGCACCGCTATATATAGTGGCTACAAGGTGAGGTCAAGCGCAGGGTTTTGCGCGCACTCAGCTTATGGCTTCGAAAAAAGGCTCGGTTCGGCTTGCACCAAAGCAAAGCGTGGCACCTGTTCGCCGTCAACTTCGACCGACTCCAGGAACATGTTCAAGGGACGCACCCAAAAGCCGTAATCGCCATACAGGGCTTGATAGAAGACCACTTCTTCTTCGGTTTCCGAGTGCCGCGCAATGCTGAATACGCGGTACTGTGGACCTTTGTAATGCTGGTAGAGCCCAGGTTGTATCGGCATGGCTTGGCCCTCACTCAAATCTTTTAAAAATAAAAACAAAAAATAAATTCAGAAAAACAAAAACCGGGGCACTTGGCCCCGGCTTCCGTCAACGGAACGCTTAAACGCGTTCGAAGACGGTGGAGATGCCTTGGCCGAGACCAATGCACATGGTGGCTACCCCGAAGGTGCCGCCATTTTGCTTCATCACGTTCAGCAGAGTGCCGGAGATACGAGCACCGGAGCAACCGAACGGGTGACCCAAGGCGATTGCGCCGCCGTGCAGGTTAACCTTCTCGTTCATCTTGTCGAGCACTTTCAGATCTTTCAGCACTGGCAAGGCCTGTGCAGCGAAAGCTTCGTTGAGCTCGAAGAAGTCGATATCGTTAATACCAAGGCCCGCACGCTTCAAGGCTTTTTGGGTGGCCGGTACTGGACCATAGCCCATGATTGCCGGGTCCACACCTGCCACTGCCATCGAGCGGATCACCGCCATAGGCTGGATGCCCAGGTCTTGTGCACGCTGCGCCGACATCACGATCATGCACGAAGCACCGTCGGTGATCTGCGACGAAGTACCTGCTGTCACGGTGCCGCCCTTCGGGTTGAAAGCAGGCTTGAGAGCCGCCAGGCTTTCCAGGGTGGTTTCCGGACGAATGGTTTCGTCGTAGTCGAACAGTTTCAGGAAACCGTTCTCGTCATAGCCCTGCATCGGGATGATTTCGTCTTTGAACTTGCCTTCCACAGTCGCCTTGTGAGCGAGCTGGTGGGAACGCACGCCGAAAGCATCCTGTTGTTCGCGAGTGATGCCGTGCATTTTACCCAGCATTTCAGCGGTCAGGCCCATCATGCCCGAAGCTTTTGCCGCGTACAGCGACATGTGCGGGTTCGGATCGACACCGTGCATCATGCTCACGTGGCCCATGTGCTCGACGCCGCCGACCACGAACACGTCACCGTTGCCGGTCATGATCGCTTGTGCGGCAGTGTGCAGAGCGCTCATCGACGAACCACACAGACGGCTGACGGTCTGGCCGGCGGCAGTGTGCGGGATCTGAGTCATCAGGGACGCCATGCGGGCGATGTTCCAGCCCTGCTCCAGGGTCTGGTTTACGCAGCCCCAGATGACGTCTTCGACTTCATTCGGGTCGACCTTGACGTTGCGTTCCAGCAATTTGCTGATCAAGTGCGCCGACATGTCTTCGGCGCGGGTGTTGCGGTGCATGCCGCCCTTGGAGCGGCCCATCGGAGTACGACCGAAGTCGACAATCACGACGTCTCTTGGATTCAAGCTCATAAAATTTCACTCTCGCTCAAAAGTTGGGACGCTTAACCGAAGAACCGTTGGCCGGTTTTGGCCATTTCACGCAGTTTTGCGGTCGGGTGGTACAGCGCGCCCAAATCAGCGTACTGGTCAGCCAGGGCAACGAACTCGGCAACACCGATCGAATCGATGTAGCGCAGCGCACCGCCACGGAATGGAGGGAAACCAATACCGTAGACCAGACCCATGTCGGCTTCGGCAGCAGTTTCGACGATGCCGTCTTCCAGGCAACGCACGGTTTCCAGGCACAACGGGATCATCATCCAGTTGATGATGTCTTCGTCGGTGACTTCGCGCTGCTCGTAAACGATTGGCTTGAGCACTTCCAGCACCGACGGATCGGCCACCTTCTTCTGCTTGCCTTTCTTGTCGGTCTCGTAGGCGTAGAAGCCTTTGCCATTCTTCTGGCCCAGGCGCTTGGCTTCGTAGAGGACGTCGATAGCCGAACGGCGATCGTCTTTCATGCGGTCCGGGAAGCCTTCAGCCATAACGTCACGACCGTGGTGACCGGTGTCGATGCCGACCACGTCCATCAGGTAGGCCGGGCCCATTGGCCAGCCGAATTTTTCCATGACCTTGTCGATACGGACGAAGTCCACACCAGCGCTGACCAGCTTGGCGAAACCGCCGAAGTACGGGAACAGCACGCGGTTGACCAGGAAGCCCGGGCAGTCGTTGACGACGATCGGGTTCTTGCCCATTTTCTTGGCGTAGGCAACGGTGGTGGCAACCGCCAGCTCACTGGACTTCTCGCCACGAATCACTTCAACCAGCGGCATCATGTGCACCGGGTTGAAGAAGTGCATGCCGACGAAGTTTTCCGGACGCTTGAGGGCCTTGGCCAGCAAGGTGATGGAAATGGTCGAGGTGTTGGACGCGAGGATGGTGTCCTCTTTGACCTTGTCTTCGACTTCAGCCAGCACGGCTTGTTTGACCTTTGGATTCTCGACGACCGCTTCGACAACCAGATCCACGTGACCGAAATCACCGTAGGACAGGGTCGGACGAATGCCGTTGAGCACTTCAGCCATTTTCGCCGGGGTCATGCGACCTTTATCAACGCGACCCACCAGCAGCTTGGCGGCTTCAGCCAGACCTTGCTCGATGCCGTGCTCGTTGATGTCTTTCATCAGGATCGGCGTGCCTTTGGACGCCGACTGATAAGCGATACCGCCACCCATGATGCCAGCGCCCAATACGGCAGCCTGCTTCACGTCCTTGGCGATTTCGTCGTAGGCCTTGGCCTTTTTCTTCAGCTCCTGATCGTTCAGGAACAGACCGATCAAGCTCTGCGCGGCAGAGGTCTTGGCCAGTTTGACGAAACCGGCCGCTTCGACTTCCAGCGCCTTGTCACGACCGAAGTTCGCGGCTTTCTGGATGGTCTTGATCGCTTCAACCGGCGCCGGGTAGTTCGGGCCAGCTTGACCAGCCACGAAACCTTTGGCGGTTTCGAAAGCCATCATTTGCTCGATGGCGTTCAGCTTGAGCTTTTCCAGCTTCGGCTGACGCTTGGCCTTGTAGTCGAACTCGCCGGAGATGGCGCGCTTGATCAGTTCAAGAGCCGCTTCCTGCAGTTTCTCAGGAGCAACCACCGCATCGACGGCGCTGACTTTCAGTGCGTCTTCAGGACGGTTTTCCTTGCCGGAGGCAATCCACTCGATGGCGTTGTCGGCACCGATCAGGCGCGGCAGACGCACGGTACCGCCGAAACCAGGGTAGATGCCCAGCTTCACTTCCGGCAGACCGATCTTGGCCTTGGTCGACATGACGCGGTAGTCCGCCGCCAGGCACATTTCCAGACCGCCGCCTAGGGCGATACCGTTGATCGCGGCGACAGTCGGGACGTTGAGGTCTTCGAAATCGCTGAAAATCTTGTTGGCTTCCAGATTGCCAGCAACAAGCTCGGCATCAGGCAGCTTGAAGTTCTCGACAAATTCGGTGATGTCGGCGCCGACGATGAAGACGTCCTTGCCACTGCTGACGATCACACCCTTGATCGAAGCATCTGCCTTGATGGTGTCTACGGCCTGACGCAGTTCGTTCAGGGTTAGACGGTTGAACTTGTTGACGGACTCACCCTTGAGGTCGAATTTCAATTCGACGATGCCACTTTCAAGAGCCTTAACCGTGATGGCTTTACCTTCGTAAATCATCAACTGATCTCCACGATATGGAAGCTGAACAGTACACGTCGGACGCAGGCGAATGGCTTGGCAGGACGTTTAACGTCGATGCTACGCCAATCCACCCGGCACACCCGCCAACGCGATAGTCGGGATTCTGTAGGAGCATTCTGAAAACAAACGCTCAATTCATACGCCCGTTTGATTTGGGTACGCCACCTTCACGGAATTTCCGACAATTGTCAATCGCCCAAAATACGGGTTGAAACGCGACTTTGCGGTCACTTCCGTACTGCGAAGATCTTCAACACGCGGATGCATGTGTAGCCATTCATAGAATCAATAGTTAGAAAAGTCGCCCTAATTCGCTGCAGCCTTTGTTTAACAAGCTACGCTGGCGGGAACCTGAGGAAAAAAAATCAACGCCGCTGGCGAATGCCCGCCGTAAAATCAGCGACATAAAGAATTACCGGCCTGCCTGGCCAACCCCAGCCCGATGATGATGTCGGGCTTTTTATTGCCTGTCTGTCGGAGGTTTCGCGCCATTGCAGCGCGAAATGTCCACGGGTCATGCCAGCGCTTTCAGCACCGCATCAATGTCCTGCAATACTGTCGCTTCTCCTTTCTCGCCCCAATACAAGGTAATCATTTGCTTGTCCGCCTCGACCTTGTAGACATTGGCTGGCAATTTTTCGAAATGATTGAGCAGCGCTTGATCCTCGCAGACCTCCTGCCACTGATTTACCCACACGCCCGGCGACTTTTGCCAGTAACTCCAGCATGCGGGCTGGTTGCCGCGACGCGGTCGGTGGTACTGGGCACAAGGGCTCGGCGGCTCCTGACTCAGCCAGTGCGGCCACTCTTGCGGCGCCAGTTGCATGGACAGCCCGATGCGCCGCGCCTCCATCCGCAATGCCATTCGTCCACTCTGCCCGCGAGACGGGCGCAACCATGCCAACGGGCTCAGTACCACCAGCAGGATTGACACCACTATCCAGACCGTCATATCTGTACTCCCGATTCTTGATGGGCGCTTTGAGTCACTTTGGAACCAATGCGCTTGAAACCAGCCATACTTACCAATATTGCAATCCTCAGGAGGAGCACCTCATGCCCTACACCCACATTCTGGTCGCTGTAGACCTAACCGAAGAGTGCGACCCTGTCATCCACCGTGCTCGCGAGCTGTCGGTGAGCAGCGGTGCGAAATTATCCCTGGTTCACATCGTCGAACCCATGGCCATGGCCTTTGGCGGCGATGTCCCCATGGACCTGTCACAACTGCAACAACAACAGTTTGATCAGGCCAAGGAGCGCCTGGACCGGTTGATCGTGAAATACCCTGAACTCTCCAAGGAATACAGCCACCTGACCTACGGCCAGCCACGCCAGGAGATCCACCATCTGGCCAAGGAACAAACCTGTGACCTGATCGTGGTGGGCAGCCATGGCCGACACGGCCTGGCACTGCTGCTGGGCTCGACCGCCAATGACGTGCTTCACGGTGCGCCTTGCGATGTGCTCGCGGTGCGCCTGATCAAAAGCTAACCGCTCGCTCCCACAGGGCATCTACCGCAACCTGTAGATCGCAATCCATACAAAAAGCCCGGCGTTCATCACTGAACGCCGGGCTTTTTTATCGCAGGGTCAATCAGGCATCCAGCTCGGCCCAACGCTCGACCATCACGTCCAGTTCAGCCTGCAACTGTTCCAGCTGAGCGATCACCGCTGCTGTTTCCGTGGCCGGACGCTGATAGAAAGCCGTATCTGCCATCTGAGCTTCAACGGTAGCGATCTGCTTTTCCATGACTTCAATCTGGCCCGGCAGCATTTCCAGCTCACGCTGCAATTTGTAGCTGAGCTTTTTCTTAGCCACCGGTGCTTCGACCGCAGCTGCCACCGGCGCTGCTTCGGCAGTCACGACCGCGGAGGTCAGGTCAGCCTTGCCGGATTTGCTCTCGGTCACGCCCAACAGACGCGGCGAACCGCCCTGACGCAACCAGTCCTGATAACCACCGACGTATTCGCGAACCTTGCCTTCACCTTCGAAGACCAGGGTACTGGTCACCACGTTGTCGAGGAATGCCCGGTCGTGGCTGACCATCAGCACGGTGCCGTTGAAGGTCAGCAAGACCTCTTCCAGCAGTTCGAGGGTTTCCACGTCGAGGTCGTTGGTCGGTTCGTCGAGGACCAGCAGGTTGGCCGGCTTGCTGAACAGTTTCGCCAGCAGTAGACGCGCACGCTCACCACCCGACAGCGCCTTGACCGGCGTGCGGGCACGCTGCGGGCTGAACAGGAAGTCGCCAAGGTAGCTCAGCACGTGACGGCTCTGACCATCGATATCGATGAAGTCGCGACCTTCGGCGACGTTGTCGATCACGGTCTTTTCCAGGTCCAGCTGATGGCGCAACTGGTCGAAGTAGGCCACGTCGATGCGCGTCCCCTCTTCCACTGTGCCGCTGGTCGGTTGCAGACCGCTGAGCATCAGCTTCAGCAGTGTGGTCTTGCCGGTACCGTTGGCGCCGAGCAGACCGATACGGTCGCCGCGCGTCAGGACCATCGAGAAGTCCTTGATCAGGAACGGGCCACCCGGGTGAGCGAAGCTCACGTTCTCAAGGACCATCACCTGCTTGCCGGATTTGTCAGCGGTGTCCAACTGAATGTTGGCCTTGCCGGTACGTTCACGACGCTCGCTACGCTCGACGCGCAGGGCTTTCAAGGCACGTACGCGGCCTTCGTTACGGGTGCGGCGCGCCTTGATGCCCTGGCGGATCCAGACTTCTTCCTGGGCCAGTTTCTTGTCGAACAGCGCGTTGGCGGTTTCTTCCGCCGCCAGCGAGGCTTCTTTGTGCACGAGGAAACTGGCGTAGTCGCCGTTCCAGTCGATCAGGCCGCCGCGATCCAGTTCCAGAATGCGGGTGGCAAGGTTCTGCAGGAATGAACGGTCGTGCGTGATGAACAGCACGGCGCCCTGGAAATCCTTTAGCGCTTCTTCGAGCCAGGCAATCGCACCGATATCCAGGTGGTTGGTCGGTTCGTCGAGCAGCAGCAGGTCCGGTTCGGAAACCAGGGCCTGAGCCAACAGGACGCGACGACGCCAGCCGCCAGACAATTGGGCGAGGGTTTTGTCGGCTGGCAATTGCAGACGGCTCAAGGTGCTGTCGACCAGTTGCTGCAGACGCCAGCCATCACGGGCTTCGAGGTCGTGCTGGACATGCATCAGCTTGTCCAGGTCGGCATCGGTGACGATGTTCTGGCTCAGGTGGTGATACTGCGCGAGCAGCTCGCCGACACCGTCCAGGCCTTCGGCAACCACGTCGAACACGGTCCGCTCGTCGGCTACCGGCAATTCCTGCGGCAATTCGCCAATCTTGAGGCCAGGCGCACGCCAAACGGAGCCCTCATCGGGCTTCTGGTCGCCCTTGACGAGCTTCATCATGCTGGACTTGCCAGTGCCGTTGCGGCCGATGATGCACACCCGCTCTCCACGGGCGATCTGCCAGGACACCTTGTCCAACAACGGCATAGCGCCGAAAGCAAGGGACACATCGCTGAATTTGAGCAGGGTCATGAGCTTCTCCAAAAACCGGGCGCGTATTCTACCTGACTTGAGGCTTCAGAAGGCCGGCAATTTCACCTTCGTATCACTCTGCATGACAATTGTTGCGAACTTGTGCCGCAAGGCCGGCAAAGCTTTCGCCCATTGCTGGCAAAAGGCTAAGCTACAGATTATCCAGTGCGACTTACGTCAGCACTTGTCATGATTTTCTCTGCCCGGACGTCTCATGCGCAGTCGCCTTTTCAGTCTTTTATCTTGTTTGATTCTCTCTGCCGCTGCCGTTCAGACCGCCCAGGCGGTGGACCTGTCTACCCAACGACAATATTACGATGAGGCCAAGCGTGCCCTGGCCAAGGGCGATACCGGCCCTTATTTCCGCTACAGCCAGGCCCTCAGCGATTATCCGCTGGAACCGTACCTGGCTTACGATGAACTGACCGCTCGGCTGAAAACCGCCAGTAATGCCGAGATCGAAAAATTCCTCGCCGAACACGGCGACCTGCCGCAGGCCAACTGGATGAAACTGCGCTGGTTGCGCTGGCTGGCCGAGCGCGGTGACTGGGCGACCTTCGTCAAGTACTACGATCCCAAGCTCAACTTCACGGAGCTGGACTGCCTGAACGCGCAATATCAGATCGGTCACAACCAGAAAACCGAAGGCTACGCCAACGCGAATAAACTCTGGCTGACCGGCAAATCCCAGCCCGCTGCCTGCGATGCACTGTTTGGGCAATGGGCCGCCGAAGGCCAGTTGACCGAACAGAAACGCTGGGAGCGCGCCAAGCTTGCCGCCCAGGCGCGCAACTATCCGTTGGCCAACAGTCTGGTCAGCGGCCTGACCACCCTGGCCCCTCGAGGCCGCCTTCTGGTTGATGTGGCGCAAAAACCCGAGCTGCTCAACCAGCCTTCGCGCTTCACCCCGGCCGACGAGCCGATGTCTGACGTGGTCAGCCTCGGCCTGCGCCGCCTGGCCCGCCAGGATCCCGACAAGGCGATGGACTTGCTCGATGGCTATGCCAGCAGCATGCACTTCTCCCGTGATGAGAAAGTGGCCATCGCCCGTGAAATCGGCTTGACCCTCGCCCGTCGGTTCGACCCGCGTGCGCTGGACGTCATGACCAAATACGATCCCGAGCTGCGCGACAACACCGTGTCGGAATGGCGCCTGCGTCTGTTGCTGCGTCTGGCCCGCTGGGACGATGCGTATCAACTGACCCGCCGCTTGCCTCAGGATCTGGCGATCACCAATCGCTGGCGCTACTGGCAGGCTCGCAGCCTGGAACTGGCGCAGCCGCAGAACCCGGAAGCGCAAACGCTCTACAAGAATCTTGCTCGTGAGCGCGACTTCTACGGCTTCCTTGCCGCCGACCGTTCGCAGTCTCCGTATTCGCTGGCGAACAAGCCGCTGGTGCTGAGCCAGGCATTGATGAACAAGGTGCGCAACACCCCAGGCGTTCGTCGCGCCCTGGAGTTCCACGCTCGCGGGCAGATCGTCGATGGGCGCCGTGAGTGGTATCACGTCAGCCGACACTTCAATCGAGATGAAATGGTCGCCCAGGCAAAACTGGCCTACGACCTGAAATGGTATTTCCCGGCGATCCGCACCATCAGCCAGGCGCAATACTGGGACGATCTGGACATCCGCTTCCCGATGGCCCACCGCGAAACCATGGTGCGTGAAGCCAAGGTCCGCGGCCTGCACTCGAGCTGGGTGTTTGCCATCACTCGCCAGGAAAGCGCCTTCATGGACGACGCCCGCTCCGGCGTCGGCGCCAGCGGCCTGATGCAACTGATGCCGGGCACCGCCAAGGAAACCGCGCGCAAATTCAGCATCCCCCTGGCCTCGCCGCAACAAGTGCTCGACCCGGACAAAAACATCCAGCTCGGCGCCGCCTACCTGAGCCAGGTTCACAGTCAGTTCAACGGCAACCGCGTCCTCGCCTCCGCCGCCTACAACGCCGGCCCTGGCCGCGTTCGTCAGTGGTTGCGTGGCGCCGATCACCTGAGCTTCGACGTGTGGGTGGAGAGCATCCCGTTCGACGAAACCCGCCAGTACGTGCAAAACGTGTTGTCGTACTCGGTGATCTACGGCCAGAAACTCAACTCGCCACAACCACTGGTGGATTGGCACGAGCGGTATTTTGACGATCAATAACCGGGTTTTGTAGGATCCATGTAGGAGCTGTCGAGAGAAACGAGGCTGCGATCTTTTGATCTTTTGATCTTTTTCGGCACCGCTGAAGATCAAGATCAAAAGATCGCAGCCTCGTTTCTCTCGACAGCTCCTACAAGGGCAGGCCGAGTTCGGCCTTGCCATCGCTGAACTGCAACGCCGCCAGCCGCGCATACAGCGCATTGCTCGCAATCAGTTCCTGATGCGTTCCCACCGCCACCAGTTTTCCCTGGTCCATCACCGCGATCCGGTCGGCGTTTTTCACCGTAGCCAAACGATGGGCGATGACCAGTGTGGTGCGGTTTTTCATCAGGCTCGGCAGGGCTTGCTGGATCAGGTGTTCGCTCTGCGCGTCGAGGGCACTGGTGGCTTCGTCCAGCAGCAGGATGGGGGCATCCACCAGCAGCGCCCGGGCGATGGCCAGGCGCTGACGCTGACCGCCGGACAATCCGAGACCGCCGTCCCCCAGATGAGTCTGGTAACCATTGGGCATTTGCTCGATGAACTCATGGGCGTAGGCGATTTTTGCGGCTTCCTGGACCTGGGCCAGAGTCGCCGTCGGATTACCGTAGCGGATGTTCTCTTCGATACTGCCGAAAAACAGCGCCGGGTTTTGCGAGACCAGGGCGAAACAGCGGCGCAGATCGAGGGGATCGAGTTGGGTCAGCGGCACACCATCCAAAAGAATCTGCCCTGACGCCGGATCGTAGAAACGCAGCAGCAGGTCATACACCGTTGACTTGCCGGCACCGGAGGGACCGACCAAGGCGAGGGTTTCCCCGGCATTGATGGTCAGGCTCAAGCCATCGACGGCATAGCTCTGCGGTCGCGAAGGATAGGAAAAACGCACGTCTTGCAGCGCCAGATTGCCTTTCACCCGATCAGGCAGGGTCACCAAGCCAGTGGTTGGCGGCTGGATGATGTTTTCCGAACGCAGCAACTCGGCAATACGTTCCGCCGCCCCTGCCGCGCGCTGCAGCTCGCCGATCACTTCGCTCAACGTGCCGAAGGCGCTGCCGACAATCAGGCTGTAGAAGACAAATGCCGCCAGCTCACCCGCCGAGATGCGCCCGGCGATCACGTCCATGCCGCCGACCCAAAGCATCACGCCGACGGCGCCCAGCACCAGCACGATCACCAGCGTAATCAGCCAGGCCCGCTGGAAGATGCGTTTGCGAGCGGTGTTGAACGCCTCTTCAACGGTCACGGCGAATCGTTGCTCGTCCTGGACCTGGTGGTTGTAGGCTTGCACGGTTTTGATCTGGCCAAGGGTTTCGGAAACATAGCTGCCGATGTCGGCAATCCGGTCCTGACTCAAACGCGACAAACTGCGCACCCGGCGGCCGAAGATCAGGATCGGCGCGATCACCAGGGGCAACGCCACCACCACGATGCTGGTGAGTTTGGGGTTGGTGATGAACAGCAAGACGATCCCGCCGATCACCATCAGCAAATTGCGCAGAAACAGCGACAACGAAGAGCCGATTACCGATTGCAGTAACGTCGTGTCGGCAGTCAGGCGCGACTGAATTTCGGAGCTGCGATTGTCTTCGTAAAAACCGGGATGCAGATAAACCAGGTGATTGAACACTTGCCGGCGGATGTCCGCGACAACGCGCTCGCCGATCCAGGACACCAGATAAAACCGCGCAAAGGTGCCGATCGCCAGCCCCACCACCAACACCATGAACAGGCCGATGGACTGGTTGAGCAGGTGCGGCGACTGGGTCATGAAACCCTGATCCACCAACAACCGAATCCCCTGCCCCATGGACAAGGTGATGCCGGCGGTGACGATCAATGCGAGCAAAGCACCGAAGGCTTGCCAGCGATAGGGTGCCAGAAAACCCAGGGTAAGGCGCAGCGCGCGGCGGTGACGGGCAGAGAGCATCGAGGTTTTCCAGGTACGCATTGGATGGCTCAGCCTACACCGCTCAACGTGGGCTGAAACGCTGTAAATCACAATGAGTCACTTTAATTATGTCCGCAGAGACTAGGCGCTAGACGCTATTGGTCTAAAGTGCGGCTGGCAACGTTCGGGAATTTCTGGTGGAGTGGGGTTGCCGATCTGGAAAGACCGTAGGGAGTTGTCACAGCCCGGTCACCTGGCGGTTTTAAAGTAGGCACACAACCTGAAGAGGAGACAGGCCATGTCCTTGCAACACAGCAGCGAAGACAAGATTCAAGTGATCCGCACACAGCCCGACCAGTCTTTGGGTTGCTCGATTATTGATGAGAATGGGCGCGAAGTACCGATCACTGAAGACATGATCCAGGACGCTTGCCGCGAACTGGAAAAGCGATTGGTCAAGCCTGCCGAACAAGAGTGATATAGCCACCGTCTTCTTGACCCGGCACTGATGGCCGGGTTTTTTATGGGCGCTTTTCCTGAAATTGCGGCGCGGCCATCGCGAGCAGGCTCGCTCCCACAAGAGATCTCCAGCGAATACAGCTTTTGCATACGACAAAATCAATGTGGGAGCGAGCCTGCTCGCGATGGCGCCAACCCGACTCTTCAGACAGTCAAGGCACCCAAAGCCGACACAATCTTCAGCAACTCAGGCGAATCCCCCTCGATCCGTACCTTGAGCCCATCGATCTCGCGCCGCTGCGGGTAATGCTTGCGCAACGCATCAAACGCCGCACGCTGTTCGCTCACATTGCCGACAAGGCTACGACGGAAGTCCGCATCATCGCGGCGCGGGTCGTACACGCCGCGGCACAGCATCGCCAGCGCCCAGGCCGGATCGCTTTCGGCGCTCAGGGTGACCTGCGACAACCACGGCGCCGGCAGCAAATCGTTCAAGCTGACCTGCGGCGCTTGCCCGATAAATTCGCAATAGGCCTGGTAGATCTGCGCCGTCCCGCGCTGTTTGCCGTCAAGGCTGTAACCGGCAATGTGCGGCGTCGCTAAAACACAGAGCTCGGCCAGCGCCACATCGACTTCGGGTTCGCCTTCCCAAACGTCGAGCACCGCTTGCAGGTCTTCACGCTGCATCAACACCTGGCGCAGGGCGGCGTTGTCCACCACCGGGCCTCGACTGGCATTGATCAGCCAGGCGCCGGATTTGAGCTGGTTCAGGCGGTTTCTGTCGAACAGATGCCAGGTCGACTGGGCGCCGTGTTTTTTCAAAGGGGTGTGCAGGCTGATGACGTCGCATTGTTCGATGATGTGTTCGAGACTGACGTAATCGCCGCCTTCAGCGGCTTGCCTTGGTGGATCGCACACCAGCACGTTCCAGCCCAGGCCGCGCAGTACCTTGACCAGGCGACCACCGACTTCACCGGCACCGACCACACCGTAAGTGCGCTGGTTCAGGTCGACGCCCTCGATCTCGGCCAGGGTCAACAGACTGCCGAGCACGTAGTCGACCACGCCGCGGGCATTGCAGCCGGGTGCGCTGGACCAAGTGATACCGGCCTGCTGAAAGTAGTCCAGGTCCAAGTGATCGGTACCAATGGTGCAGGTGCCGACAAAACGCACCTTGCTGCCTTCGAGCAACGCGCGGTTGACGTTGGTCACCGAACGCACCAGCAGCACATCGGCCTGCTCGACCGTGGCGCGGTCGATGGAGCGTCCCGGCACTCGGCGGATTTCACCGAAACGTTCGAAGAAGGCATCGAGCAGCGGGATATTTTCGTCGGCAACAATCAGCATGGCAGGCTCCTTTGGGGGATCGGCAGTTTAGGCGTAGATGAAGGTGATGGGCCACCCAGGATGCATAAACATCCGCAAACCGCTTACAAATCCCTAACACAGGACTTTTCCTGACCGCTGCGTCAACGCGTAGAATGCGCCGCCTCGCGCCTCAAAATCTTTGGACGTTTCGCCCTTGAATTCCGTAACTGACCGCCCCGCCGCTACTTCCCTCACCCGTCCGGCCCGGGTTCGCCTGGAGCTCAAAACCCTGCTCGCGCTCGCGCTGCCGATCATGATCGCGCAGCTGGCAACCACCGCCATGGGCTTCGTCGATGCGGTGATGGCCGGTCGGGTCGGACCGCGCGACCTGGCGGCGGTGGCGCTCGGCAACTCGATCTGGGTGCCGGTGTTCCTGTTGATGACCGGCACGCTGCTGGCCACTACCCCGAAAGTCGCCCAGCGTTTCGGCGCCGGCACCCACAGCGAGATCGGTCCGATCGTGCGTCAGGCGCTGTGGCTGGCATTGGTCGTGGGCCTGATCGCGACGACCATGCTGTTCAGCGCCGAACCGATCCTGCACATGATGAAGGTCGATCCGGAGCTGATCGGCCCGTGCATGCAGTACCTGCACGGCATCGCCAGCGGCCTGCCTGCCGTTGCCATCTACCATGTGTTGCGCTGCTTCAGTGACGGTCTGGGCCGCACACGCCCGGCGATGGTCCTTGGCCTGTGCGGCCTGGCGCTGAACATTCCGCTGAACTACATCTTCATCTACGGCCACTTCGGTGTGCCCGCCATGGGCGGTGTCGGCTGTGGCTGGGCCACGGCGATCGTGATGTGGGTGATGGCGCTGGGGATGGCCGGCTGGGAGCGCTGGGCACCGGCCTACCAGTCAAGTCAGTTGTTCAGCCGTTTCGACTGGCCGCAATGGTCGGTGATCAAACGCCTGCTGGGCATCGGCTTGCCCATCGGCATTGCGGTGTTCGCCGAGTCGAGCATTTTCGCGGTGATCGCCCTGCTGATCGGCAGCCTCGGCGCCACAGTGGTTGCCGGACATCAGATCGCGCTGAACTTCAGCTCGCTGGTGTTCATGATCCCCTACTCCCTGGGCATGGCGGTGACGGTTCGGGTCGGCCAGGCACTCGGGCGCCAGGAGCCGCGCGAGGCGCGCTTCGCCGCCGGGGTCGGCATGGGCACGGCGCTGGCTTACGCCTGTATTTCGGCGAGCATGATGCTGTTGCTGCGCGAACACATCGCAACGATCTACACCGCCGACCCGACGGTGATTCGCGTGGCATCGATGCTGATTGTGTATTCGGCGCTGTTCCAGTTTTCCGACGCGATCCAGGTGACCGCGGCCGGGGCGTTGCGCGGTTATCAGGACACGCGGGTGACGATGATCCTGACCCTGTTCGCCTATTGGGGGATCGGTTTGCCGGTGGGTTACGCCCTGGGCCTGACCGACTGGTTCGGCACACCGAGCGGCCCGAGCGGGCTGTGGCAGGGTTTGATCGTGGGCTTGAGCTGCGCGGCGCTGATGCTGTCGATCCGCCTCACGCGTAGCGCACGCAAGCGGATCCGCATCAGCTCTTCGGCGGGTTAAGCGAGTTTCTTGCGGATCCAGTACAGGTAGGTGCCCGCCTCTTCGTGCTGCGCGACCAGTTCGTGGTCGAGAAACACGCAGAATTTGGGAATGTCGCGACGGGTCGAGGGATCGGTCGCGATTACCTTGAGCAGGCCGCCAGGCACCAGGTCACGGATGTGCTGGTGCAGCATCATCACCGGTTCCGGGCAGTTGAGGCCGGTGGCGTCGAGGGTGCCGTCTACCGGCGTATCAAGCATTTCACTCATGATTAACTCCTGAAACTGGCCGGCATTGTCGCGCATTGCCGGGGGTTCGGTCATCTTTTGCGTTACGCGTTGATCGTTCCCACGCTCCGCGTGGGAATGCCGCCGGGGACGCTCTGCGTTCCGCCTTTGGATGTGACGCAGAGCGTCACGGGATGCATTCCCACGCGGAGCGTGGGAACGATCAGTGCACAACTTCAGCGGGACTTGGGTTTCTTTGTGTCGAGTCGGCGCAAATGGCAGGTCACTTCTTCGCGGTCGTGATAGAGCTGCTTGCAGCCGATCTCGACGCGAATGCCACGGGCCTTGAAGCCATCGGCAATCCGCTCCAGCAAACGCTTCACTTCGGCGTAACGCTGTTTCATTGGCAACTTGAGATTGACCACCGCTTCGCGGCAATGCCCCTCGCCAATCCACTCTTCGAGCATCGCGGCGTTGCGCGCCGGCTTCTCGACGATGTCGCAGACCATCCAGTCCACCGGCTGCTTGGGCTTGAAGGTGAAACCGTCGGCCATCAAGTGTTGCACCAGGCCGGTGTCCATCAGGCTTTCGGCCATCGGCCCGTTGTCGATGGCGGTCACCAGCATGCCACGATTGACCAGCTGCCAGGTCCAACCGCCCGGCGCGGCGCCGAGGTCGACGCCGGTCATGTCGCTGTGCAAGCGCTCATCCCACTGATCGCGTGGGATGAAGTGGTGCCAGGCCTCTTCCAGTTTCAGCGTCGAACGGCTCGGCGCTTCACGCGGGAACTTCAGGCGTGGAATGCCCATCGGCCACATCGCCGAGTTGTTCGACTCGGCCAGGCCCATGAATACTTCGCGGCCACTTTTGAACGTCAGCAGCAAACGCGGCTTGTGGGCGTCTTCGACCAACTTGCCCGCCGCCATCAGCGCCTTGCGCAGGTGACCTTCGAATTTCTTGCAGAAGTTTGAAAGCTCTTTGCCATCATTGGTGTCGACCATTTCCAGCCACAGGCTCCCGCACAGCGGGAAATCGGCCATGTGCGCGAGGATCACGCTGATGCGGTCGGTTTCCGGCAGGTCGATGAAGATCCCGCGCGCCCATTGGCGTGGAAAGATCAGCTCGGCGAACCGTTGGCCGCGCATCAGGCGCTCGGCGCCGTCTTCTTCGGTGCAGATGAACTCGGCGCAGGCGCTGGCGGTCTTGGCCTTGGCATAACCGGCCACGTTCAGCCGTGCGGCGTGTTCGGAGATCTCGGAACAGACTTCGCCTTCGAAGCCCGGCCGGCAATGCATAAAGAGGGTGTTCATTCTTACTCCTGGGCAGATGGCGAGGAATTCAGCCACTGCGCGATGCCCAGACTTGCGTTGAAGCAAAGCCTGTCACGAAAACCGGCGCATGATAGCCGAGATCGGAACCTTGGACTTGTCCATAGAGTCCAGTTATTAGCTTTAACGTCCAAACAGGGCTAGGTTGAAAGCTCTGTCCGTCCCCTCAGTCCGTAGCCCTACGGACTCAAAGGAGTGATCGCAATGCCGTCCCTCGATAGCCTTAAATCCCTTAAAACCCTGCAAGTCGACGACAAGACCTACCATTATTTCAGTCTGCCCGACGCTGCCAAGAGCCTCGGTGATCTCGACAAATTACCGATGTCGTTGAAAGTGCTGTTGGAAAACCTGCTGCGCTGGGAGGACGAAAAAACCGTCACCGGCGCCGACCTGCGGGCGATTGCCGCCTGGCTCAAGGAGCGACGCTCCGATCGCGAAATCCAGTACCGCCCCGCGCGAGTGCTGATGCAGGACTTTACCGGCGTGCCCGCCGTGGTCGACCTGGCCGCCATGCGCGCCGCCATGGCCAAGGCCGGCGGCGATCCGCAGCGGATCAACCCGTTGTCGCCGGTCGACCTGGTGATCGACCACTCGGTGATGGTCGACAAGTTCGCCAGCGCCAGCGCCTTCGAGCAGAACGTCGACATCGAAATGCAGCGCAACGGTGAACGTTACGCCTTCCTACGCTGGGGCCAGAGCGCTTTCGACAACTTCAGCGTGGTGCCGCCGGGCACCGGCATTTGCCACCAGGTGAACCTTGAATACCTGGGCCGGACCGTCTGGACCAAGGAAGAGGACGGCCGCACCTATGCCTTCCCCGACACCTTGGTCGGCACCGATTCCCATACCACCATGATCAACGGCCTCGGCGTGCTCGGCTGGGGCGTCGGCGGGATCGAAGCGGAAGCGGCGATGCTCGGGCAACCGGTGTCGATGCTGATTCCGGAAGTGATCGGCTTCAAACTCACCGGCAAGCTCAAGGAAGGCATCACCGCCACCGACCTGGTGTTGACCGTCACGCAGATGCTGCGCAAGAAAGGCGTGGTCGGCAAATTCGTCGAATTCTACGGTGACGGCCTCGCCGACCTGCCGCTGGCCGACCGCGCGACCATCGCCAACATGGCTCCGGAATACGGCGCCACCTGCGGCTTCTTCCCGGTGGACGACATCACTCTGGAATACTTGCGCCTGTCGGGTCGCCCACTGGAAACCGTGAAACTGGTCGAGGCCTACAGCAAAGCACAGGGCCTGTGGCGGTTGCCGGGCCAGGAGCCGGTGTTCACCGACACCCTGGCGCTGGACATGGCCAGCGTCGAAGCCAGTCTCGCCGGGCCAAAACGCCCACAAGACCGCGTCTCGCTGCCGAATGTCGCGCAGGCGTTCAGCGACTTTATCGAGCTGCAATTCAAACCCACCAGCAAGGAAGTCGGTCGCCTCGAAAGTGAAGGCGGTGGTGGCGTTGCGGTGGGCAATGCCGATATGGCCGGTGAAGCCGACTACGAATACGACGGCCAGGTCTACCGGCTGAAGAACGGCGCGGTGGTGATCGCGGCGATCACCTCGTGCACTAACACGTCCAACCCGAGCGTGATGATGGCCGCTGGCCTGGTGGCCAAGAAAGCCGTGGAGAAAGGCCTCAAGCGCAAACCGTGGGTCAAGAGTTCGCTGGCCCCAGGCTCCAAAGTGGTCACCGACTACTACAAGGCTGCAGGCCTCACTCAATACCTGGATGAGCTGGGTTTTGCCCTGGTCGGCTACGGCTGCACCACCTGCATCGGCAACTCCGGGCCTTTGCCGGAGCCGATTGAAAAAGCCATTCAGGCTGCCGACCTGACCGTTGCCTCGGTGCTGTCGGGCAATCGCAACTTCGAAGGGCGCGTGCACCCGCTGGTGAAAACCAACTGGCTGGCCTCCCCACCGCTGGTCGTTGCCTACGCGCTGGCCGGCACGGTACGCATCGATATCAGCAGCGAGCCTTTGGGCACTGACAAGGATGGCAACCTGGTTTACCTGCGGGACATCTGGCCGAGCACCAAGGAAATCGCCGACGCGGTGAATCAGGTCAACACCGCCATGTTCCACAAGGAATACGCCGAAGTGTTTGCCGGTGACGAGCAGTGGCAGGCCATTGAAGTGCCGCAAGCAGCGACCTATGTCTGGCAGGACGATTCGACCTACATCCAGCATCCACCGTTCTTCGATGACATCGGCGGGCCACCACCGGTGGTCAAGGATGTCGCTGCGGCGAAGATTCTCGCGCTGCTTGGCGATTCGGTGACCACCGACCACATTTCCCCCGCGGGCAACATCAAGGCTGACAGTCCCGCCGGCCATTACCTGCGCGAAAAAGGCGTGGAGCCGCGGGACTTCAACTCCTACGGCTCGCGTCGCGGCAACCACGAAGTGATGATGCGCGGCACTTTCGCCAACATCCGTATACGCAACGAAATGCTCGGCGGCGAAGAAGGCGGCAACACGATCTACATCCCCACCGGGGAAAGGATGCCGATTTACGATGCCGCCATGCGCTATCAAGCGTCGGGCACGCCGCTGGTGGTGATTGCCGGTCAGGAATACGGCACGGGTTCAAGCCGCGACTGGGCCGCCAAGGGCACCAATCTGCTGGGCGTGAAAGCGGTCATTGCCGAAAGCTTCGAGCGCATCCACCGTTCCAACCTGGTGGGCATGGGCGTGCTGCCGCTGCAGTTCAAGCTGGATCAGAACCGCAAGAGCCTCAACCTCACCGGCAAGGAAACCCTGGATATCCTGGGTTTGACCGGCGTCGAGCTGACGCCGCGAATGAACCTGACCCTGGTGATCACCCGCGAAGATGGCCAGCGCGAGAAAGTCGAGGTGCTGTGCCGGATCGATACCCTCAATGAAGTGGAGTACTTCAAGTCGGGAGGGATTTTGCATTACGTGTTACGGCAGTTGATTGCGTCGTGATCCACCGCTGACAAAGACACCGCCTTCGGGCGGTGTTTTTTGTTGTGGGGATATTTCGTCTCTATAATCGCCGCGCTGTTGTGCGCCGGTCACCCCATCCCCCTGAACAACACCTCCCACGGGGAAACGCGGTGCCCGCAAATTTCTGGACTCAAGGACTTGTAATGATTGCCCTGCCATGGATGTATCTGGCCCTCCTCTCCCTCGGCTACGCTCTTGCACTGACCTACGGCCACCTCACCTGGCTCGCCGGCATTTCCTTTGCTTTGCTGCTGATCGCCGGTTTCGCCGTTCGCCAACGACAGGTTGTCGTCGCGCGCTACCTGGGCCACGGGGTGTTCATTGTCCTGGCCCTTTCACTGGCGACCCACTGGCTGCCGGGTTTCTACAACGGTCGCGCCATCGCCCCGCAACGCTTCACCGATGATGCCGTGCAGTTCGCCATGTACCTGAATCTGGACAAACCCCTGATCGGTTTCTGGCTACTGCTGGCTTGCCCGTGGATTGTCGGCGCTCGCTCGCTGCGCCTGTCCCTCGGTGCCATTGCACTCGCCCTGCCCATTAGCGCCGTGCTCGCTCTGGGTGGTGCGCTATTGCTGGGCGTAATCCATTGGGCACCGAAATGGCCGGACCAAGCCGGATTGTGGGTGCTGAACAACCTGTTGCTGGTGACGCTGGTGGAGGAAGCGTTGTTTCGCGGTTATATCCAGGGCAGCCTGAGCCGGTTTTTGAAAGACCGGCCCTACGGCGAACACCTGGCGTTACTGCTGGCCTCGTTGTTGTTCGGCCTGGTGCATGCAGGTGCGGGCGCGCAATGGGTGCTCCTGGCGAGCCTGGCAGGTGTCGGCTATGGTCTGGCCTACCGTTTTGGCGGTTTGGGCGCGGCCATCGCCACCCATTTCGGCCTGAACGTGCTGCATTTCGCACTGTTCACGTACCCGATGCTCGCTGGCTGATGCAATGGCTGTTTTGCGACGCGCTGCTGATTATCGAAAAATAATTTCAATAAATACCTGACACCGCCGACAACCTCTCAAAGCCTTGCGGATTGAAAAAGCCATGCGTAATAACCAGCCCACCACACAACGCGAACGGACCTTCCCGGCTCAGCAACGGTTGATATCCACCACCGATGCCAAGGGCGTGATCACCTACTGCAACGACGCCTTCGTCGAAATCAGCGGGTTTTCTCGTGAGGAGCTGATCCGCGCGCCGCACAACCTGGTTCGTCACCCCGACGTCCCGGCGGCGGTGTTCGCGCACATGTGGGCCACACTGAAACAAGGCTTGCCATGGATGGGCATTGTCAAGAATCGCTGCAAGAGCGGGGATCATTACTGGGTTAACGCCTACGTGACGCCCGTTTTCGAAGGCAATCAGGTGATCGGTTACGAGTCGGTGCGGATCAAACCCACCGCCGAACAGATCCGCCGTGCCGAAGCGCTCTACCAACGCATCAACCAGGGCAAGTCGCCGATTCCTTCAAGGGACAAATGGCTGCCGGTGCTTCAGGACTGGCTGCCGTTCATTCTGGTCAGCCAGCTGAGCTTCATGATCGGTGCCACGCTGACGTCGCAATGGGGCTTTGCCCTGGCCGCCGGCCTCTCCGTGCCGTTGGGGCTGATGGGCTTGAGCTGGCAACAGCGCGGCCTCAAGCGTCTGCTGGTCCTGGCCGGGCAAACCACTTCCGACCCGCTGATCGCGCAGATGTACACCGACAGCCGCGGTGCTCAAGCGCGCCTGGAGATGTCGATCCTCAGCCAGGAAGCACGCCTGAAAACCTGCCTGACCCGTCTGCAGGACACCGCCGAGCACCTCACCGAGCAAGCGAAGCAATCCGACGCCCTGGCGCATAACAGCTCCACAGGCCTGGAACGTCAACGCGTTGAAACCGAGCAAGTGGCCACTGCCGTCAACCAGATGGCCGCCACCACTCAAGAAGTTGCCAGCCATGTGCAGCGCACCGCCGATGCGACTCAGGAAGCCAATCGCCTGACCGGTCGCGGTCGCGACATTGCCGGGGAAACCCGCGACGCCATTCAGCGCTTGTCGGTGGTGGTCGGCGAAACCGGCCAGACCGTGACCCAACTGGCCAAGGACAGCGACGAAATCGGCGGCGTGGTCGATGTGATCAAGGGCATCGCCGACCAGACCAACCTGCTGGCCTTGAACGCCGCCATCGAAGCAGCCCGTGCCGGCGAGATGGGCCGTGGTTTTGCGGTGGTGGCCGACGAAGTGCGCCAACTGGCGCAACGCACCAGCGAATCCACCGGGCAGATCCATGCCCTGATCGCCAAGCTGCAACAGACCGCCAGCACCGCAGTACAAACCATGGAAGCCGGGCATCGCCAGGCTGAAGAAGGCGTGGCGCGGGTACTGGAAGCGGATCAGGCGCTGGTGGGAATCAGTGAAGCGGTGGCCAACATCACCGACATGACCACGCAGATTGCCGCAGCGACCGAAGAGCAAAGTGCGGTGGCCGAAGAAATCAGCCGCAACATCAGCAACATCTCGCACCTGGCTGACCAGACCTCGGAACAGGCGCAGAACTCGGCGTTGTTGAGTGAAGAGCTGACCAAAACCGCGAATACCCAGTATTCGTTGGTGGAGCGGTTTAACCGCTGATTGTTCTGGCAATACAAAAAACCCGGATAGCGAGAGCTTCCGGGTTTTTTATTGTCGCTCACCGCGTGACTACACATAGGGGCGCCATGCCCTACAACCACGCCAGAATCCGCCGACTGGTGCACTTTTTGGGTCGGCTCTATCGTTTGCCGGTAGAAACCCAATCCCTTAAGCTGGTCAGTATGAATACATCTCCTTTGGAGGCTCCGATGGCCACCACCAGAAAGATCGACAAGCCGGTCAAAAAAGTCGTTCGCGATGAACTGACTTTTCTTGATGTAAGGCAAGCCGCGCGTGATGGGCAGAAAGCGTTCGATAAATATGTGATCACTGGCAAGCTACCCATAACAAAGTAGCCATAGATGCCAGCCGTCCAAATCTCTGCGCTTTTTGAACAAATCAGCAACTGGAAAAACTTCGCCGCTCATTTTTATAACTACAAAGTGTGCGGTGAACTGCCCGCTATTTTCGGGCGAGACGAACGACTCGACCTCACCGACATGCACCACATCCACTTGGCCAGCACTCAAGCGATCCAGGCACGATGGGCAAAAATAGACCGCCAGTATTATCGAACCGCCCTGGTTGACGATCCTGACAACGACTTCTGGCTTATCTACGCCTATGACGCTTTCCGGGATGTATACCTTTTGCTGACGATCACTGGTCCGGATGCCCATAACCGGAGTGAGTGGGGTTCATTCCTGCGCACGGTGCATTGCGAGATTGTTGAGCCATGGGTCGTGGGAAAAGTCATCTATCCCGACCTCGATGACTTTTGATCAACTGGCTGGCCAGCTCTCGGAACACGCATTGAATGGGTGACAACAAAAAACCGGATAGTGAGAGCTATCCGGTTATTTTGTTTCTTATTTGGCGCTATTCACGGCTATCCGCTACTACTGCGGCAAACGAAGCCTGTCCAGCAGTCGATTGACCAGCAGCTCGTTCAACATGATCAGCTGTTGCAGCGCCAGCAGCGGTTTGCGCTCCGGGCCTCTCACCGAGTTGGCGATATTGCCGGCCATGGCATTGGCCGACGACAGCGATTCACTGGCTTCGACGAGCAGCGTTTCGTCATCCAGCGTGGGGTCGACCTGGTAGATGGGGCGGGTCTTGGGTGGGAAGTACTTCGGGATTTCGGGGCAGAGATAATAGTCGAGTGCGCGGTCGGCGGCTTCTTTTGTCTTTTGAGACTCGAGCGCTGGGTCGTGAGAAATCGGATCGTTGTCCGGTGGGTTTGGTGTGGCTTTGAACATAGGTGTAACTCCTATTGCAGACTTCAAGGAGCCATCACCCACGCTACCAAACGATGGGTGGCGGCCATACGCGGGTTGGTAGACCGGCTGCAATAGGAACCCGGCGCTCACGAATGAGCCCCACGCATGACCACCATAATACCGAGCCCCAAGAAAAGGGACTGCATACGGTGTTGCCATACAGCTATTACAGACGGGCTACCAAACCCGATCACTGTTTTCCAGTGACAAGGAAACGATATATCCCCCTCCAAGCTGCGTAAGCCGGCGGATTCTGGCGTACGCGTAGGCAACGACGCAAGGTGTTGTAGCCCTTATGGCGTAACGGTTCGTGTACTTTAAACGCGCTCACAGAATTACGTTTATGCACAGAAAGCGACCGGATATTTCCCTGCCCCTTTGATGTGATCTGGTAGACCGCTTTAGTCGGATCGCCGCCCGGAGCAAGCCAGCTCCCACATTTTTGATTTGAGTGCATTCAGGTAGAGTTTGGTTGGTTGGCTGGCAGGCCAGCTCCCACAGTTGGGTTGAGTGCATTCAATTAGAAATTGGTTGGCTGGCAAGCCGCCATCGCTGGCAAGCCAGCTCCCACATTTTTGATTTGAGTGCATTCAGTTAGAGATTGGTTGGCTGGCCGGCCGCCATCGCTGGCAGGCCAGCTCCCACAGTTTTGAATTGAGTGCATTCAGCTAGAGATTGGTTGGCTGGCCGGCCGCCATCGCTGGCAGGCCAGCTCCCACAGTTTTGAATTGAGTGCATTCAGCTAGAGTTTGGTTGGCTGGCCGGCCGCCATCGCTGGCAGGCCAGCTCCCACAGTTTTGATTGGAGTGCATTCAGTTAGAGATTGGTCGGCTGGCCGGCCGCCATCGCGAGCTGGCTCACTCCTACAGTTGGGCCCGGTACACCAGCAAGAGATTGGTCGGCTCGTAGTCCGCCATCGCTGGCAGGCCAGCTCCCACAGTTTTGATTGGAGTGCATTCAGTTAGAGAATGGTCGTCTGTCAGGCCGCCATCGCCAGCAGGCCAGCTCCCACAGAAGAGCAAGAGCAGAACGCGTACCGCTTCTGCTCCTCACCACTCAACAGGATGAGCGTTAGCTCGGCTGCAGCTCTTGATCTTGATCCACGGGCGACATCGGAAGGCTGAGTGGAGGGATTCATCCGGGGGTGGGAGCGCAGCGACCGTTCGACGAAGTCGAACACATCGAGAGGAGGTGCAGCGAAGCAAACCGGAGGCGATGCCCCCGGATGGACCCCGGAGCGAAGGAACCCCGAGCCTCAGCGAGCGGGCCGAACGTAGGAGCAAGCGTTTTTTTGCTTACTTTTTTTAGGCGCTTGTAAAAAAAGTGAGTCGCCGTAAGGGCGAAACCCTAAGTGGCCGTTACCGCAGCAACGGATATGCCCCCCACCCCAAATCTCACCGAAGAAACTCGGCCACCTTCTGCGCGGCACTGGCCAAATGCTGCTCATGCGTAAACCCGGAAACCTTGAGCGGCTTCAAATCATGATCCCCCGCCCCCAACCAAAACACCTCAATCCCCGGCGATAACGAATACCCCTCAACCGCCTCCCGATTACCCAAAGCATCCCGCTCCCCCTGCACAATCAACGTCCGAGTCTGCAAACAAGCCAAATGTTCGACCCGAGGCTTCTCCGGCTTCCCCACCGCATAAAACGGATAACCCAGGCACACCAGCGCATCCGCCCCAAGTTCATCAGCCAACAGACTGGCCATCCGCCCGCCCATGGACTTGCCGCCAATGGCCAGACGCCCAGTGACATGGCGTCGCACCACGGCATACACCTCACGCCAGCATTCCAGCAGTTTTGGCGCCGGATTCGGAGGACGCTTGCCACCATCGACACGCCTTTGCGCCATGTAGGGAAACTCGAAGCGCACTACGTTGACGCCTTGAGCCGCAAGGCGTGCAGCCATATCGTTCATCCAGGCACTGTCCATCGGCGCACCGGCTCCGTGAGCGAGAATCAGTGTCGCCGATGCCGGCGCTGACGCGGCATTCCACAACCATCCATGATCCCGCACACATTGCGCCCATTGATCCCCGTCAATACTGGCCTTGTGCTCTTTGTCCATGCTTGCCTCGCTTTTAGTCTGCCTATAACTCCAGGCGAAGCGGCGCTGCTGGCGCTCACTTCGGCTGAACCGTGGATGGGGAACCATGAACACTTCTATCAGTACCGCCTACAACTACAAGGTGGTCCGCCAATTCGCCATTATGACGGTGGTGTGGGGCATCGTCGGCATGGGTCTCGGGGTTTTTCTCGCGGCTCAATTGGTCTGGCCCGAACTCAACTTCAATCTACCGTGGACCAGTTTCGGGCGGTTGCGCCCATTGCACACCAACGCGGTGATCTTCGCTTTCGGCGGTTGCGCCCTGTTCGCCAGCTCGTTTTATTCGGTGCAACGCACCTGCCAGACTCAATTGTTCGCGCCGAAAATCGCCGCGTTCTGCTTCTGGGGCTGGCAACTGGTGATCCTGCTGGCAGCCATCAGCCTGCCGCTGGGTTACACCAGTTCCAAGGAATACGCCGAGCTGGAATGGCCGATCGACATTCTGATCACCATCGTCTGGGTCGCTTACGCCATCGTGTTCTTCGGCACGCTGGCCAAGCGCAAGACCAAGCACATCTACGTCGGCAACTGGTTCTTCGGTGCGTTCATCATCACCGTGGCGATCCTGCACATCGTCAACAACCTCGAATTGCCGGTGAGTTTCACCAAGTCCTACTCGGTGTACGCCGGTGCGACCGATGCGATGGTCCAGTGGTGGTACGGGCACAACGCCGTGGGCTTTTTCCTCACCGCCGGTTTCCTGGGGATGATGTATTACTTCGTGCCCAAACAGGCCGAGCGCCCGGTGTATTCCTATCGCTTGTCCATCGTGCACTTCTGGGCGCTGATCACCCTGTACATCTGGGCCGGTCCGCACCACCTGCACTATACCGCACTGCCGGACTGGGCGCAGTCGCTGGGCATGGTGATGTCGCTGATCCTGCTGGCGCCAAGCTGGGGCGGGATGATCAACGGCATGATGACGCTCTCGGGCGCCTGGCATAAGTTGCGCAGCGACCCGATCCTGCGCTTCCTCGTGGTCTCGCTGGCGTTCTACGGCATGTCGACCTTCGAAGGGCCGATGATGGCGATCAAGACGGTCAACGCCCTCTCCCACTACACCGACTGGACCATCGGCCACGTTCATGCCGGTGCGCTCGGCTGGGTGGCGATGATCTCCATCGGTGCGCTGTATCACATGATCCCGAAAATCTTCGGTCGCGCGCAGATGCACAGCATCGGCCTGATCAATGCGCACTTCTGGCTCGCGACCATCGGCACCGTGCTGTACATCGCCTCGATGTGGGTCAACGGCATCGCCCAGGGCCTGATGTGGCGCGCCGTCAACGAGGACGGCACGCTGACCTACTCCTTCGTCGAAACCCTGGTGGCCAGCCACCCAGGCTTCGTCGTGCGACTGGTCGGCGGTGCGATCTTCCTCAGTGGCATGTTCCTGATGGCTTACAACACCTGGCGCACCGTACGGGCCTCGCAGCCTGCCGAAGTCGCCGCTGCCGCGCAGATGGCCTGAGGAGTCCGCCATGAAACACGAAACAATCGAGAAAAACGTCGGCCTGCTGATGTTGCTGATGGTCCTGGCCGTGAGCATCGGCGGTCTGACCCAGATCGTCCCGCTGTTCTTTCAGGACGTGACCAACAAACCGGTGGAAGGCATGAAGCCCTACACCGCGCTGCAACTGGAAGGACGTGACATCTACATCCGCGAAGGCTGCGTCGGTTGCCACTCGCAGATGATCCGGCCGTTCCGCGCCGAGACCGAACGCTACGGCCACTACTCGGTGGCTGGCGAGAGCGTCTGGGATCACCCGTTCCTGTGGGGTTCGAAACGCACCGGGCCGGACCTTGCACGGGTCGGCGGCCGTTACTCCGAAGACTGGCACCGCGCGCACTTGTACAACCCGCGCAACGTCGTGCCGGAATCGAAGATGCCGGCCTATCCGTGGCTGGTGGCCAATCAACTCGACAGCAGCCACACCGAAACCAAGATCAAGACCATGCGCACCCTGGGCGTGCCCTACACCGACGACGACATCGCCGGTGCAACGGCCTCACTCAAGGGCAAGACCGAAATGGACGCACTGGTCGCCTACCTGCAAGTGCTCGGCACTGCCATCAAGAGCAAGAGGTGAACCATGGTCCTTGAAATGAGCAGTGGAATGATTCGCGGCCTGGGCACGGTCGTGGTGTTCGTGGCCTTCGTCGGCCTGTCGTTGTGGGTGTTCAACAGCAAGCGCAGCCCGGCATTCGCCGAAGCGCGCCTGCTGCCATTCGCCGACGAACCACAACCCGATAGCCCTCAAGAACCCGCAACAACAAGGAGTACCCGGCCATGACCACCTTCTGGAGTACGTGGATCTGCGTACTGACCATCGGCAGCCTGATCGGCCTGACCTGGCTGCTGATCGGCACCCGCAAGGGCGAAACCAAGGGCAGCGTCGACCAGACCATGGGCCATAGCTTCGACGGCATCGAGGAGTATGACAATCCGCTGCCGCAGTGGTGGTTCATGCTGTTCGCCGGCACGCTGGTGTTTGCCGTGGGCTATCTGATCCTCTATCCCGGCCTGGGCAACTGGAAAGGCGTCCTGCCGGGTTACGAGGACGGCTGGACCGGCGTCCACGAATGGGAAAAGGAAATGAACAAGGCTGACGCGAAGTTCGGGCCGATCTTCGCCAAATTCGCTGCCATGCCGGTGGAAGAAGTGGCCAAGGACCCGCAAGCGCTGAAAATGGGCGGTCGCCTGTTCGCCTCCAACTGCTCGGTCTGCCACGGCTCGGATGCCAAGGGCGCTTTCGGCTTCCCGAACCTGACCGACGCCGACTGGCGCTGGGGCGGTGCTGCCGACACCATCAAGACCACCATCATGGGCGGTCGCATGGCGGCGATGCCGGCCTGGGGTGAAATCCTCGGTGAAACCGGCGTAAAAAACGTCGCCGCCTATGTGCGTCACGAACTGGCCGGCCTGCCATTGCCAGCCGACAGTGGTGCCGACGTACAAGCCGGACAGCAACTGTTCAGCACCACCTGCGTAGCCTGTCATGGGGCAAACGGCCAAGGCACTGAAGCCATGGGGGCGCCGAATCTGACGCACCCGGCCGGATTTATCTACGGTTCAAGCCTGGCGCAACTGCAACAAACCATTCGTCATGGCCGCCAGGGCCACATGCCGGCGCAGAACGAATTGCTCGGCAACGACAAGGTGCAACTGCTGGCTGCGTATGTTTACAGCCTGTCTCACGGTCTGAGCACCGAGCGCTTGCAAGCCGAAGGCAAACGCGAATAAATCTCGACCGCTCTACTGCCGCATTCTCCCGGATGCGGCAGTTCCCTGCCTTTTTGCGACCAAGTGTCGCACCCCTCCTTGGGTCCCTCCTTTCGGTTCACCAGATTCGGGTCTAAGCTTCTGCGATGCGGACTGGCATGAGCCGGTTCCAGGTCGACCCAACCCGATGCGTTCGACGAATTCGTTCGATGACAGGCCGCAAAGGCTGGTAGATACCGGCTGTCGTGCCAATCGCCGTCTGTCACCCGATCGTTGCGTTTGAACACACCCCGTTACAACTGACCTGACCCCCTCACCCATTTGGTTCGCTGCGACATTTTGTCCGGGGGCAATTTTGTCCTTACGCGGCGCATGGAAAGGCCGCAGAATCAGCTTTTGAAAGCATTGATCCAGGTCATGGCGCGTTGCAATGACCCCCTGCTTTCTCCATACTTGCGACCGATTTTTACTCCTAATAAAACACCCAAACCGTGGAACCTTAGAATGAGCACAGCAATCAGTCCGACTGCTTATAACTATAAGGTAGTCCGCCAGTTCGCCATCATGACGGTGGTCTGGGGGATCCTTGGCATGGGGCTTGGTGTCTTCATCGCCTCACAGCTCGTATGGCCGGAATTGAACTTCGGTCTGCCGTGGACGACTTTTGGACGCTTACGCCCGTTGCACACCAACCTGGTGATTTTCGCCTTCGGTGGTTGTGCACTGTTTGCCACTTCTTATTACGTCGTGCAGCGAACCTGCCAAACGCGACTGATTTCCGACAGTCTCGCCGCCTTCCACTTCTGGGGATGGCAAGCGGTGATCATCGGCGCCATCGTTACCTTGCCGCTGGGTTACACCACCACCAAGGAATACGCTGAGCTGGAATGGCCACTGGCTATTCTGCTGGCCATTGTCTGGGTCGTTTACGGTCTGGTGTTCTTCGGGACCATCGTCAAGCGCAAAACCAAGCACATCTATGTGGGTAACTGGTTCTACGGCGCGTTCATCGTCGTGACCGCGATGCTGCACATCGTCAACCACATGTCGCTGCCGGTCAGCCTGTTCAAGTCCTACTCCGCCTATGCGGGTGCGACGGACGCGATGATCCAGTGGTGGTACGGCCATAACGCGGTCGGTTTCTTCCTGACCACCGGCTTCCTGGGGATGATGTACTACTTCGTTCCGAAGCAGGCCGAGCGTCCGATCTACTCCTATCGCCTGTCGATCGTGCACTTCTGGGCGCTGATCACCCTGTACATCTGGGCCGGTCCGCACCACTTGCACTACACCGCACTGCCGGACTGGGCTCAGTCCCTGGGCATGGCGATGTCGATCATTCTGCTGGCTCCGAGCTGGGGCGGCATGATCAACGGCATGATGACCCTGTCGGGCGCCTGGCATAAGCTGCGCACCGACCCGATCCTGCGGTTCCTGGTGGTATCGCTGGCGTTCTACGGCATGTCGACCTTCGAAGGCCCGATGATGGCCATCAAGACCGTGAACTCGCTGTCGCACTATACCGACTGGACCATCGGCCACGTACACGCCGGCGCTCTCGGCTGGGTAGCGATGATCTCGATCGGCGCGATCTACCACATGATCCCGAAACTGTTCGGTCGTGCGCAGATGCACAGCATCGGCCTGATCAACACCCACTTCTGGCTCGCAACCATCGGTACCGTTCTGTACATCGCTTCGATGTGGGTCAACGGCATCACCCAGGGCCTGATGTGGCGTGCAATCAACGACGACGGCACCCTCACCTACTCGTTCGTCGAAGCGCTGCAAGCCAGCCACCCTGGCTACATCGTTCGCGCCCTGGGCGGTGCGTTCTTCGCCAGCGGCATGCTGTTCATGGCCTACAACGTATGGCGTACCGTACGTGCCTCGAACCCGGCAGAAGCCAAAGCCGCTGAACAGATTGCTGTAGTTGGAGCTCACTGATGAAGCATGAAGCAGTCGAGAAGAACATTGGCCTGCTGGCCTTCTTCATGGTTATCGCCGTCAGCATCGGCGGCCTGACCCAGATCGTTCCGCTGTTTTTCCAGGACGTCACCAACAAGCCGGTCGAAGGCATGAAGCCTCGCCCTGCGCTTGAAGTCGAAGGACGCGACGTCTTCATCGCCAACGGTTGTGTCGGCTGCCACTCGCAGATGATCCGCCCGTTCCGTGCTGAAACCGAACGTTACGGCCACTACTCGGTCGCCGGTGAAAGCGTCTGGGACCACCCGTTCCTGTGGGGTTCCAAGCGTACCGGTCCGGACCTGGCCCGCGTCGGCGGTCGTTACTCCGATGACTGGCAGCGTGCGCACTTGTACAACCCGCGCAACGTAGTGCCTGAGTCGAAAATGCCGGCCTACCCGTTCCTCGTGGAAAACAAGCTCGACGGCAAAGACACCGCCAAGAAACTGGAAGTCTTGCGCACGCTCGGCGTCCCTTACACCGACGAAGACATCGCCGGCGCCAAGGATGCTGTGAAGGGCAAAACCGAAATGGACGCGCTGGTGGCCTATCTGCAAGGCCTGGGCACCATCATCAAAAGCAAACGGTGATTTAGATGGATATCGGGATGATTCGTGGCCTGGGCACCGTTGTTGTGATGGTGGCCTTCATCGGTCTGGCGTTGTGGGTATTCAGCCCCAAGCGCAAGTCGGAGTTTGAAGACGCGACCTTGCTGCCTTTCGCGGATGATCCCGAAGCCATCAAGCACGTCGAGCAAGCTTCTAGGAGTAACAAAGAATGACTACGTTCTGGAGTCTGTACGTCACAGTCCTCAGTCTCGGCACCATCTTCGCCCTGACCTGGCTGCTGCTGTCTACCCGCAAGGGCCAGCGCGCCGAGCAGACGGAAGAAACGGTTGGCCACTCCTTCGACGGGATCGAGGAGTACGACAACCCACTGCCAAAATGGTGGTTCATGCTGTTCGTGGGCACCATCATCTTCGCCCTGGGCTACCTGGTGCTGTACCCGGGCCTGGGCAACTGGAAAGGCCTGCTGCCAGGTTACAACTATCTGGATAACGAGAAGCAGACCGCGTTCGCCAACGGCCAGACCGGCTGGACCGGCGTTCACGAGTGGGAAAAGGAAATGGCCAAGTCGGACGCCAGGTTCGGTCCGATCTTCGCCAAGTTCGCTTCCATGCCAATCGAAGAAGTGGCCAAGGACCCGCAAGCCCTGAAGATGGGTGGCCGTCTGTTCGCCTCCAACTGCTCGGTCTGCCACGGCTCCGACGCCAAGGGCGCTTATGGCTTCCCGAACCTGACCGACGCCGACTGGCGCTGGGGCGGCGAGCCGCAAACCATCAAGACCACCATCATGGGTGGCCGTCACGCGGTCATGCCAGCGTGGGCTGACGTGATCGGCGAGCAAGGCGTTGCGGACGTTGCTTCGTTCGTGCTGACCAACCTCGATGGCCGCAAGCTGCCGGAAGGCACCAAGGCTGACCCGGTTGCCGGCCAGAAGCTGTTCGCCGCCAACTGCGCGGTGTGCCACGGTCCGGAAGGCAAAGGTACGCCAGCGATGGGCGCGCCTAACCTGACCCACCCGGCAGCGTTCATCTACGGTTCGAGCTTCGCTCAACTGCAGCAGACCATCCGTTACGGCCGTCAGGGCCAGATGCCTGCGCAAGAACTGCTGCAAGGCAACGACAAGGTTCACCTGCTGGCCGCTTACGTCTACAGCCTCTCTCACGGTGAGAAAGCGCCGGCGGAAGACGCTCAGTAAGGCAAATGCTTGATGCAACAAAAAGGGCCCCGCCAGTGATCTGACGGGGCCTTTTTTATGGGCGACTGGCCCAGATCGATTTCACCGGTACCGTATCCAGCAGCTTTCGGTTCTGCCACTGGTTGTTCGTCACAAAGTTGATGTGCAATTGCTTGCGATCATCCGAGAAGCTGGCAATCAGGTAGGTTTGTTGGGAACTGGCGCCGCTGAGGTACATTGGCACACCATTCATATCGTAGGCATCGCCACCATTTTGATGGTAATGGCCGGCAAAAATGGCAGTGACCTCATACTTCCTGATCATTTGGTGGAAACGCCTCACCTGCTCACTGCTCCCCATCATTTCCTCTGGCTTGTGCATGTTGATAATGATGGCGTAGCCCTGAATCCGAGCGTGTCTCAAATCGATTTCAAGCCAATCCAGGGTACTGGTGATATCGAACGTCGTCGGGTTTAACGCATGAGAAACTCTGGTCGCATAGGTCGGCTCATTATTGAGTTGCACCATATGGACGTCACCGATGTTCTTGGAATAGGCGAGGCTCCCCGTATACTGCCGACTAATGAAACTGCCCGTAATGTTCAGATCAAAACTATCAACCTTGCCCTCATGGTGTTCTTTAAACTCCACGATACTGCCGGCCGCGCAACTATTGCTAAAGCAATCATCCACGTTATTCTCATAATCGTGATTACCCAACCCATACAGATAATCGTCCTTGAAGTATTTTTTCAATGCCGAGTTCATGTAAGAGCGCTGCCAGCCGTGACCGAAAGCGGTGATATCGCCGTTGATCATCAGCGGCACATGGGATTGCGCATTGTTTTTCCGAAAGTCGGCAATACTCGCAAACTGGGTTTCTACCAGCCATTTTGAACGGCTATTGAAATCCGCTTCTGACTCAGGCTCTCTGCGGTCGAGCTTATCGGTCCACGGGTATTGAGTATCCGAAGCGAAGATCATGTGACGTGGAGCACCCTCCACTGAATAGGCCAAAGGCATCGTAGACAACAGGCACAAGCCCAACACAAACTGCGTAACTTTTTTGGCAATCATGAAATTCCGTTTCCATTAGTATTAAATAAAGTGCAATTAAAACCGCACGCAACCAACTTAATGAAAACGAACAAAAACCTCAAACAACCAATCGAAACCAATTAAATAAATATATTTCCACCACCCCAACTAATACAAAAGAACAACGCCCCCAACTTACACCTGATTTGCTTTTTGCATTTGATATTCAGAGTGCGGCGAGCCCCACCAGGAAGCCGCTTTGGCAATCCCTTTGGTGATCGGCATGCCGGGCGGCCACGAATCGCGTCACCTCCCAATCTGAATCCTGAAAAACCGTCCATAATTCATAAGTCAATTGATTCAAGTCATTACACTGTCAGTTGATTTCTACCAACGTGACCAAAGGTCGCACCCTTGAGGTAGAGCTACAGGCGTATCATTGCGCCACTGCTACACCCCTTTTGACCGCGGTCGGCATGCACTGACCGAGGCATTTTTCCACTGCCGTGGGATGCAATGATGAGCAATCAGATTCCGGTACACGACGTCACACCGCCTGCCAAAAACGCGAACAACAGCGTCGACCTCTACGCCTCCCGAGAAAAGATCTACACCCGCGCCTTCACCGGCCTGTTCCGCAATTTGCGAATGATGGGTGGGGCCTTTTTGTTCCTGTTGTATTTCGGCACGGTCTGGCTGAACTGGGGCGGCCATCAAGCCGTGTGGTGGAACCTGCCGGAGCGTAAATTCTTCATCTTTGGCGCCACCTTCTGGCCTCAGGACTTCATCCTGCTTTCCGGCATCTTGATTGTCAGCGCCTTTGGCCTGTTCTTCATTACCGTGTACGCCGGCCGGGTCTGGTGCGGCTATACCTGTCCGCAAAGCGTCTGGACGTGGATTTTCATGTGGTGCGAAAAGGTCACCGAAGGCGACCGCAACCAGCGTATCAAACTCGACAAGGCGCCGATGAGCGCCAACAAATTCCTGCGCAAACTCAGCAAACACTCGATGTGGCTGTTGATCGGCTTCGTGACCGGCATGACCTTCGTCGGTTACTTCTCGCCCATTCGCGAACTGACCATCGATTTCTTCACCGGCGAAGCGGATGGCTGGTCGTATTTCTGGGTCGCGTTCTTCACCCTCGCCACCTACGGCAACGCCGGCTGGTTGCGCGAGCAAGTGTGCATTTACATGTGCCCGTATGCGCGCTTCCAGAGTGTGATGTTCGACAAGGACACGCTGATCGTCTCCTACGATCCGCGTCGCGGTGAAAGCCGTGGCCCGCGCAAGAAAGGCATCGACTACAAGGCCCAAGGCCTGGGCGACTGCATCGATTGCACCATGTGCGTGCAGGTTTGCCCGACCGGGATCGACATCCGCGATGGCCTGCAGATCGAATGCATTGGCTGCGCCGCGTGCATCGATGCCTGCGACAGCATCATGGACAAAATGGACTACCCCCGTGGTTTGATCAGCTACACCACCGAACACAACCTCTCCGGGCAAAAAACCCATAAACTGCGCCCGCGCCTGATCGGCTATGCCGTGGTGCTGCTGACCATGATGGGCTTGCTGGCCGGCGCGTTCTTCATGCGTTCGCTGGTCGGTTTCGACGTCAGCAAGGACCGCGTGCTGTACCGCGAGAACGCCGAAGGCAGGATCGAAAACGTCTACAGCCTGAAGATCATGAACAAAGACCAGCGTGACCACACCTACGTGCTGGAAGCCTCTGGTTTGCCGGACCTGAAGCTGCAAGGCAAGCGTGAAATCAAAGTCGCCGCCGGAGAGATTTTCAGTCAGCCCGTGGAATTGTCCATGGCACCGGAGAAACTGCCGTCGAGCACCAACGAGGTCAAATTCACCCTCAAGGATGCCGACGACAACAGTGTCCACGTTGAAGCCAAGAGCCGATTCATCGGCCCACAAATTCGTTGAGAGAAGTGATCATGCCCGCAGCAAATGCCGCAAGCCCTTGGTACAAGCATCTTTGGCCATGGATCATCATCGCCATTCTGGCGTGTTCCGTGACGCTGACCTTGTCCATGGTGACCATCGCGGTGAACAACCCCGACAATCTGGTCAATGACAACTACTACGAGGCCGGCAAAGGCATTAACCGCTCCCTGGACCGCGAGCTGCTGGCCCAGACCCTGTTGCTGCGTGCCAGCGTGCATCTGGACGACGTGACCGGCGAAGTCGACTTGCGCCTGAGCGGTAACAGTCAACCCCAAACCCTTCAACTGAACCTGATCTCACCGACCCAACCGGAGAAGGATCGCAAGATCACCCTCGCCCGCAGCGAAACCGAACAAGGCCGCTACATCGGCCAGCTGAGTGACAAGATTGAAGGCCGTCGCTTTGTCGAATTGCTGGGTGTGCAGGACGACAAGACCTGGCGTCTGTTCGAGGAAGAACAGGTCAGCCATGACAAGGACCTGATGCTCGGCGATGAGCCGCTGCAAGGCGCCGAAGACCTGAAAAAACCGTAAACCGCAGCACCTGTGACACCTGTAGGAGCTGTCGAGTGAAACGAGGCTGCGAACTTTTGATCTTGTTTTTAAAAATCAAAGTCAAAAGATCGCAGCCTCGTTTCACTCGACAGCTCCTACAGGTTGTGCAGGGATGAGGCCGTCCCGGACGATATAGAATCACCCCATGACCACCCAACTTTCCTGCTACCACTGCGCCCTGCCCGTCCCGGCCGGCAGCCGCTTCACCGCCGCAGTCCTCGGTGAAACCCGCGAGTTCTGCTGCCCGGGGTGCCAGGCCGTGGCTGAAGCCATCGTCGCCGGTGGCCTGGAAAGCTATTACCAGCATCGCAGCGAATCCTCCGCCAACCCCGAAGCCTTGCCCGTGCAGTTGGTGGATGAACTGGCGCTGTACGACCGCGCCGACGTGCAGCAACCGTTCGTGCGCCACGACGGCGAACTCGCCGAAACCACCTTGCTGATGGAAGGCATCAGTTGCGCCGCCTGCGGCTGGCTGATCGAGAAACACCTGCGTGGCTTGCCGGCGGTAGTCGAGGCGCGGTTGAACCTGTCCAATCATCGCCTGCATGTACGCTGGGCTGATGCCCAATTGCCATTGAGCCAAGTGCTCAGCGAATTGCGCCACATCGGCTACGCCGCCCACCCCTATCAAGCCGACCGCGCCAGCGAACAACTGGCCGCCGAAAATCGCCTGGCCCTGCGCCAACTCGGCGTGGCCGGCCTGTTGTGGTTCCAGGCGATGATGGCGACCATGGCGACATGGCCCGAATTCAACATCGACTTGAGCCCCGAGCTGCACACCATCCTGCGCTGGGTTGCGCTATTCCTGACCACACCGATCGTGTTCTACAGCTGCGCGCCTTTTTTCAAAGGCGCCCTGCGCGACCTCCGCACCCGCCACCTGACCATGGATGTTTCGGTGTCACTGGCGATCGGCAGCGCCTACATCGCCGGGATCTGGACCTCGATCAGCGGTGTCGGCGAGTTGTATTTCGATGCGGTGGGCATGTTCGCGCTGTTCCTGCTGGCCGGCCGTTACCTGGAACGTCGCGCCCGGGAACGCACCGCCGCCGCCACCGCGCAACTGGTAAACCTGTTGCCTGCCTCGTGCCTGCGCTTGAGTGCTGACGGCCAGAGCGAACGAATCCTGCTCAGCGAATTGCGCGTCGGCGATCAGGTGCTGGTTCACCCCGGCGCAATTCTGCCGGCGGACGGCAAGATCCTCGATGGCCAGTCAAGCATCGACGAATCGCTGCTGACCGGCGAATACCTGCCGCAACCGCGAACGCTCGGCGATGCCGTCACCGCCGGTACGCTCAATGTCGAAGGCGCACTGACGGTACAAGTCCTCGCGCTCGGCCAGGACACGCGATTGTCGGCCATCGTCCGCCTGCTGGACCGCGCCCAGGCCGAGAAGCCGCGCCTGGCGGAAATCGCCGACCGTGCCGCGCAATGGTTTTTGCTGCTGACCCTGATTGCCGTCGTGGCCATCGGCTTGCTCTGGTGGGAACTGGATTCATCCCGCGCCTTCTGGATTGTCCTGGCGATGCTGGTTGCCACGTGCCCGTGCGCCTTGTCGCTGGCCACACCGACCGCCCTCACCGCCGCCACCGGCACACTGCATAAACTCGGTTTACTGCTGACGCGCGGTCATGTGCTCGAAGGCCTGAACCAGATCGACACGGTAATTTTCGACAAGACCGGCACGCTGACTGAAGGACGCCTGGCGTTGCGCTCGATCCGCCCGCTCGGCGACCTCGGCAGCGATCAATGCCTGAGCCTGGCCGCCGCGCTGGAAAACCGCTCCGAACACCCGATTGCCCGCGCCTTTGGCCGGGCGCCACAGGCCGCCGAAGAAGTCCACAGCACACCGGGGCTGGGCCTTGAAGGGTTGGTCGGCGCGCAACGCTTGCGCATCGGTCAACCGGGTTTCGTCTGTGAGCTCAGTGGCGCGTGCGTGCCGTCGATGCCGCAGGAAGCGGGCCAATGGCTGCTGCTCGGCGACAGCCAGGGACCGCTGGCCTGGTTTGTGCTCGACGACCGCCTGCGCGTCGATGCGCAAACGCTGGTGGACGCCTGCAAGGCCCGTGGCTGGCGCACGCTGCTGCTGTCGGGCGACACCTCGCCGATGGTCGCCAGCGTCGCCGCCGAACTGGGCATCGACGAAGCCCGGGGCGGCTTGCGTCCGGATGACAAATTGCAGGTTCTGCAACAGCTGCACAAGGAAGGCCGCAAGGTGTTGATGCTCGGTGACGGCGTCAATGACGTGCCGGTGCTGGCCGCCGCCGATATCAGCGTGGCGATGGGCTCGGCCACCGACCTGGCGAAAACCAGTGCCGATGCGGTCCTGCTCTCGAACCGCCTCGAGGCGTTGGTGCAAGCCTTCAGCCTGGCCCGGCGCACCCGCCGGGTAATCATCGAGAACCTGTTGTGGGCCGGGCTGTACAATGGCCTCATGTTGCCGTTCGCCGCCCTCGGCTGGATCACGCCGATATGGGCCGCGGTCGGCATGTCCATCAGTTCGTTGACCGTGGTGCTCAATGCCCTGCGCCTGACTCGCCTGCCGAGCGCGCCTGCCAGCCGTACCACGCCAGAAACCCGTCCGCTGCCGGCTTGAGCCGGGCGGGCATGGAGTCCAGATGCCAGCTCTCTACGTGATGATCCCGGCCGCGCTGCTGATCGTGGCCATCGCCGTTTACATCTTCTTCTGGGCGGTCGACAGCGGTCAGTACGACGACCTCGACGGCCCCGCCCACAGCATTCTGTTCGACGACCAGGACCCGAACCACAAGGCTGGGGTCGAGGAAGCCAGCGGTCATCCGGTCAAACCGGACGACAAGGCCCCTCCGCATGCTTGAGTTGGCGCCGCTGTTAGTGTCTGCGGTGATTCTCGGCCTGCTCGGTGGCGGGCACTGCCTGGGAATGTGCGGCGGCTTGATGGGCGCGCTGACCCTGGCGATTCCCAAGGAACAACGCAGCCGCCGCTTTCGGCTGCTGCTGGCCTATAACCTGGGACGAATTCTCAGCTATGCCACCGCAGGACTCTTGATCGGCCTGGCAGGCTGGGCCGTGGCCAACAGCCCGGCGGCCATGTTCATGCGGGTAATCGCCGGCTTGCTGCTGATCGCCATGGGCTTGTACCTCGCAGGATGGTGGAGCGGCCTGACCCGCATCGAAAGCCTCGGTCGCGGCCTGTGGCGGCATATCCAGCCGGTCGCCAACAAATTGCTGCCCGTGTCGAGCCTGCCCCGCGCTTTGCTGCTGGGCGCGCTGTGGGGCTGGCTGCCGTGCGGACTGGTTTACAGCACCTTGCTGTGGTCGGCGAGTCAGGGCAATGCGCTGGACAGTGCGCTGTTGATGCTGGCCTTCGGCCTGGGCACCTGGCCGGTGCTACTCGCCACAGGCCTGGCGGCTGAACGGGTCACGGCGTTGTTGCGCAAACGCAGTGTGCGCATGACGGGCGGGTTGCTGGTGATCCTGTTCGGCCTGTGGACCTTGCCGGGGCCGCATCAGCATTGGTTGATGGGCCATTAGATCGGCGCCACGCCCATCGCGGGCAAGCCCGCTCCCACAGATTTTTGTGAACACCCACAATCCAATGTGGGAGCGGGCTTGCCCGCGATGGGGCCCGCAGAGACAACACAAATCCTGACCTTTGATGCAAATCAAGATGCCCCACCGCCCCGCGCCCTAGACTCGCTGACACTGCCAGCCTATCCGGGGGAACGCCCGCATGATGCTCGACGCCATTCGTTGGGATACTGATCTGATCCGCCGTTACGACCTGGCGGGACCGCGCTACACCTCTTATCCGACCGCCATGCAATTCGACGGGCAGGTCGGCACCTTTGACCTGTTTCACGCCCTGCGTGACAGCCGCAAGGCGCTGCGCCCGTTGTCGCTGTATGTGC
This sequence comes from Pseudomonas arsenicoxydans, assembly GCF_900103875.1. Classification (NCBI taxonomy): domain Bacteria; kingdom Pseudomonadati; phylum Pseudomonadota; class Gammaproteobacteria; order Pseudomonadales; family Pseudomonadaceae; genus Pseudomonas; species Pseudomonas arsenicoxydans. The sequence continues at coordinate 3,234,472 of NZ_LT629705.1, read as the reverse complement.
ATGTGCCGTTCTGCGCGAACATTTGCTACTACTGCGCCTGCAACAAAGTCATCACCAAGGACCGCGGCCGCGCCCTGCCTTACTTGCAGCGCCTGGAGCAGGAAATCCAGCTGATCGCCTGCCACCTCGACCCCACGCAAAAGGTCGAGCAACTGCACTTCGGCGGCGGCACCCCGACCTTTCTCAGCCACGATGAACTGCGCCAATTGATGGCCCAGTTACGCAAACACTTCAACTTGCTGGACGACGACTCCGGCGACTACGGCATCGAGATCGACCCACGCGAAGCCGACTGGTCGACCATGGGCCTGCTCCGCGAGCTGGGCTTCAACCGGGTCAGCATTGGCCTGCAAGACCTCGACCCGGCAGTGCAACGGGCAGTGAATCGCTTGCAAAGCCTGGAAGAAACCCGCGCGGTGATCGATGCCGCCCGAACCCTGCAATTTCGCTCGATCAACATTGACCTGATCTACGGCTTGCCGAAACAGACCCCGGAGAACTTCGCGCGCACCGTCGACGAAGTCATCGCGCTGCAACCGGACCGTCTCTCGGTGTTCAACTACGCGCACCTGCCGGAACGCTTCTTGCCGCAACGGCGGATCAACAGTAACGAGCTGCCGACACCGGCGCAGAAACTGGAAATGCTCCAGCGCACCATCGAACAGCTCACCGCCGCCGGTTACCGCTACATCGGCATGGACCACTTTGCGTTACCCGACGATGAGTTGGCGATTGCCCAGGAAGAATCGACCCTGCAGCGCAATTTCCAGGGCTACACCACCCACGGCCATTGCGATCTGATCGGGCTGGGCGTCTCGGCCATCAGTCAGATCGGCGACCTTTACTGCCAGAACAATAGTGACCTGAGCCAGTACCAGAACGCCCTCGCCAGCGCTCAACTGGCGACCAGCCGTGGCCTGGTGTGCAACGCCGATGATCGCGTGCGGCGGGCAGTGATTCAGCAGCTGATCTGCACGTTCAACCTAGAGTTTTCGGCGATAGAGCAGGCTTTCAATATCGATTTTCGTGGCTACTTCGGGGAGCTGTGGCCGCAGCTCCAGACCATGGCCGATGACGGTTTGATTACACTCGACAACGAGCGGATCACGGTACTGCCCGCCGGGCGTCTTCTGGTGCGGTCGGTGTGCATGGTGTTCGACGCCTATCTGCAACAGCACAATAACCAGCGTTTTTCCCGGGTGATCTAGCGCTCCATGGGGTCAGCAGTCATCAGGCCGGCATTGAGTGCCGTCATCGACAAGCGACAAAACGGCGCAGGCTGGCTTGAACGTCCTCCCGTGAGTTACCCTTACGGCTTATGTGTGTTTTCTCACAAGGATTGAAGAAATGTCCGAGCCAGTAAAATTGCGTGCTCACAGTCAGGCCCATTGCAAGGACTGCAGTCTGGCCCCGCTTTGTCTGCCGCTTTCTTTGAATCTAGAGGACATGGATGCGCTGGACGAAATCGTAAAACGTGGCCGACCGCTGAAAAAAGGCGAATTCCTGTTCCGTCAGGGCGACACGTTCGATTCCGTTTATGCCGTTCGCTCCGGTGCCCTCAAGACCTTCAGCCTGAGCGATGGCGGTGAAGAACAGCTCACCGGTTTCCACCTGCCGAGCGAACTGGTCGGCCTGTCGGGCATGGACACCGAAAAGCACCCGGTGTCGGCGCAAGCCCTGGAAACCACGTCAGTGTGCGAAATCCCTTTCGAACGTCTCGATGAATTGGCCCTGCAACTGCCGCAACTGCGCCGGCAACTGATGCGTGTGATGAGCCGCGAGATTCGTGACGATCAACAGATGATGTTACTGCTGTCGAAGAAAACCGCCGACGAGCGCATCGCTACGTTCCTGGTCAACCTCTCGGCACGTTTCCGCGCCCGGGGCTTCTCGGCCAACCAGTTCCGCTTGAGCATGTCGCGCAACGAGATCGGTAATTACCTGGGCCTGGCCGTGGAGACCGTATCCCGCGTGTTCACGCGCTTCCAGCAGAACGAACTGATCGCCGCCGAAGGCAAGGAAATCCATATCCTCGACCCGATCCAGCTTTGTGCGCTGGCCGGTGGCTCGCTCGAAGGCTGACGGTAACGAATGCGGCTGAGCGAAACGGTTCAGCCGCCGTTATACTGCGACGTTTGCAGCCTGCCAGGATTCTTCGACTATGGCCTTCGACGCCTTCGACATCAAATCCCTCATCCGCCCGGTGATCGACTTCCCGAAGCCGGGGGTGATCTTTCGCGACATCACACCTTTGTTCCAGTCCCCTACGGCCCTGCGCGTGGTGATGGACAGCTTCGCCCACCGTTATGTCGAGGCGGACTTCACGCATATCGGCGCGATGGATGCTCGCGGATTTTTGATCGGTTCGGTGCTGGCCTATCAACTGAACAAGCCGCTGGTGCTGTTTCGCAAGCAGGGCAAACTGCCGGCCGACGTGCTGGCTGAAGGTTATGCCACCGAATACGGCGAAGCGTTCCTCGAAGTGCATGCCGACAGCTTGTGTGAAGGTGATTCGGTGGTGATGTTCGATGACCTGATCGCCACCGGTGGCACGCTGATCGCCGCGACGAACCTGATTCGACGCATGGGCGCACGGGTTCATGAAGCGGCGGCGATTATCGATTTGCCGGAGCTGGGTGGGTCGAAGCGGCTGCAAGAGATGGGGATACCGACGTTCTGCCTGACGCAGTTTGCGTTGAGCGAGAAGTAAGGCTGCGTTATCACTAACGCCTTCGCGGGCAAGCCCGCTCCCACAGTGATTTACGCCGTACACAAGATGTGTGTCTGACGATAATCCTGTGGGAGTGGGCTTGCCCGCGATAGCGTCAGCCGCCACACCAAGGATTAGAGCCCCATCTGCTTGCTGATGATCTCGTTCATCACTTCCCTCGTCCCGCCGCCAATCGACAAAATCCGGTTATCCCGGTACAGCCGCTCTACCAGGCTCTCGCGCATATAACCCAGGCCCCCGAGGATCTGCACCGCATCCGTGGTAATCCGGTCAGCCGTGTCGGTCGCAAAGTTCTTGGCCATCGAAATCTCCTTGATCACGCTCTGCCCCGCCGCCATTTTCGCCGCCTGACGATAAGTGAACTCCCGCGACACCTCCAATGCCGTGGCCATTTCCGCGAGGCGGTGTTTAAGCACCTGGAACTTGCCGATTGGCTTACCAAACGCTTCGCGCTGACGCGCCCATTTCAGGCTTTCTTCCAGGGCCAACTGCGCGGTCATGTTGGCCATGAGCGCCAGTGCCAGGCGTTCGCTCTGGAAGTTGCCCATGATGCAGGCGAACCCCATGTTCTCGGCACCGATCAGATGGCCCGCCGGCACCCGGCAATCATTGAAGAACAGTTCGGCGGTGTCCGATGCCCACCACCCCATCTTCTTCAAATGGCGACCGACCGTGAAACCGGGCGTGCCCTTTTCGATCAGCAGCAGGCTGATGCCACCGAAACCCGGCTCACCCGTACGCACCGCAACCGTGTAGAAATCGGCGCGGACACCGCTGGTGATAAAGGTTTTGCTGCCGCTGACCCGATAGAAATCGCCATCACGCACGGCACGGGTTTGCAGGTTGGCGACGTCGGAGCCGCCGCTGGGTTCGGTGACTGCCAGGGCGCTGATTTTCTCACCGGACAGAACCCGAGGCACCACGCGGTCGCGGACTTCGGGTCTGGCCCACTTGAGGATGGGTGGCAAGCCGATGTCCAGTGAACCGAGGCCCGCCACCAGACCACCAGAGCCACAACGCATCAACTCTTCACTGGCCGCGATCTTGGCGAACAGGTCGCCTTCGTGACTGCCGCCCAGGGATTCGGGGTACCCGATCCCCAAAATGCCTGCCGCACCGGCCTTGAGGTAGAGCTCGCGGGGAAAGCTTTCAGCTTCTTCCCACTGGTCGATGTCCGGAAGGATCTCGCGCTCGACGAAACGTCTGACGCTGTCGCGGACCAATTGGTGGCTGGGGTCGAAGTATTCCTCAAAGGCAGGCATCGGCAAGCTCCACTGAAGGTTCAGCGAAGTTAACCGAGCGCTTGCTTGGTTTTCAAGAGGATTGTGTGAATCAGGTAGACCGAGTTGTCCGCATCGCGGGCAAGCCCGCTCCCACAGGGATTTCGCATGCACTGTAAATCCAGTGTGGGAACGAGCTTGCTCGCGATAGCGTCAGCTGAACACTAAAGAGCAATCGGCTTGCGCCCGGCAAACGAATGCGCCAACGTCCCGCCATCCACCAACTCCAGCTCGCCGCCCAACGGCACGCCATGGGCGATGCGCGAGGCAATCAAACCTTTGTTGCTCAGCAACTGCGCGATGTAATGCGCCGTCGCCTCACCTTCCACGGTCGGGTTGGTGGCGAGGATGACTTCGGTGAACGTGCCCGCTTCTTCGATGCGCGTCAGCAGTTGCGGAATACCGATGGCCTCAGGTCCCAGACCATCAAGTGGCGACAGATGGCCCTTGAGCACAAAGTAGCGACCACGGAAACCGGTCTGCTCCACCGCGTAGACATCCATCGGTCCTTCCACCACGCACAGCAAGGTGTCGTCGCGACGGTTGTCTGCGCATTGCGGGCAGAGGTCATCTTCGGTCAGCGTGCGGCACAGTCGGCAATGGCCCACCCCTTCCATGGCCTGGCTCAAGGCCTGGGCCAATCGCGAACCACCGCTGCGATCACGCTCAAGCAGTTGCAGCGCCATGCGCTGGGCGGTTTTCTGACCCACACCCGGCAAAATTCGCAGGGCGTCGATCAGTTGGCGAATCAAAGGGCTGAAGCTCATGGGGAAACGTCCGACATAACAACGAGACGCGGTTTATACCCGCGCCTCTCTTTAGCGTCAAATACTCAGTCTTGCGCGACCCGCACCACTAGTTTGCCGAAGTTGCGTCCCTCCAGCAGTCCGATGAACGCTTGCGGTGCCTGCTCGAGGCCATCGACCACGTCTTCGCGGAATTTCACCTTGCCATCACGCACCCACGGTGCCATCGCACTGACGAATTCCGGCTGACGATCGCCGTAGTCGTCGAACACGATGAAGCCTTGAATACGCACGCGTTTGGTCAAAATCGTTCGTTGCAATTGCGGCATGCGGTCCGGTCCGGTCGGTGCTTCGTGGGCGTTGTAGGAAGCGATAAGGCCACAAAGCGGAATCCGGGCCTTGGCATTGAGCAGCGGCACTACTGCATCGAATACTTTGCCGCCCACGTTTTCGTAATAAATATCGATGCCTTCGGGGCACGCCTGGGCCAGTTCTTCGGCGAAGTTCGGGCTCTTGTGGTCGATGCAGGCGTCAAAGCCCAATTCCTCGACCACATAACGGCACTTGTCCGCGCCACCCGCCACGCCAACCACACGCAGCCCTTTGATCTTGGCCACCTGGCCGACCACCGAGCCTACTGCACCCGACGCTGCCGCAACCACTAGGGTTTCACCGGCTTTCGGCTGACCGATGTCCATCAGGCCCATATACGCCGTCATGCCCGGCATGCCCAACACCCCCAGGGCCATCGACGGGCTCGGCAGCCCGGAGGGCACGGGAATGATGTTGCGACCGTCGCTGATGCTGTGGCTCTGCCAGCCAGTGGAGCCGACCACCAAGTCACCTTCCTGAAATTTCGGATTCAGCGAGCGCTCGACGCGGCTGACAGCCCCACCGGTCATCACTTCGCCGATTTGTACCGGAGCGGCGTAGGACGGTGCGTCACTCATACGACCGCGCATGTAGGGATCCAGCGACAAGTACAGAGTCTTGAGCAAGACCTGACCGTCGGCCAGGTCCGGCAGCGCTTCGCGCTCCAGGCGGAAATTTTCCGGCGTCGGTGCGCCTACTGGCCGGGACGCCAGGACGATGCGTTGGTTGAGGGTCAGTGGGTCAGACATGGCAGCGTCTCCTTGAATGTTGAATTCGATGGTATAGGGAGCAGACCGTTGTGGCGGTGGCGGGTTCGATGTTTCGTCAGTTGCACCGAGGCGACTTCATCGCGAGCAGGCTCGCTCCCACATTGGAACGCGCTCACCTGTGGGAGCGAGCCTGCTCGCGAAAGCGCCCTTATGTGCACTACATCTTCAACAGCCAGAAACAAAAATGCCAGGCGCGATGCCTGGCATTTTTTTGTAGCTCATCCGACGCGCCTTGGCGAATCAGAATGGCAGTTTCATGCCCGGCGGCAGTTGCATGCCTGCGGTCATGCTGCCCATTTTGTCCTGGCTGTTGGCTTCGATCTTGCGCACGGCGTCGTTGACGGCGGCGGCGAACACGGCCTCCAGCATCTCCTTGTCGTCTTCGCTCAGGCCTTCGACCAGGCTTGGGTCGATGGTCACGCGCTTGACGTCGTGACGACCGGTCATCACCACGGTGACCATGTCGCCGCCGGCTTTACCGGTGACTTCAGCGTTGGCCAGTTCTTCCTGCATCTTGGCCATTTTTTCCTGCATCTGCTGCGCCTGCTTCATCAGGCCGGCCATGCCACCTTTCATCATGGGAATCACCTCAAAAGTACTTGGATTAAAACAGCGCCCGGCCCTTGAGGCCGAACGCCTTCAGTTATTAGCCCTGACTGACCAGGGCTTCGACAGGTTCAATAGTATCGTTGCGGACCACCGCACCGAACTGCTGCATCATTTGCTGGATGAACGGATCACCGTGGATCGATTCCTCCGCCTCGCGCTGACGGTTCGCACGGCGACGGGACGCGGCCTGGGCCGGCGTCTCCTGCTCGGGCTTGATCAGCTCCATGGTCAGGGTCAGCGTGCGCCCGTGAAACTGATTCAACGCGTCGTTGAGTCGGCGTTGCTGGGTCGCGTTGAACAAGGCGCTGTGGGCCGGATCCAGGTGCATCAGCCAGTGGTCGCCCTCGACTGAAATCAACGTGCAGTTGGCGGCGATGCTGCCCGTCATGCCGGAGATCGGCAATTTCGGGAACAGCTCCAGCCATTGCAGGGCCAGACCGGTGGCCGGCATGGCCGCGGGTTCGGGCTCAGGCTCTGGCGCCGGTTCAGCGGAGTGTTCGCTGGCCAGCTCATCAAGGTAACTGTAGGCCGAATCCAGGTCTGGCTCGATGTAATCCTCGTCCAGCGGCGGCTCGTCGTCCAGATCAATGCCCGGCGTGGCGGCATCGACTTCGGCTACCGACGGCTCCGGTATCGGCGCAGCGGCCCATTCCGGCGCGTCCGGCACCACGCTGTCAGGCGTCGGCAACGGCATCGGCGGCAAATCAGGTTGCTCGCCGGCCGTTTCCAGAACCGGCTCGACGGCCGGTTGCTGGACGACTTCAGGCTCTACCGGATCGTTCCACGGCAGGTCGACAACCGCTACGGGCTCAACGACGGGTTCAGGCACGACCACGGGTGCAACAGGCTCGGGTTCAGGCACCGGGGCTGGGACTGGAGCAACAACCGCAGCAACGGGCGCAGGCGAGACCGGTGCAACTGCCGCAGGGACTACCGGCGCAACAACAGGCGCGGCAGCCACTGAATTTGCGGAATCAACTGTGGCTTGGCTGATCCCCACTGGCTTTAGCGGTTGCCTCGGCGCATCCGCGGTGTCTGCCGGTCTGAACGCGAGCATGCGCAGCAGGACCATTTCGAAGCCACCACGCGGGTCTGGCGCCAGCGGCAGGTCGCGGCGGCCGATCAGGCCCATTTGGTAATAGAACTGCACGTCTTCGGCCGGCAGTGCCTGAGCGAGTGCCAGCACCCGATCGCGGTCGCCGTGGCCGTTGTCGACACCTTCAGGCAAGGCCTGGGCGATGGCAACGCGGTGCAGCACGTTGAGAATTTCCGAGAGCACACCGTTCCAGTCCGGGCCTTGTTCGGCCAGGTGCCGGACGGCTTCTAGCAACGCCTTGGCGTCGCCTTCGATCAACGAATGCAGAACATCGTAGACCTGACCGTGATCGAGGGTGCCCAGCATCGCCCGCACGTCAGCGGCCATGACCTTGCCTTCACCGAAGGCGATGGCCTGGTCGGTCAGGCTCATGGCGTCGCGCATCGAACCGTCGGCGGCGCGCCCCAGCAGCCAGAGCGCGTCATCCTCGAACGGCACGTTCTCGGCACTCAACACATGGGTCAAATGCTCGACCACGCGTTCCGGGGTCATGTTTTTCAGGGAGAACTGCAAACACCGCGAAAGAATGGTTGCAGGAAGTTTCTGCGGGTCGGTCGTCGCCAGGATGAACTTGACGTAGGGCGGCGGCTCTTCAAGTGTTTTCAACAGCGCATTGAAGGAATGGCTGGAGAGCATGTGCACTTCGTCGATCAGGTAGACCTTGAAGCGCCCACGGCTCGGCGCGTATTGCACATTGTCGAGCAGCTCGCGGGTGTCCTCGACCTTGGTCCGGCTCGCGGCGTCGATCTCGATCAGGTCGACGAAGCGGCCTTCATCGATTTCGCGGCACACCGAGCACTCGCCGCAGGGTGTCGAAGTGATACCTGTTTCACAGTTCAGGCATTTGGCAATGATGCGCGCGATGGTGGTCTTGCCGACCCCGCGCGTACCGGTAAACAGGTAGGCGTGATGCAGCCGCTGGCTGTCCAAGGCATTGATCAGAGCCTTGAGCACATGGGTCTGGCCGACCATTTCGCGGAACGAGCGCGGACGCCATTTACGTGCAAGAACCTGATAACTCATCGAAAACCGTCGCCACGAAGGAACACAAGCGGCTAATGCTAGCGGAGCAAGGCCAAAATTGCATCCGGCGCGCTCGTCTAATCTGGCTAAGATGCACTTTGGGGGCTTTTATCCTCTCAGGTTTTCGTCGTACCGGAGCGTTTATGCGTTTTGCCTTGGGGGCACTGCTGTGGATAAGTCTGAACGTAGCCGCCGCCGAGGCGCCGTTGCGTTTTGTAATACCCGACAGCTGGGCAATGCCGATGGTCCAGCTGGACCACGGTCGTCCGACCCAGGGCATTCTGTATGACATGATGCTCAGCCTCGCGACCCAGGTCGGCGTCCCGGCCGAATTTCATGTCCTGCCCCGGACACGTGTGCAAAACGCCATGGAACACGGCGAAGTCGATGTCCGCTGCTATGCCGCGCAGTCCTGGCAGCCCAGTCAGTCCGGCGATTATATCTGGAGCATTCCGCTCTGGACTCAGCCCGACGTGCTGATCACCCGGCAGACCCCACCGAGCGCCGTAATCGCGGCGAATCTGCCGCGGCAATCCATCGGCACGGTGCTTGGCTACAGCTACCCGACCCTGCAACCGCTGTTCGACGCAGACCAATTGCAGCGCGAGGACGCGCGCAATCAGGAACAAGTGCTGGAAAAACTCCACGCCGGACGCTATCGCTATGCCGTGAGCAATCAATGGACGCTGGACTGGTTCAATCAGCGGTTGTTGCCCGAGCAGCAACTCAAACGCGTGGCGGTGCTGCAGGAGCAGCGTGTCGGCTGTTATGTGCGCAACGACCCCAAGGTGCCGGTGCAGCGGATCCTGCGCACATTGCTGCGGATGAAAATGTCGGGGGAGATTGATGACATCATCCGGCTTTATATAGGCGGCTAGCTCGGCGCGCCTTGAGCAATGCCTCTGAACGACACTGAACCCCATGCGGGGCTCAGCTTCAGTGACAACGCTTCAGACCGCCTGATTCAGCACTTGCCATCGCGCGGGCGCAACGAACTTCGCGACCCAATCCGGCACATCGGCGGGTGGCATTGGCCGGGCAATGAAATAGCCTTGTGCAACGTCACACCCCAGCCGCAGCAGCAGCTCACCGTGCTCAATACTTTGCAGCCCTTCAGCAATCACCTGCCGGCCAAACGCCCGTGCCAGACCGATCACCGCCGTGGTCAGGGCCAGGTCGTCGCGATCCTCAAGAATGTCGCGCACAAACGATTTATCGATCTTGATGGTTTGGGTGCGCAAGCGCTTGAGGTAGCTCAGCGACGAATATCCAGTGCCAAAATCACCCAGTGAAAACTGCACACCGAGTGCCTGGCAGGCCTGCAAACAGGCGCTGACATGCTGGATGTTCTCGATCGCAACCGACTCGACGATTTCCAGGTCCAGCATCTGCGGAGCTACGTCAGCATGCCGGGCGAGTACGTGCCGGAGCCGATCGACAAAGTCCGCACGCTGAAAATGCCGCGCCGCGATATTGATGCTGATCGGCCAGCACTGCCCCGCCTGCTGCCATCGGTGGAGCTGCGACAGCACCTGATCCATCACCCATTCGCCGATGTCGATGATCAGGTCCGTCTCTTCCACCAACGGCAAAAAATCCCGGGCCGGCACCATGCCGTGCTGGGGATGCTGCCAGCGCAACAACGCCTCGAACCCTACCACCACACCCAGACGCATATTGACCTTGGGTTGAAAATGCAGGCACAGCTCATCGGCGGCCAGCGCCTGGCGCACCTGCTCGACTGTCTGGTGAGTGGCCTTGACCTCCAGATCCCTGGACACATCGAACAGATGAAAACGGTTGCGACCGCGCTGCTTGGCCACGTACATGGCCTGATCGGCGTGACGCAACAAAGTCTCGGCATCTTCGTTATCGAGTGGGAATAGCGTAACGCCGATGCTGGCGTACACATTGATGTCCTTGCCATGCAGCGTGTACGGCGCCGAGATCGCCCCCAGCACCCGGTTCAGCGCCGCACGCAACTCCGGCAGATCACGCACGTAGCGCAGCACCAACACGAACTCGTCACCGGCCAACCGCGCCACCACATCTTCGCCACGCACAATCTGGCGCAGACGCTTGGCCACTTCCACCAGCAATTGATCGCCACTGGCGTGACCGTAGCCGTCGTTGACTGCCTTGAACCCATCGAGGTCGAGCATGCACACGGCCAACGGGATGTTTTCCTGTCGGGAAAACTCCAGCGCCTGGTCCAGCAGGTCCGAAAGAAACGCGCGATTGGGCAGTCCGGTCAGCACGTCGTGCCCGACCCGCCATTGCAGGGTATGCAGCAACTGACGTTTTTCGCTGACGTCGAAACGAATCGACAGGTATCGCTCAATGCGCCCCGTGGCATCGTCGAGTACCGGCACCATGGTACTGTCGACCCAGTACAGGCTGCCGTCCTTTGCCCGATTGCAGATCTCGCCCTTCCAGACATTGCCCAGCGCGATGGTGCGCCACATAGTCGCGAAGAAGTCGGTGCCGTGCAGACCGGAGTTGAGAAGGCGGTGATTCTGACCGATCAATTCTTCACGGCTATAGCCGGATACGGCGCAAAACTGATCGTTGACGTAGGTGATCCGGCCGCTCAGGTCCGTCTCGGAAAATATGGCGGCGGCATCCACGGCCCTGCGGTATTTCTCATCCATGAATCAGGCTCGCTGTCACTAGCGGTGGGACTGCGCAGACACGTTATAACTCCATGATCAGCACTTGATGGCCCGCAGAACCTTGATCAGCCAGGCTCAAAGACCTCATGCAAAGCTGACAAGGAAGCGCAATACCGGCCGTTTCACATTGCCGATTTTCTGGAAACAGGTCACCAAATGCCGCTTAATGGCGGCGATTCTACGAAATGCATCACATTTTGCAAAGCAAGGTGATGGATCATGCAGTTGTCTAATGCAAAAATCTATCGTTAAGTTCTTGATTCTAAATGGGAATTGAGCGATGCACATTTCAAGTTTGGGTCCGGCCATCCGACGTTACCGCAAGGGCGCGGGGCTTACTCAGGCTGAACTCGGCGAAAAAACCGGTTTTGACCCCAAAACCATCAGCCGCTTTGAAACCGGAACCTACACCCCCAGCGTTGAAGCCTTGTTCCGGCTTGCTGATGCGCTGGACGTAAAGCTCAAAGTCTTTTTTGCCGATTCAGGCGATGAAGATGAACAGCGGGCGTATTTGTTCGGCGTCATACACAAAGCAACCCCCAAGGATCTGGGAAAGCTGATCGCAGCGGTTGACCAGGCCTTGTCCAAGCCTTAGCGGCAAAAAAGTGCCGCTCATGAAAAAGGAGGCTGCCGTGTCTGATATGACAGGCTGGCCTCCTTTGTGTGCTCATATGGAAAATCGGAAACGACGAAAAACCGCACCGAACAAGGTCCGTGGCAGCAAAGAAGTATTTTTTTAAAAGATAACGCGAGAGAAGGCTCGCGGTGCGTTATGGAGGCAACCCCACCAGCCACACCCCGGCACACAATGTTCCCGCTGTGGCTGCTTCCTTCCGGATCTGACCAGGTTCACGGGTAATCGTTGCGGGGGGACCGATGGGGTCACCATAACGACGCTCACCTGACGGCGAGCCGCGCCATTGTACCTGTCTGAGAAGAACTTACAACCGTTCGAGCGGATTAAAAAATCTGTGCTGCTTCAAGGACATGCAATACCTGCGCAACATCTCTGATTGAAGCCGCGTACAGCTACAGATCCTGCAACACCTCATCCACCCTGCCGCCCTCTTCCTGGATCACCAGGTGAATGAAGTGCAGCTTGGCAATCACCGCTGGCGGCAGGACAAATGGATAGAAATCCGGCTGCCCCATGCTGCGCGACAGCTCGTTGAGCATGCCAGCCAGTTCGATCCACGCGTTGACGAACGACAGGAACGCCGCGCCGCCGGGATGCTGTGGATCGTAGAGGACGCTGGACGGAAACGGCTGGTAATCGAAGTCCATTTCCCGCGCGCTCATGCCAAACCCCAGCGCCGTATCCACCGCGTCCATCATGTGCAGGTAGTGAGCCCAGGTTTCGGCCCAGTCTTCCCACGGATGCATGGTGGCGTAGGCGCTGACGGCATGTTGCTGCCAGTCGAGCGGCGCACCTTGCTGATAATGCCTTTCGAGGGCCTCGGCGTAGCTCGCCCGCTCATCGCCGAACAAGCCGCGGAACGGTTCCAGCCAGTGGCTGTTGGCGATCAGCCGGTCCCAGTAATAATGCCCGACCTCATGCCGAAAATGCCCCAGCAGCGTGCGATAGGGCTCGTGCATTTGCACGCGGACCTGCTCACGGTGAGCGTCGTCGGCTTCCTTGATATCGAGAGTGATCAGGCCGTTGGCGTGACCGGTGGTCGGCGCGTTGCCTTCAAGATCGACACCGATGAAATCGAACGCCAGGCCGGTGTCTTCGTCGAGGGTTTTGGGGATTACCTGCAAACCAAGACTGATCAACTGCGCGACCAGACGACGCTTGGCGGTTTCCACCTTGCGCCAGCGCTCATGGTTTTCGGCAATCGACAGATCAGGGATGGTCCGATTCAGGCTACAGGCGATGCACAACGCATCGTGATCATTGGCCGGCAGCAGCCAGTTGCACGCTGCCGGGGAATCGAGGTTGGCACAGCGACGGAACACTCCCACCTCGGGATCGGCATCGAGCAACCATGTATCGGCTTGCAAGCCTGGTTGCAGCGAGGACAAACGACTCTGCTCCGGCTGATAACCCAACGCTGCCGAACAGGCCAGGCACTGACTGTTGCGAAAGAACAGCGACTGGCCGCAGCGGCAGTGCCAGATTTTGCTGTTACGCGAACTTTCGCCGATGAAAGGCGCGGCAATGCGTGTACTGAGCTGTTCGAAGAAGCGGTACATGACGATCTCTCCCTGGGGCTTGCCAAGACTAGATCATTCACGCGCCATGATCGTTCCGATGTTTTGCGTTGGGAAAATCAAAAGATCGCAGCCTCGTTTCACTCGACAGCTCCTACAAAGAGCACGCATTCCAATGTAGGAGCTGTCGAGTGAAACGAGGCTGCGATCTTGGCGAGCTTAAACGTTGATGCCGTGCGTCTTCAGAAACGCGACAAACGCCTCTTCATCCAGAACCTTCAACCCCAGCTCATTGGCCTTGGCCAGCTTGGAGCCAGCCCCCGGCCCGGCCACCACGCAATGGGTCTTGGCCGATACCGAACCGGCCACTTTGGCACCCAGGCTCTCGAGCTTGTCCTTGGCGATGTCGCGACTCATCAACTCCAGCGAACCGGTCAGCACCCAGGTCTGCCCGGCCAGCGGCAGTCCTTCGACAACTTTTTTCTCGCTCTGCCAGTGCATGCCGAACTCGCGCAGCTGTTTTTCAGCGGCTTCAGCGAGCTGACGATTTTGCGCCACCGCAAAAAACTCGCGAACCGAATTCGCCTGCTTCTCGGGCAACGCCTGACGCATGTCCAGCCAATCCGCGTTGAAAACACCTTCGAGCGAACCAAACCTGTCGGCCAACTTCTGCGCCCCACCCGGTCCGACCGAAGGAATGTTCAACTTGTCGAGGAAGCCGCCCAGCGTAGTGCTCGCGGCAAACTCGGCGCCCAGCTCACCCTGATCCTGAATCTGCAGGCCATGCTTGAGCAGATCGGCAATCACCTGGCGGTTATGCGCGTCTTCAAAGAAACTGTGAATCTCGTGCGCCACTTCCAGGCCGACATCCGGCAAATACGTGAGCACCTGCGGCAATGCCTGCTGAACCCGCTCCAGCGAACCGAGAGAGCGCGCCAGCACCTTGGCCGTCTCTTCGCCGACATCGGGAATCCCGAGGGCGTAGATAAACCGTGCAAGGCTCGGGCGCTTGCTGTCTTCGATAGCGCTGAGCAGGTTCTTGCTCGACAGCTCGGCAAAGCCTTCCAGGTCGACAATCTGCTCAAACGTCAGGGCATACAGATCGGCCGGCGAATTCACCAGGCCTTCATCGACCAACTGCTCGACGCTCTTCTCGCCCAGGCCTTCGATGTCCATCGCACGGCGCGACACGAAGTGAATGATCGCCTGCTTGAGTTGTGCTCCACAGGCCAGTCGACCGACGCAGCGATAGACCGCGCCTTCGCTGACGGTCTCGCGACCCTTGCTGCGCTTGACCAGTTGCGTGCGCTCGACGTGCGAGCCGCAGACCGGACATTCTTGCGGAATCTGTACCGGCCGCGCGGTTTCCGGGCGACGTTCCATGACTACTTGCACCACTTGCGGGATCACGTCGCCCGCACGGCGGATGATCACGGTGTCGCCGATCATCAAGCCCAGACGCGCCACTTCATCCATGTTGTGCAACGTTGCATTGGCCACGGTGACACCGGCCACTTTCACCGGCTTCAAGCGCGCCACCGGCGTCACGGCACCGGTGCGGCCAACCTGGAACTCCACATCGAGCAGCTCGGTAAGCTCTTCCATCGCCGGGAATTTGTGCGCGATGGCCCAGCGCGGTTCGCGAGCACGGAAACCCAGTTCACGCTGGGAGGCGATGCTGTTGACCTTGAACACCACGCCGTCGATTTCATACGCCAGCCCGTTACGGCGCTCGCCGATGTCGCGGTAGTAATCCAGGCATTCATCGATACCGTGGGCCAGTTTCAACTCACGACTGATCGGCAGGCCCCATGCCTGAAGCTGTTTGAGATTACCAATGTGCGTGTCGGCAATGTCCGCCGAAATCTGGCCGATGCCGTAGCAGCAGAACTCCAGAGGACGATTGGCGGTGATCTTCGAATCCAGCTGCCGCAAGCTGCCCGCCGCGGCGTTGCGCGGGTTGGCGAAGGTCTTGCCGCCGACCTCCAGTTGCGTGGCATTCAGGCGTTCGAAACCGGCCTTGGACATGAACACTTCGCCGCGCACTTCGAGGGTCGCGGGCCAGCCGGTGCCTTGCAGCTTGAGGGGAATATTGCGCACGGTGCGCACATTGACGCTGATGTCTTCGCCGGTAGTGCCATCGCCGCGCGTGGCGCCGCGAACCAGCACACCGTCCTGATACAACAGGCTGACCGCCAAGCCATCGAGCTTCGGTTCGCAGCTGTATTCCACCGCCGCGCCACCACCAAACAAGTCGCCGGCCGGCAGATCCAGGCCTTCCGTCACGCGGCGATCGAATTCGCGCATGTCGGTTTCTTCAAAGGCGTTGCCGAGGCTGAGCATCGGCACTTCGTGACGCACTTGCGTGAACGCCGACAGCGCCGCGCTGCCCACACGCTGGGTCGGCGAGTCGCTGGTGATCAGTTCGGGATGTGCCGCTTCAAGGGCCTTGAGTTCGTGGAACAACCGATCGTATTCGGCGTCCGGAATACTCGGCTCATCCAGCACGTGATAGCGATAGTTGTGCTGATCAAGCTCGGCACGCAGCTCTAGAATGCGGGTTTTGGCGGCGGTCATGGGTGTTCTCTCATAAAGCAAAAGAGCAGCCGTGGCTGCTCAATCTCATCTCATCAAGATCAAGAGATCGCAGCCTCGTTTCACTCGACAGCTCCTACATTGGAATGCGTTCATCCTGTAGGAGCTGTCGAGTGAAACGAGGCTGCGATCTTTTGCCTTTATCGTTTCTGGGTCAGAGCGCGGCGTTCGAATTCAACGATACGCTGACGGTAGTGTTCGATGGTCTGGGCGGTCAGCACGCTGCGCTGATCGTCCTTGAGTTCACCGTTCAGCTCCTGGGACAGCTTGCGTGCAGCGGCAACCATCACGTCGAAAGCCTGTTTCGGATGACGCGGACCTGGCAGACCGAGGAAAAAGCTCACCGCAGGCGTGCTGAAATGGTCGATGTCGTCCAGATCGAACACGCCCGGCTTGACCGCATTGGCCATGGAGAACAGGACTTCGCCATTGCCGGCCATGCTTTCGTGGCGGTGGAAAATATCCATTTCGCCGAAACGCAGACCGCTTTCCAGAATGTTCTGCAACAACGCCGGGCCCTTGAAGCCTGCCGCATCACGGCAGATGACGCTGATCACCAGCACTTCTTCGGCTTGCGGTTGTTCCTTGTCGCTGACCGAAGGCGCGGATTTGCTGTCATCCGGGAAGTCATCGTCACGGCTGCTGAAGCTCGGGCCGCCATCGAGGTCCAGGCTGAGGTTCATGTCACCCTGCGACGGCTCGCCATGGCCACGCTTGCCGCGCTTGGAACCCGATTCGCGGGGTTCCCGGGCCGGCATGCTTACCGACGGCAGATCATGCTCGTCCAGCTGCGGTTCTTTATGCGTATCCAGCACACGAGGCGGGCCCAACAGCTCGGCGCTGGTGTCCTCGTCCGGCAGGTTGGACAAACTTCGGTCAAGACGGAATTTCAGTTTTCCCTTGCCGCCGCGCATGCGACGCCAGCCATCGAAAAGAATACCGGCAATGACAATAATGCCGATGACGATCAGCCACTCGCGCAGACCGATTTCCATTTAATCCCGTGCCTCTATAAAAAATGCTGAAAAATAAGGGGTTTACAACTCGTAAACCGCTTTAAAACGTGGCGCCAACTCTATGTTCTGACAGGCGTTTTGCCCACGTATACGAAAAATTGACATTAAACTAGCACGACCAAAGGTAACTTTACACCGTCTGTCAAAATCGCTGCGCAAATTGTGTCGATTTGCCATCTTCATTCAACAACCCGCACAGACGCATGGCATGCGCAGCTCAAGCTAAAAGTCGCAAGCTTCAAGCCTCAAGTCACTCCTCTTGAAGCTTGAGGCTTTTGGCTTCTAACTGCGCCGCTAGGCGTCCACCATCGCCATTGCCTCTTCGACATCCACTGCCACCAGACGCGAGCAACCCGGTTCGTGCATCGTCACCCCCATCAGTTGATCGGCCATTTCCATGGCGATCTTGTTGTGGGTGATGTAGATGAATTGCACCGTTTCCGACATCTCTTTAACCAACCGTGCGTAGCGTCCCACGTTAGCGTCGTCCAGTGGTGCGTCAACTTCATCAAGCATGCAGAACGGCGCCGGATTCAACTTGAAGATGGCAAACACCAGGGCCAATGCCGTCAGGGCTTTTTCGCCACCGGAGAGCAAATGGATGGTGCTGTTCTTCTTTCCTGGCGGCTGCGCCATGATCGTTACCCCTGTATCGAGTAGATCTTCGCCCGTCAGTTCCAAATACGCGCGTCCTCCACCGAAAACTTTCGGGAAAAGAGCCTGTAAACCGCCATTGATCTGATCAAAGGTATCTTTGAAGCGGTTGCGGGTTTCCTTGTCGATCTTGCGGATCACGTTCTCGAGGGTGTCCAGTGCTTCCACCAGATCGTCGTTCTGCGCGTCCAGATAACGTTTGCGCTCGGATTGTTGCGTGTATTCGTCGATGGCCGCCAGGTTGATCGCACCGAGGCGCTGAATGCGTGCGGCAATGCGTTCAAGTTCTTCCTCGGCGTCCGTCTCGTTGGCCTCGGTCGTCAGCGTGGCGAGTACACCGTGAAGGTCGTAGCCGTCTTCCAGCAATTGATCTTCGAGGGTCTTGCGGCGCACGGTCAGGGCTTGCCATTCCATGCGCTGGGTTTCCATCTGCCCCCGAATCAACTGCGACTGCTGTTCGGCCTGGTGACGGCGTTTCTCGGCGTCGCGCAGCTCGCGGTCGGCGTCTTCCAGCGCGATTTGCGCGGTCTTGAGTTCTTCGTCAACGGTCATGCGCTTGTCGAGCAACTCTTCGAGTTTCAAGCGCAACTCTTCCAGTGGTGCCTCGCCCTCCTCCAGATTGAGACTCAGTTGTTCGCGCTTTTCGGTCAGGCGCTCGGACTGCATTTCCAGTCGCTCCAACGCCTGGCGCGTGGAGTCGTGTTGCGCCTTGAGCGAGCCCAGACGCACAGCCAATTGATGAGCGTGATCCTTGTGCTGCCGGGCTTCCTGACGCACGCGATCAAGTCGCTCGCGCAGGCTGTCGCGCTGGGCCAGCAGCAACTCGCGTTGCTCGGTGTCCAGCGCCATGGCATCGAGGGCTTCCTGCAATTGCAGGCGCGCTTCACCGATGTTTTCGTGTTCCAGCGCGCGCTGCTCGGCCAGTTCGGTGAGCTCTTCGTCCAACCGTGTGCGGCGCAAGGTCAGTTGTTCGGCCTTGGCTTTGCCGGCGGATAACTGAGCCTTCAGCTCGCCCTGCTGACGCGCTTCGTCTTGCAGCAGACGACGCAAATGCTCACGACCGTTTTCCTGCTGACGTTGTTGCGCCCGCAGGTTTTGCAATTTCGTTTCGAGGGTCTCGACCGTGGCTTCGCGCTCTTCGCGCTCTTGGGTCAGACGCTGGATTTCCTGGCCACGGGCGAGCACGCCGCTTTCCGCTTCACTGGCCCGGCGCACGCGTAAAAAGTGCCGGCCGACCCAGTAGCCATCGCGGCTGATCAGGCTCTCACCGGCGGCCAATTGACCGCGCAAGGCCAAGGCCTGCTCAAGGGTGTCGACCGGTTTGACCTGGCCCAACCAGGGCGACAGATCAACAGATGCTTCAACTTTATCGAGCAGGCTGCCCGGCACCCGCACGCCATCACTGGCCGGGCTGAGCAAGCGCAAATCGCCTTGGGCAAAACCGGCCAGATCGAAGTCGCCGAAATCGTCCACCAGCACCGCTTGCAGGTCGGCGCCCAGCACGGTTTCCACCGCCAGCTCCCAACCCGCTTCGACTTTCAGGCCCTCGGCCAGGCGCGGACGGTCGGCCAAGTGCTGATCGCGCAGCCATTCAGCGGTGCCGGTGCCCGGATCGAGTGCCGCTTGCTGCAACGCTTCAAGCGATGCGAGACGACCGTTGAGGCGTTGCAAATCGCCCTGGGCCTGTTGCTGGTTTTGCAGGGCAAGCTGCAATTCCTGCCGCAGTTGCTCAAGACGTTCGACCTGCGCTTCTTCGCTGGCCTGCAAATCTTCCAGCGTGGCCTCGGACGCGGCCAACTGCTCGCTGAGCTCCATGATCGCCGCGTCTTCCGGGTCCGCCGAGAGCAACGCACGCTCTTCGCCAAGGCGCTTCTGCCGGTCGGCCAAACGCTCCATGCTGGTTTCCAGCTGCTGGATGCGTGATTGCTGCACTTCAGACTGGCGACGCGGTTCGGCGGCGGTGAGGTTGAACGTATCCCACTGCTCCTGCCAGGCGTGCATGGTGGTTTCGGATTCTTCCAGCGCGGCGGCGGCTTCTTCGGCGGCGGCGCTGGTGACTTCCTGCTCGGGGGTGAGCATGTCCAGCTCTTCGCCGAGGGTCAGCAGCAAGGTGCGGTCATGGCCCAAGTGGGATTCGGTTTCCAGACGCGCGCGCTCGGCTTCTTTGAGATCGTCCTGCAACTGCCGCAAACGCTGCTGGCCGTGCTGGATGCTCTGTTCGACCCGAGCGATATCGCCACCGACCGAATAGAAACGCCCCTGCACCAGATTGAAGCGCTCGGACAGGTCATGGTGCCCGTCGCGCAAGCGCTCGATGGCCGCATCGGCGTTGCGTTGCTCGGCGACCAACGCTTCGAACGTGACTTCCTGATTACCGATGATCGCTTCGCGCTGGCCGACCTGTTCGTTCAATGCCTGCCAGCGCAGGGCCGACAGCTGGGCCTTGAGCTGACGCTCCTCGCCCTTGTATTCCTGATACTTCCTGGCGGCCTCGGCCTGGCGGTGCAAGCGTTCGAGCTGGCGTTCAAGTTCTTCACGCAGGTCGGTCAGGCGGGCCAGGTTTTCGTGGGTGCGACGGATACGGTTTTCAGTCTCGCGCCGACGCTCCTTGTATTTGGAGATGCCCGCGGCTTCTTCAATAAAGTTGCGCAGGTCTTCGGGCTTCGACTCGATCAGCTTGGAGATCATCCCCTGCTCGATAATCGAATAGCTGCGCGGGCCCAGGCCGGTGCCGAGGAAGATATCGGTGATATCGCGACGCCGGCATTTGGTGCCGTTGAGGTAGTAGGTGGTCTGACTGTCGCGGGTCACTTTGCGGCGAATGGAAATTTCCGCATAGGCGGCGTATTCGCCGAGCAACGTGCCGTCGGAGTTATCGAACACCAGCTCGATGCTGGCCTGACTCACCGGTTTTCGGCTGGTCGAACCATTGAAGATGACGTCGGTCATCGACTCGCCACGCAAGTTCTTGGCCGAGCTCTCGCCCATCACCCAACGTACGGCGTCGATGATGTTCGACTTGCCGCAGCCATTGGGCCCGACGACGGCCGCCATGTTGCTGGGGAAGTTCACCGTGGTCGGGTCGACGAAGGATTTGAACCCCGCCAGCTTGATGCACTTTAGCCGCACGCTTAAGCGTCCGTCAGGGCGGAAACCACCAGATCGCAGCTGCGCTGGGCATACGCCGTCAGCACTTCGCGAATCTGCGCAAAGTCCCGGGCCAGCACTGCCGCCAGCAGGCGTTCGAACAGCTCAAGAAATTCGCTCATCGACGCTTTGCGCTGGTCCAGGGCGAGAAAATACGCGCGGCTCATGGCCGGCTGCAGATTCTCGACGGTTTCCTGCAAATAAGGGTTGTTGGCAAACGGATACGCAGCACGCATCACGTTGAAGCTGTCGTCAACGAAGGTGCGGATGTCCTGTCGCTCATAGCTGGCGGCCAGGCGCTGCTGGATCTGGACGAACGGCGCCATGTCGGCCTGGACTTTCCAGCCGCTGGCCACGGCATTGCCGAGCAGAATGTAAAGTTCGCTCATCAGCGTGCACAGGCTTTGGACCTTGTGGGCCGTGAGCTCGGTGACATGTGCGCCCCGTCGCGGCAGGATCGCGATCAAGTGGCGGCGTTCGAGGATCAGCAAAGCCTCACGGACTGATCCGCGGCTGACATTGAGGGCCTGCGTGACCTTCTGTTCCTGGATGCGCTCTCCCGGCTTCATTTCGCCGCGAATGATGCGTTCGGCGAGGTGGTGGGCGATTTGCTCGGCGAGGCTGTCCGGCGCCTTGAACGTCATGGGTGTCCTTCAAATTCTTCGATCTGTACAAGCGGCGCAGTGTAGCGCACATGAAGGGTCATGGCGGAGTGCCCACTCAGCGGTTTTTGGCACGAATCACGCAAAAGGCAAGCTATCCCGCGAGGGTCAATAATGAAGGAACGAGTCGTTGATCGACAAAATGCTATTTCCTGACCTTTAAGTCAGAAAATCATTGACCGCAAAGTCAGACCTGATAAATTCGGTTCAAGTCGGTTAACAACAATAATGAGTCTGCGAGGCCTTCCGTGATCCAGTTTTTACTTAACCAGGAACTCCGTAGCGAGCACGCCCTGGACCCAAACCTGACCGTGCTCAATTATCTGCGCGACCATGTGGGCAAGCCCGGCACCAAAGAAGGCTGCGCCAGCGGTGACTGTGGTGCCTGCACCGTGGTGGTCGGCGAGCTGCAAACGGATGACGATGGGCGCGAACACATTCGCTATCGCAGCCTCAACTCGTGCCTGACGTTCGTGTCGTCATTGCACGGCAAACAATTGATCAGCGTCGAAGACCTCAAGCACCAGGGCGAGCTGCACAGCGTGCAGAAAGCCATGGTCGAGTGTCACGGCTCGCAATGCGGCTTCTGCACCCCGGGCTTCGTGATGTCGCTGTTCGCGCTGCAAAAGAACAGCGATCAACCCGACTCGCACAAGGCACACGAAGCACTGGCCGGCAACCTCTGCCGCTGCACCGGCTATAGGCCGATCCTGCAAGCCGCCGAGCAATCCTGCTGCGCCAAACAGCCAGACCAGTTCGATGCCCGTGAAGCCGAGACCATCGCGCGCCTGAAGGCCATCGCCCCCACCGACATCGGCGAACTCAACAGCGGCGACAAGCGTTGCCTGGTGCCGCTGACCGTGGCCGATCTGGCTGACCTCTACGACGCTTATCCACAGGCGCGCCTGCTGGCCGGCGGGACGGATCTGGCGCTGGAAGTCACTCAGTTCCACCGCACGCTGCCGGTGATAATTTACGTGGGCAATGTCGCCGAAATGAAGCGCATCGAGCGTTTCGACGACCGCCTGGAAATCGGCGCCGCGACCGCCCTCTCCGATTGCTACGACGCCTTGAAAGCCGAATACCCGGACTTCGGCGAACTGCTGCAACGCTTCGCGTCCTTGCAGATCCGCAACCAGGGCACCCTCGGCGGCAACATCGGCAACGCCTCGCCCATCGGTGATTCGCCACCGCTGCTGATCGCCCTCGGCGCGCAGATCGTTTTGTGCAAAGGCGAAACCCGCCGCACGATGGCGCTGGAAGACTACTTCATCGATTACCGGGTCACCGCGCGCCAGGAAAGCGAGTTCATCGAAAAGATCATCGTGCCGCGTGCCAGCGCCGAACAATTGTTCCGCGCCTACAAAGTATCCAAACGTCTGGACGATGACATTTCCGCCGTCTGCGCCGCGTTCAACCTGCGCATCGACAACGGCGTGGTCGCTGACGCCCGTGTCGCCTTCGGCGGCATGGCCGCGATTCCGAAACGCGCCAGTAACTGCGAAGCCGTGTTGCTCGGCTCGCCGTTCAACAACGCCACCGTCGAACGCGCCTGCGCAGCACTGGCCGAAGATTTCACGCCGCTCTCTGACTTCCGCGCCAGCAAGGAATACCGCCTGCTCAGCGCGCAGAACCTGCTGCGTAAATACTTCATCGAACTGCAAACACCGCACATCGAGACTCGGGTGACCGCTTATGTCTAATCATCACGCTGTAGAGAAGACCCAAGCCGAACTGGCTGAACTGTTCGCCAAGGACCTGACCACCGGCGTCGGTCGCAGCGTCAAGCACGACAGCGCCGCCAAGCACGTGTCCGGTGAAGCGCAGTACATCGACGACCGCCTGGAGTTTCCGAACCAGCTGCACGTTTACGCACGCCTGTCGGACCGCGCCCACGCGAAAATCATCAGCATCGACACCAAGCCCTGCTACGCCTTTGAAGGTGTGCGTATTGCCATCACCCACGAAGACGTACCGGGCCTGAAAGACATCGGCCCGTTGTTGCCGGGCGATCCATTGCTGGCCATCGATACGGTGCAATTCGTCGGGCAGCCCGTGGTGGCCGTCGCCGCCAAAGACCTGGAAACCGCACGCAAAGCCGCGATGGCCGCGATCATCGAATACGAAGATCTCGAGCCAGTGCTGGACGTGGTTGAAGCCCTGCGCAAACGCCATTTCGTGCTCGACAGCCACACCCATCAGCGCGGCGACTCGGCCGGCGCCTTGGCAACCGCCGAACATCGCATCCAGGGCACGCTGCACATCGGCGGCCAGGAACACTTCTACCTCGAAACCCAGATCTCTTCGGTGATGCCGACCGAAGACGGCGGCATGATCGTTTACTGCTCGACCCAGAACCCCACCGAAGTGCAAAAACTCGTGGCCGAAGTGCTCGACGTGTCGATGAACAAAATCGTCGTCGACATGCGCCGCATGGGCGGTGGTTTCGGCGGCAAGGAAACCCAGGCGGCGAGCCCGGCATGCCTGTGCGCGGTGATTGCGCACCTGACGGGGCAGCCGACCAAAATGCGTCTGCCGCGGGTCGAAGACATGCTGATGACCGGCAAGCGTCACCCGTTCTACGTCGAGTACGATGTGGGCTTTGACAGCACCGGCCGCCTGCACGGCATCGCCCTGGAACTGGCCGGCAACTGCGGTTGCTCGCCCGACCTGTCGGCATCGATTGTCGACCGTGCGATGTTCCACGCCGACAACTCGTACTACCTGGGCGATGCGACCATCAACGGTCACCGCTGCAAGACCAACACCGCGTCGAACACGGCGTATCGTGGTTTCGGCGGCCCGCAAGGCATGGTCGCAATTGAAGAGGTGATGGACGCCATCGCCCGTCATCTTGGCCTCGACCCGCTGGCCGTGCGCAAGGCCAACTACTACGGCAAGACCGAGCGCAACGTCACCCATTACTACCAGACCGTCGAGCACAACATGCTCGAGGAAATGACCGCCGAACTGGAAGAAAGCAGCCAGTACCTTGAGCGCCGCGAAGCGATCCGTCGCTACAACGCCAACAGCCCGATCCTGAAAAAAGGCCTGGCGCTGACCCCGGTCAAATTTGGTATTTCCTTCACCGCCAGCTTCCTCAACCAGGCCGGCGCGCTGATCCACGTCTACACCGACGGCAGCATCCACCTGAACCATGGCGGCACCGAAATGGGCCAGGGTTTGAACACCAAAGTCGCGCAAGTTGTGGCCGAGGTGTTCCAGGTGGAAATGGACCGCGTGCAGATCACTGCGACCAACACCGACAAGGTGCCGAACACCTCGCCGACCGCAGCTTCCAGCGGCGCCGACCTGAACGGTAAAGCGGCACAGAACGCCGCCGAGATCATCAAGAAACGTCTGGTCGAATTTGCTGCACGGCAATACAAGGTCAGCGAAGAAGACGTCGAATTCCACAACGGTCACGTGCGGATTCGCGATCACATCCTGACGTTTGAAGCGCTGATCCAGCAGGCGTATTTCGCTCAGGTGTCGCTGTCGAGCACCGGGTTTTACAAGACCCCGAAAATCTTCTACGACCGTAGCCAGGCGCGGGGTCGGCCGTTCTACTACTACGCCTTCGGCGCGGCCTGTTGCGAGGTGATCGTCGACACCCTGACCGGCGAATACAAGATGCTGCGTACCGACATCCTCCACGACGTCGGCGCCTCGCTGAACCCGGCCATCGACATCGGTCAGGTCGAGGGCGGTTTCATTCAGGGCATGGGCTGGCTGACCATGGAAGAGCTGGTCTGGAATGCCAAGGGCAAATTGATGACCAACGGCCCGGCCAGCTACAAGATCCCGGCGGTGGCCGACATGCCGCTGGACCTGCGGGTGAAGCTGGTGGAAAACCGCAAGAACCCGGAAGACACGGTGTTCCATTCCAAGGCTGTGGGTGAGCCGCCGTTCATGCTTGGCATCGCCTCGTGGTGTGCGATCAAGGACGCCGTGGCGAGCTTGGGCGACTACAGGCATCAACCGAAGATCGACGCGCCGGCGACGCCGGAGCGGGTGTTGTGGGGTTGTGAGCAGATGCGGCAGTTGAAGGCGGCGAAGGCTGTCGAGACTGAAGTTGAGTTGGCTTCGCTCTAAGACCTAGGCGCGGCCAATCGCTAGCAGGCTAGCTCCCACAGGATTCGTAGTGAATCCAAAATGTGCGGACACCACAAAACAATGTGGGAGCTAGCCTGCTAGCGATGAGGCCCGAACAGACAACAGAGATGTTGAGGTGAATATGTACAACTGGATCGACGCCCTCGCCGACCTGCAATCCCGGGGTGAACCCTGTGTGTTGGTGACCATCATCGAAGAGCTCGGCTCGACGCCGCGCAATGCCGGCTCGAAGATAGTCATCAGCGCCACCCAGACCTTCGACACCATCGGTGGCGGGCACCTGGAATACAAAGCCATGCAAATCGCCCGCGAGATGCTCGCCAGCGGCAAGCAGGACACCCATCTGGAGCGCTTCAGCCTCGGCGCCAGCCTTGGCCAGTGCTGCGGCGGCGTGACCGTTTTGCTGTTCGAACCCATGGGTCAGGTCCAGGCGCAGATCGCCGTATTCGGCGCCGGCCATGTCGGCCGCGCCTTGGTGCCACTGCTCGCCAGCCTGCCCTGCCGGGTGCGCTGGATCGATTCCCGGGAAGACGAATTCCCTGAACACATCCCTTACGGCGTTCGCAAGATTGTCAGCGAAGAACCGGTGGACGAAGTCGACGACCTGCCCGCCGGCAGCTACTGCATCGTCATGACCCACAACCACCAGCTCGACCTCGAACTCACCGCCGCGATCCTCAAGCGCAACGACTTCGCCTACTTCGGCCTGATCGGTTCGAAGACCAAACGGGTGAAGTTCGAGCATCGCCTGCGCGAGCGCGGTTTTGACAGCAGCGTGTTGCAACGCATGCGCTGCCCGATGGGCATCGGCGAAGTCAAAGGCAAGTTGCCTGTGGAAATCGCCATCTCCATCGCCGGCGAAATCATCGCCACCTATAACGCGGATTTCGGCCAGCACACTGCCAGCGCCGGATCATCAATTGCCAAACTGCTGCCTGCTTCACGCCGCAGCCAAGCCACACGTTGAGAAACCACATGCCTTTCACTCGTAAAGCCTACCGCGCCGCCATTCTGCACAGCATCGCCGACCCCGCCGAAGTGGGCATCGAAGCCTCCTATGAGTATTTCGAAGACGGCCTGCTGGTGGTCGAAAACGGCCAGATCAGCGCCCTCGGTCACGCCAGCGAATTGCTGCCGAGCCTGCCGGCCGATATCGAGATCACTCATTATCAGGACGCGTTGATCACCCCCGGCTTGATCGACACCCACATTCACCTGCCGCAAACCGGCATGGTCGGTGCCTATGGCGAGCAACTGCTCGACTGGCTCAACACTTACACCTTCCCGTGCGAAAGCCAGTTCGCCGACAAGGCGCACGCCGATGAAGTCGCGGACATTTTCATCAAGGAACTGCTGCGCAACGGCACCACCACCGCGCTGGTGTTTGGCAGCGTGCACCCGCAATCGGTGAATTCGTTTTTCGAAGCCGCCGAACAGCTGGACCTGCGGATGATCGCCGGCAAGGTGATGATGGACCGCAACGCGCCGGACTACCTGACCGACACCGCCGAATCGAGCTACGTGGAAAGCAAGGCGCTGATCGAGCGCTGGCACGGCAAGGGCCGCCTGCATTACGCGGTCACCCCGCGCTTCGCGCCGACCAGCACCCCGGAACAACTGACCCTCGCCGGTCAGCTGCTCAGTGAATACCCAGACCTGTACATGCAGACCCACATCAGCGAAAACCTCAAGGAAGTTGAATGGGTCAAGGAACTGTTCCCGGAGCGCAAGGGTTACCTCGACGTCTACGACCACTACAAACTGCTCGGCGAACGCTCGGTATTTGCCCACGGCGTGCACCTGTGTGACGACGAATGCGCGCGACTGGCGCAGACCGGCTCGGCCATCGCCTTCTGCCCGACTTCCAACTTCTTCCTCGGCAGCGGCCTGTTCAACCTGCCGATGGCCGAGAAGCACAAACTGAATGTCGGTTTGGGCACGGACGTGGGTGGCGGCACCAGTTTTTCGCTGCTGCAAACCCTGAACGAAGCCTACAAAGTCATGCAACTGCAAGGTGCGCGGCTGAGCCCGTTCAAATCGCTGTACCTGGCGACGCTGGGCGGCGCGCGCGCGTTGCGCCTGGAAGACAAGATCGGCACCCTGCAACCGGGCACCGACGCCGACTTCCTGGTCCTGGACTACAACGCCACGCCGCTGCTGAGCTATCGCTTGAAGCAGGCCAATAACATCGCCGAAACGTTGTTTGTGTTGATGACGCTGGGGGATGACCGGACGGTGCTGCAGACGTATGCGGCGGGGAATCAGGTGCATCAGCGCTAGGTTTTTCGGGCATAAAAAAATCCCCCGAACTCTACAGTCCCGGGGGATTTTTGTTGTCTGTCGGAAGATCAAAAGATCGCAGCCTCGTTGCACTCGACAGCTCCTACAGGGGGCGCATTCCAATGTAGGAGCTGTCGAGTGCAACGAGGCTGCGATCTTTGCCCAACAATCAGAGTTTGGCGGCTGGCCGCCCTGGCTTCTTGGTCTGCAACAAATGCGAGAACACCGCATGCAAGTCATCCGACGCGCTTTCTTCGTCGAGGTTGAGTTTGCTGTCGATGTGATCCATGTGATGCATCATCAGATTCACTGCCAACTCACCGTTGCGCGCTTCGATCGCGTCGATCAGCTGGGTGTGCTCGTCGTAGGAACAGTGCGAGCGATTGCCGCTTTCATACTGGGCAATGATCAACGATGTCTGGGACACCAGGCTGCGCTGGAAGCTGATCAGTGGCGCGTTTTTCGCCGCTTCTGCCAGTTTCAGGTGGAACTCGCCCGACAAACGGATACCGGCACCGCGATCGCCACGGGAGAAGCTGTCGCGTTCGTCGTTGACCATCTGCCGCAACTCGGCAATCTGTTCGGCGGTTGCGTGTTGCACGGCCAGTTCAGTGATCGCCCGCTCCACCAGACGTCGCGCGAGGAACACCTGACGGGCCTCTTCGACACTTGGGCTGGCAACGACGGCGCCACGGTTTGGACGCAGCAGCACGACGCCTTCATGGGCCAGGCGCGACAGCGCACGGCGAATGATGGTGCGACTGACCCCGAAAATTTCCCCCAGCGCTTCTTCGCTCAACTTGGTGCCGGGCGCCAGACGCTGTTCGAGGATGGCCTCGAAGATATGCGCGTAGACAATATCGTCCTGGGTACCGCTGCGGCCGGCTTTGCCTGCTCGCGGTTGTTTCTTTAGGGGTTGCAACTGTTCGTTCATGGGCACTCGAGTCGGGAGAACTGCGGCGAATTGACCGTGACTGTAATACGGCACAGTGGGTCGCTGGCAAGTATCGCGTAAAAAACACCGCGATTGTACACAATGGATGGTGGCAACACGACTGTACGGCTGTTTGTCACTTCCGCTGTATTGCAACGACTGGTTACTTTTGAGTTTAGGCTTGAACACAGAATCCTGTATGCGCTGCATTCGTCCTGTAGGAGCTGTCGAGTGAAACGAGGCTGCGATCTTTTGATCTTGTTTTTAAAAAATCAAAGTCAAAAGATCGCAGCCTCGTTGCACTCGACAGCTCCTACACAGCTCCTACACAGCTTCTACGGGACATTTTCATACGTAAAAGGAACACCGCTGTCATGAACGACGCCACGCACACGCAGCTCCGCCCCCTGGCCGACACGTCACCGTCGGCCATCGTCGCCGGCTTTATCGCGATGATGACCGGTTACACCAGCTCCCTGGTCCTGATGTTCCAGGCCGGACAAGCGGCAGGTTTGACCAGCGGGCAGATTTCCTCGTGGATCTGGGCGATCTCGATCGGCATGGCGGTGTGCTCCATCGGTCTGTCCTTGCGTTATCGCACGCCGATCACCATCGCCTGGTCGACGCCCGGCGCAGCGTTGCTGATCACCAGCCTGGGCGGCGTCAGTTACGGCGAAGCCATCGGCGCCTATATTACCTGCGCGGTACTGGTGACGATTTGTGGTTTGACCGGCAGCTTCGAACGCCTGGTGAAAAGAATTCCGGCTTCATTGGCTGCGGCATTGCTGGCGGGGATCCTGTTCAAGATCGGCAGCGAAATCTTCGTCGCCGCCCAGCATCGCACTGGGCTGGTATTGGGAATGTTCTTCACTTACCTGGTGATCAAGCGCCTGTCGCCACGGTATGCGGTGCTTGCAGCATTGCTGATTGGCACGGCACTGTCGGGGTTCATGGGGCTGCTGGATTTCAGCGGCTTCCATCTGGAAGTGGCAACGCCGGTCTGGACCACGCCCCATTTCTCTCTGGCCGCGACCATCAGCATCGGCATCCCGCTGTTCGTGGTGGCAATGACGTCGCAGAACATGCCCGGCATTGCCGTGCTGCGCGCCGACGGCTACACCGTGCCGGCCTCGCCGCTGATCACCACCACCGGGATCGCTTCGTTGCTGCTGGCGCCGTTCGGCTCCCACGGGATCAACCTGGCGGCCATCAGCGCGGCGATCTGCACCGGGCCGCATGCCCATGAAGATCGTAACAAGCGCTACACGGCGGCGGTGTGGTGCGGGATTTTCTACGGGATCGCCGGGGTGTTCGGCGCAACACTGGCGGCGTTGTTTGCCGCGTTGCCTAAAGAGTTGGTGCTGTCGATTGCCGCGCTGGCGCTGTTCGGTTCGATCATCAATGGCTTGAGCATCGCCATGAGCGAAGTGAAGGAGCGTGAAGCGGCGCTGATCACCTTCATGGTCACGGCGTCGGGGCTGACGCTGTTTTCCATCGGGTCGGCGTTCTGGGGGATTGTGGCGGGGGTGTTGACGCTGCTGATCCTGAACTGGCGCAAGGCCTGAAAAAGCAAAAGATCGCAGCCTCGTTTCACTCGACAGCTCCTACTTTGGAATGCGGTCGGGTGTTGACGCTGCTGATCCTGAACTGGCGCAAGGTCTGAAAAGCAAAAGATCGCAGCCTCGTTTCACTCGACAGCTCCTACAGGATGAATGCATTCCAATGTAGGAGCTGTCGAGTGAAACGAGGCTGCGATCTTTGGGGCATAAAAAAACGGCGACCCTTGGGTCGCCGTTTTTTATGACATCAAGCTACCGGATTGATCGGCTTTTCCGGGTACCAGACGTCGATCAGCGGGCTGACGGTTGCTTCGGTCAGTTCGCTGCGGCCTTTGAGCCAGGCTTCAACAGCGGCACGCTGCTCTTCGGATACCGAGCCACGTTTCTGCAGGCAAACCAGACCGAAGTCGTCGCCGCCAACATAGCCCAGACCGTTGGCTTCCATGGCTTCTTTCAGGAACGCGTCGAGGAAAGCATCAATGGCTTCATCAGCCAAATCTTCTTTGAAATCCAGGTTCAGTTCGAAACCCAGCTCTTGATTTTGACTAATTACATTTTTCTACCATTCTTGATGTAGCAGCTGTAGTACGCGCGTTTGGCGCACAAAAATGGATAAAACCAAAATGGCAATTGTCAAAAAAGGTCAGCCCCTGCACCCATACCCCATCATGGCGATCCAACCGGACGCTTTGCAAATCCTGACTAAGGACAACAAAAGCAAACGACTCCCAATTCCTTTGAAGCTTTTCGACTCGTTCTGTCACCTTGCTGGCTACGAGATCTCCTGCAACACCCTGATCAGCCCTGCCATGCAGGCGATCTTCGATCACTTCTGCGGTGCACTAGCCACCACTGACTTTTATGGAGGTATCGATAAAGCTCGTGAGGCCGCCTGTCGTGAAATGCATACTCTCTTAGAAGCAGCAAGGCACGAACTGAACGAGCTTCCTTCCTTGCTGTGGTGGCCCCAGAAACGACACCATGAGCGTCATTTATGGGATGAAATAAATCAAAAAATCTCTTCTCATAAACGCCGATACTGGGAGGGGTGGCCGGTGGAAAACAGACTGGGCATAGTCCAATATCTACCATTAGCCCCTATGTACTTAACTCACGGCAGAGAATTTACCGAGACCTTCTATGAACAACTGAGATTGCGCGCAGAAGGATTTATCGAACATTATCATCATCATTTTAACAAACTCATCACTTATATCACTTCACACTCGATGCTGTACCCAGAAAAAACATTTCAAGACCCTATCGGACTCTACAACCTATTCAAAGATTTTATAAAGCACGATTTCAAGGACAGTAAGTCTACAGATAGAAATCTCCCTTCCAGAAAAAAATGCTACAACAAGTTTATTAGTCAAGTAGAACGTTGCTTTATTGAATCAGGCATATGGTCTATACCTATCCGCCCTCTTCCAAATACCGATGCGAAAGCTGTACCCGGAAACTCCAGCCACATCAAAGAGTCCGGTGGCTTGACTGTACGAGAAAAGCTTATAACCACCATTCCTCTTGAGGTAAGCCACAGTCAAGCAATTGAAATTCTTTTCTTTCAAATAAAAGAAGACCTTAGAGTAATTAAAACATGGGCAGAAATTCAAATGAGCAAATTCATGGAAAATTTTGCTCAACGAAAAGGACTAGCCAAACTCGGAGTGCCGATCACGAAGGGTTATGGATGGACAAAGCAAGCAAATTTAGAAAACGTCTGTGCAACTTTTGAAAAATATACCTACGACTGCAATTTCCCAGAAATCGTCCGCCACTATAACCGTAAAAACAACACCACTTACAGCGCTCGCGACATGTCATTAATGCTGGGAATCCCTAATACAAGCGACCTATACCCTTTTCAACTCGGGTTGATAATTGAACACCCGAAAATCACCACCACATTCCTGACGGGATTCCAACTAAAGGACAAAAACGGAAACCAGACCGGGTATTTTCCAGAAGGTGGCCATAACTATATATTTTCAGGAGAAATTATAAATTTAATTTCTGGAAAAAAATCCAGAAAAGGCCGAAAGTACGCCAGACAAAAATTTCCAGTATCGGCAAAAGCTGCCTTGATTATGGAGAATGTGATTTCTATTACTGAGCAAGCTCGCCAGCATTTTAAGAAAAACAATAATGAAAACAGTCGGAAATTATTTTTGGCAAGCCCCATTGCTGCATCACTACCAATAATTGCTACGATACCTCAGTGGAACCGATCGACACTTTCAAAGCCCTGCATGACACCTCTCATAAATCAATTCAGATCAATCACAAATAAAAGCGAGCAACAAACAAAAGAGTATCTTAGAAAAATTTCCCCCTCCACCGTTCGTGCCTCGCGAGCAATGGAAGCCTACATCGACGATGGTGATTCAAGCTTATTATCTGAAATACTTGGACACCAGAAAGAAATTAGCGAATTGCTCTCACATTACATACCAGATGCATTTCTAGATTATTTTGAATCAAGAGACGTTCGCCTCTTTCATAAAGCAGTTATTTGCCATGCACTAAAAGATAGCCCATATCTCATGAAAGCTTCGAACTTCGAAAGTATGGAACAACTCAGCGAGTTTCTAAAAAATCACGCACTGAACGAGCTGTCTTCAGACCTCATTGAGCCTAACAAAAGCATTGAACAGCAGATAATGGAGGAAGGCAATGAGATTCTAATTCGCTTAGGTATAGGATGCTTGAGCGCCCTACTATCATTAGAAAAATCCGTGAAAGAGTCTGACGGAAAGAGGCCTTTAGACGAAGATGCTTACTATTGGTCTAATGTTGCCAGACTAGTTAGAAAAGAAATTGAGGACGGCTACGACCCTGAACTAAAACGCAAACTAGCCATAGCTGTGCAAGAAATCGACACCACTCAATTGGACGACTTGATTTATGCGACCTGAAAACCCTCTTGGTTTTCTTGATAATTTTGATCTCGACCTTGCACATGAATTCCGCAAGGCTGGGTGGCTGCTTAATTCATTTGATGACCCTGTTTGGGAAATTTCTCTTGGCTACGATAAACCCAAAACTTTGGACTGGCGAATAGAGCTAGCCAGTGGGATTATGCTCACAGATCCCAGTCAATCCAGGTTACTAGAGAGCCTGCGGATTTTTTTGATCGTCGCTGTCCAC
Organism: Pseudomonas arsenicoxydans; assembly: GCF_900103875.1. Lineage (NCBI taxonomy): Bacteria > Pseudomonadati > Pseudomonadota > Gammaproteobacteria > Pseudomonadales > Pseudomonadaceae > Pseudomonas > Pseudomonas arsenicoxydans. The sequence goes on along the minus strand of NZ_LT629705.1, from coordinate 3,200,906 downwards.
GGAACCAGCGAGCATGCGGGCGAAATGGCCGCAACAAAAACCCAAAGGCGCTACCTTTCAAATGCAATCTACATTGTTGATATCCTATTATTAAATTCCGAACGTTTTAATCTAAGTACTTTGGGACTTCGCGGCCTAGGCGAAAATGACTTAACTGGTATTCTACATCAGTTTAGCACCTCAACTTTTGTTTCAGAGTCGATATATGAATACGGCACAAATCTTTCTAAATTTTGTTTATCCCTAGTAGATCAAACTCCGACCAAACAGCTTAAAAAGCTAATAAAAGAAATTCCCAGCCTGGCAGACATTTCCTCTAGTGATCTTGAGTTAAATGAACTAGAAATCCACCCTCACCAAATCCCTTATGTTAGAGCAGCCCTGTATTACCACGGTTACTACAGCGGCAATCTCGCTGCAGGCTTTCATGTGAACAGCAAATTAGTCACTCAAAAAATTTACAAAAATACACTAGGAGGCACAACAACAAAACCAAGAGTCTACATACTTTCATACTATCCCGCTGAAAAACGTTACCGCCGAGAACTAGACGCTGTTCCCGTTCGACGCGTCGACAAAGAAGGCATTACAAAAGGAAATTATTTTGCATTTAGATCCAGATTGAATTGCTTGAGACTTTTACCAGCCATAGGCGTGGATGCTCCAAATCTTTTGAGCCTTCAAAAAATTTCCAACTTCATGATCGACCTCACCCCTTATGGGTACTTTAACTCTGTTCCTTCCCCTGTGATATTTAATATTTTTGCACAGGCGACTGAGTTTCACTATCGCTATGGCAGAACGATCCTCAATGCATTTTGCAAAGCTGCAAAATATTGTGTCACTCACAAAGTTCAAATGACCAGCCTGACCAAAGCGCAATTTAGAAATATCATTGGCCCAGAAGCAGAATCCATAGGAATTAAGCAGTTGGGGTTGGCTTGTAGAAATACCAGTCGAGCAGATACAACGGGCAGAGCCCCACGAAAAAATGACAAAAAATCATTTTATTCAAGACTTAGAGCTAATGAAGGCCTTATTGAGCTTATACAAACCTATACTGGGTGTGCGCAATACATAATCGGCACATTGATGGCAAGAAGAGCAATGGAATTAGTTGAGCTTCCTCTGCATTGCCTTGACAAAACTCGCGAATGGCTCATTTTCCGACCTGAGAAAACATCTCGTTTCCTTTTTGGTGAAAGAGACATACAAGCTCGCCCGATAGACCAGTTAGCTGTAGATATGATCTACGAGTTGGAGCGAATGCAACGATATTTAAAGAAAATTGAGTACATCTCTAATTACTTGCCCTTATTTTCTTCCCCACCCCAATCCGGCGCTAACGAACTTAGCCCTGCGTCGATGTTCACTTTATTGAGAAATTTTGACTTACTTTGCGATTACTTCCAAACAGCGACAAATGCAACAGGCCAGAGATATTATGTGCGACAGCACCAACTCCGTCGTTTTTTTGCCCTTGTATTTTTCAACATGTTCGGCCTTGGTGGAATTAATACGATACGTTGGATGCTCGCACATGCGAACCTAGAACAAGTTTGGAACTATATCAATCAGAATATTGATGAGACATCCCTCCGTGGTGCTAGATCTCAATATATCATTGAGGAAATGAATAAAGGCCGCTTGGAAAATTATGAAAGTCTAGCTGATCTCATGAGGGAAAAATATGGAATTGATGATTTCATGCTCGCAAATGAAATCGAAGCTGATCGCTATATACAACAATGCCTAAAAGAAGGTGATGTGACAGTAGAGCCTGTATTTTTCAATGACAAGCATGGCCAGCAAATGAAAATCATCGTCAAAATACTCCGACACCATAGCCACAGCCGGAGAAAATAGAATGAGAAGTTCAAATAAGAACAAATCCCAAACAATAAAAAACTCCATAATGTCACTAGTAGCCTTACTCAATGACATATTGAAACATCCAGAAAAATACGTTGAGAACCATTACATTAGACAATCCCTCAATAGTCAGGGTGGTATGGCATCCATTGATCATGACTCTAATATTGACGACATTGTTATCCAAATCAGACCAATGAGCCTTACAACTCTAAAGTCAAAAATCTCGACCTACAACCAAGACGTATCATTTGAATTTATTGACAGTTTACGACTAGATGCCTGTGATGCAATCGACAGAGTCAAACAGCAAGATCGAGCACAAAAAAAGCCCACTAAACTCGGACTGCAAGAACAAATAGTCATACTAAAGTCTGATCTTGAGTCACAACGCGAAGCTAATTTCCATCTTCTGCAGGCATTGAGCCTTTCCATGAGCAGCATTAGCAACATTCAAAATGAGCAAGATCAAAACATCAGAAAAAAACTTGGCAAAGATGCAACTGATTCTATATTAAGAATCCTAACCCTAAAACCCCGACAAATTACCCCCCCCCCGAATACCTCTAACATCGTCACACTTAAAAATGATGACAAAAAATGAAACTAAAATTAGCTGGCGACTTAAAACTATTTTACCCATTGCCTAACCTTAAACTGTACAGTCATCATATCGATAACAGAATTTTTACCAAGGACGGTTCAAATCTCCCATTTTTGGTGTGGCCTGACCATACACCTTGTACCGCAATAAATTTGTACATGCTCACTCTTCGCGACCAACGAGGGCGGGCCGGACAGCCGCTGTCAAGACGTGGCAGCAAAGGTGGAACAATAGGTGACTATGCCGGCAAGCTCAGTCAATTGATTAGATATTGTAGTAATGAACATCTTGATTTCTTAGAGCTTACTGATTTGCACTTTACGCGTTTTATATCAAAACTACGCAAACAACGATACAAAGATCGATTGATTCAACGCCAAAAAAATGAAAACACTCTAACCTCTACCGGCCAAGTATGCCTAAACTTTCTTCGTTTTCTAGGAAACTTCAGCGGCAAGCCAAACTTTGTCGCCGAAAATGGAGTCATCAAGACAACAACTCGTGAGTACAGCATTGTTGGGCATAATGGTCAGGTTATTAAAAAGACGTCTATATGGCATCACAGCTTCACTCTTGGCGAGACAGGGGACACCAGAAACCCAATTTCCCCGAAAAGCGTTAAAAGCCTTAGACAGGCTGCAGACGACGCTAACACCTCCTCATTTATTAACTCAAGAAGGCATTTGCATATTTCATTTCTTGAATATCTGGGGCCTCGCCGAGGCGAGCTTGCAGATATTAAAGTCGAGGCAATAAACCGGGCATGGCATATGAAATTCCCCGTATTAGACTTACTGACACTCAAGCAAGGAGAGCCTGTTATTCGCCAAATTCCTGTTTCTAGAGTATTACTTCAGCAGGCTCGTACATACATGAAACTTCATCGCCCCAGCGCTATAAAGATATTCACTAAGGGCGGGAGGCCAGATCATGGAAAGTTGTTCGTGTCCGAACGTACCGGAAAACCGCTTGCCGACACAACTATCACAAATGAAATACATACTCTTAGAAAAGCTGCGGGGATTTCAGAGCAAGCTTGCGCCCATATGTTTAGACACGCCTTCTGCACCAACTTATTTGTTATATTATTCCAAAGAAACAAATTCAAAAATAGCAAGGAATTTGAGATAAGGTTAATCAGCGACAGTTTTTTTCTCCATACAGTTAAGCAGTTGAGTGGCCATAAAACCTTGGAAGGTCTTATGCCCTACATCCACCTTGCCTATCGTCGCCTTAATAATATAGAGGAGACTGTCAGCATTGCTAACCTTATTCTACTGCAAGATGAGTTCGACTCTCATCTTAGACTATTATGCCACGAACTCAAAAAAGGTCTTGGCACTTTTCAATTTATAGACAGAGTAGAGGAGCTTATTTCACTCAAATACCAAGACAGAGATGATATCCTTAATAAATAACCTAATCAAAGTGTTTGCATTTAGAGGCCGACGAAAGAAACTCGTCGGCGTCAGCACGATCATATTGCTCAGGAAGTTGATCCATTTTACAAAAAACTCAACTCACCTTGCTCCTTTCAAAAGTAGAAAAGCCACCTCTTTTTCGCCTAACCAATTCCCTCCTCACCATAACACTCGTCATAAGCATCCCTCGCATGCTGCATCATAACCTCCGCACCAATGATGCCTAGTGCGGCTGCAGCCTCATAGTGCAGCTGTGCAATACCAAAATCTCGCATTCTGAAAGAGATGCGACCTAGGTACATGTAGGCCCACCCACGCACATCTGGATTGTTCTGGTCTGTAGTTACCCTGTAGTACCACTCGATGGCTTCCTGGATGTCCTCAGCTAACGGAAGACCAGCAACATCACTCCCGTCGAGTATCTGCCCCAGCTTCAATTGGGCGGTTGAATTTCCAGCCATTGCAGCACGGCGGTACAGCGAGACGGCCAGCCATGGCTCTCGAATGAGCTGCCTGCCGCGCTCATAAAGCTGTGCCAACAACAACATGGCTTCGTCGCATCCCATATCAATAGCCTGAGTGAGCAAATGAATCGGAGACTCTGGGATCGAAAATACATCTCCGTGCTCTATGAGCATTTCGACCATGCGAACGGTTGCCGGTGGGTAGAAATCTTTAGATGAGCATTTGTAGAGGTCAAAAGCCATGTGCAGATCTTCAGGGCTTCCAACAAAACCATGCTCGGCGAACTGCCCAAGCTGGTAACAGCACACGGCACAACCTCGCTGATGCCCCATTTGATAAAAACAGAACGCTTCCTCCAAACAGCCCTTTTCAACGTAGTAATCCCCCAGGGTATAGGCAGCGTTGGGGTGACCATTACCCTGAGCGTGCAGAATTTCCTCTAAGCCCCGCTTCTGGGCTTGGCCGCCTGGCTCAAAGTATTCCCCAATTGAGAGATACAGCAGTCCAATCCGCATCTGGGCATCAAGGCACCCGTGCTCGACAAGCGCACTCAATGTACCAATGATGTCTTGGAAAACCGGACGCAGCGTCTCAGGGGATTGCCCATCAGTGAGCAGCGCTTCCAAAGCGGGCAAACGCTTTTCAATGCCACGCAATCTCTCTGAAAGACTACGTTCAATTTCGAGTATTACTTCAAACCAGGAACGCTGAAAATGTGAGTTGCAATAGGCGTCCAGATCAGGCCCTGCGCGTCCAATACCGCAGAGAATCTGCCCATTTGGCAATACAAATTTGTCGTGCTGATAAGCCGTGGTCACGGTCGGAGCACGGTACTTTGCAGGGGAAGCAGAGAGAATATTTGAGGTCATGGCTGCTCTCCAGACAATAGAAAACGAACTGCTCACCGGATTGGGCTGGGGGTCGGATTGAATTGTCTGGCCGTGAAATCACGGTTTGATGAGGTGCTTACACCCTCAGCCGTTGAATTTCGCAGCTGCTTCTAGCCTAGATCCGTCACAAGAGAAGTCAATGCCTCATCTCTTGTTATCCATAGCGACGGCACGGATGGCGCTGATCTGCTGACGAAGGCATTTCTTGGGGCAAAGCCAGATGCTGGCCTTAGGGCCTCTAACCACTGAGTCTGAGAAAAGTGATCCAAAAGGATTCGCGAACCTGCTACTTGGATTGTCGGGGGCAGTCCGAAATGCTCTCGCCCATACGACGAAGTTAAATCGGCCTATGTCCGAGCAGGACGCTTAGGACACCCTCAAGGTGGTGTCGCTGATGCATCACAAGCTCGATGTCACCCGAAAGGTATCCCCATGAAGCTGATTAGCACTCCAGCAGATCTAGTTGATCGCCATAACGACGCACCGCTGTGCTGTAATCAGTGGTGATAGAGATGCTCGTTGGCTTAGCGAGGTGCAGATGGACGATTCCCCTTACAGGCAACATCGGGAAATGCTGCTCACCGGGCGCTCCCCGACCGATTGCAGTTTGCAGGAATTTGCGATTTCCATGTTCGCAAGCTACCGCTTCAAATTCAGCTCTGGCTGTCTTCGTGCATTCACAGTCGAACAGCTAGGAGTCTTCGCGGAAATGGCCGCTTCGTTCCAACGACACGGTCACAACGACCCAGACTTCGTTGACGTCTGCCAGAAAATAATTAAAAAAAGGACGAAGGCGGCACAGGACAATCTCGCGCTGCTGATGAGTTATCAGGCTTTACAAAAAAGCGGCATACCATTAGGTGATTACCTGATATCGCTGAAAACTCACGAAATGCAGCACAGGGTGAATCGAGAGAAGGGCTACATCGATACAGATCATCTTATGCATCCAACTGTGCTTCCCGGCGCTGATCTAGGCAGTTGGTACTTCGAAGCGCTGTAGACCGGGATGCTTGGCACACGCATGCACCACCTCTGCTGTCATACCCCTTTCGACAGGTAAGAGCCCTGCAAAACTACCGAGAGCAAAAATGAACCCCATTGAGCTGATCCTGCTCCAAGCCGAGCAAGTCTTTGGCAACAAAGCAAAAGCAGATGCGTGGCTGAACCAACCCAAAGCCTCTCTGGGCAATCAATCACCGATCGAGCTCGCCCGCAATGAAGTTGGGTATCTGATGGTCAAGGATGCGCTTGAGCGAATCGACCATGGATACGCCGGCTAATCATCACAACGTCCGGCCATGCACAAGGATTCAACATGATTGTGTTTGATCTCAACCGAAATGATGCCGATGCGTTGCTTCAGCACGCTAAAGAGTTCACGCCTCAGACAGGTGATGCACGCGAAGACGCCCGGTTGCGCGATGCGTTGCTTGAACTGCGTGTCGCATTGGTGTCGCACCTCGAAGAGCCTGACTCCTCATCCAACTCGAAATCTGGTCGGCAAATGTAGATCGAGGTTACTGCTGCATGTTCGGAACACCCTTTCCGCAGTCTTGCACTGCAGGCACCGGTAAGCGCATATAGCTCTTCGGCGTTCTAGAGCCGGAGTGACCAGACAACACCGTCCGCTAGTGAAGTCTTTGCTTGAGCCAGCTCGACTTAAACGTTTGACTCCAAGGTAGACTACCTTCACCTCAAGCCTCTTTTCAGCAGCCACCTTGCAGCAGTGCTGATGTCCATGGCATTGGAAAGCAAGGGGGTAGCGTGGTTACCGAAAAGCCTGACGGAACAGGAAATGGCTGATGGACGCCTTGTCAGGGCCCTCGATGAAAGCTGGGATATCCCTTTAGAAATTCATCTCACGCGACCGACAGCCCCAATCAGCCCTTCTCCAGAAGAGTTCTGGGCCAAGCTGCCCAACGCGAGATAACAGGTCGCAAGCGACGATAGTTTCGCTATATACTTCCGAATCCATACCCCTTGAGCTACAGGAACACCAGCATGACTGTACTCCAAACGATCTACTGGCAGCCTACGCCGCCTTAGCGCTACGCCCCCTCGCAACACCTCGCACCCGCCTGTTTCGCTCGCGGTGCGTACTGCTGTATGCCCGGTTCTTACACCCAAAGCACACAGCAAATTTATCCTCACAATTTGAATTCGTATCGACGCGCTCGCCATTAGCCTGGAGTGCGTGTGATGCATTGCCTTGGATATTCTGATGCTGCAATCACTTAAACAAACGTGGTTATCCAACGTCCGTGGAGACGTGCTCGCGGGTCTCGTAGTCGCTCTGGCGCTGATCCCGGAAGCTATCGCCTTTTCCATCATTGCTGGTGTAGACCCTAAGGTCGGTCTTTACGCCTCCTTCTGTATCTGCGCCGTTATCGCCTTCGTCGGCGGTCGCCCTGGCATGATCTCGGCGGCTACCGGTGCCATGGCACTGCTCATGGTCACTCTGGTTAAAGAGCACGGGCTACAGTATCTGCTGGCAGCCACCCTACTCTGTGGGGTGCTCCAGATTCTTGCCGGTTACTTGAAGCTGGGGTCGCTGATGCGATTTGTTTCACGCTCAGTGGTCACCGGCTTCGTAAACGCATTGGCGATTCTGATCTTCATGGCGCAACTGCCTGAACTCACCAATGTCACGTGGCATGTCTACGCCATGACCGCAGCGGGTCTCGGGATCATCTACCTGTTCCCGTATGTACCGAAGATCGGCAAGCTGATTCCCTCACCGCTGGTTTGCATCCTCACGCTGACTGCTATCGCGATTTATCTGGCGTTGGATATCCGCACCGTGGGAGACATGGGTCAGCTACCGGACACACTGCCGATTTTTCTGTGGCCTGAAGTCCCGCTGAACTTTGAAACCCTTCGCATCATCTTCCCGTACTCAGCAGCGCTGGCAGTTGTAGGCCTGCTGGAGTCCATGATGACAGCGACCATCGTCGACGATCTGACAGATACCACCAGTAACAAAAACCGCGAGTGCAAGGGCCAAGGCGTTGCCAACATCGCAGCGGGGATGCTCGGTGGTATGGCCGGCTGCGCCATGATTGGCCAGTCGATCATCAACGTGAAGTCTGGCGGTCGTACTCGCCTTTCAACTTTATGCGCAGGAATCTTCTTGCTGCTGATGGTCGTGTTCCTGGGCGAATGGCTCTCCAAGATCCCGATGGCGGCATTGGTTGCCGTGATGATCATGGTGTCCATTGGCACTTTCAGCTGGGACTCCCTGCGTAATCTAAAAGAGCACCCGTTGTCGACCAATCTCGTCATGGTCGCGACCGTCGTGGTCGTCGTGGCAACGCATAACCTGGCCTACGGTGTATTGGTAGGGGTGCTGCTGGCTTCGCTGTTCTTTGCGAACAAAATCGGCCACTACCTCGACATCCAGTCCAGCCTGGATGCCAAGGATTCACACCGGACGTACACCGTGGTGGGTCAGGTATTTTTCAATTCGGCTGAAAAATTCACCAATGTTTTCGACTTCAAAGAAGCAGTCAAGAAAGTCACCATCGACCTGACCCGAGCGCACTTCTGGGATATCACTGCCGTAGCGGCGCTGGATAAAGTGGTGATCAAGTTCCGCCGTGAAGGCGCTGAAGCTGTGGTGCTGGGTCTGAACGAAGCCAGCACCACCATCGTTGACCGCTTTGGCGTGCATGACAAACCTGACGCCATCGACAAGCTCATGAGCCACTAAGGAGATCGACAATGACCCGCGTAATGGCATGCATTGATAACTCACAATCCTCACTAGCGGTCTGCGACTACGCAGCATGGGCTTCGCATCAGTTAGATGCGCCACTGACCTTGCTGCATGTATTGGATGAAGAGAAATACCCTGCAGCAGCTGACCTGAGTGGAAACATTGGCCTCGGCAGTCGAGAACACCTGCTGGAGGAACTGGCTACGTTGGATGCCCAGCGTGCCAGGCTCGCTCTGGAGCAGGGTCAGCACATGCTTGAAAAAGCCAGGGAGCGAACTGTCATCTCCGGTGCTGGTTTTCCTGAGTTGAAGCAGCGCCACGGCCACTTGGTAGAAAGTCTGAGCGACCTTCAGGAGGATATTCGGCTATTGGTGATCGGAAGAGTGGGAGAAGACAGCGCACGCAGTACGCGTACCCTTGGTAGCCAGATAGAAGCTGTCGTGCGAACAATTCACCGGCCCATCTTGATCACAGCCAATAGCTATAAAAAGCCCGAAAAAGTGATGCTCGCATTTGACGGCAGCCCTACGGCCTACAAAACCATTCAGATACTTGCCGCCAGCCAGCTTTGCGAAGGCCTGCCCATTCATCTCGTTATGGTAGGAGCAGACTCGGAAGATAATCGTGATGCTCTGGCGAAGGCTGTAGGCATGTTCCTCTCTGCCGGCTTTGAAGTACAGGCCCAGATCCGGCAAGGAGAAGTGGAGGCGGCTTTGCACGTTTATCAAGCGGAGCACGGAATTGATCTGCTGGTCATGGGTGCCTTCGGGCACTCACGCATCAGACAATTTCTGGTAGGCAGCACAACTACGACGATGCTTCGAACGGCCACCATGCCTGTGTTGTTACTTCGCTGAGGCAAGCCTCTAAACCACAGTATTTCCAGGCTTCGAGAAATACTGTGGTCACTCCAAGTAGGGGTATCTGGCTCGCGCGGTTCCGGCGCAAGACAGGGACATCAACTGGACGCGCCCAGCTCGAATACCTGCGGCCCCTGAATGGAGCATGAAGCGTGAGCTGCTGAGTCCTAGCTATAGTCGTTATGCCGAGATAAAGGAAAATCAGGACATCTGCGTCGCAAGCAGTTGTTCCATTGAGGTTTAAGTACATCTCACCTCAATTTTTCGTTCATGGATGTCCTACTCGGACAATCCGCGCACGCCAATCACGTCCTCTCTAGCCCGTCGTTCACCGGCAGGCTGTAGGGTAAATTGAAGTTGGAATTTGAGGGTGATGCCAGCGGCGGTCAGTGCGCTTTGCAAGGACAGAGTCGCAGTGCAAGCGAGTCGTGCGAATCGAAACTGCCAATGCATGATAATCGAGTAGTGCCATGAAAAAAAAACATCACCATGAGCATCACCTTCAACTCCGGGTAAGCGAACTTGCACAGTTGTTTAACTCGATGGATCCAACACCTTTTCTTAACAAGGATCTTGATCGCGAAGCTGAAGCGTTCATCGAGACCTGGGCAGCAGCGTTTCCGTCGGACAGCCTGCTTCGTATCACAATCCACCTTGAGCACCTGCCAGAAGAAGGCGATCCAAGTGCGATCATGGTCGAGGCAATCCACAACTACTTTGATCATAAAGCAGGTCTCGTGCGCAGTGAGTTGAAACGCCTCCTTCGAGAGGGCCGCATTAGCCTGTTGATCGGCATCGGCTTTGTTACCCTTTGCCTGATCGCAGTCGATGTCATCGGCCAACTTAGTGCTAGCGCCGTAGTCGGCATAGCGCGCGAAAGTCTGATGATCGTTGGCTGGGTGGCAATGTGGCGACCGCTGCAGATTTTTCTATATGACTGGTGGCCGCTTTTAAGATCGATTCGCGTCTACAAAGCTATAAGCCATGCACATGTTCGAGTAGTGCAGGGCAAATAATGCCTACCACAAGCCGCAATAGGTGTGGGCCCTATGGGGCGTTCTCAATTGAGCCAATTAGGCGGTATAGGCACTGGCGTCTGCAAGCGCTGGAGAGACTCCCAGCCGAGCGAGCCCATGGCCACCAGCAAAATTACGGCATTGATAAAGCTGGCGAGGATCGAGCCGCGCCGCCAGCCGTCGGTAGTAGCCGGGTAGCTGCCAGTGCAGCCAGGCCAGAATCAGCCAACCGACATCACTGAGGTTATGCCTGGCATCCGCTAGCAAGGCCAGGGAATTCACTTGCCAACCATAGACCCCCTCGACCAATACAAACCCCAGGTTCAGGCAAATGCTAATGGCAAAGGCGGGGCGAATAGCTTGGGGCTGTGTGCATGCTGCGCGTGATCGAGGGAAATCTGCGGCTGTACCTCGGCGTTTGATCTGCGCTTGCTGACGTTTTACAAATCGTTCTTGCCCTTGCCGAGCAATAACGTCTCGACGACTGCACCGTCGTGCAGCGCGATCACTTCGCCTTCCGCCATTGGCCGCCAGTCGTCTTCGCTGAGCGGCACGCTTGCGATGAAGCTCACCCGCTGTTCGCCGCTTGCCTCATCCTGCAACAAGGTATGGGGGACAGGGCAATGCCAGTGGTACAGGGCTGGCGCCTCTACCTTGCCGCTCAGCGCGTTGAAACGTCGATCAGCGTGAGCGAATAGCGCATCACCATCGCTATAAAGAAAATTGGCCGGGCCAAGCCGACGCAAATCAGCAGCAAAACGGCCAATCAAGAACAGGCGCTCATGCAGGGAGGGCAGTTCCGGGTACTGCATCTCCATCAGTTGCAGGCGTGCCAGCAACGCACAAAAAGCCTGTTCGGAATCGCTTTCCCCTATGGCCTGATAACAGCCACCGTCGAACTCGGCGGATAGACCGAGGCCACGCAGATTTCCATTATGGGCAAATATACGCATACGCCCCCTGAGTTCACGGGCAAATGGCCCCGTATTGGCCAAGTTGACCGCCCCCTGAGTAGCATGCCTCAGATGCGCAACGATTAACTTGGTGCTGGGCCCTTGGTTCTGTAAGAGTTTTACCAACTCGCTGTCACTGGCGGCAGTAGGCTCCCTGAACAGGGCAACATCGCGTCCCCGGTAAAACCCCACACCCCAGCCATCACGATTGTGACTTTCGCCACCGGCATGCGCTGCCAGAGCGGCGAGCGAGTGCGTCAGTTGCGTAGGCAACAGGCTGCTCATGGCCAGCAATTCACACATCGGTTGCAACTCGCGTCACTTGCATGCAGGCCTCACCTTCAATGAGTCGTTTCATGATAGCCCCAGATACCAGTTCGACGACTAGAAGGGTAGACAACTGCAAGCGATTTCACACAGTCTGGGTTGGTTTTGGCCGGTCGTGCCCATTAGGAGGTCTGTTCAAATCCGATGCAAAACACTGGTCAGTGTCGAATGCAAATGGGTGGTCAAATTCATGCGATTACGCACCCAGAGCAGCCATATTTCGCTTTCCACTCACTAACACGAAGCATGCTTCTCTTTTCAGGCTTCACAGTCCAAGCTGAAGTCCGACAAGGTTAAGTGGAGATGACTAGAACACGCCATTGATCTACTGGTCATCGGTGCCGCCCCTGCAAGAAACTCTGTGGTCATCCCAAACGAGCTTTATCTGGCTAGAGCGGCAGTGGCAGGGACACTGCTGCGGCGCAAAATCAGGACACCGCCAATTGCAGCCAGAATCGATCCGATCAATACACCGACTTTGACTTCATCAATCAAAAGAGCTGATCCGGCGAACGCCAGATTGCCAATGAATAGACTCATGGTGAAGCCAATGCCGCACAACAGTGCTACGCCGTAGAGCTGTATCCAGGTACTCCCTTCCGGCAGCTTGGCCAAGCCCATGCGAATGGCCAGAGCAGCCAATAGGAAAATACCGACCTGCTTGCCCACCAACAGACCCAGAGCTACGCCCAGCGGAACCGGATCGACCAGGTTCTCCATCGAAATACCAGCCAATGAAACACCCGCGTTGGCGAAGCCAAAAATTGGCACCACAGCGAACGCCACCCATAAGTGCAGTTTCTCTTCGAGAAAGAGCAGTGGAGATCGGGCTTCTTCCTCGGGCCTGCCCATGGGAATGCACAGTGCCACAGCGACACCCGCCAGCGTGGCGTGTACGCCCGATTGCAGTACGAAGAACCACAACACGCCCCCGACCAGGAGATACGGGAACAACCGTCTTACGCCCAGTCGATTCATTGCGATCAGAATAACCAGGGTCGCAAGCGAGGCCAGCAACATCGGCATGGAAAGGCCAGTGGTGTAGAAAAAGGCGATGATGACCACAGCACCCAGGTCGTCAATGATCGCCAAGGCGGCGAGGAATACCTTCAGCGAAGTCGGGACTCGCTTACCCAGCAGCGATAGGACGCCCAAAGCGAATGCGATATCGGTTGCGGCTGGGATAGCCCACCCTTTCAGGGTCTCAGAATTACCCCAATTGATTGCAATGTAGATCAGCGCAGGAACAACCATGCCGCCCAAAGCACCAAACCCCGGCAAGGCGCGCTGGCCCCAAGTGGAAAGCCCACCGGCCAGCACCTCTCGTTTGATTTCGAGGCCGACCATCAGGAAGAAGATCGCCATCAGGCCATCATTGACCCAATGCTCGACAGACATCCCCAACCAGACACTGTGCAAGGCTGCAAAATAACCTTGCGAGAGAGGCGCATTGGCGACAATTAGGGCCGCGAGTGCTGCGCCCATCAGTACAAGACCGCCAGCGGATTCCGACGATAAGAAGCGAGCCAGAATCGCGGCTGCTCTAGGGGTTTCTGCGGGAGTTCTACTGTGAGTCATCAGTGTCCTTGTGCTTTGATCTAAAGCAATTATTTTAACATCCGAGGTTTATCAATATGGCTGGGCAAATAGCCTGTAACAGTTATTGTCCCAGGCTAAGATCAGCCTCAACCATGTCCCACTATGGCTCTGGCACGAGCCGTACGAAGTTTTACTCACGAGGTTCATCCGTCCCCTTCGAGCTGATCGACGTTCAACCGTGTCATGGCTTTTTGGCTATGACCAGCAGCCCTGCCACGATCAGGCCTGCACCGGCGATCATGCGTAACGTGATGACCTCTCGAAGCACCAGACCGGCGAGCAGCATGGCAACGACCACGCTGCCTTTATCGATCAGTGCCACCGTGGCGACATCCCCTACCTTCAGTGCCTTGTAGTAGAAGATCCACGACAAGGCAGTGGTAACGCCAGACAGTCCTAGCCAATACAGATTTCGGCTTGTGATGTTGGCCACTTCCTGTGTCGGAACAGCTCAGGCCGCGAATACGAGTACAAAGGCACACACGAACAGGGTGGGAGCTGTTAGACCAAGCTCAGCTGTAATGCCTGCGAGTCTCATCTTGGCGATCACAGAAGTGAACCCGGCAAAAAAACATTGAGATGAAGGCATAAGCCACCCATTTTTCCATGCGTGTGTTTCCCTGAACATTTGATGTTCCAAGCGACTGAGAGGCCAATCACAAATCACTAGCCCCTCAGTACCTAATCCCGGCTGACGCAGTCAATCTGGCCGAAGAGCTATTTGGGGATATACGCCGCTACCGACTTACGAATCTCTTCCCGCGCCTCTTCCGCGCTCCCCCAACGCCCCATCTTCACCCACTTACCCGGCTCCAGTGCCTTGTAGTTTTCGAAGAAGTGCTGGATCTGTGCGAGGAGTAACGCAGGGAGGTCTGAGCACTCCTTTACGTCGCTGTACATCGAGTTGAGTTTTTCATGAGGCACTGCGATCACCTTGGCATCCGCTCCGGCTTCGTCGGTCATGTACATCACACCAACTGGGCGACTACGAATGACAACGCCTGGCGATACCGGATAAGGGCAAATCACCAGAACGTCCAAGGGGTCGCCATCATCGCTCAACGTATTTGGAATGAACCCGTAGTTGGCCGGGTAGAACATCGGTGTGCTGAGGAAGCGGTCGACGAAGATCTGCCCACTTGGCTTATCCACCTCGTACTTGATCGGCGAGTGGTTTGCAGGAATCTCGATAACGGTAAAAAAGTCATCGGGAATCGCGTTACCAGCTGGAATGTCCGTGTAGCTCATGCTCATATCTCCAAGCTTCTATGAAAGGCTAAGGCCGCTGACGTTTTTGCCTACGGATAAACGTGATTCGATTATTTACGCTGACCAAACCAACAGATTTACCGGCTATAAGACGAATGACTTTCTGATCGCATCCAAGTCAGTCCAAGGTTGCGAAAATTGCGAGCTGACCTCCCCACAGCCAGAGCCGTGGGCGAACGGTTGATTACTCAATGTCTCGGGCTGCTGCGCCGCGCACTTTCTACAAATGACAATGCCGCTCTGGATTCTCCATTTCCTGTTCCAGTCGACTAGCTTCTCGGACGGGGTCATTACGTCTCTCTCGTTTCAATCTGGTTGACAGCAAATCGGTGGCTATCACCGCATAAACGCATCATGTCCTGCATAAATGGCACGGCTTCCCAGATGCTCTTCTATTCGCAGAAACTGATTGTATTTCTCGACCCGCTCCCCCCGGCATGGAGCTCCTGTCTTGAGATGGCCAGTCCCCATGGCGACAGTCAGGTCAGCGATGAAGCTGTCAACCGTATCCCCGCTACGATGAGAAACCATCGCTCCCCAATTTGCCCCGTAGGCCATTTCGATGGCGGCTTTGGTCTCAGTCAGGGTTCCGATTTGATTGGGTTTGATCAGTACGGCATTGGCGACGTTTTCTGCGATTCCTCGCTGAATCCGTTCGACGTTGGTGACAAATAGGTCATCTCCAACCAACTCTATACGGTCACCCAGCGCAGCATTCAATTGCTTCCAGCCCGACCAATCATCTTCCGCGAGTCCATCTTCCAGTACCGCAATTGGGTACTTATCGACCCATGAGGAATAGAGGCTAATCAGCTCTTCGGCATCGACTTTGCGACCTTCCGAGCGTAGATGGTAAAGACCGTTTTCATAAAAACCGCTGGATGCTGGATCGATAGCGATCTCGATCTGAGATCCAGGGGTGTAACCAGCCCTTTCAATTGCCTGAATGATCAGCTCAATGGCGTCTGAGTTTTTCTTGAGTGCCGGCGCAAAGCCGCCCTCATCTCCGACCGCTGTTGAATAGCCGGCGTCCTTAAGCACCTTTTTCAGCTCGTGGTACACCTCAGCGCCCCATCGCAAGGCTTCCTTGAAACTGCCAGCCCCTGTAGGTGCAATCATGAATTCCTGAAAGTCAGGGCCTTGCCAGTTGGCATGAACACCGCCATTGAGAATATTGAACATCGGAACGGGCATTCTTGCTGCCTGGTCACCGCCGAGGTATTGGAACAACGGCACGTTCATGGCAGAAGCCGCTGCCCTTGCAACGGCGAGGCTGACGCCCAAGATAGCGTTTCCTCCAAGCCTGGATTTATCAGATGTTCCATCCAACTTAATCATCAGATGATCTACCTGTTCCTGATCAGTTGCATCCTGGTCTCTCAGAGACTCAAGTATCTCGGTATTCACATTGCTAACGGCCTTCAACACTCCTTTGCCGGAATACCGCTGTGTATCTTCGTCACGCAACTCAACTGCTTCGTGAACGCCTGTAGACGCACCGGATGGAACCGATGCCCGGCCCCGAGCTCCGGACTCCAAGGTGACGTCGACTTCAACGGTAGGGTTACCGCGTGAATCGAGAATTTCACGTGCGTGAATAGCCTGGATTTGCGTTTTCATTGATCTTCTCCAAGGAGCGATTCGGGAACGTCATTAACCATGTGAATACTACCGAGCGCCCACACCGCGACTGCGATCAGAAGGCCGCCAGCGAAGGGTCGTAATGGCGAATAGGAGATAAGTCGTTTAACGAAAGCTCCGAGCTTATGGGTGGCCGTCGCAAATAGCAGGCCCGTAAGGCCAAAGACAATCCCAGCTGCCACCAAAGCCATGACGCTCCACAGCTGCACCGGAACCACTTCGCCAATGACGTAATGCGTATGAACCACTCCCCAGGCTTGCCCAACCTGGTCAGCAACGATTGCCGCAACCACGCAAGGGAAAAGCGCGTCGTAACGCATACGTCCGATGGCCAGCACTTCAAGTCCGAACAAAGCTCCAGCGAGGGGGGTGCCAAAGGCGGACGCAAAACCAGCGCTGATGCCGGCCATGAGAATCACTCGACGATCTTCGCGACGTAGCCGGAAGACATGCGTCAGTTGATCGGCAAGAGCGCCGCCCATTTGCACCGCCGCACCCTCACGTCCCACAGATGCACCGAAGAGGTGGGAAACCACGGTTCCGATCAGCACCATCGGCACCATGCGCAAAGGCACGATCTTCTTAGGATCGTGGATCTCATTGATGATCAGGTTGTTTCCGGCATCAACGGGTTTGCCTATCAAGTGATACGCAAGTCCCACGGCAAAGCCAGCCACTGGCAGGAGCCAGATCACCCAGGGATGGGTTTCTCGCCACTGGGTGGCGTGATCCAAAGAAAGGAGGAATAACGCAGAGGCAGAGCCTGCCAAAAGAGCTACAAGACCTGCAAGCGCAAGCCATTTCGCTATATAGGGCAGTAAGTCGAGTTGTTCCGGTCGTCGAAATTTAGACATTTGGCCAGCCACGAAAAGTAAGTGGGCCTGACCAAAAAAGGATTTTGAGCGCGATCGCCTACAGACCTGGTTTGATCAGGTTTCTGTAGGCATCATCAGCTGCTACGGGCACAGCGGTTGGTTAATGGAGGAATGCCATCTCCAGTCGGTCGATCTTAGCTAGCCGTGGCCAAAATGTAAAATCGTGTTACAGGATCAGCGCCCATTGCAAGGATGCCTGAAGCTTTAGCTTATGAAAGGAGACCGAACTAGGTGGTTTTTTTGCCGACGACGCCCATCTCAATTGGTGTCTTTATGTAAAACACCGAGATTTCCTCAAGCTCCAATCGCTTGAACAACCTTTCGGACTCGTCCTCGGTGATAGCCATGCGAATCTCGGTAGGCTGATCCGCCAGCTCAAAAAAGTGCGAGGAGTGCAGCCGACCAGTGTGCCCAAAACCCTCAATGCCCGTAGACAGGGTCGCACCACGCAACCCCATGTCCTTCGCCAAATCAACAATCCAGTCGCCAAGCATCTTTCCCTGATAACGACGGTTCTGTTGGGTAAAGAAAATCACTAGAAAACCTTTCATTTTCATCTCCTCAGCGCGTGCCGATCATTTGATAGGACAGAAGCCCGGCAGCCGTCATCACTAGCGAACCCACAACGTGTAATGAAACTGAGCCGAGCGCCCAGAGCAGTCTGCCTTCCTGAATCAGGGCAACTGTTTCTGCCGAAAATGTAGAAAAGGTGGTAAGTCCGCCACAGAAACCCGTGATGATCAGTAGACGCCACTCAGGACTCAGAGTGGGGGATGCGGCCAAAAACGCGATAGCTAAGCCGATGATGTAGCCCCCAATCATGTTCGCAACCACAGTGCCAGGGGGGATTGTTGGGAACAGGGCGTTTAGCTTCATGCCCAAGAGCCAGCGCAACCAGGCACCAAGTGACGCGCCAACAGCGATAACTACAAGTGATTTCAGCATGGTGGGCTCACCCCGTCAGACCTAGACCAAACAGGTAGCAGGTAAGCACAACAAGGAAGTGGCGACTGGGGTAGTAGGATCATAATCCTGTCCTAGATTGGGGACAGGAAGCGGATACACCTACGCACCCTGTCGAGGGTTCACGTAGGCATCATCAGCACAAAGGCGGTTAAAGGAGGAATGCCATCTCCTTTTTTCATCCTATAGCACTGACTGTAAGACTTTCAAGGTACAACGAGTTCGTATGGACTGGCTTATTGAGTTTTGACACCGCAATCGAGCGCTATGATGGCGCCCAGATTCGAGGTGTATCTCAACCGAGCCCTAGTCTACGCGGCGCAAATCGCGAGGGAATACCATGACATGACGATTCGCGACCTTTTTTCCGCCCTCGGCTTTCGTAGACGCAGATCCGTTTGCAGTCTTCTTTTCCTCATCGTCATAAATGTCTAATTAAATGCGGAACGCATGTGCATGAACATAAACAGCAAGGGTGACCGTCGACCGTTTTTTATATTCCTCATCTTTTTGCGCCTGGGACTGACTTCATTTGGCGGCCCCATCGCACACTTGGGGTATTTCCGCGATGAGTTCGTCACGCGCCGGCAATGGCTCACTGAGCGTAGCTATGCTGACTTGGTTGCGCTTTGCCAGTTCTTGCCGGGCCCCGCGAGTAGTCAGGTTGGTATGGCGCTGGGACTCTCTCGTTCGGGCTACTCTGGGGCGCTGGCCGCCTGGGCGGGTTTCACGTTGCCCTCGGCCATCCTTCTGATCCTGTTTGCGTTAGGTATTTCCAACTATGGCGATATCATCGCGCCTGGCGTACTGCACGGCCTGAAAGTCGTGGCCGTTGCGGTGGTCGCTCAAGCCGTATGGGGAATGGCACGGAATCTATGCCCAGATGCGTTGCGTATCACGATCATGGCGATTACGACGTGTGTGGTGCTGTTGGTTCCGTCTGCATGGGGGCAGATCGGCTCAATTGCTATAGCTGCTTTTGCCGGCTTGCTTTTATTCAAACCAGCTCGCGCCGCCGAACATGATCCACTGCCCATAAAGGTCGGTTACCGAGCAGGTTTGTTCTGGTTATCACTGTTTTTCGCTTTGCTGGTCGGCTTACCGATAATGAGCCAGATGCTACTCAATCAGACGCTCTCCATGGTAGATGCATTTTATCGCGCCGGGTCTCTGGTATTTGGTGGAGGTCATGTGGTGTTGCCATTGTTGCAGGCAGAAGTAGTGCCCTCAGGCTGGGTCAGCAATGAAACCTTTCTTGCCGGGTATGGTGCGACACAGGCTGTTCCTGGGCCGCTTTTGACGTTCTCTGCATTTCTTGGTGCTTCGATGAGCGCCGAGCCCTCTGGCTGGGTCGGCGGGTTGATTTGTTTGCTAGCCATTTTTCTGCCGTCGTTTCTGTTGATCGTTGGTACCTTACCGTTTTGGGAGCAGCTGCGACGCAGCGTACACATCCAAGCTGCGTTGCTTGGGATCAATGCGTCGGTGGTTGGTTTGCTTCTGGCAGCGCTTTATCAGCCTGTATGGACGAGCGCGATCCTTAAGCCACAGGACTTCGGTTTGGCATTGGTGTGCCTAATCGGTCTGATGTTTTGGAAGCAACCGCCATGGTTAGTGGTGATCGGTGGTGGTGCAGCCGGATGGTTGCTGAGTGTCGTGCTTTGACAGTCTTTGAAATTCCGTAGGGCTTTCTCGTCTACTTGGAATGCCCTTCCATAGCATCCTTACCATGGTCGGAGAGTTGGGCGTCAAACCACTTGTGCAAGGCCGTCACCAAGCTGGCATCCGACGTGTTGTAGATCAGCTCTGCGCCGCCCTCAACATCCTGGTAAACGATAGAGATTTGTCCTGGTTTGGCGGTTTTTAGATCGGCGAGACCTGGCATGTCGTCGCCATGGATGCGGGAAGGGCCTGAGAAGTCGCCATTCAGAAACTGCTTGCGGATCTCTTGCAGGTGCTCGCGAACTAACTTCACTTGGTCGGCGTCAGTGGATTTCTTGACCACAACCTGCTGCATCCCGCCTTCGGCGTTTTTCGTAAAAATGTGGGTCGTTGCTGCTAGGCTAAATGGCATTACCTCTTCGCCGCGTTGGGATACTTCTGCTTCGCGCTGCGCGTCGGCTATCGTCGTCATATGAGCGGCTTGGTTCATTTTAGAGTGATCCATAGTTTGGGCAAAAGCGCTTCCGGCGAAAGCAACGATGACGCCCAAAGTAATAGCGATTTTGCGCATGATTTTTCTCCGAATTGACGTTAAATCGATCCTATGATGTGACGACCGTCCATGGGTATGATCCGAATCATATGAAGAAAGTAAATGACGCATTGGACTGGCCGGCTTTGATCGCCGCCCAACCATCAGTTGCTCTCATCCCAGAGACACTGCGTGTGTCGGCCAAGCAGGTGGATACCGATACTCGCGAGACGCTTTTTCTGATTGGAGATCCGATTCGTCATGTTTATCTTGTGATCTCTGGCGATGCACGCCTGGTTCGACTAGGCCGCAATGGCCTCGAAGTGGTCTTGCAACGCTCATGCGGAGGCTTCATTGCGGAGGCCAGTCTCGACAGCCGCGCTTACCACTGTGACGCTATAGCTACCGAGTCCACCACTTTGCTGCTGTTTCCAGTCGTAGCGTTTCGCGCGGCCTTGGAAGATGTGCCTGCATTTCGCAAAGCCTGGCAGTCAGAACTAACCAAGGAAATCCAAAAGCTACGCGCTCAATGCGAAAGGCTGTGCCTGCATAGCGCGACTGACCGTATCACCCATTACATTGAAACCGAAGGTTCCGACGGCGTCGTGACGCTCAGTCAGTCGCGCAAGTCTTGGGCAAAAGATCTGGGCTTGACTCACGAAGCTCTATATAGGGCGTTGAGACGCATGCAGAACGAAGGTCGTCTTAAAGTCGAAGGCAATCATTTGACTATCAAACCTTGACCTGCGAAGACCAATTGAGGACATGGAGAGCGAGGCAATAGACGGTGATAGTCATCCCCTCTTAATCTGAGCTAGATCAGTTGAAGTCATAACTGAATCGCTACAATGACCCTCTTGCATCGATCCAGGGTTCATTCCGATGACTCATTCGCTCAGTGGCCAGCTAGACGTAGTCATTATCGGTGGGGGCCAGTCAGCCTTGGCGGTAGCGTATTTCCTACGCCGAACTCAACTTTCATTCGTTATCCTCGATGCGGAGGAAGAACCCGGTGGTGCCTGGCGACACGGCTGGAATTCGCTACGTCTATTCTCCCCGGCGACTTGGAGTTCGATCCCTGGCTGGATGATGCCCCCCACGCAAGAGGGTTACCCTTCGCGCAACCATGTGATCGGTTATCTCAACCAGTACGAGCAGCGCTATCAATTTCCTGTCGAGCGCCCGGTTCGGGTCACTTCTGTGGAGCATATGGCGTCTGGTTTACGGGTTCGTTCTGACGACAGGCATTGGGATGCCAGGGTTGTGGTCAGCGCTACAGGCACCTGGAGCAATCCCTACATCCCTCACTACTCAGGTGCCGATTTATTCGCCGGTCGGCAGTTGCACTCCGCGCACTATGTCGACGCCCAACCGTTCGAGGGCAAGAAGGTGTTGGTGGTGGGTGGCGGTAATTCAGGGGCACAGATTTTGGCCGAGGTTTCCAAGGTCGCCGAGACCACCTGGGTGACCCCCGTCGAACCATTGTTTTTACCGGACGAAGTGGATGGGCGGGTACTGTTCGAGCGCGCAACCGAGCGCTGGAAAGCCCAACTGGAGGGGCGCGTCATTGAGCAGCCTGTTGGTGGACTGGGTGACATTGTCATGGTGCCGCCAGTTGTCGAAGCCCGTGAGCGCGACGCCCTCAAGTCTGTACGCCCTTTTGAACGTTTCACTCGCAACGGCTTGATTTGGCTCGACAGTTCCGAATCTGCGGTGGATGTGGTGATTTGGTGCACCGGATTCAGACCAGCCCTACAGCATCTGGATACGCTAGGGGTGATCAATACCGAGGGCCGCGTTGAAGTCGAAGGTACCCACTCGACCCAAGAACCAAGGCTATGGCTGGTAGGCTATGGCGAGTGGACAGGTGCAGCTTCTGCCACCTTGATCGGCGTAACACGCACAGCACGCAGCACAGTCAATGAGATCGCAGCCTTTCTCGCCGAGCAGTCCGTTGCCTAGTGCGTCTACACCTTAGGAGTAGTGGACATGAACGAAATGATTATGCGTTGGCCTGAGCGCAATCCCCGCCTCTTCTTAGCAGTAGCCGCACTGGTTTGGTTTGGTTTGTATGAGGCCCTGATTCCCATTTCGGAGGCTATCGTCGCAACGATTCCGGTTAATCGGGATAGCCATCTTGGAGGCGCCTTACAGTTTTTTTTCTATGACACACCCAAAGTGCTGATGCTTTTGACCGGCATCGTGTTCTTGATGGGCATGCTCAACTCCCACTTCACGCCTGAGCGCACCCGCGCACTGTTGGCGGGGCGAAGCGAGGGGATGGCCAATGTCATGGCGGCGTCACTCGGTGTGTTTACTCCATTTTGCTCCTGCTCAGCCGTTCCTCTATTCATAGGCTTTGTTCAAGCGGGAGTGCCACTAGGGGTGACGTTCTCTTTCCTCATTTCTGCGCCCATGGTGAATGAGGTAGCGCTGACACTACTGCTTGGCCTGTTCGGCTGGAAAGTTGCCTTGCTGTACCTCAGCTTGGGGTTGTTTATTGCGATTGTTGCTGGCTGGGTCATTGGGCGCCTGAAAATGGAGGCCTATTTGGAAGACTGGGTTCGTAATATGCCCAAGATCCAGGCAACCGCTGGAGACACGAGTATGCCGCTGTATGAGCGGATAAATGCCGGGTTCAGCAGCGTGCGTGAAATCGTCGGAAAAGTATGGCCATACATTCTTGCCGGTATTGCCATTGGCGCAGGCATTCACGGGTATGTGCCTGAGGATTTCATGGCCAGTTTCATGGGTAAAGAAGCATGGTGGTCAGTTCCGCTCGCGGTTCTTATAGGCATCCCCATGTATACCAATGCGGCAGGCATTATTCCCATTGTGCAGGCACTGCTCGCAAAGGGCGCGGCACTGGGCACTGTGCTGGCCTTCATGATGAGTGTCATCGCTCTATCCCTTCCTGAGATGGTGATCTTGCGCAAGGTGCTGAAAGTTCGCCTGATAGCCACCTTTATTGGGGTCGTAGCCGTCGGCATTCTGATCGTTGGTTACGTCTTCAACTTCACTTTGTAATCCACCTACCGAGGTTTTTATGAAAGACATCAAGGTTCTGGGCTCCGGTTGTGCAAAATGTAAATCGACAGTAGCCATCATCGAACAGGTGGCGAGTGCGAAAGGCGTCCCCGTAAAACTGGAAAAAATCGAAGACATGCAACAGATCGTCAGCTACGGGGTAATGTCCACGCCCAGTGTCGTGATTGATGGAAAGGTTGTTCACTCAGGGGGCATCCCGACCCGTGACAAGGTCGAACAGTGGCTCAGTGCTTGAGGTAGGAGGCTTCTGGACGTCCAGACACACTCGGTGTTGAGAGGCCCAACTGTACCCGCCTCAAACCATCACAGATTCGGGCTAGGGACTCGGCCCGACAAGTCTCAGAGCCCTAGGGGAGACAGCGATGCCTAAGTTGGTTATGCCCTTGTCCAACAATGACGCAGCGTTTCTTTCGACGGCAGCCGCTGCAGCGGCTCTGGCAGGAGTGCCTATCGAAACCCTCAACAGTCAGTGCTTTTGCATCAGCCTGGATAAAGACGCCCTGCGCGAGACCCTGGAGTCGACACTCGGTCAGCCTGGTCTGTTTGAGCTTGTGCAGCAACGCTGCCCTCACCTATTCGCAGCCCATCCGGTTTTTATCGCTCCTGCCCACTTGGATCGAATGGCGCAGGTCGTGCGCGCGGTCGAATCAGTCGTTGCACTCCCGGCTTACCGAGAGGAAGTGCTAGCTCACTCTCCTGCTATCGCACGACATGACCCAAGTGGAGTCAAGGGAGTCTTCTTTGGGTATGACTTTCATGTCACTGAGAACAATTTCGGCCTGATCGAGATCAACACCAATGCTGGTGGGGCAATGCTCAATGCCGTGTTGTCACGAGCGCAGCACGCCTGCTGCCCGGCGATAGAACAGCTGCTACCACCATCGACAAAGGCCGAAGCGTTTGAGAGCAGGATCATTGCAATGTTTCGTCAGGAGTGGTCACAGTACGGCCTGGATAAACCGTTGCGCAGTATTGCCATTGTCGATGAGGCCCCCGAACAGCAGTACCTGTACCCAGAGTTCCTATTGTTCCAACAGCTTTTCCAGCGTCATGGACTAGAAGCGGTGATAATCGATCCCTCTGAGCTCAGCCTGAGGGATGGTCTGCTTTGGCATAACCGGTTGGCTATTGACATGGTCTACAACCGTTTGACCGACTTTTCCCTTAAGGCCGTTGGCAACGCCACGCTACGCCAGGCCTACCTTGAACGTGCAACGCTACTCACACCACACCCGCAAGCCCACGCGTTGTACGCAGACAAGCGCAATCTGGCCTTACTCTGCGATGCCCAGCGATTGAAAGCATGGGGGGTGCCACAAGCTACCCAGGATCTATTACTGACCAGCATTCCATATACCGAAATAGTGACGGCAGAAAATGCCGAACGCCTGTGGCAGGAGCGCCGGGGGCTGTTCTTCAAACCTTGCGCCGGATTTGGCAGCCGGGCTGCCTACCGTGGTGACAAGCTCACCCAACGGGTCTGGCAGGAGATTCTTGCCGGTGAGTATGTGGCCCAAGCCTTGATCCTGCCTGGCCAAAGAACCCTATCAGCCGAAACTACAGCCTCAGTGCTGAAATTCGACGTTCGTAACTACGCCTATGCTGGCGAGGTTCTGTCGGTGGCCGCACGGTTATACCAAGGCCAGACGACCAATTTCCGTACATTGGGTGGCGGTTTCGCACCCGTGTATCCAGGCCCAAAAACGGCAGGTTGACGATTAGACAGATCATTCATTCAGGTAGAACGTAAATAACACCACAGCTTCTATAGCCCGTTACAACCTGACGAACAGCCTAGATCGCGTTCCAGTTGCAGAGTGCAATGAGTGATCTCGAAGTGCTCACGTAATTCTTCAGCTACATCCTGCAAGAACTGATCGCTTTCCGGCAATGACGCCATAACCAAATGTGCAGTCAGCGCAACCTCCGTCGTGCTCATAGCCCACACATGCAAATCGTGGATATCGATGATGCCTGGCTGACTCAGGAGATATTGACGTATCGAAGGT
The DNA here is from genome assembly GCF_900103875.1 of Pseudomonas arsenicoxydans. Classification (NCBI taxonomy): domain Bacteria; kingdom Pseudomonadati; phylum Pseudomonadota; class Gammaproteobacteria; order Pseudomonadales; family Pseudomonadaceae; genus Pseudomonas; species Pseudomonas arsenicoxydans. Next base: position 3,175,185 of record NZ_LT629705.1, on the reverse strand, counting down.
AAATTGACCTGATCGGGAACACCGTCAAACAGCAAATGTAGGGATTTACGAAACAATGACCAAGTAGTAACGACGATAATAACGGCAATCACCAAACTAATTGCCGGGTCAATCCAGTACCAACCTTTCCATTGATACATCGCCCCTGCCAGCAATACGCCTACCGATACCAGAGCATCGGCTGACATATGAAGGAAAGCTCCGCGCAAATTTAGATCGTTTCGGCTTCCAGAAATGAACAGCCAAGCGGTAATGGTATTGACCAAAATACCGATACCAGCAACGAACATCACTGTTACGCCAGCTATCGCCACCGGAGCCTGAAGACGTTGAAACGCCTCCCATCCAAGCGATCCCATCGCAATCAGCAAAACAAACGCATTGATAAAGCTAGCGAGAATCGAGCCCCGTCGCCAACCAAAGGTATGCCGATCATTTGGCTGTAAGCGTGTAGCGGCCAACGCCGCCCAAGCCAGAATCAATCCTCCCACATCGCTAAGGTTATGGCCCGCATCCGCCAAGAGAGCCAGTGAGTCAATTTTCCAGCCATAGAAGGCTTCGATTAACACAAAACCGGAATTCAGCGCTATACCAAGACAGAAAGCCTTGTCGTATCTCTTGGGTACGTCAGCATGACCATCATGCGAATGAGTCATTCTATGAACCTTCCGGCTAGGGTATGAGCAATGCCATATGCCTTAGAAAATTGTTGTGCCTACAATCTCTCCAGCGGAAATGGCGACTGACCCTCCCTCAGTTAACTACTCGTAATTTGCAGGTCGAATTTTTACATAGCGATTTTTTCCGAATACTTCTTCATATCACCTCAACATGCCTGGGTAAGGCGATAGAAATCAGGGCAGCCAGCAACACGAAGGCCGAAGAAACCCACAAGCAGGCCTCCAGTCCGTAACCCTGATAAATCCAGCCGGACAGCACGGTGCCGAGCAGTCGGCCCAGGGCGTTGGACATGTAGTAGAAGCCCACGTCCAGCGACACCCCGTCCTCTTTGGCATACGAGACAATGAGATAGCTGTGAAGAGAAGAGTTCACCGCGAATAGTGCGCCGAATACCATCAATCCACCCAGCAACACAACGTGAGGCGACCAACCCGCCGAGAGACCGAGGGCTATTGCGGCAGGCAGACCCGCCAGCAATGCTGCCCAAACGAAGGCAGCCCGCCCATCCGGGACATGGCCATGCTTCTTTCCAGTGATGTTCGGGGCCAACGACTGGACGATGCCGTAGCCGATGACCCAGGCCGCCAAGAAGCCGCCAACCAACCAGAAGTCCCAGCCGAACACCGTGCTCAGATAGACTGGCAACGCCACCACGAACCAAACATCGCGGGCACCAAAGAGGAACATTCGCGCCGCCGAGAGGATATTGATCGCCCGGCTCTTGGAAAGGATCTCGCGAAATTTCGGTTTGGCCTTGGCTTTACCCAGATCCTTCTTCAACAGGAACAGGCTGGCTATCCATATCAGTGCCAGAGCCGTGGCCATCGCCAGCACCGCACTCTTGAAGCCCATCAGCGCGAGCAAAGCACCACCGAGGAAGAAGCCCACGCCTTTGAGCGCGTTCTTCGAACCGGTGAGAATTGCCACCCATTTGTAAAGGGTGCCTTGCTGGTTGTCGGGCACCAGCAGCTTGATAGAGCTCTTCGCGCTCATCTTGTTGAGGTCTTTGGCAATACCCGACAGCGCCTGGGCTCCCATCACCCAAGGGATGGTCAGCCAGGCGGCGGGCACAGTCAGCATCAACAAGGCTGCCACCTGTAAACCCAAACCAATGTTCATGGTGCGATTCAGGCCTAGACGGGCACCCAGGTAACCGCCGACTAGATTGGTAATGACACCGAAGATTTCGTAGAACAGAAACAGGAACGCAATCTGCAACGGGCTGTAGCCCAACGCATGGAAGTGCAACACCACCAACATGCGTAGCGCACCGTCGGTGAGGGTAAAGGCCCAGTAATTGCCGGTCACCAACAGGTACTGGCGCACTTGCGGGGAAAGGGCTGACAACGCGTTCATGATCTCTCCCTGTTAATCGGCCAAACCGACGAGTTTGGCCAACTCAACAGCGCGGTTCGCGTAACCCCATTCGTTGTCGTACCAAGCGTAGATCTTCACTTGAGTGCCATTGATCACCATCGTCGACAGCGCATCGATGATCGATGAGCGCGGGTCAGTGCGGTAGTCGATGGACACCAGTGGGCGTACTTCATAGCCGAGGATATTTTTCAGCGGGCCTTCTGCTGCTGCTTTGAGCAACGCATTAACTTCATCCACCGAGGTGGCGCGCTCCACTTCGAACACACAGTCTGTGAGCGAGGCGTTGGCCAGCGGTACGCGCACCGCGTGACCATTCAGACGGCCACGCAGTTCGGGGAAAATTTCCGCAATGGCGGTGGCCGAACCGGTACTGGTCGGGATGAGACTCATGCCTGAAGCGCGGGCGCGGCGCAGATCCTTGTGCGGCTGATCGAGGATGCTCTGGGTGTTGGTCAGGTCATGGATGGTGGTGATCGAGCCGTGACGAATGCCCAGGTTCTCGTGGATCACTTTGACCACTGGTGCCAGACAGTTGGTGGTGCAGGAGGCCGCCGTGACAATACGGTGCTGCGCCGGGTCGAACAGGTGCTGGTTAACACCCATCACCACGTTCAAGGCGCCTTGCTCCTTGACCGGTGCACAGACCACCACACGCTTAACGCCCTGATCCAGGTAGGCCTGCAACACCGCCACAGTCTTCATCTTGCCGCTGGCTTCGATCACCAGATCGCAACCCGACCAGTCGGTTTCGGCAATCGTTTTGTTTGCGGTGACCTTGATGCGCTTACCGCCAATCACTACATGATCGCCTTCGGCGCTTGCTTCGTTGTTCCAACGACCATGCACGGAGTCGAAGTTGATCAGATGCGCATGGGTTGCTGCATCGCCTGCAGGATCGTTGATCTGCACGAATTCGAACTCTGGCCAGCTCCAGGCTGCTCGCAGCGCGAGGCGACCGATCCGACCGAAACCATTGATGCCAACTTTGATAGTCATGTTGTTTTGCTCTGTCTCTGTTGTCAGTGGGCGTTCGACTGATTGTCGAACTGGCCGATGTATTCGATATGGGCAGGATGCTGAATGGCGCGTGGACGCAACGACTGAACATCGCGGATGGCATCGCTGAATGGAACACCGCTTTCGATCAACAGTTGAGCGGCGACCAAGCCGGTGCGGCCCGAACCGCCCTTGCAATGAATGGCGATGGTTTTCCCTTCGTTCAGCAGTTGCTTAAGTCGTGGATGGTGCTGTTCCCATGCGTTTTTGAATGCTTCGCCAGGCGCTTGATCATCGTCCACTGGCAGGTGAAACCATTCGATGCCGAGCATTTGGCACTCTTGCGGCAGCATGTCGATTTCGTTCTGAAGCAACTCCTCTGCCGGCATCAGCGTCAGCAACGCCGCTGCTCCTGCATCCTTGAGGGTTTGCAACGCCTCGAAAGGTCGTGTGCCCTTCGTGCCTGGGCACGGGGTGAAGATCAATTGGCCATTGAACTGTGCCAGGGGCAGTACGGAATAAGGGTGTTGTTGCACGGTGAATAATCCTCAGATGGAGCGCTGATTGACACGTTTCATGAGTTCTTCCGCCGACTCTTTTCGCTCGGAATAACGATCCACCAGATAGTCCTGCCGTTCACGCAGCAGCAATGTGAACTTCACCAGCTCTTCCATTACGTCCACGACACGGTCGTAGAATGCGGAGGGTTTCATCCGCCCGGCTTCATCGAACTCCAGGTAGGCCTTCGGCACCGAAGACTGGTTGGGAATGGTGAACATACGCATCCAACGACCCAGCACACGCAGCTGGTTAACCACGTTGAAGGATTGCGAGCCACCACAGACCTGCATCACCGCCAGCGTCTTACCCTGGGTTGGGCGCACAGCGCCCATGGTCAACGGAATCCAGTCGATCTGCGCCTTGAACACCGCGCTCATTGAGCCGTGGCGCTCGGGGGAGCACCAGACCTGACCTTCTGACCAGAGCACCAGTTCACGGAGCTCTTGCACTTTGGGATGGCTGTCCGGCACGTCATCCGGCAACGGCAGCTCAGATGGGTTGAAGATGCGTGTTTCTGCGCCCAAGTGCTGCAACAAACGCGCAGCTTCCTCGGTCAGCAGGCGGCTGAACGAACGCTCGCGGGTCGAGCCGTAGAGCAGCAGGATGCGCGGCTTGTGCGTGGCCGACAGGGTACTGCCGAGCTTATCAAGGGTCGGCAGATCGACCAGTTCGGCATCGAGGTTGGGGATCATTTCTTTAGTCATACATTTACTCCTGAGCTAGGGCGCCCTTCGGGTGATCGAACCAGCGGCGCTTGAGCCAGAGGGCCACGCCAACCAGGGAGATCAGCACCGGCACTTCCACCAGCGGGCCAATCACCGTGGCGAAGGCCACCGGCGAGGCGAGGCCGAAAGTCGCAATGGCCACGGCTATGGCCAGCTCGAAGTTATTGCTGGCAGCGGTAAAGGCCAGTGCGGTGGTGCGTGGATAGTCAGCGTGGAGCAGCTTACCCATCCAAAAGCTGATGAAGAACATCACCACGAAGTAGATGGTCAGCGGGATAGCGATGCGCAGCACATCCAGCGGCAGCTGCAACACCATGTCGCCCTTGAGGCTGAACATCGCCACGATGGTCAGCAGCAGCGCGACCAACGTCAGAGGGCTGATGCGCGGAATGAAGCGTTGGCTGTACCAGCTCTCGCCTTTGCGACTGATGAGTATCTTGCGCGTAAGAAAACCAGCCAGAAATGGGATGCCCAGGTAGATCAGCACGGACTCGGCGATGCTGACAAAGTTGGTGTCAATCACGCTGCCCTGCAGGCCGAACAATGGCGGCAGCAGACCGAGGAAGATCCATGCATACACACTGAAGAAAAGGATCTGGAAGATGCTGTTGAAGGCCACCAGCCCGGCGACGTATTGATTGTTGCCGCCTGCGATCTGATTCCACACCAGCACCATGGCAATGCAGCGCGCCAGGCCGATGAGGATCAGGCCGGTCATGTACTCGGGCTTGTCAGCGAGAAACACGATGGCCAATACGAACATCAGCACTGGGCCAATCACCCAGTTCTGGATCAGCGATAGCGCCAAGATGCGCTTGTCCTTGAACACCTCCGGCAGCTCTTCGTACCTGACCTTGGCCAACGGCGGATACATCATCACGATCAGGCCGATGGCAATCGGGATGTTGGTCGAACCCACCGAAAGGCTGTTAAGCCAGGCTGGCAGTCCCTCGAATAGACTGCCCAAGCTGACACCAATCGCCATAGCGAGAAAGATCCAGACCGTCAGATAGCGATCCAAAAAAGAAAGACGGCTTTTACTCATCGTCATGTCTCCGGTGTCAGAGGGTGCCGATCAGGGCCAGCTCGGCCTTGAGTTGTTCGGCACTTAACTGCTTGAGCGGTAAAGCCAGGAAGGCTTCGATACGGGTTCTGATCTGTTCCAGAGTGGCTTCGAAGGCCGCCTCGATTCCTTCTTGAGTCCCTTGATATTCCGATGGGTCAGCCAGCCCCCAGTGTGCCTTAGTGGCCGGCCCGAAAAATACCGGGCAGGCGTCACCGGCAGCCTTGTCGCACACCGTGATGACGAAATCAGGTGCCAGGTTCTCGTGGACTTCACTGGATTTGCTGTAGAGCCCTGCAGTCGAGACTCCAGCCTTATTCAGCGTTTTCAGGCTCAACGGATGCACTTCACCCTTCGGCTGGCTGCCGGCGCTGTAGGCGTGCATCTCAGCCGGAGCCAAGTGATTAAACATGGCCTCACAAAGAATGCTGCGGCAGCTGTTGGCGGTGCAGAGAAACAGAATCTTCATCGGGCTATCTCGTAAAGGCCGAGCGATGCTCAGGCAAGCGTTAACTCAGCAGCAAGCGGCTAGGCGCTGAGGGCGATCACCCATTACGTCGAGGCGTTTGGCGTCGGGACTGAGCCAATGCTGGTTGGCGTCAAGCGTGGTTTTCAGTACGGCGATCACCCAGTCCGGCAGACTGGGATGCAAGCGGTAATACACCCATTGGCCTTGTCGACGATCCTCCAGCAAACCGCAATTACGCAGTTGCGCCAGGTGGCGGGAAATCTTCGGCTGGCTCTCATCGAGTGCGCAGGTCAATTCGCAAACGCACAGATCGTCCTCACGGGTGATAAGCAACATAAGGCGAATGCGGGTTTCGTCGGCCAGGCACTTGAATACTGTGGTCGGTGTCAGATGGTCAGCCATAGGGGTCTCAACGTTTAGATTTCACCAACACGAACATCTTGATGCGTTCATGGATCTCGTGAAGGGTGTGACGGAATGCGTCGTGCTTGGTGCTAGTCACCGGATCTTCAAAGCTCCAGGCCAGTACCTCTCCTACTCCTGGCAGGGCATGACACTCCAGAGACGATTTATCGCACAGCGTGATGACGTAATCGAAACGCTCTGCCGCAAACTCATCGATGGACTTGCTGTACAACCCTTCGGTACTCACACCTAGATGCTGAAGTGCTCCCAAGGTGCGGGGATCGATCTCGCTGGGCAGGCTGCCTGCACTAAAGGCCTCGAAATGCTCTGAATCAGTGTGCCGCAGCAGCGCCTCAGCCAGCTGCGAGCGGGCAGCGTTAGCGACACAAACGAACAGCACGCGGATCTTATCGGTCATTGCCAAGTCTCGAAGAGGTATGGTTTAACGAATATATGGTTTTACGAATATCTAGTAAAGCATTAACGCCAGTTTCTGATTAAGAAGCAGTTTCACCAAGAGTGAAATTGGCAACAAATTAGGTGCGTAAGCGCAAGCACCGGTCGTTTTCTAGCAAGCTCCGCCCTGTAACATCTGGTTACTCGCATATACGTATTTTGTAATTAACCTGTCATCGCAGTGGCTTTAGGCTCCCCGCACCTCAACTCAAAGCAGGAACCTTGCGATGAACAAACTGCCCCTGACCGCGATGCTACTCACCAGCCTGTTCGCCAGCGCTACCTTCGCCAGTCAATACGCCAAACCAGGCTTCATTACCGAGGTGGAAGATGGTCGACTTTGGGTATTCCGCGAAGGCTCCAAGGAGCTGGTAGATTTCAAAAAAACCGGTGAGCCTGCTAAACAGTTCTCCGACATCGGTGCTGGCCCGAACGGAATGACGGTGAAATCGGCTGATGAAAAAACCCTGAAAGACTATCTACAGACCCTTTAGAAATAAGCTGCAGCGGCCTGTTCTCTACTGAAGGAGGCAGTGCCATCCTCCAAACGGGACTTTACATGTGCATCAACATGCACATATATTCTCGGTATGAACGTCACCCCTAACCGCTCTCAAGCCATTGAGGCTGCCATTGAGTCTCTCGATGGTGCATTTTTCAAAGCCCTCTGCGAGCCGCCAAGAGTTGCTGTGCTGAAGCGCGTGATGCAATTAGGTCGAGCAGATGTAACCGCGATTGCGGCTGATCTACCCCAGGAGCGTTCGGTGGTATCTCGTCATCTTCAGGTGCTGCTGGACGCCGCGATCGTGCGCGCCACGAAGGTGGGTCGCCAGGTGTTCTATGAGGTGGACGGCCCAGCCATCGTCAAGCGACTGGAGGACATCCTCTATCACACCAAGAGCATTGCTTCATTGTGCTGCCCAGGCGGATCTCCTTGATTTTTTCTTACCTCAATATGTGTATAGATGCGCATACATGAACGTAATAGATCACCCATTCGATGTTGTCATAATTGGCGCAGGGCAGGCAGGACTGGCCTGTGGCTGGCATTTGAAACAGCAGGGACTCGATTTCCTGATCCTGGATGAGCAGCAGCAACCGGGTGGTAACTGGCGTAACTACTACGACAGCCTCGAACTGTTCTCGCCGGCAGCCTACTCGTCACTACCGGGGCTGCCGTTTCCTGGAGAACCGGGGCACTACCCCTCACGCGATGAGGTCGTGCGCTACCTGGAGCAATACGCCAGCTTCTTCCAGTTGCCGATTCTTCCGGGGATAAAGGTCATAAAGGTGAATCAGGAAGCTGGTGGGTTCCAGGTAGTGACTGCCAGTGGGCAGCGCTTCTTTACCAGGGCGCTGATCGTGGCATCGGGGGCATTCAGTCGCCGCTATACCCCTGAAGTTCCTGGGCTCGAAGGCTTCCAAGGTGTTCGCCTTCACAGTGCCGAGTATCGGAATGTGGAGATGTTCAGTGGCAAACGCATCGTAGTGATTGGAGCGGCGAACTCGGCAGTACAGATTGCTTACGAGCTAGCCAAAGTGGCCAAGGTCACGCTTGCCACGCGAGAGGCGATTCGATTCTTTCCGCAGAAGCTACTCGGTGCGGACTTCCATGGCTGGCTGAAATGGACGGGCCTGGAAAGAACCCGCTGGCTCAATGATCAGAGCACGCCGGTACTGGATGACGGTACTTACAGAAAGGCACTGAAGTCAGGCCTTTTCAACCAGCGGTCGATGTTCGGGCAAGTAACCCCAACCGGAGTTGTTTGGGCGGATGGTCACCACGAAGCAGTTGATTGCCTTGTCTTCGCCACTGGGTTCCGCCCAAATATTTCCTTTCTTGAAGACCACGCGGTGACGGATGATCGAGGGCGATTGATACAGCGCGACGGACGATCACTGCACATCCCAGGCCTGTATTTTATGGGATTACCAAAGCAGCGCAATTTTGCCTCAGCAACCCTCAGAGGCGTAGGGCCTGACGCAGAAGTCATCCTTCCACATTTACTACGCCATCTGAGTTCCACAGGCACAGAACAGGTGATAGCCGCGCAGCGATGAGATCTTTGCATTGCCACTAACAGGCCCTGTGAACTCACCCGACATCTAATAAGCCATTTTGGCCACAAAAAAGGGCTTTCTATCCTATGCTGAATAGGTTGAAGTAAAAGTCGCTAACGACCCCGGCGGGGCCGACTGCATCGCAAGCGTAATGCGGAGGCGGAGATGGCATCGATATCCAGAAGACTCTTCTTGAAAGTTGGAGGCGGGGTTGCTGCAAGCGTGGCGATAGGGCTGCCCGAGCTAACACAAGCCACGACACCAAAGCCAACGGCAGAAGGGCGAGTCAATCTCCCCTACCCAATGAAGGCGCTCACCAAAGCACAGAAATTGCTGGTCAATACGCCAGTCCTGTTTTCCTATCCCGACGCGGCCTCACCTTGCGCATTGATCAAGATGGGCGCTCCCGCTCCAGGTGGCGTCGGCCCGGAGCGCGACATCGTCGCCTACAGCACACTATGTACGCACATGGGCTGTCCGGTTGCCTATGACCCAGGGCAAAAGGTCTTCAAATGTCCCTGCCATTTCAGCATTTTCGACCCTGAGAATATTGGCCAAATGGTTTCCGGCCAAGCCACAGAGAACCTGCCGAGCATAGTGCTTGAGTACAACCCCAATGACGATTCGGTACGTGCAGTTGCCGTTGAAGGGTTGATCTACGGACGTCAGTCCAACCTCCTTTGATAAGGAGATTAAAAATGGCAACCAACAAAGATCGTGTGGCACTGCCTCCGACAGATGCCCAAAAGACCAACCTGACATGCCACTTCTGCATCGTGGGTTGTGGCTATCACGTGTACAAATGGCCGGAAAATCAGGAAGGGGGACGAGCACCCGATGAGAACGCACTGGGGCTCGACTTCCGCAAACAGTTACCCCCGCTGGCTGTCATCATGACACCGGCAATGCAGAACACGATCACTGACAAGGACGGCAAGCGCTACAACATCATGATCGTGCCGGACAAACAGTGCGACGTTAATAAAGGACTCTCGTCTACACGAGGCGGACAACTGGCCAAGGTCATGTACAGCCCCGACGGGGTAGGCAGGGAGCGCTTACGCAGCCCGCGCGTTTATGTGGCTGATCAGTGGGTGGACACCAGTTGGGATGATGCGCTGGCGCTCTACGCTGGGGTGACCAAGAAGATTCTTGATAATGACGGGCCTGCCCCGCTCGCCTTTGACTGCTTTGATCACGGAGGCGCCGGGGGCGGATTTGAGAATACCTGGGGCACCGGCAAGCTGATGTTCACCGCACTGCAAACCCCATTGGTGCGAATCCACAACCGCCCAGCCTATAACTCCGAGTGCCACGCCACCCGCGAGATGGGCATTGGCGAACTCAACAACAGCTATGAAGACGCCGAGTTGGCCGACGTCATTATTGCCATCGGCTGCAACTCCTACGAAACCCAAACCAACTACTTCCTGGCCCACTGGCTACCCAACTTGCAGGGGCAGACAGTCGACAAACGTAAGCAGCGTTTTCCAGGAGAGGCCGTTGTCCCAGCCAAGGTGATTTTTGTCGACCCTCGCAGGACACCGACCATCGCTATAGCGGAGCAAGCAGCAGGTAAAGACAACGTGCTTCACCTGGATATCGAACCGGGAACGGATATCGCTCTGTTCAATGGTCTGCTGACCTACGTGGTCGACCAAAAATGGCATGACCAGGAATTTATCGCGGCCCATACCAAAGCGTTTGAGCAGGCACTTCAAGCCAATCGAATGTCGCTGGAGGAAACCAGTCGCGTTACCGGGGTATCGGTGGACAAGCTCAAGCAAGCAGCCGAATGGGCTTACAAACCCAAAACCTCTGGCCACCGTCCCCACACCATGCACGCCTACGAAAAAGGAATCATCTGGGGCAATGACAACTACCTCATCCAGTCGGCATTGGTCGACTTGGTGCTGGCCACTCACAACGTCGGACGACGAGGTACGGGCGTGGTGCGGATGGGTGGGCACCAAGAGGGGTACACACGCCCCCCTTATCCAGGCAATACCAAGATCTATGTGGATCAGGAGATCATCAACGGCAAGGGCATGATGTACACGGCATGGGGGGCCAATCCCTTCCAGACCACACTCAATGCTGAGCAACATCGTGCGGTCATTCTAAAACGCGCGAACATTGTCAGGGAGGCCATGGCCAATGTTCGCGGCGGTACAACTGCGCAGATGGTGGACGCAATCTACGACGCGGTGAAAAACAAAGGCGGTCTCTTTTTCGCCAACATCAACCTCTACCCTACCAAGCTGGCAGAAGCCGCCCATGTGATGCTGCCGGCGACCCATCCAGGCGAAATGAACCTCACCTCAATGAATGGCGAGCGCCGAATGCGCCTTTCACAAAAATTCATGGATCCCCCAGGTTCGGCGAAAGCCGATTGCCTCATCGCAGCGGCTATCGCTAACACCCTTCGGCAGATGTATACGGACGAAGGGAAACAGGACATGGCGGCGCGTTTTGCAGGGTTCGACTGGAAAAGCGAGGAGGACGCCTTCAATGACGGCTTCCGTATGGCTGGCCAACCCGGTGCTGGCCCAATCGACAGTCAGGGCGGTACCACGGGCAATCTTGTTACCTACGAGCGACTAAAAGCCATGGGCAACAATGGAGTCCAGTTACCCGCCAAAGAATACCGAGATGGCAAACTGATCGGCACAGAGATGCTCTACACCGATTACAAGTTCGACACTCCAGACGGCAAGGCTGAGTTCAAGGCCTCGACCTGGCCAGGGTTACCAAAGCCGGTGGCAGAGCAGAAGGAGAAATACCAGTTCTGGGTCAACAACGGGCGCATCAACGAGGCGTGGCAAACGCTCTACCACGATCAATACAACGATTTCGTGAAGCGGCGTGTGCCGATGGCTTATCTGGAAATCAACCCTGACGATGCCCAAGCGTTGGCTATCGCATCCGGGGATGTGGTCGAGGTCTTCAACGACTACGGTTCATCCTACGCGCTGGCCTACCTGGAGCCGGATATCAAGCGTAACCAGACGTTTATGCAGTTCGGCCATTTCAATGGCGTGATGGGCGATCTGACCACACCATGGACAGACCGAAACGTAATTCCATATTACAAAGGGACTTGGGCGAACATTCGCCGCATCGGGAAAGTGGAGGAATTCAAGGAGAAGATCAGCTTCAAGTCGCGAAGGTTTAACGTGTAATCACGATTCTTTAGCTATCGCCGGGCTTTTCTTACAGAGGCGGTCAAGCTAACGCACAGCCCCCCATGCCTACTTAAATTGTATGGGGGGGCGTCAGGCATTCTTCTCAGCCAGGAAGAGGTCTGGGCAAATGCCTAGCTACTTCCCATACAGCTACGAGCAGCCGGAGCGGGTCGATGTCGATGTCGATGTCGGCACAGCTTCAGCAGCCTTAGCCGCATCGGTGCAACAACTTGGCTCGCGGCAGTCAGAATCATCGAACTGCGGGCTGCACACACCTGTTTCTGGCAAGACCAATTCAACTCGCTTGGCCGCATCCCAATCACCAGCTAGCGCCGCTACTACCGAACGCACCTGCTCATAGCCTGTCAGTAGCAGGAAGGTCGGGGCGCGGCCATAGCTCTTCATTCCTACGATGAAGATCCCTTCATCAGGATGAGCCAGCTCGACGGCACCATGTGGGCGAACAGTGCCGCAACTATGCTCATTCGGATCAATCAGCGGAGCAAGATGAATGGGGCTCTGGGTCACCGAATCCAGCGCCAAACGCAGTTCGGAAAGCAGCTCCAATTTAGGTCGGAAGCCCGTTGCGACCACCACCTCATCCACCACGGGGAGAGCTTGATCCCCCGCCTCAACAACGACGCCATTGTCGGTTGCAACAATCCTGTCGATGGCGATGTTGGTGAACAACTCAATACCCCCATCGCTCAACAGCTGGCGAATCCTCTGTCCCAGTTTCCCCCGTTCCTCCAGTTCGTCGTTGGCCCCTCCGCCCAATATGCGATCTAAGGAGGCGCCGCGAATCACCCAGAAAATCTTCGTGCCAGGCTCCTGGAGGGCAAGCCGAGTCAAATCTAGCAAGACATTGAACGCCGAGTGACCGCTACCAACCACCATAACTCGCCGATTTGCATAGCGTTGCCGTTCACTACGAAGCACCTCTGGAATGCCGTAAGTGATGCGCTCAGCCAAATCTTTCTCGCCCAAGGCAGGAATACCATGTGCCCCCATCCAATTTGGTGAGCGGAACGTGCCGGATGCATCTATGACGGCGCTAGCGAGCACATCCTTTTCGCCTTCTGGAGTCCTGACCCGTAGCAGAAATGATGCAGTTGCACGGTTCTTCGTCTTCATGACGTCCTGGCCGAACCGAGTCACCGCCAGGACTTCGGTGTTCAGGCACAGATACCTATTCACGGATGGCAGTGCTGCAAGTGGATATACATATTCATCCAGCAATTCACGCCCGGTGGGATAATCGTCTCCAGCGGGCGCCACCCATCCTTGGGCGGTGAGCAACGAGGCAGCCTGCTTGTCGATGTTGAACCCCCATGGAGAGAACATCCGCACGTGCGCCCAGTTTTCGATGCTAGCCCCGGCACTCGGCCCCGCCTCGAAGATCAAGGGAGTGAGTCCTCTCGCGATGAGATGGCAGGCAGCCGCTAGCCCCACAGGGCCGGCACCGATGATGGCAATAGGAAGTTTAATGTCCATGACTGACACCTCGCTTCAGCGCGGCTGATTAGCAGGAATTAGGCGCTCGACGATCACACAATCAAGCCACTGACCTTCAAGGCAAGCATGCTTTTCGTACACACCCACCTCCCGAAATCCACACGACCGGCACAACGCCAAGCTGGCCGCATTGAAGGTGAAGATGCGTGATAACACCTTCCAAAAACCTCGGGCTTGGGCCTCGCTCAATAACGCTTGAAGCAAAACTTTTCCTAGCCCCTGGCCTCGAATGCTCCGATCCAGGTAGATCGAAAAATCTGCGATACCGTCGTAGCAGGCGCGAGGACGGTAACTACTCAAACCTGCCCAAGCGACCATCTCATCTGCATCGTTGACCATAACCATGGTCGGATAGCGCTCCATCAAAGCAATGCGCTCAAGCATGTCATTTGGCCTGCGCAACGTGGTTTCGAATGTAGAGCTTCTCTCCTCAATACCCTGGTTGTAGATGTCGGCCATCGACGCAGCGTCCCTGACTTCAGCAAATCGAATGTGCATGCTTGAACCCATCCAGTTGGTAGTAACAACATTTCAAATAAAAAAAGGGCTCGCCCCTCATTTCACATCTGGCAGCGTTGGACAGCAGCCGCTGACCAGGCCACAGCGAATCTCAGTCGCTCGTGAGATCTGTTTCAGCAAGCTCAATGCGCCTTGCCGCGCTTCGGGTGACAACTGTTCGATCATTGCCCGCTCTTCAGCGATCAGGTCAGCGCGGATCTTTTGGTAAAGCTCATGACCAGATTCAGTAACCTCAACCTGCACTGCGCGACGATCCTCGCTGTCTTCCACCCGCGACACATAACCCTTGCGCTCAAGCGTATCGACCACCCGGCTCGCGGTGCTTTTATCCAGAAACATCTCTTCTGCCAGCGCTTGCAGGCGGAGTCGGCCCTTTTTGACCAGAGTCTCGATGGCATAGCATTGCGTGACCGAAACGTCGTAGCAGCAGATGCGATCCCGGTCGCGGAACTGATACACCCGAACAAGCTGGTTCAAGGCTTCGTACAGATCTTCGGAGTCCTGAGTCAGCTGGTCTTTTTTTCGCTTTGCCATGGTCATCACAAATTAGTTGTTAGATGCAACAGTAATCCCGACTTCAGGAAACGGTCAACCACTCCTTCATTTCGATTGACCACGCTGTACCGGCATCGCTAATTTGTTGCACCTAACAACTAAAATAGGGTGGTGCCCTTGAGTTACCCAATCAGCAGTCAGCGCACAATCAACCGAGTTGGACTCGTCTGGGCGATGGGCATCGCACAGATACTCGCGTGGAGTACAACGTACTACTTGCCCGCAGTCCTCGCGACGCCGATTGCACGAGAGACCGAATGGTCGATTACCAGCACCGTAGCGGGACTTTCATGGGGTTTGTTGGTTGCAGGGGCTTGTTCTCCCTTGGTCGGGAGGCAGATAGATCTGCATGGTGGTCGTCCCGTCCTGGCAACCAGTTCGATATTGATGGCACTGGGGCTGCTGCTGATGGGTGTGGCTGGCAACCTGGTCATCTATTACCTGGCCTGGACATTTATTGGTGTCGCCATGGCTGCCGGCCTGTATGACGCCGCCTTCTCGACTCTTGGACGCCTATTTGGGGACAGCGCACGCACTTCGATGACCGGCCTCACTCTGCTGGGTGGGTTCGCCAGCACTTTGGGCTGGCCACTGATCGCCGGCCTAGAACATCAGATTGGCTGGAGATATAGCTGCGTCACGTTAGCCGCAGCTCATCTGGTCATAGGATTACCGATTCATCTCTTGTTGATTCCAAAGAGTGAGAGCATTCCTAACAGTGACACAGCTCCTACAGACGACTCTGCCGCCGCCACCGCCCATCACACAAAATCAGGTAATCGCCTCTTTCTGCTGTTGGCAGCGCTACTGACACTCCAGTCGCTGGTGATCTCTTCAGTTTCTGTCCATCTACTTAATGTACTGAAACTGCTCGGTATCGCTACGGCCACAGCACTGGCCATCGGCATGATGATAGGGCCATCTCAAGTCGTAGCTCGGCTTGCAGAGTTTTCCTTTGGGCGAAACTTGCATCCGACCACATCCGCAAAGGCCGCGATATTGCTAAGCGGGATAGGAATCGGGCTACTGGTACCGGCTATTCCATGGCTGGCATTCATTGCGATGGCGCTATACGGCGCTGGAAATGGGATTCTGACCATTGCACGAGGGACACTACCATTGGCTCTTTTTGGGCAAGACGGCTACGGTGCTCGCATGGGCTTATTGGCCCGTTCAATGATGATCGCACAGGCCGTAGGCCCAGTGGCAGCTGCTGTTATTCTGGACAAACTCGGCTCAACACCTTTGCTCGTTGTGATGTGTGTTCTAGCGACGGCAAGCCTCATCGCCAGCTTTGGTCTGCCTTCGAAATAAACTGTTGATTGATGGAAATAAGCGCTTTATGTCCGACTAGGGTCGAAAGCTCTGTGTCTGCCATTTTTGGCCGTGTGATTAGCGAGTTTGCTCAGGTTTTTGGTGCTGGCAATACGGACGAGCGCAACAATGCGGAGCCTTCTACAGCCCCAGATCTCGACCCAACTGATCATCTTTCATTGCATCGGTGGCATGACCACTCTTCATAAGGTGCAGTTGTAAGTGGTCGCGCAAATGCATTTTCAGACGAGATCTTAGCTCGACGTAGTCTGCAGACGGGCCTGCATAGATATCATGACGTTTCATCACGTCACGCAGCACCCTGATGTTCTCCACGCCAATCCCTGATGCGAACAACCGCACGGTAGGATCAAGCCCAGGCTCTCTCTTGAAACTGCCGACCGCCCTTTCAAGCAGTCGCACAAAAGCTGCCGTGTCACATGTCTGCTGGGCGAAGCGCCAAACATCCCATTCAAGTTCTTGTTGCATCTGCTCTCCCAGTTCCTGTGGCGGATTTGCTCTAATGTGAACGTTGTCCGACATGGGTATTTTTTTCAAAAAATGACTCATTGTTTGAAATCAAACTGGAAAGCAGCGGCTTTCGCCGCACAGGGGGCGATTTTGCTATCCCACAGGGCGGCTATACGTCAGCGTCAGCTGGATACATCGTAAGAAAGGGCCAGAAGCAGGAGCACTGCAAAAGCAAAAGCAAAAGCAAAAGCAAAAAACCTACATCATTTCCCCAGCAAGAGCTGCGGAAGGTGAAGCGCCGAGATCGCTGTTTTTTTGTTGGTCTCAAATAAAGAGATCCGTCGCTGGAAAAAAATCTCAAGGGGCCCTCTGAAAAAATATTTTTGTTGACACGACTGCGCAGAAAAATACGCTGGCATCGAGGATCTAGAAAAACCACCTTCGAAACCTTATCCGCGCTTCATCCAGTAGAATGCTATGCGGCCTGACTGATCTGAAGCTCCTAGCGTACATGGTGCGAAATTGCACTCCACTTGACCACCCGTTTGCATTCGAGCTGACCAGTCATTTGCATTCGTTCTGCCCAATGATTGCATCGAATTTAACCAGCATCCTTTGTAACCATGATCGGCAGAGAGCGGCCAGGAGCGGACGTTATGCGACACATTCACTTCGACATAGACAACGAGTTGGATTGATCTAGCCTTAAATAAAATCTCGCGGGAGAAAAACTTCATGTCCCTCGCTCTCAGAAATCTGATCGTCTTTGCCTTGTGCGGCTTTTCTTGCACAGCAGCCTTCTCCCAAGGGGAAGCAGACATCGATCGCCCCCCCAGCAATACTCCCCTTGGAATCTGAGACGCTACCAAAACTCATCGCCTATCCGCCACTGGCCGAGCCGCTCGCCCGCGGAGTGGTCATCATCCAGTACCGAACAGAGCACGTCAGGATCATGCCAGTATTTGGAAAAACTGCTGGTGATGTATCACCACGTCTTGGCCACCTCCACGTGACCGTCGATGACTGGAAAGGTACATGGGCTCATACCAGTGAAGACCCGATTATCTTGGTTGGACTGACGCCTGGCACTCACAAGGTTTTACTGGAAGTCGCCGACCCGACTCACAAAATCCTCACCAGTACGACAGTGAGCTTTAAGGTTCCTGAGAAGAAACCAGCGGACGGCCCAGCTATGAACGATGGTCACGCCGTAAAACAATGATCGTTGAGTACCCATAGCCAAGTGATCCATGAAGTACCAACGAAAAGCGTGGGGCGCTAACGCCCCGCTTTCGACCTGAGACCTTACTCTTTGCCACTTTCGATGGCTTGCTGGGCCTGCTCCAGTTTCTCGATATCGGCCTTGCTTAGCTGGGGCCGATCGATCTTTAAGGTAACCTTGTTCAGTTTGCCGGTGAAGGTGAACGGCGGTAGGTAATCAGCGTCGTTGACCCCGGTGAGGGTGTCAGAACCGATGTCCAGACTTTCATCCCATGCCAGGGTGAAAGGCAAACTGTGCTCCATCTTGTGCTGATCTACCAGCTTGCCATCCACCTTGAGGGTACCCAGACCGCCACGACCAACGCCGGAGAAATTGTTGTACCCCAGCGTCTCCGCACCCACACCGTCGTACTTGAAGTCAAATTCCAGCACGTGTTTGCCCGGCGTGAGTGCGTCGGAGCCTTCCCAACGCATACGCTCCAGATCGAGCAGGTTCCACAGGAACACCGGCTTATTCTTCAGCACATAGAAGCCGTAGCCGGCAAAGCGTCCGCCTTGGGTGATCAGCATGCCTTCGGCGCCGTCCTGCGCAATCTCCACCTCAGCGGTGAAGGTGTAGGAAGTATTCAGCACGCTCGGCGCATCACCATTGGGTGTACCAATCAGCGGATGGTTCCAAGTGAACACATTGCGTCCGGCTGTAATGCTCGGCCTAGGGGCGATCATCCGAGGAAGCACCGAAGTATCGAGCGGCAGTACCTGATACTTGCGTGCCTCTTCCATGAACATGGCCTGGAGTTGCTTGAGCTTTTCAGGATGTTGCGTCGCTAGATCGGTGGACTGCGAATAGTCCTCGTTCAAGTTGAACAGCTCCCATTGCATTTTCATCGGATCAGTTGCCTTGGCGGTCATGTTCCACGGTGCCCGCACCACTTTGGTACTGGCCATCCAACCGTCGTGATAGAGAGCATGGTCACCCATCATTTCGAAGTACTGGGTCTTGTGGGTGGATGGCGCCTGGGTGTTGGCTTTGTCGAAGGTGTACAGCAGGCTGGTGCCCTCTATCGGTTTCTGAGGAATACCACTCACCACCTTTGGCGCACTGATTCCCGCTGCTTCCAGAATGGTCGGTACGATGTCAATGATGTGGTGGAACTGGGGACGGATACCGCCCCTGTCAATGATCCGTGCAGGCCAGGAGATAGCCATGCCCTGGCGCACGCCCCCCAGGTGGGAGGCCACCTGCTTGACCCATGTGAAGGGTGTATCGAAGGCCCAGGCCCAGCCAGCGGCCATGTGGTTGTAGGTCTGGTCGGTACCCCAGACGTCATAGAATTTTTTCAGCTGCACCTCGACCGGTATTTGCACACCATTGAACATGGCAACCTCGTTGGGTGTACCAAACATCTGGCCTTCGGAGCTGGTGCCGTTGTCGCCGGTGATATAGATGACCAGAGTGTTGTCGAGCTGGCCCATGTCCTCAACGGCCTGGATCACCCGGCCAATTTCGTGATCGGTGTAGCTCTCATAAGCAGCAAACACCTCAGCCTGGCGAATATACAGCTTCTTCTGGTCGGCGCTCAGGCTATCCCATTCGGGCAGCAGGTCTTTTGGCCAAGGGGTTAGCTTGGTGTCCGGCGGGATCACGCCGAGCTTCTTCTGGTTGGCGAAAATGGTTTCGCGCAGTTGGTTCCAGCCGCCGTCGAAGAGGTGCATATCGCTGATCTTCTTGATCCATTCCGGTGTCGGATGGTGCGGCGCGTGGGTGCCGCCGGGCGCGTAGTAGACGAAGAAGGGACGATCCGGAGTCAGCGTGTTCATGCGTTGCATGTAGTCAATCGCATCGTCGGCCATCGCCGTGGTCAGGTTCCACCCGGGCTTACCCTCGAACGGATAGATCTGTGTGGTGTTGCGGAACAGGTTGGGCTGCCATTGATTGGTGTCACCACCGACAAAGCCATAGAAGTACTCAAAACCCATACCGGTTGGCCACTGATCGAAGGGCCCGGCCTGACTGGCCTGAAAAGCTGGAGTGTTGTGATCCTTGCCGAACCATGAGGTGTGGTAGCCATTGTCCTGCAATATTCGGCCAACTGTGGCCGAGTCCTTTTCAATGATGCTGTCATAGCCGGGATAGCCGGTGGCAGCTTCGGAAATAGTCCCGAAACCGACCGAATGGTGGTTGCGTCCGGTAATCAGAGCTGCACGGGTCGGCGAGCAGAGTGCGGTGGAGTTAAAGTTGGTGAAGCGCAGACCGTTGGCAGCAATACGATCCATGTTTGGGGTCGGGATCACTCCGCCAAATGTGCTGGACACGCCATAGCCGGCGTCATCGGTGATGATCAGCAACACATTCGGCGCGCCCCTGGGCGGCACGATGGTCGCCGGCCAGTAGGGTTTAGAGTTTTGCGCAATGTCAGTGATCGTGCCCCCGAACGGCAGATCGGGCGCTGGTAGCTGCTCGCCGGAAATGACTCGGGTGGTGCTGGTCGCGCCGGGGGGGCCATTGAGTTGATCGGCTTGTGCGCAGCCGACGAACACGCCGAGGCCAAGGGCAAGGCATCGTAGCAACGGTTGGATAGGTTGCCGTGCTGAGGTTGAACGAGGGACGCTCATCATGTGCTCCAGCGCGGGGATGTTCCGCTGCGAGTCAGTGACTGGTCGGCTTAATGATAGCTTTCGATTCAAAGCCCGCCTTGGTTGTTCTGCGTTAATTGACAAATATCAACTTAATCAATTTCGCCGGGCGCATTCGTCCAACGATCTGCAGCACAACCAGCGCGCCAGATATATCAGCTGGCGCGGTGTCAGCGGGATCGTGGTGTCGTTTGTGAACGGTATGGCCGTTGACAACAAAGGCACTGCGTCTATAAATGATCTTGACGCCAGAGAGGCTGAGGAAAAGCTTCAGCCAGAGTAACTATGGGAAGCGCAAATGCTTGTCAGGAAACGGCGCTGGGGCATTGCCATAGTCTTAGTCGGGGTAGTGTCTGCCGGCGTGACTTTTGCGGTGTATCAGTACATTCGTCATCCGTCACCTTTGATTTTGGGTGATGGAAAAAGTGGCCCCCTGGATATGGTCTGGCTTCCTCCTGGCGAATTTTTGATGGGGAGCGATCATAAGCAGGCTCGGCCAAACGAAGGGCCGGCGCACAAGGTTCGACTCGATGGGTTTTGGATTGACCGCTACGACGTCACCAATGCCGATTTCGCCCGTTTCATTTCTGAAACGCATTACGTCACCACCGCCGAACGCAAACCCAAATGGGAAGATCTGAAAGTCCAACTGCCGGTGGGTACACCTGAGCCGGATGACAGCCTCATGGTACCTGGCGCAATGGTTTTTGTGGGTACAGACAGGCCGATCCCGCTCAATGATTTCAGCCAGTGGTGGGCATTTGTCCCCGGGGCTGACTGGCGTCACCCGCTGGGGCCTGACAGTACAATCGAGGGCAAGGAAAACCATCCAGTTGTTCAGGTTTCAAGTGAAGATGTGCAGGCGTACGCTGCATGGGCGCACAAGCGCCTACTCACCGAGGCCGAATGGGAGTACGCGGCAAGAGGGGGACTGGAACAAGCGAACTATGCGTGGGGGAATGAGTTCACGCCCAGTGGCGAAAAGATGGCCAATACCTGGGATGAAGTTCAGCCTTTTCCTGTTGCCAGGTCGAGCAATAAATACAAAATCGGAACAAAACCGGTAGGTAGTTACAGACCCAACGCCTACGGATTATACGATATGTCCGGAAACGTCTGGCAGTGGGTCGCCGATTGGTATCGTACTGATGCCTTTAACCTTGAACTCAAACGTCAGTCGGCTGGCGGAGTCTCGTTTAACCCTCTGGGCCCATCCGAGAGCTATGATCCAAGTCTGGGAGTAACAGCGAATGCACCGCAACGCGTGATTCGAGGTGGTTCTTTTCTTTGTAGTGACAGCTACTGTACGAGCTTTCGAGTCAGTGCTAGGCAGGGTGCGGATCCTATGAATTCCATGTCACATCTCGGGTTCCGCCTTGCGATGAGCAATGATCAGTGGGAAAAGAACCGTTGAATACAATATGCACGCGCGGCCATACGTGAAAATGCGAATGGCTGCTCCTGGCCGATTGTGTTGAAAAAGTCGATTCTTCCAAACTGCCCAGATACTGACTGCTGAAAACGCCTTTTTTGCGCGCAGCTATGCGAAATCTGAGCCCGGAGTCCTCTGCTCAAAGTAAAGATTTCAATCTCAAGAGAGGACTTTTCCTACCCACAACGCGCTACTCGCCAACTGACCTACGTATACCGAGGTAATGAAACATTGATGGGCACAGACCTAAAAACCTTATGGCAACGCGAGCGCAAAAGACGTGAGCTGTTGTGGAATTTAGAGTGCATACAACCTGGTTCTGAAGAAGCGAAACCTCTCCTTGCCAAGCTTGAAGACATCGATCATCAGGATCTCGAAAACCCAATCGGTGATGCCTGTTCAATGTCGATTGATGAGTTGCATGAACGTGTTCCAGAAACCCCTTTCAAGGGAAGCGATGGCCACCATTTCGTGATCGTACTCGACCAGCACATTCCCCAACCTTGGCACACGCGATTTGAAGCGGCGAGTGTCCTATCATCACGATTGCCCGAGGGTAGCTACGCACGTGACTGGCGTCGTTTTCTCCGGGGTTGGGTGCGCGAAATGCAGCATCTCGCAGCCCACCGAGAGAAGCTTAAAATTGATTCAGTTTGATTTGAACACAAACGACTGTGAGGCATTGCTGAGGCACTGCCAAAGCGATGTGCTGACGGATGATGACCCAAGGGAGACAAGGGAGAGACGGCGTTTGCAAGAGGCGCTGTTTGAGGCGCTGGCGAATCATCTGAATGATTGCAGTTGACTGTCAGGCCATGCAAACACGGATCGTTTAGTGGACTGCGGCCAGCCTTTTTTATTCGTCATCTCGGCAGAGCGGCTCAGTGAGATCAATCTGCACATCACCGACTAGCGAGTTGATGCGGGCGAGCAATTCTGAGTCAACAGCCTTCAATCGTCCCGGATGCTCGTCGATGTCTGCGGCCAGCAAGCCCAAAATCCTGAGCACCATCGAATCACTTTCCGACGATTCCAAGCACTTCTCAATGCAGTGCAATTCACTTGGCAGAGGGCGGCTCTCAGGTGGGAATGCCGTGTTCAAGGCGACCGATGAGGTCGGTGACGGCAATGACGCCGCGATCAGTACTAAGCACCTCCATTGGGGTCTTTGAATTCAAACCGTATGATGGTGAAGTCAGAAATAGCCTCGCTGCCTGGACATCGCCTTCGAAGAGTTCATTGGCCTCGATTAGGACGCGGATCAACGCCACCAAGTTCCGGCTTTCGCTCATAGAAAAATGCCCCGCACCTGCCGCCCTCGATAGCGTGCACTTTGGTATAGCCAGGTACTTACCTAATATTTCGCCGTCCAAAGGCAACACTCCGGCCAGTTGCTCGAACAAACTGAATGACAGACAGTGCTCTTCAAAATCGTTGACCTCTGCATCTGCCAAAAGAAGGTTTAAGGCCTTCATCGAATGATGTCGTTGCCCATGTACTGCTTCAGTACGTCCGGTACACGGATCGAACCGTCAGCCTGCTGATAGTTCTCCAGTACCGCCACCAGCGTACGACCGACCGCCAGGCCGGAGCCGTTCAGGGTGTGCACCAGCTCCGGCTTGCCGGTTTCCGGGTTGCGGAAACGCGCCTGCATGCGACGGGCCTGGAAGTCGCCACAGTTGGAGCACGACGAGATTTCGCGGTATTTGTCCTGGCTCGGAATCCACACTTCCAGGTCATAGGTCTTGACGGCGCTGAAGCTCATGTCGCCGGTGCAGAGTGCCAGGGTGCGGTAAGGCAGGCCCAGCAGCTGCAGGGTTCGCTCGGCGTTCGCGGTCAGGCTTTCCAGCGCTTCCATCGACTTCGACGGCTCGACGATCTGTACCATCTCGACCTTGTCGAACTGGTGCTGACGAATCAAGCCGCGAGCGTCACGACCCGACGCGCCGGCTTCACTACGAAAACATGGGCTATGGGCGACAAACTTGAGGGGCAATCGTTTTGCATCGAGAATCTGCCCTGCCACCAAATTGGTCAGTGGGACTTCGGCAGTCGGGATTAGATACAGATCGGCCTCTCCTTCACGAGCGATCTTGAACAGGTCTTCCTCGAACTTCGGCAACTGGCCGGTGCCTTGCAGCGCCGGGGCCTGAACCAGATACGGCGTGTAGGCTTCTTCGTAGCCGTGCTCGCTGGTGTGCAGGTTGATCATGAACTGCGCCAGAGCGCGGTGCAGGCGAGCGATTGGGCCGCGCAACACTGAAAATCGGGCGCCGGACAGACTAGCTGCCGACTCAAAGTCCAGACCTCCGCTAAATTCACCCAACGCGACATGGTCTTTGATCTCGAAATCGTACACTCGCGGAGTGCCCCAGCGGCGCACTTCTACGTTGTCGTTCTCATTCGAGCCGATGGGTACGCTGGCATCCGGTAGGTTGGGAACGGTCAGAGCGATATCGTCCAGTTCTGTCTGAATGCTGTCGAGCTCGTTTTTGGCAGAGTCAAGTTCGCTGGCCATGCGCTGGACGTCAGCCATCAAAGGAGCAATGTCTTCACCCTTGGCCTTTGCCTGCCCAATTGATTTTGAGCGGGCATTACGTTCAGCCTGCAATTGTTCAGTGCGGATCTGCACCGTCTTTCGGCGCTCTTCCAGCGCTTCGATGCGCGCAACATCCAGTACAAAGCCACGGTACACCAGGCGATCCGCCACTTCCTGAAGGTTGCTACGTAACAGTTTGGGATCGAGCATTTAGGTTTCTCGCAGTGCTAAGGTGGCTTTGCAGTTCAATCGTGAGTGAGCCCAGCGAACTGAAAGACGGTTTAGGAGAGAGTGATAAACATCGGTGCAAAAAGGAAGGTTTCAGGAAGACAGCTACGCACCACTACCTGTAATTCCGTACTCATTGAACGCTTGAAAAGCAGGCAAGTTCACAGGCTTTCAAGCCCCTCGGCCAGCCAGGATGTACAGCAGGTCTTTTCTTTCAAAAATACAGCCATCTAACTCGCGCTCGACCAATTGATGTGATCAACACATCGAACACTGAGCCAACACTCCCCTCCCAAAACACCGATCTGCCCGCACACTTCGCAAGTCGACAGTGACCGCTCCTGGGCAAGGTCTACTGCGTCTCGACAAACTGCATCGCCGCCAGAACGACTTCCGGGATCGGACAATGATGTGTGACAACGATGGTTTTCCCGTCGAACGGCTTGTTGAGTTCACTCACCAAAAAGTCAAAAGCATCGCGATTTTTCTCAATCACGTCTGCGGGTCGTAGCCGTCGAAAGCTCTCCTCGGCTCTGATCACATGGAAGTCATTCATCCACATTCCGCATGTCACCATCGCTGCCACCGCATCACCGGTGGAGGAAAAATCCGTCCAAGCCGTTGTGACCAAAAAACGGGTCTGGTTGCAAACCCAAACCTGATTTTCCAAAACGTGCACGTGCGGTGCCGCTGCCTCTCGCATTTTGCGAAGCGTGTGATCGAGGTGGCCTTTGTAAAATTCGTGATTCCCGCATACGTAAATCACGGGGCAGTTGAAGGTCTCGTTTGCCCATTTCACACCTCTCGCCTGGACGTCGATGTCGCCGGCCAACACGACGATGTCTGCGTCAGTTGTGGGAGGTTCGAACGGGGCGAACTCGTTGTGCAGATCCGAGAAAATCTGGATTTTCATGTTCCGCCCATTTCCAAAAAGTAGGTCGACAACTGGAAAGCGCCATCCATTATCGGCGCCACAAATCAGGGAGATACAACCAAGGCCCTGACTCGATTTAGCTCTATATTGAAAGGTGCATTTCTCTCGAAAGGAACGTTTCGATGCTGACGCCTGCGAGCACCGCAATAGGGAGCTTGCCCAAAGGCCTATCCCACTCGTCTGTCTCAGACATAGCGACCTTGTCAGACCATTATGCCAATACGCATTTGCGTCTGACAACACAAATTCGACATATCGTTCTATTTGACGGGAACGTTTGAATGTCGCTTCGCACCGCCTATGCCGCAACACTGCAATTTCTGCGAGCCCACAAAAAGCTCTCGCAGCAGAAAATTGCAAAGCAGATCAACCAATCTCAAATCAGCCGCTTGGAGGCAGCTGAGAGATCGGTGTCACTGGAGGTAAGTGAGCAGCTTGCTGAGTCCTTTCAACTTGATCCGCTGTCTCTGCTGACAGTCGTTTACGCGGCACATCGTGGGCAATCACCACGCGAGATTCTCCGTCGCCTCCATGACGACCTCGATTCATCGAACTTGCTGGACGTCTCGCTTACCAACAAACTGGACAAAACCGCACACCCTGTCACCGCGAAAGCGACCAAACTGAAGAGCGACATCTTCGAGTTGATGGATGAAGGACATTCACAGGCCGAAGTTGCCCGTCGGCTTGGCGTATCAAGGCAAACCGTCAGCAAGCATGTACGCGAGCGAGAAAACGATTGATTTAGGGGTGAGTGCGTTACGTGAAGGGTGAAGGCGTCACCAACCAGGGACGAGTCAGAAGTGACAATATCGCGTCCCGGGAGCATCAGGGGCTGCTGTTTCGCTCGAAAGCCGAGGTCACGCTCTTCATTGCCCTGACGCGTGCACAGCTGCCTGTAGCTCCCCTCCCCGTCTTCGTTCGTATCGGCAAATTCTACAACCGTTTGGAGCCTGACTTCGTTGTTATCTACAAGGGGCTCACCTTCATAATCGAGGTCGATGGCGATACCTATCATCGAGAGTCGCCTGCTGAGGCCGATAAGCGCTTGGTTCCACTGACCTGGGAGGGAGTGGAGGTCAGGAGGATAGTCGTCCGACCAAACGACCCAAACGCGTTGCCTATCGCCTTGCAGGATATGCGACAGGCCTTTGGACATGCACGTGAGCAATTTGGCGCAGATGTGGGAAATGCAAATGGCCGACTTGATCAAGGAAACTTGGATCTGCCCCCAGAATCCTTTCTGCTTGATCTGTGTCTTCAAGGCCCTGAGCAGCTACGCGAGACCCTGCAGAGGCAAACACTCACAGGACAGGAGGTCTGGCCTTTTGTTGCCACCGCACTAAGCCAGCAGGGCACAGAGCGTCCATACTGGTTCCTTGTATCGATGGTCGACGACATCGGCCAGCTAATTGGCCAGCTCCGCAGGGCTGTGGCGGTGTCCCGTCAGGATCAGTTCAAAGAGCGCTGTAACGCGGCCATAAGAGCCCTTGAAGCCAAAAGACAGGAGCGCACACTTGCGCCCGCTACTGAGATTGCGACCTTCACTGTCGCACAAACTGCTGCAGCTGAAGCCGCACGAGAAAACATACCCGACTCGATGGATCGCAACGAAGGCACTATTCGTGAAGCATCTTTGGAGGCAGCCCCGCCACTAGCGGCGGTATACGCCGGCGAATTCACTGCCGGCCAGGCTTTTCCTGCGGTGTATGCGTCTGATAACCCAGACTCGAAAAAGTACTGGACTCGCCAGTTGCTCATAGCTGCAACAGATGCCGGTGATCGCTCAATGCTCATTACCGTCCTGCGCGAACCGCAGTTCGTCAACCTAAAAACGGATGCACGGAAAGCGCTGCGCCTGGTGGATATCCTAACGTATGGGCCGAATATTGAACTCGGGTGACCCAAGATTAGTTCGACGTGCACGCTACATCTCAAGCAATTTTAAGAAATTTGACTTAATCTACTCTAGTTCAAAGGTGTCCAGTATCAATAAATCAAAAGGAGAGAGTCTGCCTGACTAGGTAGCCAGAATTCAGTTAGTCGATCAGCCCGCCACGTGACGGGTGACCGACAACATCACAGTATTGAATCAGCCTCTTAGTGGGAAAAAACCATATCGCCCATTCTTTCTGCTCTTCGTAAAGTGCTGATAATTCATCTGAGGGATGAGCACCATATCAGGCTCCTTGTTCTCAAATATAATAACCTGAGAATCTTTGAAGTTATCTGCAATATCCTGATAGAACGCATAAATCACGTCCGCTGCCACTTCCTCATCATCGTCCTCAGGCTCCGGATCCCCTTCCTTGTACGTGGTCAGTGGCGAGTCAAGCACTACAAAGCCAGGATGGCGTCCAGAAGGCTTCAGCAAATTCATAAGCCCCAGAGCAAATGCAGAGGAAGCGATCGCTCGATATCCCTTGCCGAAATTGCCTCTAGCACTCCCGCCAATCGTGATGTCCCGTGCCGTGAAGTCGAACTCTACCGGGAAATAATTCGGGAAGCTCCAGCGCTGCAAGATATCCTGAATCTCTTTCACCAGGGGCTTGGTAGACTCCTCAAAGCTTTCAGGGGTGTACTTGTTTTGTTCCTCAAGCAGCAGAACACCCAGTCGTTTCAGCTCCTCCCTCAGCTTGGCCTTATCGGCAACGAGCTTATCCAGCGTCGAGAGATCATACTTGAGGCACGAGGCAAGCTCCCTCAGGTCGCTCACTGCCTCTACCGAGTCCTGGATCTCCGAGGTGATCAGCTTCTCCAGTGCGGCGATGGAGGTTTTAGTGGTCTCAGCGCTGGAGGTGTTCCGTTCAATCGCTGCCACCAGGGATCCCTGAGCTTCCCCGAGCTCATGGAGGTTCTTCGAAATTCGCTCCAATTCGAAGGAAACACCCTTCTTGATGTCATCAACATCCGTCGTGCATGACTCGGAGTCGAAATGATTGCCACAGGTTGGACAAAGCACCGTGTCTGAATCATTGAGCAGGACTGCCGCCTGCTCAATGCCCTGTAGGCGCTGGCGGTCTGATTCGTACTTCTGGCCAAGCATGTCAAACCGACCAAGGAGAGCTTTGTCTTCAGCAATTTTGCCTGCGACCGCGTCCAGTTCAGAGATATGGTTGGCCTTCCGGGTGAATAAGTCTTCACTCGAATGGAACGCGCCTTCCAGTTCAGTTTCAGCCAACTTCAGCCGAAACGCGACCTGGGTGGTAAACGAATTGAGCCTCTGGAGTTCAAGAGCCTCAGCAGCGTCGTCACCCGGATAAAACTGCTTGATGATGCCTTCGACGGCAGTGACCCGGTGCTTCAACGCCCCCTTTGACGCCAGCTCCTTCTTGGCTTGTTTAACCCCTGCGTCGTCTTTCCCCGTAAGCAACAGCTTCAGGATAGATGTTTCTTTAGTGCTCTCATCATTCTGACCAGTCCCCAGAGGAGAGTAATCAGCTACAATTCGCATTTCATCCATCAAAAAGACTTTTTCGAAATCGCGAAGTGAGAACGAGGCATTATTTAGCGAAGCTGTGCCTTTCAGCAAAAGCTTTCTATTCAATCCCAACCTGTCCAAAAACTGATTGGAGACCGAGTTCATCTTACTAGGGTTGTGCTTCACCCCCAGGGTTAGAACCTTTCCCTCTTCATCGTAAAAGGTCGGCTTGGAGCTTGCTGTAAGACCCCTCTCGATGGTGAAGGAGCTCTCATCATCGTGTACAAACTTAACCTTGACGTTGGTATACCCTCGCGACTCCTTGATGGGCTTCGGAGGTTTGGTCGCACCAAGGGCAAACTTTATGCACTGAACAATGTATGACTTACCGGTATTGGAGCCGCCTTGGACAACGTTCGCACCCTTTTCAAAATAAACAGCGGCATCTGCAAGTTCAGGGCCACTCACAACAACACTTTCAATAAACATCAGACCACCCTGTCAACCTTATAAATAGTGCGACGTTGAGCAGTGAGGTAATCAATATTTTCCTCAACCCAAGAAACGCGCCGCCTGAAATCTGCGTGATACTCAGCGCTCAACTTGGCGGTAAACATATTGCCTGCACTGGTGATAGAATATCGAACGCCACGCTCATCAACCTGAGAAGTCATCAACCCCTTCGCGGTAAATAATTTAATCGCGCTAGGGAAGATCTCTCGCCTACGAACCAGCTCGGCAAGTCGATTCAGCAGAACTGGGTGCAGGCTTGGTTCCCCTTGAAAGTCACTGCTATAAATAGACGCATAGTCAAGGAAGATAAGCTCATCTAGGTCAAGCTCCCGGGCCAAGCCCGCAAGCAACAGAGCGATGCGTGCCCCTATTTCCACAGGGCTGTTGTACAAATCCTTTGAGTTCATCATCTATTTCTTGATCCATTTAAACTTCAGGTCATTCACCAACTGATGGCACAGGCCCTTTCGATCGGATGTCTGCAAAAAATGACGTAGTGGATGGGAGTCATATGGGATTTTTACGCAGTGGGTGCTCACTTCGAGAAACCGTTGATATCCATCGTCGAACTTTTTACGCACAACACTGTGCACACCTTCGTGGCACTCGCCTTTGAGTTTTTCATAGCACCCTGTAGGAAACGCATCGCGCGAAAACATCTCCAACGACTCGGCGCTGAAGAAATTGATTCTCGCTCGCTCAAAGTCATCCTTGTATTCAGTATCCATGACGCTATCAAATGAATACTCTGCCCCATCGGCATCAGAGAACGCGTCCAAGAGAGCATCAATGTAGACTTTCTCGTTATCACCAACAGCACTAGATTCGGGCTTCCGAACCTGTGGTCGCTTTAAGTGGTAACTCCCGAACCGAGTCGTGTGATACGGTGTCAATGCATGCTTCTCAATCAACTCATGGGAGGACATCTCATCAACAAAAGAAAAATCGAGGGCATTGAGATAGTCCAATAGAGTTCCCTCAAGAGGAATGGACTCTGTCTTCGTGATCTTATCCTTACAGGCCTTATCCCAGCGTTTAATGATCTCAGCCTTGATGCGAGACTTCTTGGCCAGCATGTCAATGCAATCAGAACTACAGCCTTTCGGCGACACAAAGCGATACTCACGCGGCAGGGTGTAATCGCCCCTCCACGTGTAGTAAACCAGTTTACCCAGTTCCGCCACTACGTTTGCAACGCTCAACTTATCTTTGTAGTGCTTGCACTGATAGTTGTCCCACCCCATTGCGTACTTGGCGATGACATCGCGCCCTTTGTCTCCCGCACCAGCACAGCGGGTTACTGACTCGTAACCTTTGCCTAGGTATGAAACGAATTCCAGCGTAAAGACCTCCCAAGCATCCGCTGACATGATCTGCAGGCGATCCAGGGGATGAACTGGCTCACCTTTTTCTACATCCAGAGCCGTGAGCATGAACTCCGGGGCTGGAGGGATTGTGATGGCGCTCTCACCAATAGACATTAGTTACACCTCTCCGGACAGGTGCGCCAGCCCCAAAATAATATTTGACGGAATTCATAGTCCGAGATCGCGCTCAAACTGAAGACCCTGGATACGATTTGGCATATCACCAATAATTTTATTGGGATCCTTCCGCAAGGCGCCGGTGAGCTTCTTCAGGAAACGCTGATTCAACTCCATGTTCCCCGACAGCTCAGCAATGATGATATCGGGGTAAACGTCAGCGTCTTCCAGCCCAATTGTCAGCGCCGCGCGGGCTGCGCCAATTGGCTTATCCATCGCATATTCGACTAGATCAGCGGGATGAAAAACGTATTCCTGTTCCTGCTCACTCATGCATGATCCCCTTGGTTATTGAAGAGTTTTTCGTATGGGTGATTCGTCTGGGTTGTTGAGTTGTCGAGATTTTTAGTTGTTGAATTTTTAATCGGTCGCTCTTCAAATCTCAGGCGCGACGAAGACTCCCAAGTAACCGCCTCGGGATGTGATGGTTGTCTGTCTGCGTTCCTGTGGCGTAGCTGATCCATGCCGAGTTCCTACCGCCCTCCGCACTCGCTAATCGAGAAGCGCTGGGCATCCGGGTGTCCCTGGGTAATAGCACAATACTATCGCCATTGCGCTGTGCTGGGGAACCCGGTGGTGCGCCTCTGGGGCTACTTGGATGGATCTCGGGGGGCTCGCTTGGTAGGGCGGAGGGTTATGGGGCAGCGGGCTTTGCGGGGTGGTGGGGTGTCCATCGGTTTGGGGAAATATGGACAATGGACAGAAAATTTCAACCTACTGATGTATTGATGTCGAACATCCCTAAGCCTCACGAAAACTCGTGCCCGACGGGGAGTGACACTGTTTGGCCGAGTCAGTAGGCGCCGACTCAGCGAAGAGGTGAGTGCCAAAGCCTGCCGGTGTTTCTTGCTTCGACCGGGGCTGGGAAGAGGTCGCGTCGTGCCCTGCCGCCGTTCAGAGACTCAAGGCGAGCATTTTGCTCCCTACCTCGATGAGAAATCCAATCGCGAGGCTGAGGGGATCGAACCTCTTTAGAAATACCAACGAAGGGAGTCCGTTCTAATTGAATATTCGCGTAGGTACCAATACGCATCTGGATGCGTATTGGTAGTGCCGGAGTGTGACCTTCCCCCAAGCGCCAACCTAGGGGAGCTGGGTTTGTAGTCGACATACACACCTACACACATTTTGAGTGGCTACCCCCCCGATTAGGGGTTCAACTTCACTCAGTCAGGCAGGCATCTCGCTTAGCTGGTAAGATGCGCGGCGTTATTACTTAAGAGGATTGTTTCAATGGCCACTAACCGCTCCCAGCGTCTGCGCAAAAAGCTCTGTGTAGACGAGTTCCAGGAATTGGGCTTCGAGCTGAACCTGGACTTCAAGGAAGATTTGGCTGACGAGGCAATCGATGCATTCCTCGACGCGTTCCTGAAAGAAGCCATGGAAGCCAACGGTCTGGGCTATGTCGGCGGCGACGACTTCGGTCTGGTTTGCCTGATCAAGCGTGGTTCGGTCAGCGAAGAACAGCGCGCTGCCGTTGAAGCCTGGCTCAAAGGCCGCACCGAGCTGACCACCGCTGAAGTCAGCCCGCTGCTGGACGTGTGGTACCCGGAAAAGCCGATCAATCCGGTAGCTTGATGTTCAAAGGGCCATCCGTCGTGATTGGCCCTTTTTTTTGGTTCCTCACGGAATCCCGGGAAACACAGAAACAAGAACGCCGATTTGATTGATGATGTTCGTGCGAGCAAACACATCTAACAAACCGGCGTTCTTATGCGCGATATTAATACTTTCCTTCCTTTTTGGGAGGGCTTTTCTGTTGCCACGATCAAGCCTGATGGTGACACCCTCCTGATCGATCTGACACTCCACGCTACCCGATTCCCGTCCTGTGGCGGATGCCAAAAACCCTGTTCAACCACACATGAGTATTGCGAGCGAGTCATTCGTGATTTGCCCATTCTTGGTCGTGCGGTACGTCTCAGCGTTTTGCTCCGGCGCGTTGGTTGCCGCGACTGTGGCAAACGCATGGAGGCCGTCAGTTGGCTGGATCGCTATGCCCGCATGACGCGCCGTTTGGCTGAGGCGGTCATTCAGGCTTGCGAGCGTCTTCCCACGCTGCACGTGGCGCAGATGTTTGGGCTGCATTGGGAGACCGTGCGGTTGCGGGAGCGTCGAGCCTTGCAGGCAGCATTGAGCGTTTTGCCAAAGGCGCAACCGCGACGCTTGGTGATGGACGAGTTCGCACTGTTCAAAGGTCATCGTTATGCCAGCGTTGTCCTGGATGCGGATACGCGACGGGGGTTGTGGATCGGCGAAGGCCGTAGCCGGGCGGCGGTCAGACCCTTTTTCGAAGAGCTGGGGCCAGAGGGTTGCGCTCGAATCGAAGCAGTGGCGATGGACATGAACACCGCTTTTGACCTGGAGGTTCGTCAGCACTGCCCCAAAGCGCGAGTGGTGTACGACCTTTTCCATGTGGTGGCCAAATATGGGCGAGAGGTGATTGATCGAGTCCGCGTCGACGAAGCCAATCGACTGCGTCATGACAAACCGGCCCGAAAGGTCATCAAGCAAGCGCGATGGCTGTTGCTGCGCAACCCGCAGAACCTGAAAACGCCGGAGCAACAGGTGCGTTTGGAGGATCTGCTGGCGGCCAACCAAGCGTTGATGACGGTCTATTTGATGAAGGCTGAACTTAAAGCGCTTTGGGCGCCAGGCACCGCCTGGGGCTGGCGATCCGCATGAAAACAATGGCTGCGCCATGCTCATAAAAGCGAAATACCAGCGCTGATCCAGTTCGCTAAACGACTAAAGGCTTACTGGTGGGGCATCGTGAGTCGGGTTCGCTGGCCGATGCACACGGGGCAGCTGGAAGGCATAAACAATCGAATAAAGGTCATCAAGCGGATGGCGTACGGTTACCGGGACAGTGAGTTCTTTTTCATGAAGATCAAGAGCGTCTTTCCCGGTAATCCGTGAAGAACCTTTTTTCTTGGGGTGCAATACGAAGTCTGCCTTGCTCTCTTCCTTTCCACTACGACCAATACAGCATCGTATTAAAGACCTGGTCTAGATAGGGATCTACAAAACAACTCTCTTGCCTTCTCTTAGCTTTTTCCTGCAGGCGAAATCAGTGCCCCGTGACAATTAACTTACTGATTTCAAAAGTACTTATCTTCATAACCTTCTGACCTCACTCCCAAATCGCCTGCAGACTGCACGCTCTTCATTAGCTGCTGATGATATGAAAGGCCTAGAACCGGGTAGTCATTGAGAGAGTCGAGGAGATCGAGTGCAGTGCTAAGCAGCGAGCTAGCTTCCGCAGGGCTTCGCAGTTTGGCCGCCAGCATGGCACCAATGGAGAGTGAAGTTACATATACGGGCGAGGAATTTTAAGCGGGAAGACCGTCCGCTGAAGGATCAAAAAGCGATGCGGAAGGCTGGGTACATTTTTGGCAAGATTTTGAGGATTACGCGCAAATTAGCAAAACTTGAAATTCATCGACGCACAGTTTTTTGCGCAGACGCTGGGAACGGTTAGTCGCCATTGGAACAATCCTCATAAGTAATAACGGGCGGCACTTTAGCAGTTTCAGCCGCTGATTGCCCGACTCTCGGCGGCGTGACGCCTACCGCCGGTAAAAAAATAGCAAATCAGAGAGGTCTGGCACGGCACAAGCGGTTACACCTTGGGGCATAATGCCGACACTTTCATGACCACTGAGGGATTTTTGTCTCCATGCCCTCGTCTTTTTTCCCCTCGGCTGTAGGGTTTTATTTCACATGATCAAGTCTTTGCGTCCATTGCTGCTGGCCGGTTTCCTTCTTCCCCTGGCCTTCTCCGTTTCCGCCGCTTCCATCAACACCGGCCTGTCGCCCAACGTCGAAAAAGCCCTCAAGGCCAGCAAACTGCCGGACACCGCCCTGTCGCTGGTGATGATTCCGCTGAACGGTCCCGGCACTCCAACCATTTTCAACGCTGACGTTTCGGTCAACCCGGCGTCGACCATGAAGCTGGTCACCACCTACGCCGCGCTGGAAATGCTCGGCCCGAACCATCAGTGGAAAACCGAGTTCTACACCGACGGCACCTTGAGCGGTGGCATCCTCAACGGCAACCTCTACCTCAAGGGTGGCGGCGATCCGAAACTGAACATGGAAAAACTCTGGTTGCTGATGCGTGACCTGCGCGCCAACGGCGTGACGCAAATCACCGGCGACCTGGTGCTGGACCGCAGCTTCTTCGTCCAACCGCAATTGCCCGAATTCAACGATGACGGCAATGACGAGAACAAGCCGTTCCTGGTCAAGCCAGACTCGTTGATGGTCAACCTCAAGGCCCTGCGCTTCGTGGCACGCAACGACAATGGCCGGGTGCTGATATCAGTGGAACCGCCGATCGCCACCATCAACATTGAAAACCAGGTCAAAGCCGTCAATTCCAAGCAATGCACCGGTGGCGTGCGCTACAACCCGGTGACCCAGGCCGATGGCAGCGTGACCGTGACGGTCGGCGGTCAGTTGGGCGATGGCTGCAGTTCGCAGACTTACCTGTCGCTGCTCGACCACGCCACGTATACCGCTGGCGCGGTGCGTGCGATCTGGAAAGAACTGGGCGGCAGCATCCAGGGCAAGGATCGCCTGGCCCCGACGCCAAGCAACGCCAAGGTACTGGCGCGGGCTTACTCGCCGGACCTGGCGGAAATCATTCGCGACATCAATAAATACAGCAACAACACCATGGCCCAGCAGTTGTTCCTGAGCCTGGGCCAGAAATTCCGCACCGATGCTGACGGCGACGACGCCAAGGCTGCCCAGCGTGTGGTGCGTCAGTGGCTGGCGAAGAAAGGCATCACCGCGCCGCACCTGGTGATGGAGAACGGTTCCGGCCTGTCCCGTGCCGAACGGGTGAGCGCGCGTGAAATGGCGGCAATGCTGCAAGCCGCATGGCGCAGCCCGTACGCCGCCGAGTTCATCAGTTCGATGCCGATTGCCGGCACTGACGGCACCATGCGCAAACGCCTGAAGACCACCGCCATGCGCGGCGAAGCCCACGTCAAGACTGGCACCCTGAACACGGTACGCGCGATCTCCGGCTTCAGCCGCGACGTCAACGGCAATACCTGGGCGGTAGTGGCGATTCTCAACGACAAGGCGCCGTTTGGTGCTTCGTCGGTGTTGGATCAGGTGTTGCTGGACCTGTATCGCCAGCCGAAAGTGCCGGAAACGGCTTCGGTGCTCTGACCTGTTCCACCAAACACTTGAGATCCATGTGGGAGCGGGCTTGCCCGCGATGAGGGAGTGTCAGTCGAAATCATATTGACTGATCCACCGCTATCGCGGGCAAGCCCGCTCCCACAGGGTCAGCATAAATGCTTACTTAATCTCTTCCTGTACCCGATCCCTTCCCGCCTGCTTCGCCGCATAAACACCCGAATCCGCCCGCAACAACAGCGCATCCGCGCCCTCCCCGACGCGCCAACTGGCAATCCCGAAACTCGCGGTCACGATGCCGACGCCTGCGATCGGTGAACTGCGCAACCCTTGCCATAGCTGCAAGGCCAGGAAATGCGCGTGCTCGCCATCAATGTCCGGGCAGAGCACCATGAACTCCTCGCCGCCCAGGCGACAGAACACATCAGTGCGACGCAGGCGATGACCGATGCGTTCGCACACCACCTGCAACACCCGATCGCCCACCGCGTGGCCATGCTGGTCATTGATGCGTTTGAAGTGGTCAATATCGAGCATGATCACCGACAACTCGCCGCCACCGCGTTCGACCCGGGACATTTCGTTGGTCAGGCGTTCTTGGAAGTAGCGGCGGTTGTGGATCCCGGTCAGGGAGTCAGTGATCGACAGCGCCCGCAACTCTTCCTCCACCCGCTTCAGGTCGGAAATGTCCGAGATGTAGCCATGCCAGAGCACGCCGCCTCCGGGCAGTTCTTCCGGAGTCGCCTCGCCACGCACCCAACGCAGCCCACGCTTGGGTAATAGCACACGGTATTCCTCGCGCCATGGGCTAAGGGTGTCCGCCGACGCCCGGATAGAGGCGCGCACGCGGGTCGTGTCCTGAGGATGAATCCGCGTGAAGATCGCTTCGGCGTCGAACAACAGCACGTCCGGTTCGAGTTCGTAGATGTCGCGAATACCGTCGCTGGCGTAAATCACGCTGAAGCGCCCGTCGAATTCCATCTTGAATTGATAAATGCCACCGGGCACATGGGCGCTGAGTTTTTTCAGCAGCAGGTCCCGCGCGGCCAATGCCTCATGCACGCGCTTGCGTTCGGTGATATCGATGCAAATAGCCAGATGACCGACCCACAGGCCTTGTTCGTCGAGCACAGGGGTCGCGAGCATGTTGACCGTCAAATGGCTGCCATCCTGGCGGACTAACGTCCACTCCCGCGCCTCGTGGCCACCTTCTTCGCCCCCTTCGACCAGCATTGCCTGGCAGGTCGGAATCGGCTTGCCATAGCACGCACTCAATTCGGCCGCGCGTGCCACCAGCTCGCGGGGGAAATGCAGGTTTTCCAGGGTCATGCGCCCCACCACTTCGGCACTGGAGTAGCCGAGCATTTGCTCGGCCCCGGCGTTGAAGGTGCTGATGACACCACGCAAGTCGGTGGCGATGATCGCCACCTGAGTCGCCGCATTCAACACACCGCGCAACTGGCCATGGGTGCCGCGCAACTCCTGCTCACGGGCGTGCAACTCCTGGGTGCGCTGCTCGACCATTCTCAGCGCACGTTGACGTTGACTGACCAACACATAGAGCAACGCACTGAGCAATAGACTGAGCAAACCGCCGAGCACCACCAGGCTGCTCACCGAGGAATGGTTGGCTTGCAGAAAGGCTTCGCTGGGCAAGATGTCGACTTGATAGTCATGGTCGGCCATGCGCAGCAAGCGTGTCGCGGACAATTCGCTGGTGGCTGGCGTGTTGGAGGACTCATAAAGCACTTCATGCTGATCATCGGTGGACAAATCGAGGATCCGCACCGAAAGGTAGTCATGGCTGGCCTCGGGCAACCCATCCGCCAGCAGTTGACGCATGCTGATCACCGCCATGACATAACCGGAGGGTTTCCCGGCCGGGTCATTGGCCTGCTTCACCGGCGCCACCAACAGCACGCCACGTGCGTAAGCCGGTTCGATGCTGACCAGATGCATCGGCTTCGACACCGCCATGGACCCCAGTTGGTTGGCCCGCTCCAACGTATCGCGGCGCAAGGGCTGGGCCCACAAGTCGTAACCCAGCGGCGAACCGAGCCGGCTTTGCGTCTGACTGTAAAGCACGGCCACGTACTCATCCCGTTCGGCCGCCAATTGCAGTTGGCCGTCGCCATTGAGTTCGCGGATGGTGAAGTTACTCACCCCCTCGTCGCGCACCCGGCGTTCGAAGTCGGGCCGTTCGGCGCGAGTGACCCGTGCGGCGAACGAGTACGCCTGCGTGCGCTGCAAGAGTGGATGGGTGTAGCCGTCGAACTCCTCGCGGGAGACCGACTCGGAATTGGCGAAGAACCGGCGCAACCCGTCAAGGCGTTGCTCCTGATCTTCGAAACGTTCTTCGATGCGGCTGTAACGTTCGCTGGCGAGCAGTTGGAAACGTTGCCGCAATTGATGCTGAAACAGATTGAGCGTCGACCAGGCCAGCAAACCGGTGAGAATCCCGCCAACGAGCAATACCAGCAGCCCGACCAGCCAGGCCGAGACATCTTCGCTGATAAAACCCAGGATCTTGGGGCGCACGGCGTGCAACGACATAGACGCAACTCAAAACGCCATGTGCGGGAAAGCCCATTGGCCATGCGTTGAGTTATAGCTATTAGCCACTAATTTGACCAGCACTGAAAGAACCAAAGAGCCTTTAAAAATCAAGGCTCTGTGGATCCAATCGGCTTAACCGTCAACGGGCCGTGATTTTCCAGGCACGGTGGATCTTGCCGTTACGGGCGAAATCCGGATCGATGGTCTGGGCGGTGATTTCTTCGACGGCATAACGCTCGGTGAGATTCTCCTCAAGCGTGAATTTGCGGAAGTTGTTGGAGAAGTACAACACGCCGCCTGGCGCCAGGCGCGCCATGGCCAGGTCGATCAATTGCACCTGGTCACGCTGCACGTCGAAGATGCCTTCCATGCGCTTGGAGTTGGAGAACGTCGGCGGATCGATAAAGATCAGGTCGTACTCGTCACGACAAGCCTCAAGCCAGGCCATCACGTCACCCTGCTCCAGACGGTTCTTGTCGGAGAAACCGTTCAGCGACAGGTTGCGACGCGCCCAGTCGAGGTAGGTTTTCGACAGGTCGACGCTGGTGGTGCTGCGAGCGCCGCCCTTGGCC
This sequence comes from Pseudomonas arsenicoxydans, assembly GCF_900103875.1. Taxonomy (NCBI): domain Bacteria; kingdom Pseudomonadati; phylum Pseudomonadota; class Gammaproteobacteria; order Pseudomonadales; family Pseudomonadaceae; genus Pseudomonas; species Pseudomonas arsenicoxydans. The sequence goes on along the minus strand of NZ_LT629705.1, from coordinate 3,136,081 downwards.
GCGTGAACACTGGCGGTCGCGGTGTAGCAATACAGGTTGAGGAAGCGCTTGCCGGCCGCCTCTTTCTGAATCCGCATGCGCATTGGGCGGTGGTCGAGGAACAGTCCGGTGTCGAGGTAGTCGGTCAGGTTGACCAGCAACTTCACACCGCCTTCGTTGACCTCGACGAATTTGCCCTGCGCCGCTTGGCGTTCGTACTGCTTGGTGCCGCTTTGGCGCTCGCGGCGCTTGACCACTACCCGGCTCTTGTCGATGTTCAAGGCCTGCGGAATGGCCGCCAGGGCATCGAACATGCGCGCCGAGGCTTTTTCCGGGTCGATGGATTTCGGCGCGGCGTATTCCTGGACGTGGACCCAATCCTGATAGAGGTCGATGGCCATGGAATATTCCGGCATGTCGGCATCGTAGACGCGATAGCAGTCGATGCCTTCGCGCTTGACCCACTTGCCCAGCGCCTTGAGATTCTTTTGCAGGCGGTTGGCAAACATCTGCCCGCCTTCGCTCAAGCGCGGCTGCTCGATCACCACCGGGGCCGGTTTGATCGGGTTGCCGTTCTTGTTGTACTTCTCGTACTTGCCCGGTGCCACGTCGTTGTCGGCGACTTCGACTTCAGCTTGCTCGCGCTCGACCTGACGTTGTTCCGGGGTGCGACGCTCGCCGGTGACGAACTGGTCCGGGGTGACCTTGATCAGCAACAGTTTGCACGGCAAGGCGCCGTTCCAGAACGAATACTGCTTGAAGCTGCGGATGCCCATGCGCTTGCCCAGTTCCGGGGCGCCGGTGAAGACGGCCGCTTCCCAGTTCAGGCAAGCCTGACGCAGGCGCTCGCCGAGGTTCTGGTAGAGATAAAGCAGACTTGCTTCGTCGCCCAGACGCTCGCCGTATGGAGGGTTGCAGATCACCAGGCCTTTCTGGTTCTGGTCCGGACGTGGCTCGAACGTGGCGACTTCGCCCTGGTAGATCTTGATCCACTCGCTCAGGCCCGCACGCTCAACGTTGTTGCGGCCCGGCTGAATCAGCCGCGGGTCAGCTTCGTAACCGCGAATCCACAGCGGTGGCTTGGCCAGGCCGGCGGCGGCGCGTTCGGTGGCCTCTTCGTGGAGTTTTTTCCACAGTGCCGGTACGTGACCGAGCCAAGCGGTAAAACCCCACTGCTCGCGACGCAGGTTCGGCGCCATGTCGGCAGCGATCATGGCCGCTTCGACCAGGAACGTACCCACACCGCACATCGGGTCAGCCAGTGCGCCGCCTTCGGCCGCAATGCGTGGCCAGCCGGAGCGGATCAGGATCGCGGCCGCAAGGTTTTCCTTAAGCGGCGCCGCGCCTTGCTGCAAGCGATAACCGCGCTGGTGCAGGCTGTGGCCGGACAGGTCGAGCGAGAGAATGGCTTCGCCACGGTCCAGGCGCAGGTGAATGCGCAGGTCCGGGTTGAGCTTGTCGATGGACGGACGATCGCCTTGCGGGGTGCGCAGTTTGTCGACGATGGCGTCTTTGACTTTCAAGGCACCGAAGTGGGTGTTGTCGATGCCCGAGCCATGGCCGCTGAACTCGACGGCCAGGGTGCCGTCGTTGAGCATGTGGTCTTGCCACTCGATGTCGAGCACGCCGTGATACAGGTCTTCAGCGTCCTTCATCGGGAAACGCTTGAGCACCAGCAGCACCCGGTTCGCCAGACGCGACCACAGGCACAGGCGATAAGCGGTTTCCATGGTGGCCATGCCGCGCACAGCCGAGGTGTGCTCACGCGCGTCTTCAAGGCCAAGCCCGACGGCTTCCTCGATGAGCAGGCCTTCAAGGCCTTTGGGGCAAGTGAGGAAGATTTCGAATTGATCGGACATTGGAATTTCAAAGCCTTTAGCTAAGTGAACCGGCAACGCATTGCCGGCCCGGTTTTCAATCAGGCGCTTTTCTAAAAGAGCGCCCGCGTGGCACGAAGGTGTGCCGTCCCACCCCTGCAAGCCCGGGTTAAAAGAGCTTAGATGCAAAGGCAGATAAAAAAGTTGATGCAACAAAATGTCATAAACCGACCCTTCGTCGAATAATGCCTCCGGGCAACGCGAGACATTCTCAGCAAGGGATTGGCGCCATCATCCAGCGCGGGGCTGATCATACCGGGGTTTGGTCAATAAACACGGGCAAACATCGTGTTACTTATGGCCATACCACCTTAATGGTTACGTCCTTATGACAAAACGATCATTCCATCGGTGTGACGCATTGGTTAGAACTCAATACAGGTTGACGCCGCAACGACGTCAATACCTTGGCTCGCGACGCCGGCAGCGAGCCCCAACGGCAGGATTTTTTCTGCCAGACCTCAATTGAGGTCGACGCGATAAATACAGTCAACAAGTGAGGGCAACACCCTATGAGAAGACTTAAGCGTGATCCGTTGGAAAGAGCATTTTTGCGCGGATATCAATATGGCGTTGGTGGAAAATCCCGTGAGCTTTGCCCATTTACTCTACCGTCGGTACGCCAAGCCTGGATTAACGGCTGGCGAGAAGGACGCGGCGACAACTGGGACGGTATGACCGGCACTGCGGGAATCCACAGACTCAACGAACTTCACGCCGTCGGCTAATTTACAGGGCCAAACACTCCGACACGACAATCTGATTACTGCATGACTTAACCACGCACGCCCCATCCGGGCGGCGGGCTCCGGCCCAGGGGCACCTTCGAGGTGCCCTTTTTTATGCCTGCTCACCTATCCCTGTAGGAGCTGTGTAAGGTCAGCGTAGCGCTGCGATGGCGTCGACGGACTCGCGAATCAGCGCCGGGCCTTTGTAGATGAAACCGGAATACAGCTGCACCAGGCTCGCGCCCGCGGCGATTTTCTCAGCCGCGTGCTTGCCTTCGGTGATGCCGCCCACGGCGATGATCGGCAAGCGACCGGCGAGTTCCGATGCCAGTACCTTAACGGTGTGGGTGCTTTTTTCGCGAACCGGCGCGCCAGACAGACCGCCCGCCTCCTCGCCATGCTCCAGGCCTTCGACGCCCACGCGGCTCAGGGTGGTATTGGTGGCGATCACCGCGTCCATCCCGGTTTCGATCAATGCTTGCGCGACCTGCGCGGTTTCTTCATCGGTCATGTCCGGTGCGATCTTGATCGCCAGCGGCACGTGTTTACCGTGGCGCAATGCAAGTTCCGCGCGACGGGTCGCCAGGTCTGCCAGCAACTGCTTGAGCGAGTCGCCGAACTGCAAGCTGCGCAGGCCCGGGGTGTTCGGCGAGCTGACGTTGACCGTCACGTAGCTGGCGTGGGCGTAGACCTTGTCCAGGCAGATCAGGTAGTCGTCGACCGCTCGCTCAACCGGCGTGTCGAAGTTCTTGCCGATGTTGATGCCCAGCACGCCCTTGTACTTGGCGGCTGCCACACGGGCCAACAGGTGATCGACACCGAGGTTGTTGAAACCCATGCGGTTGATGATCGCCTCGGCCTCCGGCAGACGGAAAATCCGTGGTTTCGGGTTGCCCGGCTGCGGGCGCGGGGTAATGGTGCCGATTTCAACGAACCCGAAACCCAGTTGCGCGAAGCCGTCGATGGCCGCGCCATTCTTGTCCAGGCCGGCCGCCAGACCGACCGGGTTCGGGAAGTCCAGGCCCATGACCTTCACCGGCATTCTCGCCGGAGCCTTGCACAGCAAGCCGTTGAGGCCCAAACGCCCGCCCGCGCCGATCAGGTCCAGGGACAGATCGTGGGAGGTTTCCGGGGAAAGTTTGAACAACAGCTGACGGGCCAGGGTGTACATGGGCGGCTTTGACTCGAATGGCGGCGAAATGAGGCGGCGATTATAGCCGGGCATCGGGGTCGCAAGCGAGGCACGCGGCAAAATCAAGGGGCGATGGCATATGCCTTGCACCGACATAGGCATCAGCACTCATGCCAACGGCGGGATGAGTGCAAGGACAATGGCGTCGTCACAAGGCTTTGCTCGCGCAAGGGTCTCGGGCGACGTTTTTTTTTGGAAGGTGTTTTAGTCATGAATGAAACCACAGCGGGCCCACTCGCCTGGGTCAACGGTAGCGATGCCCCGGAAAAGACCGAAATCAACCTCGGCTTCATGGCCCTGACAGACTGCGCCTCCGTGGTGGTCGCGGCTACGCAGGGTTTCGCCCAGCCTTACGGCCTGACCCTGAACCTCAAGCGCCAATCGTCCTGGGCCAACCTGCGGGACAAACTGGTCAGCGGCGAACTCGATGCCGCGCATAGCCTGTATGGCCTGATCTACGCCGTACACCTGGGCATCGGCGGTGTAGCCGCCACCGATATGGCGGTGTTGATGGGGCTGAATCAGAACGGTCAGAGCATCAACCTCTCCCATGGCTTGCAAGCGTTGGGCGTGACCAGTCCTGAAGCATTGGATCGGCACGTGCACCAAAGTCGCCCAAAACTGACCTTCGCCCAGACTTTCCCGACAAGCACCCACGCCATGTGGCTGTATTACTGGCTCGCGAGCCAGGGCATTCATCCGTTGCAAGACGTCGACAGTGTGGTGGTGCCGCCACCACAAATGGTCGCGCACCTGCAGGCGGGCCGCATCGATGGTTTCTGTGTCGGCGAGCCCTGGTCCGCCAGTGCGGTGAAGCAGAACCTGGGCTTTACCCTGGCGACGACCCAGACGATCTGGCCCGATCACCCGGAAAAAGTCCTCGGTTGCACCCGCGCCTTTGTCGAGCAATACCCGAACACGGCGCGGGCACTGGTGATGGCGATTCTGGAGGCCAGCCGCTTCATTGAAGAAAGCACCGAGAACCGACGCAGCACCGCCAAGCTGTTGAGCGCTCCGGAATACCTCGATGCGCCGCTCGATTGCATCGAGCCACGGTTGCTGGGTGATTACGCCGATGGGCTGGGCAATCGCTGGCAGGACCCGCACGCCCTGCGTTTCCATGGGGATGGCGAGGTCAACCTGCCGTACTTGTCCGACGGCATGTGGTTCATGACTCAATTTCGCCGCTGGGGCTTGTTGCGTGACGACCCGGATTACCTCGGCGTGGCCCGTCAGGTCCAACAACTGGACTTGTACCGTGAGGCGGCCGCGGCGGTCGGTGTTGCCGCCGAGGGTCAGGCCATGCGTGCCAGCCAACTGATCGACGGCAAAATCTGGGACGGCAGCGACCCGGCCGGTTACGCCCGCAGTTTCAAGTTGCACGCCATGAGCGACAGCTCGCACCGATTTGCCACCCGCTGACAGGAGACTGCGAACATGTTGCGTATCCTGCTGATCAACGACACGGCGAAGAAAGTCGGTCGCCTGAAAGCCGCCCTCACCGAAGCCGGTTTTGAAGTCATCGATGAATCCGGCCTGACCATTGACCTGCCCGCACGCGTCGAAACGGTGCGTCCGGACGTGATCCTGATCGATACCGAGTCACCGAGCCGCGATGTGATGGAGCAAGTGGTGCTGGTCTCGCGCGACCAACCGCGGCCAATCGTGATGTTTACCGACGAACACGACCCCGACGTGATGCGTCAGGCGATCAAGTCCGGCGTCAGTGCCTACATCGTCGAAGGCATTCACGCACAACGCTTGCAGCCGATTCTCGACGTGGCGATGGCGCGCTTTGAAAGCGACCAGGCCTTGCGCGCCCAGCTCAACGCCCGGGATCAGCAACTGGCCGAGCGCAAGCGCATCGAGCTGGCTAAAGGGCTGCTGATGAAAATGAAGGAGTGCAACGAGGAAGAGGCCTACACCCTCATGCGCCGCCAGGCCATGAGCCGGCAGCAGAAGCTGATTCAGGTGGCGGAGCAGATCATTGCCATGAGTGAGTTGCTGGGCTAACCGATCGTTCCTACGCTCCGCGTGGGAATGCCGCCATGGACGCTCTGCGTCCGCTTCGAGCTGTGACGCAGAGCGTCACGAGATGCATTCCCACGCGGAGCGTGGGAACGATCAGATGCTGCGCGTGGAAACGATCATCCTGAACATGGCACAAATCTCGCTAAGTAATCACTACAGGTAACCAACGGCGGTTGCCCCACCTACGACAAAGACGTCGCTCACCTTATTTGCCCATGGCGAATCAGGTGGCGGCGTTTTTTAGTTTTTGGCCCCAGAGACCGGGGCCGGTGGTGCGGCCGATGCGGCGCCCCACCTGCAAGCTCATGACTCTTTCTCGAGACTCCCTACAGCTGAGGTGCGCGATGAATTCAAGCTTCTGGAAATCCGGCCATACCCCGACATTGTTCTCGGCCTTCCTCTATTTCGACCTGAGCTTCATGGTCTGGTACCTGCTCGGCCCGCTGGCGGTGCAGATCGCCGCCGACCTGCACCTGACCACCCAACAGCGCGGGATGGTGGTGGCCACGCCGATTCTGGCCGGTGCCGTGCTGCGTTTCATCATGGGCATGCTGGCTGATCGCCTGTCGCCAAAAACCGCCGGGCTGATCGGCCAGGTGATTGTTATCTGCGCCCTGTTCGGTGCCTGGAAACTCGGCATTCACAGCTACGAGCAAGCGCTGGTGCTGGGCCTGTTCCTCGGCATGGCCGGCGCGTCCTTCGCCGTCGCCCTGCCGTTGGCGTCGCAATGGTATCCACCGCAGCACCAAGGCAAAGCCATGGGCATCGCCGGTGCCGGTAACTCGGGCACTGTGCTGGCGGCATTGATTGCCCCAGTGCTGGCGGCGGCCTTCGGCTGGAGCAATGTGTTCGGTTTCGCCCTGATCCCGTTGATCCTGACCCTCATCGTCTTCGCCTGGCTGGCGAAAAACGCGCCTGAACGGCCAAAAGCCAAGTCCGTGTCCGACTACTTCAAAGCCCTGGGCGACCGCGACAGCTGGTGGTTCATGTTTTTCTACAGCGTGACCTTCGGCGGCTTCATTGGCCTGGCCAGCGCCCTGCCCGGCTACTTCAACGACCAATATGGCCTGAGCCCCGTGACCGCCGGTTACTACACCGCTGCCTGCGTATTCGGTGGCAGCCTGATGCGTCCATTGGGCGGCGCGCTGGCTGACCGTTTTGGTGGTATCCGCACATTGCTGGGCATGTACACGGTCGCGGCGGTCTGTATCGCGGCGGTGGGTTTCAACCTGCCAAGTTCCTACGCGGCACTGGCACTTTTCGTCTGCACCATGCTCGGTCTGGGCGCGGGTAACGGCGCGGTTTTCCAACTGGTGCCCCAGCGTTTTCGTCGTGAGATCGGCGTAATGACCGGTTTGATCGGCATGGCCGGCGGCATTGGCGGATTCGCCCTGGCGGCGGGCATGGGCGCGATCAAGCAAAGCACCGGCAGCTATCAATTGGCCTTGTGGCTGTTCGCCAGCCTCGGTGTCCTCGCCTGGTTCGGTCTGCACGGCGTGAAGCGTCGCTGGAGAACCACTTGGGGTTCGGCGGCAGTGACCGCTGCACGGGTCTGAGACGTTAATGAGCCTGCAACTGAGCTTTGCCGAAGCGAGCGCCATCGGTCCTCGCGCGGAAAACCAGGACGCCCTGCGCCTGGTCACGCCGGCCCCGGCGCTGGCGGCGAGCAAGGGTTACCTGTTCGCCATCGCCGACGGGGTCAGCCAATGCGCCGACGGCGGTCTCGCCGCACGCTCGACCTTGCAGGCCCTGGCGCTGGACTATTACGCCACCCCGGAAACCTGGGGTGTCGCGCAGGCACTGGATCGCCTGCTATTGGCGCAAAATCGCTGGTTGCAGGCCAATGGCGGCGGGCAACCGTTGCTCACCACCGTCAGTGCCCTGGTCATGCGTGGCCGGCGCTTTACCCTGGCCCACGTCGGCGATTGCCGGGTTTATCGCTGGCACGCCGACACCTTGCAACGGGTCAGCGAGGACCACGTCTGGGACCAGCCAGGCATGCAACATGTGCTCAAGCGTGCGCTGGGTCTCGATCAGCATCTGGTGCTGGATTTTCTCGACGGTGAACTGCGCCTCGATGAGAGCTTTGTGCTGCTCAGCGATGGCGTGTGGGCCGTCCTCGGCGACACCGCCATTGCCGCGATTCTGCGTGATCAGCCGGACCTTAACAGCGCGGCGCAGACCTTGGTCAACGCCGCGCACCTGGCCGGCAGTCAGGACAATGCCAGCGCCCTGCTGGTGCGGGTCGATGCCCTCGGTGAGACCAGCATTGGCGATGCGCTGATTCATTTGCAGCAATGGCCGCTGCCTCCGGCACTGAAACCGGGTCAGATGTTCGAGGGTTGGCAGGTCGACGGGATTCTCGGCCAGAGCCAGCAATCGCTGCTCTATCGGGTTCGCGACAGTCAGCAACAACCGTGGCTGCTGAAAACCTTGCCCGTTGCGTTGCGCGACGATCATCTGGCCGGGCAAGCGTTGCTGTCGGAAGAATGGTTTCTCAAACGTGTCGCCGGACGGCATTTTCCTGAAGTGCATGCCGCCAGTCAGCGTCAGCATTTGTACTACGTGATGCGCGAATATTCCGGGTCTACCCTCGCCGCCCTTCATGAGCGCGTGGAGCAGCTACCGTTGGCCCAGTGGCAAGATTTGGCTGAACGGCTGCTGCGGGCCGTCGGCATGCTCCATCGACGGCAAATCCTGCACCGCGACATCAAACCGGAAAACCTGTGGCTGGGGGACGACGGCGAATTGCGCCTGCTCGATTTCGGTCTCGCCTACTGCCCTGGCCTGTCTGAAGATCAACCGTCTGCTTTGCCCGGAACACCCAGCTATATCGCGCCGGAAGCCTTTCGCGGTGACCCGCCGTCCCAGCAACAGGATCTGTATGCAGTCGGTGTGACCTTATATTTCCTGCTGACCGGGCATTATCCCTATGGCGAGATCGAAGCCTTCCAGCGCCCACGGTTTGGTATCCCGATCAGCGCCAGTCGCTACCGCCCCGACCTGCCGGAATGGATCGCGCAAAGCATGGATCGTGCGGTTGCGGTGCAACCGGCCCAGCGCTTTGAAACCGCAGAGGAATGGCTGCTGGTGCTGGAACAGGGTGAACGACGCAGCTTGAGCGTGCGCCCCAGACCGCTGCTGGAGCGAGAGCCGCTGAAAGTCTGGCGGACGTTGGCGCTGGGGTCGTTGCTGGTCAATCTGGTGCTGCTGTACTTGATGTTTCATGGCTGAGTTTTTCACTGAATTCAAAAGATCGCAGCCTGCGGCAGCGCCTAAAGGTGCCCACGATCTCCTGCAAGACCTGCCGCAGGCTGCGATCTTTTGAATTTCTGCTTCAAAACCGAGCGTCGCGCCTTGAACCGGTGCACAAAAACACCCTCCTCCCCTGTCGTGAACCCATAAATCGGGCCTTTGCGAGACTTGGCACAACCGCTGCATTATCTTTTTCAACTTACATAAAGCCCAGCCTTCAACGACGAAGGATGCGCTTCCCGAGAGAACGGGACCAGGACAAAGGCGTCCTCGCTAGTTAGCTAGCGGGACGCCTTTTTTTGTTTGCGCAAAATTTGTCGAGCACGACCTGTACGCCCTGATAAGGCGGGTCCGAGCTCCCGGAGAACCTGAATGAAAAAACTAAAACTGGTGATGATCGGCAACGGCATGGCCGGGGTTCGCACCCTGGAGGAATTGCTCAAGCTGAGCAATGAGCTGTACGACATCACCGTCTTCGGCGCCGAACCCCATACCAATTACAACCGTATCCTGCTCTCGCCCGTCCTGGCCGGCGAACAAACCTTCGAAGAGATCGTGCTCAACGATCTGGACTGGTACCTGGAAAACAACATCAAGCTGCTGCTCAACCGCAAGGTGGTGGAGATCGACCGGGTCAAGCGCCGGGTCATCGCCGAAGACGGCACCGAGGCCGACTACGATCGCCTGCTGATCGCGACCGGATCAACCCCGTTCATCCTGCCGATTCCCGGCAACACCTTGCAGGGCGTGATCGGCTACCGCGACATCGCCGACACCCAGGCCATGATCGACACCGCCAAGACCCACAAACACGCCGTGGTCATCGGTGGCGGCCTGCTCGGCCTGGAAGCCGCCAACGGCCTGATGCTGCGCGGCATGCACGTCACCGTGGTGCACATCGGCGAATGGTTGCTGGAGCGGCAACTGGACAAAACCAGCGGCCAGCTCCTGCAAACCGCGCTTGAAGGCCGTGGCCTGCACTTTCGCCTGTGCGAACAGACCCAGGCGCTGCACGATGCCGGCAATGGCCGGGTCGGCTCGGTGCAGTTCAAGAACGGCGACATCATCCCCGCTGACCTGGTGGTCATGGCCGCCGGCATTCGCCCGAGCACCGAACTGGCGGAAAAATCCGGCATCCCCTGCAACCGCGGGATTCTGGTCAACGACACCATGCAAACCTACGACCCACGGGTCTACGCCATCGGTGAGTGCGCCAGTCACCGGGGCATCGCCTACGGTCTGGTCGCGCCATTGTTCGAGCAAGCCAAGGTCTGCGCCAATCACCTCGCCCAACTGGGCTTCGCCACCTACAAGGGCTCGGTGACCTCGACGAAATTGAAAGTCACCGGCATCGACCTGTTTTCCGCCGGCGACTTCATGGGCGGCGAAGGCACCGAGACCATCACCCTTTCCGACCCGATCGGCGGGGTCTACAAAAAGCTGGTGATCAAGGATGACGTGCTGGTCGGTGCCTGTCTGTACGGCGATACGGCAGATGGCGGTTGGTATTTCCGACAAATCCGTGAGAATCACGCCATCGGCGAGATCCGCGACCACCTGATGTTCGGCGAAAACGCCTTGGGCGATGTAGGACACCAAGGCCAGGACAAAGCCATGAGCATGGCCGACACCGCCGAAGTCTGCGGCTGCAACGGCGTGTGCAAAGGCACCATCGTCAAGGCGATTCAGGAACACGGTCTGTTCAGCGTCGACGACGTAAAGAAACACACCAAGGCCGCCAGTTCCTGCGGCTCCTGTGCGGGGCTGGTCGAGCAGATCCTGATCAACACCGTGGGCGGTGCCGCCGACGTCAAACCGAAAAGCGAAAAAGCCATCTGCGGGTGCAGCGACCTCAATCATGGGCAAATCCGCCAGGCCATCCGCGAACAGCATCTGTTGACCATCGCCGGCACCCTGAGTTACCTGAACTGGCGCACCCCGAATGGCTGCGCCACCTGCCGCCCCGCGCTCAACTACTACTTGATCTCGACCTGGCCGGGCGAAGCCAGGGACGATCCACAATCGCGCCTGATCAACGAACGGGCCCACGCCAACATTCAGAAAGACGGCACTTATTCTGTGGTCCCGCGGATGTGGGGCGGTGTGACCAATCCTTCAGAACTGCGACGCATCGCCGATGTGGCCGACAAGTACAACGTGCCGATGGTCAAGGTGACTGGCGGGCAGCGCATCGACTTGCTGGGCATCAAGAAACAGGACCTGCCGGGTGTCTGGAAAGACCTGGACATGCCTTCTGGCCACGCCTACGGCAAATCCATCCGCACGGTAAAAACCTGCGTTGGCAGCGAGTTCTGCCGCTTCGGCACGCAGAACTCCACGCAACTGGGGATCGAGCTGGAACATGACCTGTTCAACATGTGGTCGCCGCACAAAGTGAAACTCGCCGTCTCCGGCTGCCCACGCAACTGTTCGGAAGCGGGCATCAAGGATGTGGGAATTATCGGTGTGGACTCGGGCTGGGAGATGTACATCGGCGGCAACGGCGGGATCAAAACCGAAGTCGCGGAATTTTTCGTCAAGCTCAAAACCGCCGAAGAAGTGCGCGAATACAACGGCGCATTCCTGCAGCTGTACCGCGAAGAAGCCTTCTACCTCGAACGCACCGTGCACTACTTGCAACGGGTCGGCATGGAACACATCAAAAAAGCCGTGCTGGAAGACCCGCAGCGTCGCAAAGCGTTGAATGAGCGCCTGCAATTCTCCCTGTCGTTCGAACAGGACCCGTGGAAAGAACGCTTGGAGCAACCTCTGCTGAAGAAAGAGTTCGAGGTCATCCCCGTGAAGAACCTGGAGGTGCAGGCATGAACTGGCTGGATATCTGCGCACTGGAAGAGATCAATGCCCTCGGCTCCCGGATCATTGCAGGCCCGAAAGGCGACATCGCGATTTTTCGTACAAGCGACGACGAAGTGTTCGCCCTCGACGACCGCTGCCCGCACAAGGGCGGACCGCTGTCCCAAGGCCTGATCTACGGCAAACGCGTTGCCTGCCCGCTGCACAACTGGCAGATCGACCTGGAAACCGGCGAGGCCCAGGCCCCGGATATCGGCTGCGCCCACCATCATTCGGCACGGGTCGAGAACGGCCGTGTGTTGCTGGCCCTGCGGGAAGCACGCTGATGAACAGCCAGATCACCGCCTCCACTTGCTGCTACTGCGGGGTTGGCTGCGGCGTGCTGATCGAGCATGACGGCGAGCGCATCCTCGGCGTCAGCGGCGATCCGGCCCACCCGGCCAACTTCGGCAAATTGTGCAGCAAGGGTTCGACCTTGCACCTGACCGGCGACCTGACCGCGCGCGCCTTGTACCCCGAGTTGCGCCTTGGCAAGGGCCTGGCCCGCAGCCGCACCGACTGGGACACCGCCCTCGATCACGCCGCCAATGTCTTCGCGCAAACCATCGCCGAACACGGCCCGGACAGCGTGGCGTTCTACATTTCCGGGCAGTTGCTGACGGAGGATTACTACGCCTTCAACAAACTAGCGCGAGCGCTGGTAGGCACCAACAACATCGACAGCAATTCACGCCTGTGCATGTCGTCGGCAGTGGTTGGCTACAAGCGCAGTCTTGGCGCCGATGCACCTCCCTGCAACTACGAAGACCTGGAGTTGAGCGACTGCGTGATGATCGTCGGCAGCAACATGGCCTACGCCCACCCGGTGCTGTTTCGTCGCCTGGAAGAAGCCAAGTCCCGCCGTCCACAGATGAAAGTCATGGTCATCGACCCACGTCGTACCGACACCTGCGATTTGGCTGACCTGCACCTGGCGATTCTTCCCGGGACCGATGTCGCTTTGTTTCATGGGATTTTGCACCTGCTGCTGTGGGAAGACTGGATCGACCGCGACTTCATCACGGCGCACACCGAGGGCCTGGGCGAGCTGAAAAACCTGGTGCGCGATTACACGCCGCAAATGGTGTCGCAACTGTGCGGTATCAGCGTCGAGCAATTGCAGCAATGCGCTGAGTGGGTCGGCACCTCGAAGAGCTTTCTATCGTTGTGGTGCATGGGGCTGAACCAGTCCACCGCCGGCAGCGCGAAGAACAGCGCACTGATCAATCTCCACCTGGCCACCGGGCAAATCGGCCGTCCGGGTGCAGGACCGTTCTCCCTGACCGGTCAGCCGAATGCCATGGGCGGACGAGAAACCGGCAGCCTGTCGAACCTGCTGCCGGGACACCGCGAAGCGGCCAATGCCGAACATCGCGCGCAAGTGGCGTCCTACTGGGGGGTTGATGAGCTGCCGGTAAACACCGGGCTGACCGCGATTGAATTGTTTGAGCAGGTCCGTAGCGGAAAAATCAAAGCCCTGTGGATCGCTTGTACTAACCCTGCGCAATCGCTGCCGGACCAGACTGCCGTGCGCGCCGCACTGGAGGCCTGCCCGTTCGTGGTATTGCAGGAGGCTTTTCGCACCACCGAAACCGCCGCCTTCGCCGACCTGCTGTTGCCCGCCGCCAGCTGGGGTGAAAAGGACGGTATGGTGACCAACTCCGAACGGCGCATTTCCCACGTTCGCCAGGCCATCGTCGCACCGGGTGAAGCCCGTCCCGACTGGTCGATTACGGTAGATTTCGCACAACGCCTGGAAAAGCACCTGCGCCCTGGGCAGAACAGCCTGTTTGCCTTTGAATCGCCTGCACAGGTGTTCGACGAATACAAACAACTGACTCACGGGCGCGACCTGGACCTGTCCGGTATCAGCCATGCGCTGATCGACCGTCTCGGCCCGCAACAATGGCCTTTCCCCACGGGCGCCAGCGAAGGCACCGCTCGCCTGTACCTCGACGGCGTTTTCCCGACCGCCAGTGGGCGCGCGCAGTTTGTGGCCGACCCGTATCGCGCCGCCAAGGAACAACGCGACGCACGCTTCCCGCTGACCCTCATCACTGGCCGTCTGCGTGACCAATGGCATGGCATGAGCCGCACCGGCACTGCCGCGCAGCTCTTCGGTCATGTCAGTGAAGCCGTGTTGAGCTTGCACCCGGATGAACTGCGCCGGCATCGCCTGCAGCCTGGTGACCTGATCAACGTCAAAAGCCGCCGCGGCTCGGTGATTGTGCCGGTCAGCAGCGATGACAGTGTGCGGCCTGGCCAGGCGTTTCTGCCGATGCATTTTGGTGACCGCTTTCTCAAGGGCGGCGTGAACACCCTCACCCTTCCTGCATTCGATCCGCTGTCGAAACAACCGGAACTCAAACACAGCGGCGTGCGGCTCGAGCCGGTGCAGTTGCCGTGGCAGCTATTCGCCCTGATCGAAGGCAATGTTCAACAGCATATCGAGACGCTACGACCGCTCTGTGAGGCGTTTTCCTACGCTAGCCTCAGCCTGATCGGCCGCGAGCGCCCGGCGCTGCTGATACGCGCTGCCAGCGCCGCCGCGCCTGATCCACAACTGCTGCGTGATATCGATCAATGCCTGGCGCTCAACGATGGCCCGGTTTTGGCCTATGACGATCCGCGGCGCGCCATCGGCAAACGGGTACGAATCGAAAACGGCCGAATTACCGCCCTGCGCCTGGCCGGCGAAACGCTCGCCCAACACTGGCTGCAAAACCTCTGGCTTGAAGGCCGCGCCGACGAACAACTGCGGCGCTGGCTGCTGGCACCGCTGAGCGCGCCACCGGGCAACGCGGGCGCCGCGTCACTTGGCACAAAAACCCTGTGCAACTGCAAAAACGTCAGTCAAAGCGCCATCTGCGCCGGAATCAGTCGTGGCCTGGACTTGCAGGGCCTGAAACAGACATTGGGCTGTGGCACGCAATGCGGCTCCTGCGTACCGGAAATCAAGCGCCTGCTGGCTGCCACTGCGCAGCCGATCGCCGTCATCTCTTGAGGAAAACACTATGAGCGCAAAAGTCTGGCTGGTGGGCGCGGGTCCCGGTGACCCCGAATTACTGACCCTCAAGGCTGTTCGGGCGTTGAGAGAAGCGGATGTGGTGCTGATCGACGATCTGGTTAATGACGCGGTGCTGGAACATTGCCCTGGCGCACGGATTATTCCTGTGGGTAAACGCGGCGGATGTAGATCCACGCCCCAAGCGTTCATTCATCGCCTGATGCTGCGTTATGCCCGGCAGGGCAAGTGCGTGGTGCGGCTCAAGGGAGGCGATCCGTGCATCTTCGGTCGCGGCGGTGAGGAAGCGGAGTGGTTGCGCGAGCACGGTGTCGACGTTGAGCTGGTCAACGGCATCACCGCCGGACTGGCCGGTGCGACGCAATGCGATATTTCATTGACTCTGCGCGGCGTGGCTAGGGGTGTGACGCTGGTCACCGCCCACACGCAGGATGGCAGCAGCCTGAACTGGCAAGCTCTGGCCCAAGGCGGCACGACGCTGGTGATCTACATGGGTGTGGCGAAGTTGAGCGAGATCCGGGAGCAACTGCTGGCGGGGGGAATGGCGGCTGATACGCCGGTGGCAATGATTGAAAACGCGTCCCTGCCACATCAACGGGTATGTCGCAGCGATCTGACAGCCATGGAACAGGCGGCCAGCGATTTTCAGCTCAAGAGCCCCGCCATTCTGGTGATCGGAGCAGTGGCGGCCCGCGCAACGTCGACTCTGTGGGCGCACGGCTTGCCGGCGGTAACCGCCGATCAATCCGCCTGATTCACCCCCTCCTTCACCAAATCGCAGACAAAGAAAAGCCCGGCCTAAGCCGGGCTTTTCTCAGAGCTGCGAGCTAATTACTTAGCTTGAGCTTCAACCTTCGCTTCTACGCGACGGTTTACAGCGCGACCAGCTTCAGTGGCGTTGTCAGCAACTGGGCGGGATTCGCCGTAGCCAACAGACTGAACGCGGGACGGCGAAACACCGTACTGGTTGGTCAGAACTTGTTTAACGGCGTTTGCACGACGCTCGGACAGTTTCTGGTTGTAAGCGTCAGGACCGACGGAGTCAGTGTGACCTTCAACAACAGTAGTGGTGGATGGGTACTGCTTCATGAAGTCAGCCAGGTTTTTGATGTCGCCGTAGCTGTTAGGCTTGACTACCGACTTGTTGAAGTCGAACTTCACGTCCAGCTCAACACGAACAACTTCAGCAACTGCCGGGCAGCCATCAGCGTCAACAGTTACGTTGGCTGGGGTGTTCGGGCACTTGTCAACGTTGTCGCACACGCCGTCGTTGTCGCTGTCGGTGCAGACTTCAGCTGGAGCTGCAACTGGAGCAGCAGCAGGCTTGTTGCCGCCACCGAAGTTAACACCCAGACCTACGGACGGGATGTAGTCCCAACGGCCGTTGTCCAGCTTGTAGTCAGCTTCTACGCCAGCACGAGCGTAAACGTTCTCGAGGAAGTAGTACTTCAGGCCAGCGCCTGCAGTCAGGAAAGTCGACTGGTCACGACCGGTGTGGCCATCAGCGGCTACGTTGGTCATGCTGCCGTGCTTAACACCACCTTGAACGTAAGGACGCAGAGCGTCGCCAGCGTTGTTGAAGTGGTACTGAGCGTTCAGACCGAACTGGTCGCCCTTGATTTTCTGATTACCGGTACCGTTGTTCGAACGGGTGTAGTCATCAGCGTTGTAGGTAGCGTTCAACGACACGTCGTCGGTCAAGAAGTAACCGATGGAAGCGCCAGGAGTGTAGCCATCTTCAACATTGTTAATGCTGTCGTTGTACTTTTTCCCGTAGTTGAGCTCGCCTTCAACTGCGCCTTGGCCTTGTGCCAGAGCGCCGAACGAAGTAGCGGCAATAAGAGTACCAATGGCCAAGCCCAAGGTGTTTTTCAGTTTCATCCGTTAAATCCCCATCTGGTGATTGTGAAGCAGTCCCGCAAACCGGGGGACAACTCGGCGGCAAGTCTATCAGAACTTGCCTACACGTAAGAGATATTTGCGCTGAACTAAGTTTCAGCAATGCCTGCAAATTTCTCACGCAATTTATCTAGAGCACGTTTGTAACGCATTTTTGTCGCACTCAAACCCATATGCATGATATCCGCGATCTCTTGAAATTCCAGCTCTGCGACAAAACGTAGCACCAGGATTTCACGGTCAATCGGGTTCACATACACCAGCCAGCGATCAAGTCCACCCTTATCCTCGGGTTTCGGCGCCTTTTCTTCAGACGCTTCCTCGAGGGGGTCCAGACTCAAAGCGTCCATCAAGCGACGCTTCCGCCTTTCCTTCCGATACTGTGTGATGCATTCGTTGTACGTGATGCTGTAGAGCCAGGTCTTGAACTTCGATTTCCCCTCAAAGTTCTTCAGGCCATACAGCACCTTCAACATCACTTCCTGACAGACATCGTCTGCGTCGCGATCGTTCCCTAGATATCGTGCGCAGACGTTAAATAATGTTCGCTGGTAACGCCGCATCAGCTCTTCATAGGCGCGGGTTACGTGAAACAGCTCGGTATGCGAGCGCGCGACCAACTCCTCATCAGAGAGCTCGCGGGGGTCGTAGCGCGTAGAGAGCGATTGAGCTTTATTCAAAACAAGTCGGGCCGACAGTCAGGTCAATGTCCGCCGCAGCCCTTACCGGGCACTTTGCGGCGGCATACATTAGCAGGGTTTGCCGGATTAGCGGCTACTCACGTGCTGTTCCAGCAGAATCCGATTGGAGAGAGAGACCAGCTCGCCCTCATCGGTCAGCAGCGTGGTTTTAACCGTGCCGATCTCCTCAATCTGACCTTCGACCTCGCCAACACGCACTTGTTGCCCAACCTGGTACAACTCCCGCACATAGATTCCCGCAAGAATCTGACCGGCAATTTCCCGGCTTCCCAACCCCATGGCCAGCGCAACGGCCAGACCAACGGTAATCAAAACGATCACAATCACATGGTTGAGCAGGTCAGTTTTGACCTCCAACTGGCTGATTGCAACTGAAATACTGATGATGATCACAAGGCCTTGGGCAATTCGTCCCAAGCCCGAAGCGTAATCGAGCCCTACGCCTTCCGCTGCCCCGCGAACCAGGCCATTGGCCAGTTGCGCCAGTAGAACCCCTACCAGCAGCACCAGCGCGGCACCGAATACCTTTGGCAAATATAGCGCAAGCATATCCAGCGTAGCTGAAACTCGCTCAAGTCCAAGGGATTCTGCGGCAGAAACCAGGAAAATAAGCAAAACGAACCAATAAACGATCTTGCCAATCAGGGTCGAGATCGGCACTTGCAGGCCGGCCCGGGACAGCAATTTGGTCAGACCGGTACCGCCCATCAGGCGATCAAGGCCCAGCTTGGCAAGCAGCTTGGACAGCAACGTGTCCAATAGCTTCGCTACGACGAAACCCAACAGCAGCACGACCAGTGCGCCGAACAGGTTCGGAATGAAGTTGGCAACCTTGGTCCATAACGCAGTCATTGCAGTGACGAGGCTCTGAGTCCAGAGATCAAGTTCCATATTCAATCAGCCTTATCAGCAGTGCGAGCGGTAGGTTTACGGTGACGGGAAACCGGCGAGATGTGCGCCGAGCCGTTGTTGAGGGCAATCATCAGCGCGGGCAACCAGCGGCCCAGCAGGCTGAACAGATCACCAGCGCCGACCTGCCGGTTGGCGGTTTTCAGGACACGCCCCAGACACGCATCGTCGTCACGGGTGGACGGCGAAGCGTTCAGCATGTCACGCAAAGACTGTTCAAACGGATCGTGCATACGCACCTCTCGTAATGTCTGTGAAAGACGCGGCCAAATTTGCCCGGGTCACATGACTCATCCTCAGACCCAGCGCAAACGTCGGAATAACCACCACTGTCCGAGCGCCACCGTGATCATCATCAGGCAAGCGATCAGGAAGCCATAAGGGTTGGACGAGAACGGAATCCCACCGACGTTTATGCCCAGCAGACCGGTCAGAAAACTCATCGGCAAAAAGATCCCGGTGATGATCCCGAAACGATACATCGTGCGATTCATGCGCACGCTCAAACGCCGATCTTCAGCCTCGAGGACCAGCCCCACCCGCTCCCGGGTCAATTCCAGCTCCTCAAGGTAGCGGGTCAGGCTGTTGTTCAATTCGTTCCAGTAATCGCCATCATCGTCGACAAACCAGGGCAATTTTATCCGCGTCAGTTGCCCGAAAATATCGCGCTGCGGCGCAAGGAAACGTTTCAGTCCCGCAGCCCTGCGACGGATCTGCAGAACAGCGCCATGCTCGGGTGTATACCGTTCGTCGGCATCCAGTTTTTCTTCTTCCTC
Source organism: Pseudomonas arsenicoxydans (assembly GCF_900103875.1). Classification (NCBI taxonomy): domain Bacteria; kingdom Pseudomonadati; phylum Pseudomonadota; class Gammaproteobacteria; order Pseudomonadales; family Pseudomonadaceae; genus Pseudomonas; species Pseudomonas arsenicoxydans. Next base: position 3,116,856 of record NZ_LT629705.1, on the reverse strand, counting down.
ATCGACCACTTCCGAGAGGCAACTGACCAGATCCTGCACCTTGTTGGTCAAGTACTGAGCCATATAAAGGATGAGTTCAGAGGCAGTTTTCGGCCCTTTGCCGTCAGCGAGCTGCACCAGCAGTTCATCAGTTGCGCGCAATGGACGCAGGCGCAGAGAAATCACCCGCTGGGCGGATGCGAAAATCCGCACGGAGACCATGTCTTCCGGTTCCGCGCCAGGGTTCAGGTTGACCCCTCGCAGAAACAGCAACAACTCGGAGTCCGGCAGTGGCAAAAGACGTGGCCGGGTGTTCTCTTCAAGCAGCAGGTCACAACTGAACTCACTCAAACCGCTGGATTTGCGCAGCCACGTCTGGGTTTGCGGGTGACTCCGATCCCAGTGCAACCAAAGGCTTTCATGGGCCAGCAGCTGCAAATCGTCGAGTTCAGTCCGGGCTATCGAACGCGCACCGCCTTTACCGTCCAGCACCAGGGCATGCACCAGCCCCCACTGCGCGTTTTCTTCCTCGAACATCCTCACCCCTGGGTTGGAAAGCTTTATTCAGGCATTTTCAGCGGACTGGGCGAGATGATCACGCCGTTGTTGTCCGCATAAATGTAATGGCCTGGATGAAACGTCACGCCAGCGAAGGTCACGGCCACGTTGAGATCGCCGATGCCGCGCTTGTCGGTTTTCATCGGGTGGCTGGCGAGGGCCTGAACCCCCAGGTCGGTTTGCGCGATGACGTCGACGTCGCGGATGCAACCGTAGATCACCAGCCCTTCCCAACCGTTCTGCGCAGCTTTCTCGGCAATCATGTCACCAAGCAGCGCGCGGCGCAGCGAACCGCCACCATCCACCACCAGCACCTTGCCATTGCCCTTGAGCTCGGCTTGCTCCTTGACCAGAGAGTTGTCTTCGAAGCACTTGATGGTCACGATTTCGCCGCCGAACGAATCGCGGCCGCCAAAATTGCTGAACATCGGTTCCAGCACCTGCACCAGCTCTGGATAGGCATCGCACAGGTCAGGCGTGAGGAAATGGTTCATCGAGAAACTCCTGTAAAAAGGAAGACAATCGAGTGTGTCGCAAAGTGACCGGAACAGCTTAATGCGTCATATCTTAGCCGCAAGCCGATCAGAGCGAAATGCCCTTGTTAGAGCATCAGGCTCAGCTTGCTGTCGCCAGATCCGGCTTTTCACCCAACAACGGCGTCTGGTGATCGGTCAGCCAGCGGGCCACCAATGGCCACACCTCGACCTGAGCGGCTTTGCTGACGAGCATCTCGACATGGCCGAAGTTATCGCCAAAGCCCTGCTCGCGCCCCAGGTTGATGAATTGCTTGTGCTCGGAACCGATCTGGTCGAACAGCTTGCGGCAAGCCCACATCGGGTCCTGATGGTCGCCAGCGGCACTGACAGCCAGTACCGGCAACCGAACCTCGGCCAGTCCCGCCCACCAATCCTTGTCGGCATCGCCAAAGCGCCCGAACAGGCCATACCAGCGCATGCTTTCCAGGGCCAGGCCAATGGGCTCGTCCTCCGGGCCGCGCTTGAGCCGTGAACCCGACAGTTGTGCAAAACGCTTGAGAATAAAGCGCCCGCTCCACTCCACCGGTGGAATTTTCAGTGGCCAGTAGGTGCGGCTGACTTGCGTTCCAAAAAACGCCGCCGAGGCGACCACAGGCTCGCCGATGTACTCGCCACCCAGCGCTGCCGCCAGAGTAATGCCACCCAACGAGTGACCGATCCAGTGCGGCACCTGGCCGCTTTGCTCGCGGACGAACGCACCAATGGCCGGCAAATCGTAACGGGCGTAGTCGCTGACACGGTTCTTGCGGTAGTTCTGGTTGCGCTGAGACAGGCCGTGGCCGCGCATTTCGGGAATCCACACATCGAATCCCAGGCGTGTCAGATAGGCGCCCAGCCCAAGACCTTTTGGGGAGAACCAGAACCGGCGATTGGAGAAGCTGCCGTGCAACAGGATGACCGGCACGCCACGCACAGCCGGTTCATCGGCCATGCCCAGACGCGTCACCGCCAGCTCGACGGTGCCGTCAGGGCTGTTGCCCGGTTTCAAACGATAGACGTCTTCGCTCAGATCGCCGCGCCGCTCGGCGCTGATCAGGGCGACAGGAAATAGGTTGCTGCTGCTTTGCATAATGCTCTTGCACAAAAAAGGGCGGCTTCCAGAGGAGCCCGCCCATGAGTCCTAACTCGACAATGACTGTTGCCGAGACAGGACACAGAATCTCTAAAAGGGCCGCTCCCACAGAGAGCAGCCCTTTCACTCACGCCATCAAGCCGACGCTTGACCTTCAGCCAGGAAGAACCAGGTTTCCAGTACGGAATCGGGGTTCAACGAAACGCTTTCGATGCCCTGCTCCATCAACCATTTGGCCAGATCAGGGTGGTCCGAAGGACCCTGACCGCAAATGCCGATGTACTTGCCAGCCTTGTTGCAGGCCTGAATCGCGTTGGCCAGCAGCTTCTTGACCGCCGGATTACGCTCATCGAACAGGTGCGCGATGATCCCGGAGTCACGGTCCAGGCCCAGCGTCAGCTGAGTCAGGTCGTTGGAACCGATGGAGAAACCATCGAAGAACTCGAGGAATTCTTCCGCCAGGATCGCGTTGGACGGCAGTTCACACATCATGATGATGCGCAGGCCGTTTTCGCCGCGCTTCAGACCATTTTCTGCCAACAGGTCGATGACCTGGCTGGCTTCGCCCAGAGTACGGACGAATGGCACCATGATTTCAACGTTGGTCAGACCCATCTCGTTGCGCACGCGCTTGAGGGCACGGCATTCGAGTTCGAAGCAGTCACGGAACGATTCGCTGATGTAACGCGAGGCGCCACGGAAGCCCAGCATCGGGTTTTCTTCTTCCGGCTCGTAGAGCTTGCCACCGATCAGGTTCGCGTATTCATTGGACTTGAAGTCCGACAGACGCACGATGACCTTTTTCGGGGTGAACGCAGCGGCCAGGGTGCTGATGCCTTCAACCAGCTTCTCGACATAGAAACCGACCGGATCGTCGTAGCCGGCAATGCGCTTGTCGACGCTGTCCTTGATGTCCTGTGGCAGCCCGTCATAGTTCAACAGCGCTTTAGGGTGAACACCGATCATGCGGTTGATGATGAACTCCAGGCGGGCCAGGCCCACACCGGCGTTCGGCAGCTGCGCGAAGTCGAAGGCGCGGTCCGGGTTGCCGACGTTCATCATGATCTTGAACGGCAGGTCCGGCATGGCATCAACGGAGTTTTTCTTGATGTCGAAGCCCAGTTCGCCTTCGAAGATGTAGCCGGTGTCGCCTTCTGCACAGGAAACGGTCACGCCCTGGCCGTCTTGCAACAGCTGGGTGGCGTTGCCGCAACCGACCACGGCCGGGATGCCCAGTTCGCGAGCGATGATCGCCGCGTGGCAGGTACGACCGCCACGGTTGGTGACGATGGCGCTGGCGCGCTTCATGACCGGTTCCCAATCCGGGTCCGTCATGTCGGAAACCAGTACGTCGCCTGGCTGGACCTTGTCCATCTCGGACACGTCCTTGATGATGCGGACCTTGCCGGCGCCGATGCGCTGGCCGATGGCACGACCTTCCACCAGCACAGTGCCGGTTTCTTTCAACAGGTAACGTTCCATGACGTTGGCCTGGGTGCGGCTCTTCACGGTTTCAGGACGGGCCTGAACGATGTAGAGCTTGCCGTCGTCGCCGTCTTTGGCCCATTCGATGTCCATCGGGCACTTGTAGTGCTTCTCGATGATCATCGCTTGCTTGGCCAGCTCGCTGACTTCGGCGTCGGTCAGGCAGAAACGTGCGCGATCAGCCTTGTCCACGTCGATAGTCTTGACCGATTTGCCGGCCGTGGCGACTTCGCCGTAGATCATCTTGATGGCTTTGCTGCCCAGGTTGCGACGCAGGATGGCCGGACGACCGGCTGCCAGCGTGCCTTTGTGGACGTAGAACTCATCCGGGTTCACCGCGCCTTGTACGACGGTTTCACCCAGGCCGTAGGCGCCGGTGATGAACACGACGTCACGGAAGCCCGATTCGGTATCGAGGGTGAACATCACGCCGGCGGTGCCGGTTTCGGAGCGGACCATGCGCTGCACGCCGGCCGACAGGGCTACCAGCTTGTGGTCGAAGCCCTGGTGGACGCGGTAGGAAATGGCGCGATCGTTAAACAGAGAGGCGAACACCTCTTTGGCGGCGCGAATGACGTTTTCGACGCCACGGATGTTCAGGAAGGTTTCCTGCTGACCGGCGAAGGAAGCGTCCGGCAAATCTTCGGCGGTAGCGGAAGAGCGCACGGCCACGGCCATGTCAGGGTTGCCGGCCGACAGCGTGGCGAACGCGGTGCGGATCTCGGCGTTGAGCTTCTCGGGGAATTCGGCTTCCATGATCCATTGACGGATCTGGGCACCGGTCTTGGCCAGGGCATTGACATCATCGACGTCCAGGGCGTCGAGGGCGGCGTGGATCTGATCGTTCAGGCCGCTCAGTTCCAGAAAATCACGATAAGCCTGAGCTGTCGTGGCGAAGCCACCGGGCACCGATACACCGGCGCCTGCAAGGTTACTGATCATCTCGCCCAGGGATGCGTTCTTGCCCCCTACGTGCTCTACATCATGGACGCCGAGCTTATCGAGGGAAACTACGTACTCTACCAAGGTGATCTCTCCACTAACTGTGTTGGAAAAGCTCAGAAGCCGGCTGCTCGGGGGAGCGTTTGCCAGCTATATGGCCTGGACCTGGAAAATAAGTGAGAATGCGGGCCACTGGCGGCCGGCAAATCGCGCCTATCATATCCAAGATTCGTTATTAGCTTAAGGCCCAAGGTGCAAATGAAACGATCTGCTTTCTTTATTTCCGACGGCACCGGCATTACGGCCGAAACCCTCGGCCAAAGCCTCCTGGCGCAGTTCGAAAACATTACCTTCAGCAAATTCACGCGCCCGTACATCGACAACGTCGATAAAGCGCGGGCCATGGTACAACAAATCAACAAAGCCGCCGAAACCGACGGCTTTCGGCCGATCATCTTCGACACCATCGTCAATCAGGACATCCGTGAGATCCTTGCGACGTCCAATGGTTTCATGATCGACATTTTCTCGACCTTCCTGGCCCCTCTGGAACAGGAACTGACCGAACATTCTTCCTACACCGTCGGCAAATCCCACTCCATTGGCACCAACTCCAATTACATGGAGCGCATCGAGGCGGTGAACTTCGCCCTCGACAACGACGACGGTGCTCGCACGCATTATTACGACAAGGCCGACCTGATCCTAGTGGGCGTGTCGCGGTGTGGTAAGACACCGACGTGCCTGTACATGGCCATGCAATTTGGCATCCGCGCGGCCAACTATCCGCTGACCGAAGACGACATGGAACGCCTGCAACTGCCGGCCGCCCTGCGCGCCCACCAGCACAAGCTGTTCGGCCTGACCATCGACCCTGACCGCCTCACCGCGATCCGCAACGAGCGCAAGCCCAACAGCCGTTATTCGAGCTACGCCCAGTGCGAATTCGAAGTGCGCGAGGTGGAAAACCTGTTCCGCCGCGAGAACATTCCGAACATCAACTCGACGCATTTTTCCGTTGAAGAGATATCGGCGAAGATTCTGGTGGAGAAAGGGGTTGAGCGGCGGTTCAAGTAGGTTTTTCGGCGACAGTTACACCGCTGTCGCGAGCAAGCTCATTCCCACAGAAGATCTGCGTCGGACACAAATACTGTGTTCACTGAAGATCTAATGTGGGAGTGAGCACGCTCACGACGGACGATCACACAGTCTCGATCAATGCCCCCGCCAAAGCTTCAAACCCCTGCAGCAGCAACCCGTCATCCCCCGCCGAATTACACACACTCGCCCGAATAAACTGCGGCACCGCTGCATGCCCGACCGCAAACGCTTCGACGGTGGCCACCAGATAATTTTTCTCCTTCAACTCCGCCGCAATCTGCGATGCCCGCCACGGCTCGGGCACTTCGATCCAGAAGTGTGGGCTATTGAGATGGGTCTTGTAGCTGACCTCTTTTAACGCCCCACTGACCAACTGCTTGCGGCGACTGATTTCGGTAATCTGCTGCCCCAGTAACTGCCGGGCGCTACCGTTTTCGATCCACATGGCCGCCAATTCCATCGACAGCGGGTTGGCCATCCAGCACGTCCCGCGCACCGCTGCGCTCAAGCGTCCGATCAACGGTTGCGGTGCGTGGAGATAACCGGCGCGCAAACCAGCAGAAACGGCTTTGCTCAGGCTGCCGATCAACACCGAGCGCTCCGGGGCAAAGTGGCTCAAGGGCAAGGGCCGTTGTTGCGCCAGCACGGCGTGGGCTTCGTCTTCAATAATCAGCAAATTGTTCTGGCGACAGACCTCGGCAATCGCCTCACGCCGCATGACTGACATCACCGCCGCCGTAGGATTCTGGATCGTCGGTGTGCAATACAGCGCTGATACCCGGTGATGCTGGCAAATGTCCGACAGCGCTTGGGGCAACAGTCCTTCGTCATCCATCCCGACACCGATGAGTTTTATCCCGAGCATGCGTGCGACGCTGATCAGTCCCGGGTAAGTCAAATGCTCAGTCACCAGGGTGTCGCCGGGCTTGAGCAACGCCATCAACACGCAGAGCAGCCCGTGCTGGCCGCCATTCACGCAAATCACCTGCTCGGCGCTCGGCGTAAAGGCCTGATGCTGCAGCCACTGGGCCCCGGCCTCACGATGGCGCGGTAATCCGCCGTCGGCGGTATAGCCGCTGAGCAACTGCAAGGTCTGCGGACCGCTGGCCAAGGCTTGCAGACCCTGACTGAGAAACGCCGCCTCCTGCCCCGGAATCGGCTGGTTCCGACTCATGTCGAAGTACGCCTGTGGCTCATCGCTGACATTGCGAAAGCCAACGTCCCGCATGCGCTCCATCCCGCGCTGACGCACATAAGTGCCATCTCCAACACGAGCCACCACCAATCCGACTCGCTCCAGCTCGCCATACGCGCGGCTGATGGTTCCGACGGTCACGCCGAGGCTGTCCGCCAGGAGGCGATGGGGCGGCAGTTTGCTACCGGGTTCAATCAGTCCTTCACCGATGCTTTTTTCGAGAGCCTCGGCCAGACGCTTGTACTTCACGCCGCGCCCATGCGCCAAGCCCTCGCGCAGGATTGACACCGTGGCAATACTTACTTTGACAGTCATTTGCATCCCGAATAGCGTGCTGAAAACAGGTTCAATCAGGGATAGACCTAATCAGCGATCAGGTCAATTCCGACGACAAGGGAGCTCGATCATGACCATGGCTATCAGCAGCGCTTCAACCTCGCGTAAACCCTGGCTGGCGGGACTGGTCACCAGCGCGCTGTTCCTGATCGTTTGCCTGAGTTGGGGCACGACGTGGCTGGGGATCAAGATCGCCGTGGAAAGTGTGCCGCCCCTGACCGCCGCCGGGTTGCGTTTCCTGATTGCCTTTCCGCTGTTCCTCAGCTTCGCCCTGATGCGTCGCGAGCCGCTGTTGTTTCCACGGCAAAGTCGCTGGTTTTTCGTGTTCGTCACGCTGTCGTATTTCAGCCTGCCGTATTACCTGCTCAACTACGGCGAGATGCATGTGTCATCCGGCCTGACGGCGCTGCTGTTCAGCTGTATGCCGGTGTTCATCCTGATATTTTCCGCGGTGCTCCTGCGGGAGAAAATCTACCCCTCACAAGTGCTCGGCATCACCATCGGCTTTGGCAGTTTGTTCATGATTATCCGCAGCCAGGGTCTGCACCTGGACCATGCGGAGTTCTTCGGGGTGTTGGCGATTCTGGCCGCAGCATTGATGCATGCGCTGTGTTACGTGATCACCAAGAAACAAGGCAGTGCGATCAGCGTGATTACTTACAACACATTGCCCATCGGCCTGGCCGGGTTGATGCTGTTTGTGGCGGGGTTGAGCTTTGAAGCTCCGGTGTTCGACGACATTACTGCGCGGTCGTGGAGCGCCCTGCTCTATCTGGGACTGGTGGCGTCGGTAGGCGGATTTATCGTCTACTTTTTGCTGCTCAAACGACTGAGCCCAATCATCTTGTCGTTTGTGTTCATCATTTTTCCGGTGTTCGCGGTGGTAATTGGTGCGTGGTACGAAGGCCAGGCCTTGTCCCGAGAACTGATGATGTACTCGGCGATTTTGCTGACGGGGTTTGCCATCACCAAATTGCCAATAGAAAAATGGCTTAAAGCCTGAACACTCGATGTAGGAGCTGCCGAAGGCTGCGATCTTTTGATCTTAAAAAACCGAGGATGAAAAGATCGCAGCCTTCGGCAGCTCCTACGAGGGATCGCGTTTATCCGATCAAATGACGAACAAGTCCACAAACCGATTCACCGGGGCGGCCTCAAGCGCAGCCTGATCCTTGCACAACGCAAAAATCTCGGCACTGCGCTGACCGGTGAACCGCGTCGCCAGGTTCGCCTTGAACTTGTCCTCCAACAGCGGAATCCCGTCGGTGCGACGACGGCGATGACCGATCGGGTATTCGACCACCACGTTCTCGGTGCTTGAACCGTCCTTGAAGAACACCTGAATCGCGTTGGCGATGGAGCGCTTGTCGGCTTCCAGGTATTCGCGGGTGAAGCGCGGCTCTTCGACGATGACCATTTTCTCGCGCAGCACGTCGATGATCGGGTGCGCGGCATGGAAATCATCTTCGTACTGTTCGGCCACCAGATTGCCGAAAGCCAACGGCACGGCGGTCATGTATTGCAGGCAGTGGTCGCGGTCCGCGGCATTCGCCAATGGACCGACCTTGGAGATGATGCGAATCGCCGACTCGTGGGTGGTGATGACGATTTTGTCGATTTCATGCAGACGATTTCTAACCTGTGGATGCAAGGTCACTGCCGCTTCGCACGCGGTTTGCGCATGGAATTCAGCCGGAAAACTGATCTTGAACAGCACGTTTTCCATCACGTAACTGCCGTACTGGCGGGAGAAGCTGAACGCGCGTTTGTCTTCAGGCTTGAGCCCCAGGTCGTTGTTGGTGTGGCTGAACAGCACGTCGTAGAAGCCCCACTGCCTGGCGGTCAGCACGCCGGGAATGCCCATTTCGCCGCGCATGGCGATGTCCGCCAGACGCACACCACGGCTGGACGCATCGCCTGCCGCCCAGGATTTGCGCGACCCGGCATTCGGCGCATGGCGATAAGTGCGCAGCGCCTGACCATCGGCAAAGGCGTGGGACAGCGCCGACAGCAATTGCTCACGATTGGCGCCCATGAGTTTGGCGGTGACCGCCGTCGAGGCGACTTTCACCAGCAACACGTGATCAAGGCCTACACGATTGAAGGAGTTTTCCAGGGCAATCACGCCTTGAATCTCGTGGGCCATGATCATCGCTTCGAGCACTGCGCGCATCGTCAGCGGCGCATCGCCATTGGCCAGGCGTTTTTGCGACAGGTGATCCGCCACGGCGAGAATGCCACCGAGGTTATCCGATGGATGGCCCCACTCGGCGGCGAGCCAGGTGTCGTTGTAATCGAGCCAGCGGACGATGCAGCCGATGTCCCACGCGGCCTTGACGGGATCGAGACGGTAACTGGTGCCAGGAACCCGGGCGCCGAACGGAACGACGGTGCCTTCGACAATCGGGCCAAGGTGTTTGGTGCATTCGGGGAAGCGCAGGGCCAGCAGGCCACAGCCGAGGGTGTCCATCAGGCAGTTGCGGGCAGTATTCAGGGCTTCGCTGGATTCGATGTTGTAGCTGAGGACGTAGTCCGCGATGTCCTGCAGGACCGTGTCGTAGTCGGGGCGGTTGTTCAGGTCGACGTTGGCGCTCATGTTCGATTCACTCTTGAAGTGGTTCGTTAATGGGACCTCGGTTCAGGGATCAATCTCGGTTAGTTACAACATTCTTATTGTTGAAATACCGTCCTGTGGGAGCGGGCTTGCCCGCGATGGCGGTGTATCAGCCAACTTGGATGCCGAATATGAAGGCCTCATCGCGGGCAAGCCCGCTCCCACAGGGTTTTGTATATACGTCTGGAATGGGTTTAGAAGGAATCTCCAGGGATACGAACATAACCTTCCATCAACACCCGCGCACTGCGGCTCATGATGGCTTTGTTCACGGTCCATTCGCCGTTCACCTGGCTGGCCTCGGCGCCGACGCGCAATGTGCCGGACGGATGCCCGAAGCGCACCGCGTTGCGTTCGATGCCGCCCGCCGCGAGGTTGACCAGGGTGCCGGAAATCGCTGCCGCCGTGCCGATGGCCACGGCAGCGGTGCCCATCATCGCGTGGTGCAATTTGCCCATCGACAGCGCACGCACCAGCAGGTCGACATCACCCGCCGCAATTGCTTTGCCGCTCGACGCCACGTAATCCGCTGGCTTGGCCACAAAGGCGACCTTGGGTGTGTGCTGACGCTTGGCCGCTTCGTCCAGGTCCTTGATCAGACCCATGCGCAAAGCGCCATAAGCGCGAATGGTCTCGAACATCGCCAGGGCTTTCGGATCGCTGTTGATCGCGCCCTGCAACTCGGTGCCCTTGTAGCCGATGTCCTCGGCATTGACGAAAATCGTCGGAATACCAGCGTTGATCATGGTCGCCTTGAAGGTCCCGACGCCGGGCACTTCCAGGTCGTCCACCAGGTTGCCGGTGGGGAACATCGAACCACCGCCGCCCTCTTCTTCCGCCGCCGGGTCCATGAATTCGACTTGCACTTCGGCGGCCGGAAAGGTCACGCCGTCGAGTTCGAAATCGCCGGTTTCCTGCACTTCACCGTTGGTGATCGGTACGTGGGCGATGATGGTCTTGCCGATGTTGGCCTGCCACACGCGCACCACGGCAATGCCGTTGTGCGGAATGCGGCTAGCGTCCACCAGACCATTGCTGATGGCGAACGAACCGACTGCCGCCGAAAGGTTGCCGCAGTTGCCGCTCCAGTCGACGAAAGGTTTATCGATGGAGACCTGACCGAACAGGTAATCAACGTCGTGATCAGCCTTGATGCTTTTCGACAGGATCACGGTTTTGCTGGTGCTGGACGTCGCGCCGCCCATGCCGTCGATTTGCTTGTCGTAGGGGTCAGGGCTGCCGATCACGCGCAGTAACAGCGCATCGCGGGCCGGGCCGGGAATCTGTGCGGCTTCGGGCAGGTCTTTGAGGCTGAAAAACACGCCTTTACTGGTGCCGCCACGCATGTAGGTGGCGGGGATTTTGATCTGAGGTGCGTGAGCCATTTGTGCTCCTTCAAAGCGGGCAAGGGACGTGTAATCCCCTGCCCGCACAGCCTGTTTTAGACGGCGACCGCCGATTCTTCGAGGAAGTCCTGAGCAAAGCGTTGCAACACGCCGCCGGCCTCATAGATCGACACTTCTTCGGCGGTATCGAGGCGGCAAGTCACCGGCACATCAACGCGCTCGCCGTTCTTGCGATGGATCACCAGCGTCAGGTCGGCGCGCGGTGTGCGTTCGCCGATCACGTCGTAGGTTTCGCTGCCGTCGATGGCCAGGGTGTGACGGTCGGTGCCCGGTTTGAACTCCAGCGGCAACACGCCCATGCCCACCAGGTTGGTGCGGTGAATGCGCTCGAAACCTTCCGCGGCAATCGCTTCCACACCAGCCAGGCGTACGCCCTTGGCCGCCCAGTCGCGGGACGAACCCTGACCGTAGTCGGCGCCAGCGATAATGATCAGCGGCTGCTTGCGTTCCATGTAGGTTTCGATGGCTTCCCACATGCGCATCACTTGGCCTTCCGGCTCGACGCGGGCCAGCGAACCCTGCTTGACCTTGCCGTTTTCCTTGACCATTTCGTTGAACAGTTTCGGGTTGGCGAAGGTTGCGCGCTGCGCGGTCAAATGGTCACCGCGGTGGGTCGCGTAAGAGTTGAAGTCCTCTTCCGGCAGGCCCATTTTCGCCAGGTATTCGCCGGCGGCGCTGTCGAGCATGATCGCGTTCGACGGAGACAGGTGATCGGTGGTGATGTTGTCCGGCAGCACCGCCAGCGGGCGCATGCCCTTGAGCGGACGCGCCCCGGCCAGCGCGCCTTCCCAATACGGCGGACGGCGGATGTAGGTGCTCATCTCGCGCCACTCGTACAGCGGCGTGACTTTCGGGCCGGTGTCTTCGTGGATGGCGAACATCGGGATGTAGACCTGGCGGAACTGCTCCGGCTTGACCGAGGCTTTTACCACCGCGTCGATTTCTTCGTCGCTCGGCCAGATGTCTTTCAGACGGATTTCCTTGCCGTCGGCGTCCAGGCCCAGCACGTCTTTTTCGATGTCGAAACGGATGGTCCCGGCGATGGCGTAAGCGACCACCAACGGCGGCGATGCCAGGAATGCATTCTTGGCGTACGGGTGAATCCGTCCGTCGAAGTTGCGGTTACCGGACAGCACAGCCGTGGCGTACAGGTCGCGGTCGATGATTTCTTGCTGGATCACCGGATCCAGCGCACCGGACATGCCGTTGCAAGTGGTGCAGGCGAAAGCCACGACGCCG